>NZ_JBFBBT010000003.1:0-456320 GCF_040682815.1 Amycolatopsis sp. NPDC051102
CGTGCCTCCCCCCCCCCCCGGGGGGGGGGCCCCCCCCCCGGGGTGGGGCCGGCGGCGCGCGGTTGTGTTTCTTCCTTACTATCCAACCCCCCCCCACCCCCCACGACTGGTCAGGCGGCGTTGAAGGTGTCCGGGTCCGGGCCGGTGCGCTCGCCGCGGTCCAGCGGCGTCAGCGAATCCAGCTCCTCCTCCGTGAGGGTGAACCCGAACAGGTCGAAGTTCTCCTCGATCCGCGACCGCGTCGCGGACTTCGGGATCACCACGTTGCCCAGCTGCAGGTGCCAGCGCAGGACGATCTGCGCGGGCGTGCGGCTGTGCTTGACCGCGAGGTCGGCGATCACCGGGTCGCCGAGCAGGCTGCCGCCCTTGGCGAGCGGGCTCCACGCCTCGGTCGCGATGCCGTGCTTCGTGTCGAACTCGCGCAGCTCCGGCTGCTGCAGGTACGGGTGCAGCTCGACCTGGTTGACCGCCGGGACGACGTTCGAAGCGTCCATCAGCCGTTCGAGGTGCGCCGGCTGGAAGTTGGACACGCCGATCGCGCGGACCCGGCCGTCGGCGTAGAGCTTCTCGAACGCCTTCCACGTGTCGAGGAACTTGTCGCGCTTCGGCGTCGGCCAGTGGATGAGGTAGAGATCCAGCTGTTCCAGCCCGAGCCGGGCCATGCTGTCGTCGAACGCCTTGAGCGTCGAGTCGTAGCCCTGGGCGGAGTTCCACAGCTTGGTCGTGACGAAGAGCTCGTCGCGGGCGATGCCGGACTCGGCGATCGCCTGGCCGACGCCCTTTTCGTTGCCGTAGACGGCGGCGGTGTCGATGCTCCGGTAGCCCGCTTCGAGGGCGGTCTTCACGGCGGCGGTGGTCTCGTCGTCCGGGATCTGGAACACGCCGTAGCCGAGTTGCGGCATCCGCACGCCGTTGTTGAGTTCGATCACGGGCACGCTGGTCACGAGGGTTCCTTTCGGTGGGTGGTTCATCGGGCGGGAACCCGTTCTGCGGCGGTGAAACGGGCCGGGGTCCGGCGGTCGAGCAGACCGGAGACGAGCGCCACGGCGAGGCCGGCCGCGGCGAGCAGGGCGCCGATCCAGTTGGGCGCGGTGTAGCCGAGGCCGGCGTCGATCGCCTGGCCGCCGAGCCACGCGCCGCCGGCGTTGCCCAGGTTGAACGCGGCGATGTTCGCCGCCGAGGCCAGCGCGGGAGCGCCTTCGGCCTTCGCCAGCACGCGGGCCTGCAGCGGCGGCACGGTGGCGAAGCCGGCCGCCCCGAACAGCGCGATGGTGATCGCCGCGGGCACCTTCGCGTGCGCGGTGAACACGAACGCCACCAGCACGAGCGCCAGCGCGGCGAGGATGACGTACAGGCTGGGCATCAGCCTGCGGTCCGCGGCCCGGCCGCCGAGCAGGTTGCCGGCGAACAGGCCGGCGCCGAAGAGCACGAGCAGCCAGGTGACGGCGCCACTGGAGAAGCCGGCGACCTGCGTCATCATCGGGGCGATGTAGGTGAAGGACGCGAACACGCCGGCGAAGCCGAGCGCCGTCATCACCAGCGCGAGCCACACCTGCGGGCGGCGGAACACGGCGAGTTCGCGGCGCAGGCCGGCGTCCGGGTCCGGTGCCTGGTGCGGCACGAGGGCGAGGATGCCGATCGCGCCGGCCACGCCGAGGGCGCTGACCACCCAGAACGTCGAACGCCAGCCGAAGGCCTGGCCGAGCGCGGTGCCGGCGGGCACGCCGAGGACGTTCGCCACGGTCAGCCCGGTGAACATCAGCGCGATGGCACCCGCCTGCTTGGCCGGCGCGACCAGCGACGCGGCGACGACCGAGCCGACGCCGAAGAAGGCGCCGTGGCTCAGCGCGGCGACGACCCGGCCGGTCATCAGCAGGCCGTAGCTCGGGGCCAGCGCCGAGAGCACGTTGCCGGCGATGAACAGGCCCATCAGCGCGACCAGCACGGTCTTGCGCGGCACCCGCGAAGCGAGCGCGGTGAGCAGGGGAGCACCGGCGACGACGCCGAGCGCGTAGCCGGAGATGAGCAGGCCTGCGGACGGGATCGAGACGCCGAAATCGGCTGCGACCTCGGGCAGCAGGCCCATGATCACGAACTCGGTGGTGCCGATCCCGAAAGCGCTGATCGCGAGTGCGAGCAGGGCGGCGGGCATGGACTTCCTTCTTTCCGGGGTAGACTGAGGGCGTTGGCAACTACAAGCGTCCGAGATAGTTGCAGACGCCGTATATTGCACAAGCTTGCGACTTTGCGGGTGCGTGTGCAAGCCGGGAAGAGGTGAACCGTGTCACTGGACGACGACGCCGTCGAAGCCCGCGCGCAGGGCTGGCGGACGCTGGCCGCGCTCCACGCGCGGATCGAGGACAGGCTGCAGCGCGCGCTCGAGCGCGACCACGAACTGTCGGTGAGCGAGTACACGGTGCTGGACGTGCTGGCCCGCCAGGACGGCTTCCACCTCCGGATGAACCAGCTCGCCAACGCGGTGGTGCTCAGCCAGTCGGCGACGACGCGCCTGGTGACGCGGCTGGAGGGGCGCGGGCTGCTGGCCCGCTACCTCTGCGCGGACGACCGCCGCGGCATCTACACGGAGGTGACCCCGGCGGGCCAGGCCCTCCTGACGGCCGCCCGCCCGACGCACGACACGGCGCTGGCGGAGGCGCTGGCCGAAGCGGAGACGCGGCCGGAACTCTCCCCGCTCGTCGCGGCCCTCGGCACGCTCAGCGCCGCGCCCTCGGCCTGACGGCGTTCGCCGCCGGGCGAAGGTTTTGCCGAAACGCTTGCTGGGGTCAAGCGATGTAACCCTGGTGGACATTTGCCCGCCCGGCGGCATGCGCGCGGAGATCGCGCTCGCCACGGGCAAGGACGTGCTGGGCGGGAAACCGCCGGCGCCGTGACCGGCTCGCCGATCGGGCACACGTCCGCTCACGAGGTGCGTGAGCAGTGGCTGGACCCGCGCCGGCATCGAAGCGTCCGGCGGGGCTGAAACAACCGGAGGGGGAAACATGGGGAAGATCGGTGTCTGGCTGGTCGGCGCCCGGGGGTCGGTGGCCACCACGGCCATCGCCGGAGCCGCCGCCCTGCGTGCGGGACTCGCCGCGCGCACGGGCTGCGTGACCGAGCTGCCGGACTTCGCCGGGGCGGCACTGCCCGGCTTGGGGGACCTGGTCTTCGGCGGCCACGACGTCGTGGACACACCGCTGGTCAAGCGCGCGGAGCAGCTGGCGGCGGCGGGGGTGCTCCCCGCCGCGCTGCCCGGCCCGGTGACCGCCGAACTGGACGCGGCCGAGGCGCGGCTGCGCCCGGCGCCGTCCGGGGGCGGGCGCGCGGCGGCCGACCGGATCGTCGCGGACCTGACCGGGTTCGGCGCCGGAGTCGACCACGTCGTCGTGGTCAACGTTTCGTCCACCGAGCCGCCGTGCGTCCCGCACCCGGCCCACGCGTCGCTGGCCGCCTTGGAAGCGGATCTGGACGTGCTGCCGCCGAGCGCGTTGTACGCCTACGCCGCCTTTCGCGCGGGTTGTGGCTTTGTCGACTTCACGCCGTCCACGGGTGCGCGGCTGCCCGCGCTCGACGAGCTGGCCCGCGTCACCGGGCAGCCGTACGCGGGCCGGGACGGCAAGACGGGCGAGACGCTGCTGCGGTCGGTGCTCGCGCCGATGTTCGCCCAGCGCGGGCTGAACGTGCTGGCCTGGTCGGGCACGAACCTGCTCGGCGGCGGCGACGGCGCCACGCTGGCCGACCCCGGCGCGGCGTCGAGCAAGAACGCGTCGAAGCAGCAGGTGCTTTCGCGCAACCTCGGCGGGGACGTCGACGGCGAGGTGCACATCGACTACGTGCCGGCGCTCGGCGACTGGAAGACCGCCTGGGACCACGTGCTCTTCGAAGGGTTCCTCGGCGCGCGCATGACGCTGCAGCTCACCTGGCAGGGCTGCGACTCGGCGCTCGCCGCCCCGCTGGTGCTCGACCTCGCCCGGCTGACCGCCAAGGCGTGCCGCGACGGCGTGGCCGGCCCGGTCGCCGAATTCGGCTTCTTCTTCAAGGATCCCGTCGGCGACGGCCCGCACGACCTGGCGTCGCAGTACGCGGCCCTGCGTGAGTGGGCGCACCGGTGAAGGCGCTCGTCGAACTCGTCCGCGCGCCCGCCGCGCTGACCGTGCCCGGGGACGCCGTCGCCGGGGCCGCCGCGGCGGGCTGGCCGTTCGGCCGCCGCACGCTCGCCCTGACCGGCGCTTCCGTCTGCATCTACTGGGCCGGCATGGCGCTCAACGACTACGCCGACCGCCGGCTCGACGCGATCGAGCGGCCCGAGCGGCCGATCCCGTCCGGCCGGGTCGCCCCGGGCACGGCGCTCGGCGTCGCCACCGGGCTGACCGCGGGCGGGCTGGGCATCGCCGCGGCCGCCGGCGGACGGCGGGCGCTGCGCGTTGCGCTGCCGCTGGCCGCGACCGTCTGGGCGTACGACTTCGTGCTCAAAAACACCGTGCTCGGCCCGGCCGCGATGGCCGCGGCCCGCACCCTCGACGTCCTGCTCGGCGCGGGCGGGGCCCGGCCCGCGCTGCCCGCGGCGCTGACGGTCGGGGCGCACACCTACGCCGTCACCGTGCTGTCCCGGTCCGAAGTGGACGGTGCGAAACCCGCGCTGCCGGCGGCCACCCTGGCCGCGACGGCCGGGGTGCGCCTCGCTGCCGGCCGCGTCGGGCCGCTGGCCTCGGCGCTGCTCGGGACGTACGTGGCGACGACCGGGCGGGCGCAGTACGACGCCGTCCGCGACCCGGTCGCGGGCAAGATCCGGCGCGCGGTCGGCGCCGGCATCCACGGCATGATCCCGCTGCAGGCCGGGCTGATCGCGCGCACCGGCGCGTGGCGCCCGGCGCTGGCCGTGGCCGCCGCGTTCCCGCTCGCGCGGGCGCTGGGCCGGAAGGTGTCGCCGACATGAGGTTCGGGTACGGCACCAACGGCTTCGCCAACCACCGGCTCGGGGACGCCCTGCGCGTGCTGGCCGACCTCGGGTACGACGGCGTCGCGCTCACCCTCGACCACCAGCACCTGGACCCGTTCGGGCCGGACCTCGCCCGGCGCGTCGCCGGCGTCGCCGCGGACCTGGACCGGCTCGGCCTCGCCGTCGTGATCGAGACCGGGGCGAGGTTCCTGCTGGATCCGTGGCGCAAGCACGCGCCGACGTTCCTCGACCCCGATCGCGCGCGCCGCGTCGAGTTCCTGACCCGGGCCGTCGAGATCGCCGCGGACCTAGGCGCCGAGGCGGTGTCCTTCTGGAGCGGCAACAAACCCGCGGACCTGTCCACGGAGGACGCGTGGGCGTACCTGGCCGACGGGTGCGCGGAGGTGCTCAAGGCCGCCGACGAGCACGATGTCGAGCTCGGCTTCGAACCGGAGCCCGGGATGCTCGTCGAGGACCTCGACGGCTACTTCGAGCTGGCCCGCCGGCTCGGCGATCCGGCGCGGTTCGGGCTGACGCTGGACATCGGGCACTGCCGGTGCAACGAGAGCGCCTCCGTGCCCGACTGCGTCCGCCGCGCCCTGCCGCGGCTGGTCAACGTCCAGATCGACGACATGTGCCGCGGCACGCACGAGCACCTCGAGTTCGGCCGCGGGGAAATCGACTTCCCGCCGGTGCTGGCCGCGCTGGCGCCGTACACCGGGCTAGTGGCCGTCGAACTGCCGCGGGACAGCCACGCCGCACCCCGGATCGCCCGGGAGTCCCTGGCGTTCCTGCGCTCGGCGGTGGCGGGGTGACCGCCTGGCTCGACGAAGCCCTGACCAGGGTGGCGGCCGACGCGACGGCGTTGCGCACGGTCTTCCCCGCCGTCGGCCGCCGGGTCGGCCGGGGACCGTCGGACGTGCCGGGCCGGACCGTCGACGACCTCGCCCGCGTCGCGTTGCTCAAGGCGGCACCCGGTGCCGCGGCGGAGATGCCCGATCTCTACCGCTACGGCGACGCGGCGGAGAAGCGGGCCGTCCTCCATGGACTGTCCGTTGTGGACATCGGGGACGCGGGTACAGCCCTGGTCGCGGACGCCCTCCGCACCAACGACACCCGGCTCGTCGCCGCCGCGATGGGCGAGTACGCCGCCACGCACCTCGATGCCGCCGCGTACCGCCACGGCGTCCTCAAGTGCGTCTTCATGGGCGTTCCCCTGGCCGAGGTGGCCGGGCTGGACCGCCGGACCGACGAGGAGCTGCGGCGGATGCTGCGGTCGTTCGCCGCCGAGCGCACCGCCGCCGGCCGCGACGTCCCCGCCGACCTCCTCCCGCTGCTGACCGGACAGGACACCTGATGCGCATCTTCGACCCGCACATCCACATGAGCTCCCGGACCACCGACGACTACGCGGCCATGCACGCCGCCGGCGTCCGCGCGCTCGTCGAACCGGCCTTCTGGCTGGGCCAGCCACGCACCAGCGTCGGGAGCTTCACCGACTACTTCGACGCGCTCGTCGGCTGGGAGCCGTTCCGGGCGAGCCAGTACGGCATCGCCCACCACTGCACGATCGCGCTCAACCCGAAGGAGGCCAACGACCCGCGGTGCACGCCGGTGCTCGACCTGCTGCCGCGGTACCTGGAGAAGGACGGCGTGGTCGCGGTCGGCGAAATCGGCTACGACTCGATGACCGCGGAGGAGGACAAGGCGTTCGCCGCGCAGCTCGCGCTGGCGATCGACCACGACCTGCCCGCGCTCGTGCACACCCCGCACCGCGACAAGGCGGCCGGGACCGAGCGGAGCATCGCCGTCGTCCGCGAGTCGGGGATCGCCCCGGAGCGCGTGGTGCTCGACCACCTCAACGAGCTGACCGTCGCGATGGTCAAGGAGTCCGGCTGCTGGCTCGGGTTTTCGATCTACCCGGACACGAAGATGGACGAGGACCGGATGGTAGCGATCCTGCGGGAGTACGGCACCGAGCGCGTGCTGGTCAACTCCGCGGCGGACTGGGGCAAGAGCGACCCCCTCAAGACCCGCAAGACCGGCGACGCGATGCTGGCCGCCGGCTTCACCTCCGGCGACGTCGACCGGGTGCTGTGGCGCAACCCGGTCGAGTTCTACGGGCAGAGCGGGCGGCTTTCGCTGGAATCCGGCGCGGCGGCGGCCGAGTTCGCGGGCAACTCCATCCTCCGGGGGGCCCGCAAGTGAGGTTCCGGCACCGTGACGGCACGGTCGTCCACCTCGCCTACTGCACCAACGTGCACCAGGCCGAGGACCTCGACGGCGTGCTCGCCCAGCTGGCTCGCTTCGGTGAGCCGGTCCGGCAGCGGCTGGGCGTGGACCGGCTCGGGCTCGGCCTGTGGCTGGCCCGGCCGGTGGCGAGCGAGCTGGTGGCGGACCCGGGCGCGGTGACGACGTTGAAGGCCGAGCTCGCCGCGCGCGGCCTGGAGGTCGTCACCTTCAACGGGTTCCCGTACCAGGGTTTCCACGACCCCGTCGTCAAGCACAAGGTTTACCGGCCGGACTGGGCGGCGCCCGAGCGGACCCGGTACACCCTGGACCTCGCGCGGCTGCTCGCCGAGCTGATGCCGGACGACACCGTGCGCGGCAGCGTGTCGACGCTGCCGCTGGGCTGGCGCACGGAATGGCGGGGCGACGACGGGCAGCTCGACCTGCTCGCGAAGGGACTGGCGGCCCAGGAGCGCCCGGTGCGGGTGGCCTTCGAGCCCGAGCCGGGGTGCGTCATCGAGACCACCGCGCAGGCCGCGGCCCGGCTGTCCGAAGTGGACACCGACTGGCTGGGCGTCTGCTTGGACACGTGCCACCTGGCGGTCGGCTTCGAGGACCCGGCCGCCGCTCTGGGCCGGCTCGAAGCCGCCGGGCTGGCCGTCGTCAAGCTGCAGGCGTCGGCGGCGCTGGAGGCCGCTTCACCGCGGGACCCGGCGACCCGGCGGGCGCTGGAGTCCTTCGTGGAGCCGCGGTTCCTGCACCAGAGCAACGAAGGCGCCCCGCCGGGCGCTGACGACCTCGACCTCGCGCTGGGCGGTGCCCTGCCGGGGGTGGCGCCGTGGCGGGTGCACTTCCACGTGCCGCTGCACGCCGACCCGGCACCGCCGCTGACGTCGACCCGGCCGGTCCTGGCCGGCACCCTCGCCGAGCTGTTCGGCGGCGCCACCGCGCGCACCGACCACGTCGAGGTCGAGACCTACACCTGGCAGGTGCTCCCGGACGCACCCGCCGACGACGCCGGGCTGGTCGCGGGCATCGCGGCCGAGCTGGACTGGACCCGGCGCGCACTGACCACCCTGGGCCTGGAAGAGGTAACCCCATGAGTTTGCTCGTCCTCGACGTCGTGGGGCTGACGCCGCGGCTGCTCCCGCACATGCCGAACCTGCGCAAGATGGCCGAACCCGGCTTCACCGCCCAGCTGGACACCGTGTTCCCCGCCGTCACCTGCTCGGTGCAGTCGACCTTCCTGACCGGGCTCGTCCCGGCACAGCACGGGATCGTCGGCAACGGCTGGTACTTCCGCGAGCTCGGCGAGGTGTTCCTCTGGCGCCAGCACAACAAGCTCGTGCAGGGGGACAAGTTCTGGGACGCGGCCCGGCGCGCGCAGCCCGGCCACAAGGTCGCCAACATCTGCTGGTGGTACGCGATGGGCGCGGACACCGACCTCACGGTGACCCCGCGGCCGATCTACCACGCCGACGGCAAGAAGTCCCCGGACGCCTACACCCACCCGCCGCAGCTGCACGACCGGCTCGTCGGCAATCTCGGCGAGTTCCCGCTGTTCACCTACTGGGGCCCGACGGCGTCGATCACGTCGTCGCAGTGGATCATCGCCGCCGCGCAGCAGATCATGACCCAGGACCGGCCGGACACCACGCTCGTCTACATCCCGCACCTGGACTACGACCTGCAGCGCTTCGGCCCGGACGCGCCGCAGGCGGCGGCCGCCGCGCGCGAGGTCGACACCGCGTTGAAGCCGTTGCTGGACTTCGCCGCCGCGGGCGGGCACACCGTCGTCGCGCTGTCGGAGTACGGGATCACGAACGCGAACCGGCCGGTCGACGTCAACCGGGCGCTGCGCCGCGAGGGCCTGCTCAACGTGTACGTCCAGGCGGGCATGGAGTACCTGGACCCGTGGACGTCCCGCGCGTTCGCGGTCGCCGACCACCAGGTCGCGCACGTCTACGTCGCCGACCCGGCGGATCTGGCGCGGGTGCGGGACCTCGTGGCCGGACTGTCCGGAGTGGACGTCGTGCTCGACCGGGCCGGGCAGGCGGGGCTGGGCATCGACCACGAACGCGCGGGCGAGCTGGTGGCCGTCGCCGAGCCGGACGCCTGGTTCACCTACTACTACTGGCTGAGCGACGATCGCGCGCCGGACTTCGCGAAGACCGTCGAGATCCACCGCAAGCCCGGCTACGACCCGGCCGAGCTGTTCTTCGACCCGGCCGACCCGAGGGTCAAGCTGAAGGCGGCGGCCGCGCTGGCCCGCAAGAAGCTCGGCCTGCGGTATTCGATGCAGGTGGTCCCGCTCGACCCCGCGCCGGTGCGCGGCAGCCACGGCCGGCTGCCCGACTCGGCCGCGGACGGCCCGGTGCTGCTGTGCTCGGACCCGGCGCTCGCACGGGAGAAGTTCCACGCGACCGAGGTCAAGGAGCTGCTGCTGGCGGCCGCCGCCCGCGGCGAGTGAAGCTCACCGAGGAGGTCCCGGCGAAGCGTGAGGGCCACGCCGGCGGATGCGGCGTGGCCCTCACCCCGGTTCAGCGGACGCCGAGCAGGTGCTCCAGGGCCAGCTGGTTGAGCCGCGTGAAGTGGTAGCCGCGCTCGGCCGCCGCGTCGAGGTCGAAGTCGTCGTTCAGCAGGTCGTCGAACGACTCGCCCGGCGCCAGCGTCGGCGTCGAGAGGTCCGGGACCCGCGACGCGGCCAGGGCCTCGGTGACCTCCGGGTCGGCCCGGAACGCGGCCGACTTCTCCTTGAGGATCAGGTAGGTCCGCATGTTCGCCGCCGCCGAGACCCACACGTCCGCCGGGTCCTCGGTGCGCAGCGGCTTGTAGTCGAAGTGCCGCGGGCCCTCGTAGCCGCCGTTCTCCAGCAGGTCGACCAGGAAGAACGCGCTCTTCAGGTCGCCGTGGCCGAAGATCAGGTCCTGGTCGTACTTCGGGCCGTGCTGGCCGTTGAGGTCGATGTGGAACAGCTTGCCCTGCCACAGCGCCTGCGAGATGCCGTGGACGAAGTTCAGCCCGGCCATCTGCTCGTGCCCGACCTCGGGGTTGAGCCCGAACAGCTCCGGCCGCGCGAGCTGCGAGATGAAGCCCAGCGCGTGCCCGATCGTCGGCAGCAGGATGTCACCGCGCGGCTCGTTCGGCTTCGGCTCGAGCGCGAACCGCAGGTTGTAGCCCTTCTCGACGACGTAGTCGGCGAGCAGGTCCAAGCCTTCCTTGTAGCGGTCCAGCGCCGCGCGGACGTCCTTCGCGGCGTCGGACTCGGCGCCTTCGCGGCCGCCCCAGACGACGTAGGTCTCCGCGCCGAGTTCCGCCGCGAGGTCGAGGTTGCGCCGCACCTTCCGCAGCGCGTACCGGCGGACGTCCCGGTCGTTGCTGGTCAGGCCGCCGTCCTTGAACACCGGGTGGGTGAACAGGTTCGTCGTCGCCATCGGGACCTTGAGGCCGGTCTCGGCGAGCGCCTTGCGGAAGCGCTCGATCGCCTTGTCGCGGTCCGGCTCGGTGACCAAGAGGTCGTCGTCGTGGAAGGTGACGCCGTAGGCGCCCAGCTCCGCCAGCCGGTGCACGCTCTCCACCGGGTCCAGCGGCGGCCGCGTCGCCACCCCGAACGGGTCGGCCGCGGGCCAGCCCACGGTCCAGAGGCCGAAGGTGAACTTGTCGGCCGGCTGGGGAGCGTAGTCGCTCATGACTGTCCCTTCATTTAGTTCACGTTGTAGACTAAATATGCGCCGCGGGGTCCCGGGCGTCAAGGGGGGCGGTTAGAGTGCTTCGCAGGAGGACGCGATGACCCAGGCCGTGCGGCACGAGGAGATGCGCGCCCGCAACCTCGAGGTCGTGCTGGGGGCGGTCGGCCGCGGCGGTCCGCTGACCCGCGCCGCGCTCGCCGAGGTCACCGGGCTGACCAAGTCGACCGTCTCGAAGCTCGTCGGCGACCTGGTGGACGCGGGCCTGCTCGCCGAGACCGGGCCCGCGCGGGCGGGCGAACGCGGCCGGCCGGGGGTGGAGGTCGTGCTCAGCGGCGCGCGGGTGGCGTCACTGGGGCTGGAGATCAACGTCGACTACCTCGCCGTGCGCGTGCTCGACCTGACCGGCGGGGTCCGGTTCGCCGCCCGCCGCGAGCGCGACAACCGCGGCTCGCGGCCGAAGAAGGTCCTGGCCGAACTGCAGGCGCTGGCCACCGAGGCCCTCGCCGAGACCCACCGGCTGGGACTGGAGGTGGCGGGCGCGGTCCTGGCGGTGTCCGGCCCGGTCGGCGACGGCGTGCTGTTCACCGCCCCGAACCTGGGCTGGCAGGACGTCCGCCCGGCCGACCTGCTGCGCCTGCCGGTCCCGGTCGAGCTGGACAACGAAGCGAACCTGGCGGCCCTGGGCGAGCTCTGGTACGGCGCCGGCGAGCGCGACTTCCTCTACGTGTCCGGCGAAATCGGCATCGGCGCCGGCCTGGTGGTGAACGGCGTGCTGTACTCCGGCGCGACGGGCCTGGCCGGCGAGCTCGGTCACGTCGTCGTGGCACCGGAGGGAGCACAGTGCCGCTGCGGCGGCAGCGGGTGCCTGGAGACGTACGCGGGGCAGGAAGCGTTGCTGGCGGCGGGAAACGCCCCTTCGGTCCCGGCGTTGCTGGCCGCTCTCGAGCGCGGCGACGGCCCGGCCCTGACGGCGTGCGCGTCGGCGGGACGCGCTCTCGGCATCGCCCTGACGTCGGCGGTGAACCTGCTGGACCTGGACCGCATCGTGCTGGGCGGGGTGTTCACCCAGCTGTACCCGTGGTTGTCCGGCCCCGTGTCGGAGGTGCTGACGACCCGCCTCGGCGGCCTGCGCGGCACACCCCCGGTGCTGACGGCGTCTCGCCTCGGCGGCGACGCGGCGACCCTCGGCGCGGCCGGCCGGGTCATCCACCGGGTCCTCGCCGACCCGGCGCCGTTCGTCACCCGGGCGCAGGAAGCCTAGAAAGCGTGAAGGCCGCCCCGAGGAAACCTCGGGACGGCCTTCACGGACTACGGAATCAGCTCACCGCGGTGATCTGCACCAGCGAGGTGCCGACCGTGACGCCGGTGTCGGTCTGCACGGCCAGCTGGCCACGCAGGGTCCGGCCCGCGGCCGGAGCCGCGGTGGCCGTGACCGTCGCCGGGACCGTCCACGAACTGCCCGACGTGCGCAGGGCGTTGGCGTCGTTCACCGCGACCGAACCGAACGCCGGGTTGGTGAACACGTCGAGGTAGTCGTAGGCGGTGGTGCCACCCGGCACCGCGTAGCCGTCGACCAGCGCGACCCACACCCCGGGTGCCGGGTTGGGCACGGTCACCGACTCCTCGGAGTCACCGTCCGCGCTGACGCCCGCCTGCACGCAGGAACCGGTCGTGCAGTTGTACAGCACCAGGTCGAGGTCCGTGCCCACGACGGCGGGGCTGCCGATCGTGGCCGTCAGCGACGTCGAACCCGGCGTCACCGCGATCTGGTACTGCTGCTGCGTGCCTTCGGTGATCGTCGGCCGCTGCGTCTTCGCGCTGCCCAGCGTGGCGCCGGTGAGCTTGCCGGTGAACGCGCCGAGCGTGTTCTGCACGGTGTAGGTCCGCGCGATCGGCGTGCCCAGCGTGGCCGAAGCGATGACGTCCGGGTTCGGCGAGATCGCCGTGCCCAGCACCGAAGCCGACAGCTTGTACGGCGCTTCGTCCACATCGGACGTCCGCCGCGCTTCGACGGTGATCTCCCACACGCCCGGCAGCGGGTTGGCGATGGTCCGGCTGGTCGGCGTGCCGCCGGCGCAGCCCGCACCCGCGTCGGGCAGGTAGCACGCGGTCGTCGCGGTGCTGGCCTCGGCCGGGACACCGGTCGGGTCGTACCGCAGGAACCGCACCTGGCCCTTGCCCGGGGCGCCGCCGCCGGCGTCCAGGTCCACCTTCAGCGCGCTGGCGCCCTGGGGCACCCGCACGAAGTAGCTGGTCGCCTGGTTGCGGGCGGCCTTGCCCGAGACGTCGACCTGGAAACCCTTGCCGGCGACGAACTCCTGCGGCGCGAAGACCGTGTTGAGGGTCTGCACGTCGATGCCGATGGTCAGCGGGTTGTCCAGGTAGAGCAGAGCCGAGTGGACCCCGGCGTTCTTCGGGTTCACCTTGACGTCGAACTTCACTGGCGTGTTCAGCGGCAGCACCACCGTCGAGCCGGAGGAGAACGTGCCGTCGTTGCCGACCCACCGCACGAAGTACGGCACCGGGTGCGCCGAGCCCGTGGTCCGGGTGATCGTGTAGGTGCGGGTGTACGCCTTGCCCGTGGTCACGCCTTCGCGGTCGTGGATGCCCACGCCCGTGTTCGGCGTGGCGAGCAGGCCCGACTGGACCGTGTGCACCTCGACCGACGTCGAGACGACGTCCGGCTTCGGGTTGAGCGAAAGCGCGACGAACGCGGCGGGGACGTTGAACAGGCCCGCGCCCTGGGCGTACGCGCCGATGCCCGGCACGAACCGCGCGGTCGACTTGATCGCCGCCCGCAGCTGCGCCACCGGCGGGCGCTGGCCGTTGTGCGTCGCCTTGTACGCGCTCACCAGCAGCGCCGCCGCGCCGGTCGCCTGCGGCGCCGCCATCGACGTGCCCTGCAGCATCGAGTAACCGGCGGGCAGGGTGTACGTGCCGGGAACCGGGCTCGGCTGCTCCCACCGCGGGACGGTGGAGATGGCCGCGCCGGGCGCGATGATGTCCGGCTTGAAACCGCCGTCCTCACGCGGGCCGCGCGAGGAGAACGGGTGCATCGACTCGGGGTTCCTGGTCACCGAACCGTAGTTCGACAGCCAGGTCTCCTTGGTGATGTACGAGCCGACCGAGATCGCGTCCGTGGCCACCGACGGGTCGCCGACGGTGTTCGCCCCGGCGCCGCTGTTGCCGGCCGAGATGAAGATCTGGACGTTGTACTCGGCGATCGTGCGGTTGTAGAGCTCCGCACGGGCGTTGTTGCCGTCGTTGAGGGCCGGCAGGCCGCCGATCGAGATGTTGATGACGTCGGCGCCGTGGCTGGCCGCGTAGACGACACCGTCGAGCAGGCCCGACGACGTGCAGCCGGCGCTGGTGAGGCAGACCTTGACGGCCAGCACCTTCGCGCCCGGCGCGGCGCCGTCCATCTTGCCGCCGAACAGGTCGTTGCCGGTCGCGATGCCGGCGACGTGCGAACCGTGTTCCGCGCCGGCGATGCCGATGCCGACGTAACCCGGCTTGTCGGTCTGGACCACGAAGGCCATCCGCTCGGCGATGTCGGTCGCCGGGTTGTCGGTGCCGAAGTAGCCGACGTCGAACTTCTTGTTGTAGTCGGTCATCGGCTTTTCGTCGGTGAAGTCGCCGTTGCCGTTGAGGTCGACCCGGACCTCCTTGGTCGCCGGGTCGAGCAGCACGCCCCAGGAGTCGGCGCGGTCGCCGTCGCGGTTGATGTCACCGCCGGTCTCGCTGTCCGCGGCGCCCAGGTCGCCCGCGGTCTCGCCGAACACGCCGAAGGTGTACGGGCCGCCGGTGGCGGGCGCCGTCCACGTCTTGCCGTTCGCGGTGAAGGTGCCGGTGTAGGTCTGGGTGGACTGCTTGACCCAGGTGCCGTCGCCGGAGTTGGTGGCGTTGGCGTTGTACCAGTCGACGATCTTGCGTTCGCCGTGGCTGGTGGTGGCCAGCGCAGGGGAGTCGAGGTCGACGCCGGAGTCGAGCACGGCGACCGTGGTGTCCTTGCCGTCCCAGTTGGGCAGGACCTGGCCGAACTGCGCCGCGTAGGTGTCCCCGGTGGGCAGGTACGGGTTGACGCGCGGGGTGTTCTTGCCCGGGGCCGGCTGCGGCAGCGGGGTGGTCGCGCCGTCGGGCTTCGGGTCGTCGCGCACGATGAGCCCGTCGACGTCGACGGCGTTCACCGACTTGAGCTTGGCGGCCTTTTCGGCCTTTTCCGGGGGGATGCTGACCTTGACGTAGTCGAGCTTCGTGTCGGTGGACTGGACGACCCCGCCGAGGGCTTTGAGCTCGGTGACGGCGGCGCCGGTCTGGCCCTTCTCCGCGGCGATCAGCAGGGTGACGTCGGGCTTCCCGGCCTTCTCGGCTTCGGCGACGAGCGCGCGGTCGTGCTCGTCGAGGGTCTTGCCGTCGGCGGCGCCGTTCGAGGGCGGGGCCTGCTGGGCGGACGCCACCGGAACGGCGACGCCGAGGACGGAGGCGCCGAGTGCGGTGGCGAGGACGGTGATCCCGGCCCGCCGTCTCCAGCGCGATCTGTGCTGTGTCACTGAAACGACCCTTCATGAAGATGTGCGTCCGAGAAGTACACAGGGTGAGATCTTCGGCAGCAATCAGACAGTTAGCCCAAAGACCGCAATTGGTTGCGAGCCAAATGGAGTAATGCACTGCCCGGTTAGGCGGTCACCGGAAGCGGCACTTTCACGTGAAAGTGCCGTCTTGCTATACGTGCGTGTAGTGGGCTATATTCACGTGTAGTCGACTACACGCACGTATAGGACCTCTGATGAGCACCGAAGACCTCACCGCGCGGGCCCGGATCCGCGACGCCGCCATCAAGCTCTTCACCGAGCGCGGCATGGAAAAGACGTCGATCCTGGACATCGCCGAGGAGGCCGGGGTCTCCGGTGGCCTGATCCGCCACCACTTCGGTTCCAAGGACGGCCTGCGCGAGGCCTGCGACACGCACGTCTTCGGCGAACTGGTGAAGTTCAAGGAAGAAGTGCTGGCGAAGGGCGCCGCGAACCCGGGATTCCTGCCCACGTTCGACGCCCGCCAGCTGCTGTACCGCCGGTACATGGGCCGCGCGATGGTCGACGGCTCCGCCGCCGCCCAGGCGCAGTTCACCGGGATCGTCGACGAGACCGAGCGCTACTTCCGCGAGCAGGGCATGGACATGCCGGACCCGCGGGGCGCCGCCGCCGCCCTCGCCGCGATGACCGGCGGGCTGATGATCCTGCAGGACCACGTCGCCCGCGCGCTCGGCGAGGAACCGGGCACGAACGAGGCGATGCTGCGGATGTCGGCGGCCGCCGGGCACCTGTTCCTCAACCCGCTCGCCACCACCGAAGTCCTCGAAAAGGCCCGCGAAGCGCTGGCCGCCTACCAACGGAAGGAATGACGATGGCCGACGCGATCACCGCCGACGGCCTCACCAAGGCGTTCGGCCGGACACGGGCCCTCGACGGGCTCGACCTGACCGTCCACACCGGCGAGGTGCACGGGTTCCTCGGGCCCAACGGCGCCGGCAAGACCACCACGATCCGCGTCCTGCTGGGGCTGATGCGGGCCGACGGCGGCCGCGCCACCCTGCTCGGCGGCGACCCCTGGGCCCAGGCCACCGAGCTGCACCGGCGGCTCGCGTACGTGCCGGGCGACGTCACCCTGTGGCCCAACCTCACCGGCGGCGAAGTCATCGACCTGCTCGGCCGGCTGCGCGGCGGCCTCGACGGCAGGCGGCGTGCGGATCTCGTCGAGCGCTTCGACCTCGACCCGCGCAAGAAGGGCCGCACGTACTCGAAGGGCAACCGGCAGAAGGTCGCGCTCGTCGCCGCGCTGGCGTCCGATGTGGAGCTGCTGGTCCTCGACGAGCCGACGTCCGGGCTCGACCCGCTGATGGAGGAGGCGTTCCGGCAGGTCGTCGCGGAGGAACGGGAGCGCGGCGACCGCACGGTGCTGCTGTCCTCGCACATCCTGTCCGAGGTCGAAGCGCTGTGCGACCGCGTCACGATCATCCGCGCGGGCCGCACGGTCGAGTCGGGCACCCTCGACGAGCTGCGCCACCTGGGGCGGATCACCATCGACGCCTCCCTCGCGCACGTCCCGGCGGACCTCGGGTCCCTGCCGGGCGTGCACGACCTGAGCTCGTACGGCTCGCACGTCCACCTGTCCGTCGACCAGCCGGCGCTGGACGAGGTGATGCGGCACCTGGCCGGGGCAGGGGTGCGGAGCCTGGTGAGCCGTCCGCCGACGCTGGAGGAGCTGTTCCTCCGCCACTACCGCCACGACGAGCCGGTCGGAGCGCCGCGATGACCGGGACCTGGGCGCTGCTGCGGCTGGTGCTGCGCCGCGACCGGTGGCTGATGCCGCTGTGGATCGCCGGTCTCGCGCTCGCGCCGGTCGGGTACCTGTCGTCGATCAAGGCGGCGTACCCGGACGCGGCGGCCCGGCAGCACTTCTACGACCTCAACGCGACGAGCGCGACGTTCGTGGTCCGCAACGGCCCGCTGTACGGCTCGTCCCCGGGGAATCTCCTTGCGTGGCAATGCGGGTTCGTCCCGGTGGTGGTCGGGTTGATCGCGCTGCTCACCGTGGTCCGGCACACCCGCACCGAGGAGGAGGCGGGCCGCCGCGAGCTCACCGGCGCGACGGTCGTCGGACGCCACGCGGGCCTGGCGGCGGCGGTCCTCGCCGCCTGCGGTGCCTGCCTGGGGTTCGGCCTGCTGGCCGCCTTCGGCGTCGCCGCGCAGGGTGTGCCGCTCGCCGGCGCGCTGGCGCTCGGGCTCGGGTTCTCCTTGGCGGGCTGGGTGTTCGCCGGGGTCGGGGCGGTCGCCGCTCAGCTCACCTGGGGTGCGAGCGGGGCGAGGGGCATCGGGATCGGCGCACTGGTCGTGGCGTTCCTGCTGCGCGCGGCGGGCGACGGCAGCTCGGCGGGCTGGCTCGCGTGGCTGTCGCCGATCGGCTGGGCGCACCGGCTGAGGCCGTTCGCGGGGGAGCAGTGGTGGGTTCTGCTCCTGG
The DNA here is from genome assembly GCF_040682815.1 of Amycolatopsis sp. NPDC051102. Lineage (NCBI taxonomy): Bacteria > Bacillati > Actinomycetota > Actinomycetes > Pseudonocardiales > Pseudonocardiaceae > Amycolatopsis > Amycolatopsis sp. NPDC051102. The sequence goes on from NZ_JBFBBT010000003.1 coordinate 17,872, forward strand.
CTTTGTTCGCAACGGGCCTGCTGGTCGTCTCGGCGGTGGCCCTGTCCGCTCGCCGGGACCTCGGGGCAGCGCTGCTGCCCGCACGGCTGGGACGTGAGACGGCGAAGGCGTCGCTGCGCTCGCCGCTGGCGCTGGCCTGGCGGCTGCAGCGGGGGACGCTGCTGGTCTGGACCGTTTGCCTGGCGCTGGTCGGGCTGCTGATGGGCGGGGTCGCGCAGAACGTCGCGGAGATGATGCGGGACAACCAGGCGGTCGCGGAGGTGTTCTCCCGCGTGGGCGGCGGCGGTCCGGTGCTGGACGCGTACCTGGCGGGCACGATGACGCTGTTCGGGCTGGCCGCGGCGGGGTACGCGGTGCAGGCGGCGCTGAAGCTGCGTGCCGAAGAGGCGGCGGGCCGGGCGGAACCGGTGCTGGCGACGGCGGTCGGGCGCGGGGGCTGGGCACTGGCCCACCTGACGTTCGCCTTGCTGGGCCCGGCGTTCGCGCTGGCGGTCACGGGCGCGGCGACGGGCGTGGCGTACGGAAGCGGTCTCGGGCTGGTTCCGGCGGCACTGGCCCAGTTGCCGGCGGTGTGGGTGCTCACCGGCCTGGCGGTAGCGCTGATCGGCTTCCTCCCCCGCTTCGCGGCGGCGGCGTGGGGGCTGCTGGCGGGGTTCCTGCTGCTGTCGCTGGTGGGTTCGGCGTTGCGGTGGAACGACGTGGTGCTCGGGATGTCGCCGTTCCAGCACCTGCCACGCCTGCCGGGCGGGACGATCTCGGTGACACCGCTGCTGTGGCTGCTGGTGATCGCGGCCGCGGCCGGCGCGGGCGGCCTGTTCGCCTTGCGGCGCCGGGACATCCCGGTGGGCTGAACGGCCGGAAGGCCACCTCGCGGTGGCCTTCCGGTTCGGTGGCAACCGAGGGAGTCGAACCCTGCGCGGCTTGTGAAGGCGGCGCCCCTGACCGGCCCTGACCCTTCGGCGGGCGACGGCTGCCGTGTGTTTCAACGGTAGCCGAGTACCCGGCTATTCCTCATCTCAAGCCGTGCTTCACCCGGACGGGTCGGGCTGGCATGGTGGTCCGCATGGATGATCTCCTGCTGCGCCGCGTCCGGCCGGGTCTCGGCGGCGACCTCGCGGACGTCCGGGTGAACGACGGCCGGGTCACGTCGATCACCGAACCGGGGTCCACGGGGTTCGCGGCGCGCGTCGTCGACGGGCACGGCGGGACGCTGCTGCCCGGCCTGGTCGACGCGCACGTCCACCTCCTGCAGTGGGCGACTTTCCGGCGGCGGATCCCGCTGGACGCGGCGCGCTCGGCGGGGGAGGCGATCGAGCTGCTGCTCGCGCACCTGCTGGCCACGCCCGCGCCGCAGAAGGAACTCGTCGTGGGCGCCGGGTTCCGTGATGCGCTGTGGCCGGACAAGCCGCACAAGGACCTGCTGCAGCGCGCGCTGCCCGGGCGGGCGGTCGCGTTGTTCAGCGCGGACCTGCACACGCTGTGGCTGAGCCCGGCGGCGCTGAAGCTGATCGGCCGCGAGCACCCGACGGGCGTCCTGCTGGAGGGCGACTGCATGAGCGCCACAGCCCAGCTCCCGACGGCGGCGATCGACGTCCAGGACCGCTGGGTGGCGGAAGCGGTGTCGGCGGCGGCCACCCGGGGCGTGACGCAGATCGTCGACTACGAGTACGCGGACACGGTGGCGGACTGGACGCGCCGGGGTGCCCCGGCGGCGCGGATCTCGTGCGTGATCGCCAAGCACCTGCTGGACCAGACCATCGAGCGCGGCCACCGCACGGGCGACGTCCTCCCCGATTCCGGCGGGCTGCTGACGGTGGGGCCGTTCAAGCTCTTCGTGGACGGTTCCCTCAACACCCGCACGGCCTACTGCCACGACCCCTACCCCGGCAGTGATTCCCCGGGCCAGCTCGAACTCCCGCCGGCCGAGCTGATCCCGTTGATGCAGCGGGCGTTCGACCACGGCCTCCTCCCGGCGGTCCACGCGATCGGCGACCGCGCGAACACGATCGCCCTCGACGCCTTCGAGCAGGTCGGCTGCCCGGGCCGGATCGAGCACGCCCAGCTGCTGGCCCCGGCCGACGTCCCCCGGTTCGCGGCGCTGGGCGTGATCGCGGCGGTCCAGCCGGCCCACCAGCCGGACGACCGCGACGTCGCGGACCGCCACTGGCACGGGCGCACCGAGCGGGCGTTCCCGTACCGGGCGCTGCTGGAATCGGGCGCCCGGCTGGAGTTCGGTTCGGACGCCCCGGTGGCCCCGCTGGACCCGTGGGACGGGATGGCTTCGGCGATCGCCCGCACGGACGACGACCGCCCGCCGTGGCACCCGGAACAGTCGATCCCGTTCACGGAAGCCTTGGCGGCTTCTTCGGGCGGCCGCCGGGGCGTCGCGGTGGGGGACGTCGCGGACCTCGTGGTGACGGCGACGGACCCGTCGGTGCTGTCGCCGGCCGACCTGCGGAACCTCCCGGTGACGGCGACGATCGTCGGCGGGCACGTCACGCACCAGGTCTGACCCCGTCGACGAAGGTGTGCCAGGGGGTCACCTTGTCGATGTGCACGACGGCGTCGAACGCGACGAGCGGGTTCACCAGCTGCTTGTACGGTCCGTTCCGCGTGCCGTCGATCTCGGCGAAGCGGCGGGCCACCGCGCCTTCGCCGGGAACCTTGCGGAGATCCAGCAGGGCGAGCGGTTCACCGGCCCGGGCGAGCAGGACGTCGAGATCGCCCGGGTCGGTGCCGGGGGCGACGTCCTCGTGGAAGACCTCGGTGTGGCCGGGCGGGCCGTCGGCCGACGGGCGGTGGCTGAACACACGGCCGCCGTCATAGGTGGTGGCGATGACCACCATCCGGTCGCCGAGCGAGCGGGCCAGGTGCTGACCGAGCATGACCTGTTCGTCGGTGATGATCGGCGGCACGCGGTACGGCCAGCGCTGCACGTGCCCGTTGGCCGCCCCGACGACGATGCGGTCCTCCCGGCCGAGGATCCATTCGACGTTGGCGGCCATCGCCGCGTCCCGGACGTTGGCGCCGCGGTAGGTGCGTCCCGGCGCGGCCGCCATGCCGGCGAGGAAGGCGTCCGCGGACCTCGCGGTGACCGCGCACTGCAGCGCGATGCCGGCCCGGTTTGCGTCCACAGTGGAATACGGGACGCGCAGGGCGCGAAGGCGCTCGGCCAGCTCGCCGATCCGGGCGGTCAGCTCGTGGCGATGAGCGGTGCCGAGGGCCAGGTAGGCGTGGATCGCGGGGGCGGCCCAGGCCAGCCCGGTCCGGTCGGCGGGGAGGTAATCGAACAGCGGCAACAGGGCTTTGCGGGCCGCAGCGGCGTAGGCCGGGTCCGCGTCGTCCAGGAACGCCAAGGCGGCTGTGACGCCGGGCAGGGCGGACGCGCTGGAGTCCGGCAGGTCCATGCCGTAGAAGCGGATCTTGCGGTCGTGGGTGCGGTTGTGCTCGCGCATCCACCGCAGCTGGTCGCGCATCTCCGCGCACTTGCCCATGTGGTAGGTGATCCCGGTGTGCAGGAGCAGATCGAGGTCGCCGTCGCCGCCGAGCACCCAGTCGTGGACCGCCCAGCCCTCCGGGAAGCCGGACTCCATCGCGAACCCGGTGAACCCCAGCTCGTCGACGAGGAACCGGGTCACCAGGTGGCGGAGCTGGTAGAACTCGTGCACCCGGTGGGTGCTCTCGCCGATCGCGACGACCCGGGCGTCGCCGACGATGTCGCGCAACGGCTCGAGTCCGGCGTAGCCCTCGCCGGGTTCGAGCGTCCGCAGCCGGACCAGGTTCTCCTGGAGCCATGCGGTGACGTCGGCGTCCATCATTCGTCCATTCCTTCGAGAAAGCCTTCGCCCGCGGCCCGGGCCTTGCGCAGGTAGTCGACGACCTCGGCGGCGCCGGCCGGCCCGGACCAGCCGAGGCGCTCGTCGAGTTCCCGCCCGATCCCGGCCCGGTTGTCCGCCCACAGCGCCGTGGTCGCCGCCTCGAACCGGCGGTCGCCGGGGTGGAACGCGGCCGCCGTCTCCCGCCACCGGCCGATCAGGTCCTGCACCGCCGGGTCGTCGACGGGCGTCCCGTCGAGCAGGTGCCTCCTGAGCCGGGTGAAGAGGCCGAGCCACTCGGTCTTCAGCGTTTCGATCGCCTCGCCGCCCAGCTCCGCGGCGCGTCCGGTGATCGTCGCGAGCTGACCGGCGGAGAGGTACCGGCCCGCGTCGACGGACATCGGCTCCAGGGCGGCGAGGAACTGCTCCGGTTCCGGCATGGCTTCCTCGGCGAGCCGGGAGAGCAGACCCCGGAGGCGCTGGGCCGACTCCGCGAGGCGCGCGGCCCGGGCCTCCAGGTCGGCGAGCTGCGCGGTCAGCAGGCCGCGCAGCGACCCGGGATCGTCTCCCGCGTCCCGCAGCACGACGGCCACCTCGTCGAGGGAAAGCCCCATCCCGCACAGGGTCCGCACCCGGTAGAACCGGCGCACGTCCGCCTCGGCGTACCGCCGGTGCCCGGCCGGGGTCCGTTCCGCCGGTGACACCAGGCCGATCCGGTCGTAGTGGTGCAACGTGCGCACCGTGACGCCGCCGGCCGCCGCCAGCTCACCGATGCTCCACCTGCGTTCGCTCACGCCCCGACGGTAGGACCTGACGCCACGTCGGGTTCAAGTCGCGGGGAGGGCTTGATTTGTCCACCGGACAACGGAAAAGATCCCACCGTGCATGTGACAACGTTGTCAGGAGGACACGGATGAGAACGCGTACGCGCGTCCTGGCCACCCTGCTCGCCGGAGCCACGACGCTGGCGCTGGCCACCCCCGCGGAGGCAGGACCCCGGTTCGCCGACGACCCGACCACGCTCGTCGACACCTCGATCGGCAACAACGGCGACGGCACCACCTTCCCCGGCGCCACCACGCCCTTCGGGATGGTCCAGCTCAGCCCGGACACCCAGCTCAAGAAGTACGCGTCCTACGACTACGCGCAGGACACCACGCTCGGCTTCAGCCACACCCACCTCTCCGGTGTCGGCTGCCAGACCATGGGCAACTTCCGGTTCATGCCGACCACCGGCGCCGTCACCAGCAGCGATCCCGCGAAGTACGGCGCCAAGTTCAGCCACGCCGACGAAACCCGCGAGCCCGGGTACTACGGCGTCAAGCTGGCCGGCGGCATCGAGGCCGAGCTGACCGCGACCCAGCGCACCGGCCAGCACCGCTACACCTTCCCCAGCGGCGCGACCAGCGAAAACGTCCTCATCGAGGTCGGCGAGAGCAACGGCTACACCTACGCCGGCGACGTCCACGTCGTCGGGGACGACACCGTCGAGGGCTGGCTGCAGGGCGGCAACTTCTGCTGGGAGACGCAGAAAGAGCGCTACAAGGTCTTCTTCAGCGCCAAGTTCGACCGCAAGTTCACCAGCTTCGGCACCTGGACCGACAGCAAGCTGACGCCGAACCAGCGTGACGCCAAGCTCGGTGCCCAGCGCACCGGCGCCTGGCTCACCTTCGCCACCGCGAAGAACCAGGTCGGCGCGTCGGTCGGGCTCTCCTACACCTCCATCGACGGCGCTCGCCTGAACCGCGCGGCCGAGCAGCCCAAGTCGTTCGACAAGGCCCGCGCCGCCGCGCACGACACCTGGCGCGATGAGCTCAACCGCCTGCGCGTCGCCGGCGGGACGACCGCCGACCAGCGCACCTACTACAGCGCGCTGTACCGGTCGCTGCTGCACCCGTCCGTCGGGTCCGATGTGGACGGTTCGTACCGCGGCTTCGACGACGCCGTCCACCGCAGCCGCGACACGTACTACCAGATGTTCTCGCTCTGGGACACCTACCGCTCGCAGAACCAGCTGGTCGCGCTGCTGCACCCGGACAAGGCCGCCGACATGACCAAGTCCGTCCTCCGGATCTATCAGGACGGCGGCTGGGTCCCGCGCTGGGCGCTGGCCGGCGGCGAGACCAACGTGATGAGCGGTGACCCCGTCACGCCGTGGGTGGTCGACAACTACCGCCGCGGCCTGCTCGACGACCGGACCGCGCGTCAGCTGTTCGACGCGTTGTGGCGCAACGCCAACGAGGTGCCGGCGGACCAGTCGATCTTCCGCGGCCGCGACGGCAACCCGACCTACGTGAAGAACGGCTGGATCGGCTACCAGGACCTGCCCGGCTACACCTACGGCGACACGCGCCAGGCCGGCTCGGCAACCCTCGAGTACGCCCTCGCCGACTGCGCCCTGTCCACCATGGCGGCCGGCCTGGGCTACCGGGACAAGGCCGCGACCCTCTCCGCTCGCTGCGGCAACTTCTCGAAGCTCTGGGACACCAGCGTCGAATCCCACGGCTTCACCGGCTTCCCGCGCACTCGCGCCGCGGACGGCACGGGCGTCGGCGACCCGGATCCCGCCCAATCGACCGGCTTCCACGAGGGCACGCCGTGGCAGTACCAGTGGCTCGCCCAGCAGGACACCGCGAAGCTGTTCGCCCTGATGGGCGGCCCGGCGCAGGCGGAGAAGCGGCTCGACACGTTCTTCGACATGCCGCTGTTGCTCACCGACCCGGCGAAGGCGGCCAAGGACTCCTGGGTCCACGGCGCGTACGACTACCACAACAACTTCGCCTTCAACCCGAACAACGAGCCGGACCTGCACGCCCCCTGGATGTACAGCTGGACGGGCGCACCCTGGAAGACCTCGGCGGTCCTGCGCGCGGCGCGCACGTTGTTCACCGACACGCCGTACGGCATGCCGGGCAACGACGACCTGGGCACCATCTCGTCGTGGCTGGTCTTCGGCATGACGGGCGTCTTCGAAGCGCAGCCGGGCTCCGGAACGTACCTGCTGAGCACGCCGATGTTCGAGAAGGTGGAGATCCGCCCGGCCGGCGGCCGCAGGATCGAGATCGAGGCCCCGGGCGCGAGCGCGGCGAAGCTGCAGTACACGAAGGAGGTCCAGGTCGGTCACCGTGGGTACGACCGGAGCTGGATTTCGCACGCGGACCTGCTCCGCGCGGGCAAGATCCGCTTCACGCTGAGCGACACGCCCACCACGTGGGGCACGAAGACGGCACCGCCCGCGATGTAGCCCGGCGGGGCACCGGACAAGACGGCACGAAAGGTGCCTCCCCGTGCGGTGCCCCGCCGTTTCTGCTGAGCTGGAGGCATGCCCGACCAGAAAACGACCGCCACCGAGCGGTTCTTCCGGATCGCGATCGCGATCAAGGGCCTCGACGGCGCGCTGCAGGTCGTCGGGGCCCTGATCCTCGCGTTCGTCCCGGCCTCGACGGTCAGCGGGTTCACCCACGCGGTGATCACCCGCGACCTGCTCGGCGACCCGTCGGGCACGCTGGCGCGCCACCTCGAGTCGGCGACGGAGAACTTCCTCCACGGCGACACGAAGACGTTCGCCGTCGCGTACCTGCTCGCCCACGGCCTGATCAAGCTCGGCCTGGTGTGGGCCCTGGCCCGCAAGATCGTCCGCGCCTACCCGGTCGCGGCCGTCATCCTCGCCGCGTTCGTGGCGTACGAGATCTTCCGCGCGATCCACACCCACTCGATCGCGCTGCCGTTCTTCGCGGCGCTGGACGTGGTGATCATCGTGCTGGTGCTGCGGGAGTACCGGCAGCTCAAGCGCGAATCCTAGGGTTCACGCGGCGACGGGAAACCGGACCGTGGTGCTGTCGACCTCCAGGGGTTCGACGTAGAGGGCGGTCGCGTTGTCCGAGCCGCCGCGGGCGAGCGCTGCCTCCACCAGCTCCGCCGCGCCCGTGCCCGGCTGGGCCAGCACCGCGCGGATGCCGCCGCCGGTGAGCGGCTTGTGGACCCCGTCGCTGGTCAGCAGCAGGCCGGCGCTCGTGGTCTCCGCCGTGCCGATCTCGTGCGGCTCCGCGGTGCGGACGCTGGTCGTGACGACGTGCTCCATCCGCGGCGTCACCGGCTGGTGGTGGGCGCGGAAGTACTCGGCGAGGGTGTGGTCGGTGGTCAGGCGGCTGAGCGTGACGCCGTCCCAGGCGTACGCGCGGGCGTCACCCACCCAGGCGATGCGGTACCCGCCGTGCCCGGCCGGCATGGCGACCACGAGCACGGCGTCCCCGTGCGTCTGCTCCCGCACCGCCCGCTGCGCGGCGAGCACGGCTTCAATCGGTCCTTTGTGGACCGGCGTGCGCGCGGCCGCGGCGACGGCGACGCGGGCGGCCCGCGCGGCAGCCGGATCGTCCCCGACCCCGTCGGCGAGCGCGAAGGCGATCCCGGGCCCGCCGGCCGCGGCGTACGCGCCGACCGCGTCGGCGTTGAGTGAGCGCGGCCCCTGCGCACTCGCGGTGTGCCAGCGTGGGTAACCCGGACGTGTGGTGATCATCGCGGCCTCCTCGTCCCCTCTGCCCTCCATGATCCGCGCCCAAGCTGTGGGCCGTCTGAGACTTTCCTGTCCCGGCGGCGCCGGTCCGCGTACCGTGGGAACGGGGTGGGGCATGGAGTTCCGGATTCTCGGGCCGCTGACGGTGTCGCGCGCCGACGGCCGCCCGGTCGCGCTCGGCGGCCGCAAGCCGCGGACGTTGCTGGCGGCGCTGCTGCTGGCCCGCGGCCGCGTGGTGCCCGACGAACGGCTGGTTTCGCTGCTGTGGGAAGGCGTCCGGCCCTCGACCGTCGACGCGCAGGTGTGCACGTACGCGTCCCGGCTGCGGAAAGCCCTCGGGCAGCCGGCGCAGCTCATCCGGGTGGGCGGCGGCTACCTGCTGGCGCCGGGCGGCACCGTCGACGCCGAGGAGTTCGAGCGGCTGGCTTCGGCGGGCCACGACGAGCTGCGCGCGGACCGGCCGGTCCGCGCGGCGGCGCTGTTCCGCGCCGCGCTGGAGCTGTGGCGCGGCCCGGTGCTCGCCGACGTCGCCGAACCCCTGCGCGCGGGTGAGGCGGCGCGGTTCGACGAGCTGCGCCTGGCGGTGCTGGAGGGCCGGCTCGAAGCCGAGGTCGCGTCGGGCGACCACCTGCGCGCGGTGCCCGACGCGACGGCGTTCGTCCTCGATCACCCGTTGCGCGAACGCGCCCGTGCCCTGCTCATGGCGGCGCTCTGCGCGAGCGGCCGCCCGGCGGACGCGGTCGAGGTGTACCACCACGGCCGCCGCCTGCTCGACGAGCGGCTCGGGATGGCACCGGGCCCGGCGCTGCGGGCGGCGTACCAGCGGGTGCTGGACGTTCAGGCCGGGTAGGGCGAGGACTGGAAGTCCCGGTCGAGCTCGGCGGGCGTCCGCCGCAGCCAGTACCGGGCCTCGTGCTGGACCTGTTCGCGCGGCAGGGCGGGGTTGACGTGGCGGTGGTCGGGCTTCGCGATGGACTGCAGCGCCCAGGCGAAGCCGACCATCGGGTCGATCCGCGCCCACCGGTGCCGGTCGATGCCGAGCAGCATCTGCGCACGCTGGATGACGTGCCAGAAGTGGTAGCTGCTCGGCGGGTTCCCGTTCATGGTGTGCACTTCCGACTCGACATCGGCACGCCGCGGGTCGAAGAGCACACCCTGCCCGAAGTCGGCGAAGGCGCTGACGAGCCCGGTTTCGTCCCAGCGGTAGAAGCGGTCGAAGTTGTCGAGCTGCAGGGTCGAGAGCGTGCGCAGCGGCTGTTCCACCGGCTTGACGAACTCGGCGTAGTTCCGCGGGTAGCCGGGTTCCTGGCTCAGCTCCCGCCACTTCTGGTAGAGGCCCTCCGGCGCGTTGTCCTTGAGGAACGCGCCGAGTGCGGTGTAGGCGTCCGTGACTTCTTGCGACGGGTGGTAAAGCGCGATTTCGTCGAGCTGGTACCAGAGTTCGTTGGCGCGCCGGTCCCCGAGCATCCCGGGAACGGGCGGCAGGCCGGAATCGGCGAACGCGGTCCCGGCACCGGCGGCGCTGAGCGCAACCCCGGCCACGGTGACGGCCCCGACTTTGAGCAGACTGCGGCGATCCATGTGCGTACCCCCTGATGCGGCGGCCCCCTGCCGCCGTTCGCCGCCAAGGTACGGAGGATCGCTATATTTTCTCTGTACGAACGTCCGGCGGACGATTACCGCGCGCCGGAGGCCGAGCGGCGTCGGCCACCGAAGGGGCCGTGAGCGGACTCACGACCCCTTCGCGACCTTCAGCTCTGCAGGTCGTACACCGTCTGGCCGTCGACCGTGGTGGCGGTGAAGTTCGCCGTCACCCACGCCGTGATCTCCGACGAGCCGCCGCCCGGGCCGCCGCCGCGGCCGCCCTCGATGTAGTACTTCACCTCGCCCGCGGCCACGTACGCCTTGAACTCGTCCAGGGTCGGTGCCGGGTCCGAGCCGCTCCAGCCGCCGATGCCGATCACCGCCTTGCCGCTCGCCAGCTCCAGCGACGCCGCGCTCTGCGAACCCGTCGTGGCCGCCGCCCACTTCGTCGTCGTCTTCGCCAGCAGCGCGCCGATCGCGCTCGACGACGAGTCGTCGCCGCCGAAGCCGCCGCCCATCGCGCTCGACGTCGGGCCCGAAGTCGGGATCGAGCCGCTGTGGGCCACCGACGCCGTCTCGACGCCGTAAGCCGCCGACGAGACACCGATCGTCAGGACCACGGCTGCCGCGAGCACCGCGACCAGCCGGCGCGACGCGGGTGCACCCATCACCAGCACCGTGCCCACCAGCACCCCGAGCACCGCGACGATCCAGCGCAGCGCCGGGAACCACTCCGGCGTCCGGTCCAGCAGGATGAACGACCACACCGCCGTCGCGACCACCATCCCGGCCAGCGCCGCCCGCGGCGCCACGTGCGCCCGGCCCTGCCACAGCGCGCGGCCCGAAATCGCGACCAGCGCGGCGATCGCCGGGGCCAGCGCGACCGAGTAGTACGGGTGCACCGTGCCGCTCATGAAGCTGAACACCGCCGCCGTGACGACCAGCCAGCCGCCCCACAGCAGCAGCGCCGCCCGGGACGGGTCCGTCCGCGGCGCGCGGCGGGTGAACCACAGCCCGGCGGCCAGGCCGATCAGCGCGGCCGGCAGCAGCCACGAAATCTCCGTGCCGAAGCTGGCACCGAACATCCGGAACAGGCCGCTCGCCCCGCCGAACCCGGTGTTGCCGCCCATGCCGCCGCCGCCCATGCCGCCGTTGCCCTCGCCGCCGAAGATGCGGCCCAACCCGTTGTAGCCCAACGCGAGTTCGAGCAGGCTGTCCCCTTCGGACCCGCCGATGTACGGCCGCGAAGCCGTCGGCCACAGGTCCACCAGCGCGATGAACCAGCCCGCCGAAACGACCAGCGCCACGACCGCGCCACCGAGGTGCAGCAGCCGCTTGCCCAGCGACGCCGGCGCCGCGACGAGGTACGCGAGGCCGAACGCCGGCAGCACCAGGAACGCCTGCATCATCTTCGTCAGGAAGCCGAAGCCGAGCGCGACGCCGGCCAGCGCGAGCCACCGCGGGCTCGCCTTTTCCGTGGCCCGCACGACGAAGTAGGCGCCCGCCACCATGAGCAGCACGAGCAGCGCGTCCGGGTTGTTGAAGCGGAACATCAGCGCCGCGACCGGCGTCACCGCCAGCATCGCCCCGGCCAGCAGCCCGGCGACCGGGCCCGAAGTCCGTTTGACCGTCAGGTACAGGATCCCGACGGACGCGACGCCCATCAGCGCCTGCGGGGCCAGCACGGTGAAACTCGAGAACCCGAAGATCCGGGCGAACGCCGTGCCGGCCCAGAGCGCCGCGGGCGGCTTGTCGACGGTCAGCACGTTGCCGGAGTCCAGCGACCCGAACAGCCACGCCTTCCAGCTCTGCGTCCCGGACTGGACGGCGGCGGCGTAGAACGAGTTGCCGTAGCCGGAGGCGGTGAGGTTCCAGAAGTACAGCACGGCGGTCGCGGCCAGCAGACCGAACGCGGCCGGGCGCACCCAGCGCGATGGCGCGTGCGCGGCGGATTCCCTGCGGTGCCGGGGTTCGGACACCGGGGCGGGCAGGACGGCGGTCATCAGTACTCCTTCTGGGGGGTGGCCTGGCGGCGCGGGTTGAACACCCAGCCGCGCAGGAGCAGGAACCGGAGCACCGTCGCGGCGAGGTTCGCCAGCACGAGCACGGTGAGCTCCAGGACGAGGCCGGGGGTGGTGGACCCGTGGAGCAGGGCCAGCGCCCCGCTCGTGAGCGCGAGCCCCAGCCCGAACACGATCAGTCCTTCGAACTGGTGCCGCCCGGCGCCGGTACGGCCGCGGATGCCGAAGGTGAGCCGCCGGTTCAGCGCGGTGTTCCCGACCGCCGTCACCAGCAGCGCGGCGAAGTTCGCCGGTTGCGCGCCGACGACCGTCCGCAGCAGCAGGAACAGCACGAGGTAGGCGAGGGTGCTGCTGACGCCGATCGCGGCGAACCGCACGAGCTGCGTGACCAGCCGCGGCGGCACGCCCGGCGCGTCGACGCCGATCGGCTGCCGGCCGAGCTGCTCGCGCAGCCGGCTGACCGGGATCTCGCCGGTGAAGGTGGCCTTGGTGACCCGGACGATGCCCTTGAGGTCCTCGGTGGCCGTCTTGACGATGTTGACCGACGAGTCGGGGTCGTCGACCCAGTCGACGGGCACCTCGTGGATCCGCAGCCCGGCCCGCTGGGCCAGGACGAGCAGTTCGGTGTCGAAGAACCACCCGGTGTCGACGACGTGCGGCAGCAGCTCGCGGGCGACGTCGGCGCGGATGGCCTTGAAGCCGCACTGCGCGTCGCTGAACTTCGCGGCGAGGGTCGAGCGGAGGATCAGGTTGTAGCAGCGGGAGATGAACTCGCGCTTCGGCCCGCGCACGACTCGCGCCCCCCGGGCGAGCCTGCTGCCGATGGCGAGATCGGAGTGCCCGGACAGCAGCGGCGCGACGAGCGGCCCGAGCGCGGCGAGATCGGTGGAGAGATCGACGTCCATGTAGGCGAGCACGGCGGCGTCGGAGGCCCGCCAGACGGCGTTGAGCGCGCGGCCGCGCCCTTTCTCGTCGAGGTGGTGGACGGCGACCTCGGGGAACTCCCGGGCGAGCCGTTCGGCCACCTGCAGCGTCGCATCGGTGCTCGCGTTGTCGGCGACGGTGATCCGGTACGGGTAGGAGACGTGCTCGGCCAGGTGGGCGTGCAGCCGGCGAATGCACGGTTCGAGGTCGGTCTCTTCGTTGTAGACCGGGATGACGACATCGAGAACGGGCTGCGGGCCGCTCAGATCGACTGGAACGGTCCCGGGCCGCGACGCGGAGGCGGTGGCTGTCATGCCCCTACGGTCGCGGCCGCCGCTTTGGTGACCGTGTGATCTCTCTGTGCGGTTCCTGTGCGGTGCCCGGCCCGCGGCCGGGCACCGGCGGTACTCAGCTGTGCACGCGCAGCGGCACGACGTTGCTCGGCAGGGCCGCGCGGCCGGGTTCCTGCTTCGGCGGCGTCGTGCTGATCGTCAGCGTCACCAGGCTCGCGTACCTGGGGTGGCGGTCCACGTACACCTCCGGAACCCCGCACGCGGCCGCCAGCACCGTGCGGTGGCGGTGCAGGTGCTCGAACGCCTCACGGCCGTACAGCGACACCACGATGTCGCCGCCGCGGGGACGGCTCCACAGGATCGCCGGCCGGCGGCCGCCGGGCAGGCGCAGCTGGGGGAACGCCGCCCGCAGCCGGTGCTGCAAGACCACGGCGTGGATGCGGGCCCGCACCTGGCGGCGGCGCAGCACCCCCCAGCCGAGCGCGGCGGCCAGGATCGCCGACGCCCACAGCGGGCCGGCCCAGAGCGCGAACATCACCACGCCGTAGGGAAGCAGTGTCACGGCCAGGATCTCCCAGCGCCAGTGGTACAGCCGCAGCGGGAACGCCGGTTGCGTGCTGGTCATTTCCGTGGTCCTTTCGGTCGGCCGGCGGCGCAGGAGACCGCCGAGGTGGCGCAGGAGACGTCCGGCACCGGAGGCCAGCACGAGGGCGGCGACGATGACCGGCCCGGACGTCATGTCGGAATCCGGGTTTTGGGTGTGGGCGCGGGTTTCACGTCGCGGTCGCGGCCGAGCTGCCAGGTCCAGCGCCACCCCGCCCAGATCGCGACGACGGACCCCAGCAGGACGAGCACGAAGGCCTGCCCCACGAGCCCGTCGAGCGGGGCGAGCCGCAGCAGTACCAGCAGCGCCCACAGCTGCGAAGCGGTGAAGGGAATGACGAGACCGGCTGCGTAGACGCCCCGACGCCAGCGGCTCCGGCCCGGTGCAGTGGTGTAGAGATCCATGAAAGCCCTCCTCCTCGGCGTGAATCCAGGAAACCTCCGGCTCGCCGTGCGTTCTGTGTCAGCTGACACAGAACGCGGAATTCAGCTCGCCAGACGTCGAAGTTCGGCCAAGCGGTGGATCGTCACCTGGGCCGATCACCCTCGAAACCCGGAGCGAACCGGGCGAGGCGGTGATACGTAGGTAGGGAGGTAGGTCCTTGCATCGCTGCTTCGCCGGGTATAGAACACCGACCCTGACGAGTCACCGGCCAGACCACCTCGGTGGCCCATCGGGGCCCGTCAGGCACTCTCGGTGAAGTCCCACCCGCGCGCGCTCGCGGTCGATCCCGACAAAGAGGTGGCTTGTGAGCAGCGAAGACAATCCGTTCGGGCGAGTTCTTTGAAGTCCGCGTCCAGGAAGGGATAGGGTGCGCTCTGTGTCCGCAATTTGTCACCTCCTACGCTTGACCTACCTAGGTAGGTAAGACAGGTGCCTCCTGCTAACCTACATTCTATGTCGGCTGTCGCGAGGCCGATAGATACTGATGTGGTAACGGTGAGCATCAGGCAGGTGGGTGCCGAGTTGCGGCGGTTGCGGCAGGCGGCCGGGCAGACCCAGGAAGGCGTGGCCCGGATCGTCGGGGTCAGCCGGGCCAACCTGACGCAGTGGGAGACCGGGCGCCACCTCCCCTCTCCGGAGAACGCCCGCCTGCTCGATGAGCACTTCGGAAGAGCGAATGCGCTGGTCCAGATGGTCGAAGCCGCTCGATCGCCCGGCTCGGCGGCCGTGGGGGCGCGGTCGGCGAGCGGTTCGTTGCTCGATGTCTTCCGGCTGGCGGGCCGCAGCCTGGCCGGCCACCTGATCCGCGACGAGACCGGCAAGGCGGTCGGCTGGCGGCACAACCTCCAGCAAAACGGCGAGCACACCACGCTCGCCACCGCTTACGGGATCAGCGCGATGGTCGTGGTAGGGGAGCCCTACATCGACCTACACACGGTCGTGGACGATCTCTACGCCAAACGCTCGAAGTACGGGTGGCAGGGGCGGTCGGCGGGAAAACGGCCGGAAGTGACTTCGGCCGTCGTCGATGCGCTGTTGCAGGCCAGTACCGTCCTTTCCGCCGAGGAGGGGCTGACCCGCCTCGAAAGTTCACTCGACGACTACAGCCGGACCCGGCCGTTCCTGCTCGCCACGGCACTGCGTACCTCGGTCCGGCTCGGACCCGATGCCCCGCTGACCCGCCGGCTTGCCGACGACCTCCTTGCCGCCCGCCTCGATTTCCGCGGCGTCCCCCTGTGGGGGGAGAAGAACGAACCGGGGCTGGTGGCACCGGAGGCATCCACGGCGCACACCGCGCGCGCTGTCGTGGCGTTGCGTGACCTCCTGCGCGCCGGGGAGGAACGCGCCGACGTCCGGGAAGCCGTCGAAGTGGGCACGAACTGGCTTATCGAACGAACCCATCCGGACGACGGGATCATGGAGGATCTCGCTCTTCCGCAGCCTGGCGGCCGCGAAGACGTCCGGGTCAACATCAAGCACTTCACTTCCGCGTGGGTCGTTCAGGCATTGGCCGAAGCACCACAGGTGCCGAGGGGCCGGCTGAGCCGCGCGCTCAGCTCTCTTTGGGAGCGCTATGAAGCCGGTCTCGGGCTGTGGGCCTGGGGCAGCGGTGATCTCCCGATTTGGATGACCCTTGACGCCGTAACCGCCTTGCGCGCGGCTGCGCTGGCTTTCGCGGCACCACCGTTCCTTCCGTCCGCAGCCGCAGAATAGAGATTCCCCGCACGATGAGCACGACTCCTTCCTTCGTCATTGCCGCTGACCGCTCGGCCGGTCACGCTTTCCCGCACCAGATCGCGGAAAGCCTGCGCGGTGACGGCTCCCGGCCCGGCTTGGGCCGGCTCGAAGCGGCGGCCCAGCACGTCCGCGCCGCGCGGCGCGGACTCGCGGGCTGGCTGCGAGACCTGATCGACGATCAAGCGGCGGCGGCCGAGATCGCGAAACGTTCGTACTGGCATCCGAACGGATTCGCGAAGATCGTTCTCCATACGAGCGTCGACCCCGAGTTCCGGATCCGCCTGCACGTGTGGCCGCGCGGTGAGACGCCTTCGCGTGGCGAGTCCAATCCGCACAGTCACCGCTGGGAGTTCGCTTCCTGCGTGGTGACGGGAACCGGCATGCACATGGTCGACTTCGCGGAGTCCACCGAGGGTGGCAAGCCGTATCGGCGGTACCGCTACGGCACGGACCCCACGGACCCGGCGGCCCTCGTCGCCGACGGCGAGGTGCGGCTGAAACGCCGCGGAGTACCGCACGTCCAGAACGGCGAGGTGTACACCTGCGACACCTCGATCGTGCACACGGTGCGCCCGATCGACGCGGGACTGACAGCGACGGTCGTGGTGCAGGGACCCCGGCGGACACCCACCACGGTCGTCTACTGCGAGCCAGGCGAAAGTGACGACCAGCCCAACTTCGAGCTTACCGACGCCGATTTCGTGGCACTCGTGACTCAGCTACTGCCAACCCTCGACAGCGAGGTCGCACGATGACGTCCGTGGAACTGACGGTCCAGGTCGAGCCGGCCATAGAACGCGGCGTGCTGACCGACCGGGCCATCCGGCGGGCGCACGAGGCCGGCGAGCTGCGGGTGGAGCCGTTCGACGACGCGCTCGTGCGTCCGGCCGCTCTCAGTCTCCGGCTCGGGCACAAGGCGTTCGCGTTGGCGACGACCGGACCGGTCGACGTCGCGGACCGGTCGACTCATCCACAGCTCGTCCCGAAGGGGCTGGACGCCCAAGGACGCCTCGCGATCGAGCCCGGCGAAGTCGTGCTCGCGCCGACTCTGGAGAAGATCGGCCTCTCCGAAAACCTGGCGGGCCTGGTCGACGGCACGAGCGACTACGCCCGGCTCGGGATCAGCGTGGTGTTGTGCGGTCAGGTCAGTCCTGGTTTCGGGCGGGACGCGGGCGCCGTGCTCACGCTGGAGATCGTCAACCATCTTCGGCACCCGGTGCTGCTGTATCCCGGCGCCCGGATCTGCAACTTGATGCTGTTCGCTTCCGGCGGCAGCGAGCTGCCCTACGGCGATCTGCCACACAACTACTCGAACGATCACGTGGTCGTTCCCTCGCGATTGGCTGGCCATGTCCGGCAAAACTGAGCTGCGCCTCGGCGATTTGGGTGAGCGGGGTATCCAGGAACAGGTGTTGCTGCCGCGTTACGGCGGCATGGAAGGCTTCGGCGACGACAGCGCGTTCCTGGGGGAAGTGAAGACGCCGAGCGAGCTCGTCGCCACCACCGACAGCTGCCCCACCCCGTTGGTCAACCTGCTTGCCGAGCCGGACCTGTTCCATGCGGGCTGGCTGCTGGCCACGATCAACCTGTCCGATCTGGCGGCAGCCGGCGCCGAGCCGCTGGGTCTCGTCGTCAACTACACCCTTCCGAAGGCGACCACGGTCGGGGAATTCGAGAGGCTCCTCGACGGTGTCGACGCCTCTTGCCACGCGCACGGGACGGCGGTCGCCGGCGGCGACATCCGTGACGGTGCCGCGATGCAGCTGACCGCCACCGCGATCGGCCGGTGCTCGCCGGGCAACCGGCTCCGCCGGTCCGGGGCGAAGGCCGGTGACCGGCTGCTGCTGGTCGGCTCGCCCGGGTATCTCTGGGCCGCAGCTCTGGTGAAGACCGGCCGGGCGAAGCTCCCGGCGTCGGAGACGGACGAGCTGTGGCAGCGCGCGTGCAGGCCGACAGCCCAGCTGAAGGCCGGACGATTGTTGGCCGCGACCGGCCTCGCCCGGGCGGCGATGGACGTCTCGGACGGGCTCTTCGCGACCGTCCGGACGCTCTGCGAGACGAACGGCCTCGGCGCGGCGGTCACCGGCGAGTTCGAGCTGGACGCGCTCGTGGCCGACGTCGCTGCACAGAGCGGCTTGCGGCCGTTCGACCTCGCGCAGACGTGGGGAGACTGGGGGCTTGTAGTCACCACCCGACCCGAGGACGTCGACCTGCTCACGAAGGCACTGTGGGAAGAAGGCGTACCTGCGCAGGACATCGGCACCACAACCGATGATCCGCGGCTTACGCTGGGAGCCGGGGACGATCCGTGGGAAGGCATCGCGCAGGAGCGGTTCTCGCCCAGTTCGTGGCATGGCGGTGAACCGTCCAGGGTGATAGCCGAGATGCTGGGGAAGCAGTGAACCTCGAACTGAAGTTCACTGTAAGGGCCTGAAGCAGTCCCGCAGCAATCGAATCGCCCTCGGGCGGTCTAGAATTCACACCTCGCCCGCGGTACTGAAAAACCCTGAAAGGCGGCGGAGGTTGTCCCCGGTCCAGCAGCCGCGTCCCGCACTCGCCCGTCGCTTGCGCGCCCTGCGCGAGACGTGCTGGCCGGACGCCGGGATCACCCAGGCCCAGCTCGCCCAAGCGCTCGGCGGAACCAGGTCCCTCAGTGTTTCGCTGATCTCGTCGTGGGAGAACTTCGACCACCCGGTCACGCCGCCGACCAAACGGCTCGTCGCGTACGCGACGCTGTTCGCGACTCGGCGGTCTCTGGACGGCAAGACGCTTCGTGTTCTTCCCGTCCATGAACTGACAGACGGGGAGCGGACGCAACGCCAGGAATTGCTCGAGGAGCTGTTGCAGCTTCGCGAAGGCTGGAACTCCGCCGCTGCGCCGCCGGCGGCGGACATGTGGAGGTTTGACGAGGGGCAGGACATCACCATTGTTTGTGCCCCGCTACCGGAGCAGTACCGGCAGCACCTGTCCTATGCGGACCCGGAGAGCGCCGATTTCGTTTCGCTCTACAGCTACGCCGACCCGGATGCGCTGATCGAGCTGTTCGGGCACATTCGCGCGCGCAACCCGGACCACATGGTCAGGTTCTGCACCAGCGACGAGCTGACGACCGACCATTACACGACTCACCTCGTCCTGCTCGGCGGCGTCGACTTCAACTCGGTGACCCGGGACGTGATCGAACGGGTAGACCTGCCGGTGGAGCAGGTCGGCCGGTGGGACGATGCCGAGCTCGGCGGGTTCCGGGTGCATGAGGACGGCCGTCCGAGGCTCTTCGAGCCCAGGCTCGACAGCCGGGGCCACCTGCTGGAGGACGTCGCCCACTTCTACCGGGGGGCAAGTCCGTTCAATCGGATGCGCACCGTGACCTTGTGCAATGGTGTGTACGGTCGTGGAACACTGGGTGCGGTAAGAGCGCTGACGGATGCGCGCTTTCGTGACCGGAACACCGCATATGTGCAGAAGCGGTTCGGCGATGCCGAATCCTTCAGCATCATCAGCCGGGTGCCCGTCGTTGCTGGTTGCGGCTTGACTCCCGACTGGACTCTTGAGGAGAACCGGTTGCACGAATGGCCTTAGGCTGCCGTATAGAGGTGGGTTCGGACCGGGGCGCAGGCGTGACCGAGACGAGTTCCTTGACCAGTACGTGACACTCTTCCGCTTCGAGCAAGAGGTTGCCCTCCGGTGAGGTCCTCCGCGCGTAGCAGGTGACCTTGCCGTGGCCCCAGTCGCGATAGCCGAGGTTGTCGTACAGGCGGGCGGCGTCGTGATTGTCCGTCCGCACCGCGAGTGCGACCCGGTAGCGGCCCTTCTCGAAGAGGCGGCGTTCGGCCGCGCCGACCAGTGCCTTGCCGACGCCGAGGTTCCGCAGTTCGGGGTGCACCTCCAGGTGCGTGATCAGCGGGACGCCGGGCAGGTGCCGGAGGATGGGCAGTTCCTCGGCCTCCTCGAGCCACAGGTAGACGGCCCCGGCGGCCCGGCCGCCCAGCCAGGCGAGAAGCAGCTCGCCCAGCCCTTTCCGCTGCCGTTCGAACCGTTCGGCGAAGAATGCGCGGTCACCGAGGGCGGTGGCGAACGATTCCAGATCTGCCGAGCGGGCCGGCCGTACGGAGGGCTCGGTCATCAGCAGGAACTCCTGTTCGCCTGGGCACCACCAGTGTGCCGGAGTGAGCCGGTTCTTGACCAGGTTGCCCCGGTCCGGACCGGCGTCACACCCTGCTTTCGTCTTGTCTCACCCGGTCGCGGTGAGGTCGTAGACTGTTACACCGTCTACAGTGGACGCCTGGTACGTCGATGCCACCCACTCGGCGATCTGCTGGGCCGCGTCCGAGCCGGTCGAACCCTGCATCGTCATGCCCTCGCCCAGGAAATAATGGATCTGCCCGTGAGCCACGTACTGCTGGAACTGCGCCAGCGTCGGGTACGGGTCCGTTCCGTTGAACCCGCCGACCGCCATCACCGGCGCCCCGCTCGCCAGCTGGTAGCCCGCCGCCGCGTTCGACAGCACGGTGGCCGCCGTCCAGGTGTACCGAGCTGCGTCCTTCTGAAGCAACGCGGTGAGCGAAGTGCCGGGCAACGTCGTCGAAAGCAGCGCACCCGGGCCACGACCTCCGCCGAAGCCACCGCCAGGACCGCCTGGACCGCCGAAACGGCCGCTGCCGAAACCCGATGACGGGCCGGCTGACGGGATTGCGCCGCTGTGCGTCGTCGATGCCGTTGCCAGCGTGTACGCGCCCGTGCCGGAAAGCAGGACGACCATTGACAGCGCGGCCACGGACCAAGCCGCCCACCGGGTCAGGTGGGCCGCGAAAAACAGCCCTACCGCCGCCAGCAGGCCGCCCACCAGGACCGCCGGGGCCAGCCATGGCTGCCACGACGAGCCCAGCAGCAGGTACGCCGTGAGCGCCGTCAACGCCACTCCTCCGCTGAGCAGCCCGGATGCCGCCGGGTTGGCTCGCATGCGCCAGAGCTGGACCGCCGCCGTGCCGACCAGGGCCGCGATCGGCGGGGCCAGTGCCACCGTGTAGTACGGATGGATGATGCCGCCCATGTAGCTGAACACCAGGGCCGTCACCAGGAGCCAGCCGCCCCACAGGAGCAGGGTTGCGCGGGAACTGTCCGTGCGCGGGGTGCGGCGGGTGAACCACAGGCCCGCGCCCAGTGCCAGCAGCGCCGCCGGGATGAGCCAGGCGATGCCGCCCGCCATCTCGCTGCCGAACAGCCTCGTCAGGCCGGTCGAACCCCAGCCGCGGCCTCCGCCGCCGCCGACGCTGCCCACCTCGTCGCCGGTGATGCGGCCGAAGCCGTTGTAGCCGAAGATCAGCTCCCACAGAGAGTTCGTCTGGGATCCGCCGATGTAGGGCCGCGACGCCGCCGGCCAGAGGGCCACGACCGCCAGGTACCAGCCCGCCGCCAGCAGGGTCGAGGCGAGCGCGGCCAGCAGGTGCAGCAGGCGCTTGCCGAGCGACACCGGCGCGGCCACCAGGTAGGCCAGTGCGAACGCCGGCAGCACCAGGAACGCCTGCAGCATCTTCGCCAGGAACCCGAACCCGACCGCGACGCCGGCCAGCGCGAGCCAGCGCGGGCTCGCCTTCTCCAGCGCCCGCACCACGCAGTACGCGCCTGCCACGAGCAGCAGCACCAGCAGCGCGTCCGGGTTGTTGAACCGGAACATCAGCGCCGCCGCGGGTGTCAGGGCCAGCGCCAGGCCCGCGACGAGCCCGGCCGCCGGCCCGGACGAGCGGCGGACCGTCGCGTACAGCAGCCAGACCGAGCCCACGCCCATCAGCGCCTGCGGCACCAGGATGCTCCACGCGTTGACGCCGAACAGCCGCGCCGACAGGCCCATCACCCACAGCGCGGCCGGGGTCTTGTCGACGGTGATCGCGTTGGCCGCGTCGCTGGAGCCGAAGAACAGCGCCTTCCAGCTCTGCGAGCCCGCCTGGGCGGCCGCGGAGTAGAACGCGTTGGCCCAGCCGGAGGCGCCGAGACCCCAGAGGTAGAGCACGGCGGTGCCGAGCAGGAGGACGCCGAGGAGCGGCCGGTGCCACGAACGGCCAGTTGATAGCGCGGGGGTCACGACGGTTTCGCGGGAGGCGCGTGCTTCGCTTCGGGGGTTCCGGGTGGCGGAGCCCCCGGCCTGGGGCGAAGCCCCGGATGTCACAGCGGTCATGAGATCAGCTTCCGGTCTCCAGCTGGGGCCGGGTTGTGCCGATGCTGTGCACCCGCTGTGCGGGGACGGCCACGGGCAGCCGCACCGCGAACTCCGTCCGGCCGGGGCGGCTGTGCACCTCGATCGTGCCGTGGTGGGCCACGACGACGGCGGACGCGATCGCCATCCCGAGCCCGGTGCTGCCCGCGTGGCGGGAGCGCGACGAGTCGCCGCGGGCGAACCGCTCGAAGACGTCCGGCAGCAGGTCCGGCGCGATGCCGGGGCCGTCGTCGGTCACCGTGAGCACCGCGCTGCCGTCCGCCGAACGGGCCAGCGCCGTCACCACCGCCGTGCCGGGCGGGGTGTGCGTGCGGGCGTTCGCCAGCAGGTTCGCCAGCACCTGGTGGAGGCGCTGGACGTCGCCGAGCACGAGCACCGGCTCCGGGGGCAGTTCCAGGAGCCACCGGTGCTCGCGCCCGGCGACCCGGGCGTCGCCGACCGCGTCGGCGACCAGGCGGGTGAGGTCGACCTCGCGCACGTCGAGGGGCCGGCCCGCGTCGAGCCGCGCCAGCAGCAGCAGGTCCTCGACGAGCGACGTCATCCGGACGGCTTCGGACTGGATCCGGCCCATCGAGTGCGCGACGTCCGGCGGCACCAGCGCGCTGCCGCGGGCGGCCAGCTCGGCGTACCCGCGGATGGCGGCCAGCGGCGTGCGCAGCTCGTGGCTGGCGTCCGCGACGAACTGCCGCACCCGGATTTCGCTGTCGTGACGCGCTTCCAGTGCCTGCGCGACGTGGCCGAGCATCAGGTTCAGGGCCGAGCCGACCTGGCCGACCTCGGTCCGCGGGTCGGTGTCGGCCTCCGGGACGCGGATGGACAGCGCCACCTGGCCCCGGTCGAGCGGCAGCTCGCTGACGCGCCCGGCGGTGGCCGCGACGCGCTCGAGCGGGCGCAGCGTGCGGCGGACCGCGAACGCGCCCAGGAAGGCCACGCCGAGCACGCCCGCCGCGGCGACGCCGAACAGGATCAGCCCGACGGTGAGCAGCGTGTCGGTCACCGGCTTCATCGGCAGGCCGGTGACCACCACGTCCGGCGTGCCGGTGACCGGCAGCGCCATCAGCCGGTACTCGCCGAGGTCGGCGAAGGACATCGTGTGCGGCTTGCCGTCGGCGGGCACCGAAAGCATCAGCGCCTGCTGGCCCGCGCTGAGGTACAGCCGCCCGCCGTGCTCGGCGATGCTGTCGTCATGGACGAGCAGCCGTCCCGAGAAGGTCGCGCTCACCGTGCCGACGTTCTGTCCCAAGGGATGCTGGCCCAGCTCCGCGGGCGGCGGGCCGCCGTCCGGCGGCCGCGCGTTGCTCGCGAAGGCCAGCGAGCGGTTCGCCGCGGCGGACAGCTGCTGGTCGATCTGGCGGGTGAGGAAGAGGTCGAGCGCGAACTCGCTGACCACCCCGACGAGCAGGCACACCACGGTGAGCAGCACGACCATCGAGCCGGTCAGCTTCGCGCGCAGCGAAAGCCGCCCCCGGCGGGGGCGTGACGGGTCGGTTCGCGCGGCCATGGAACCAGCGTCGGTCCGCGCCGTGTGTGCGGGTTGTGTGCTGCCTGTGAGGCGGCTGTGGGGTGACGGGCCCGTGACGGGATGTCCGGTTCCTCCGGTCACAGGAACGGCTGACGGCGGACACAGTCCGCACACAGCGAACGGCTCCACCGTGGATCGCACCGAAGGATCTCGTTAAGGAGCAACACCATGACCACACCGCAGGCACCGTCCACTCCGGACCAGACGTGGGGCGCGGCACCCGCGCCGGGCCAGGCCCCGAAGCCGGCCTGGCCGACGGGCAAGAAGGTCGCGGCGGGCGCTGTCGCGGCGGTGATCGTGGCCGGCGGGGGAGCGGCGATCTGGGCCGCGTCCTCCTCGGCGGCCACCGGCACGCAGGCCGGCCCGGGCGGCACGATGGGCGGCCCCGGCGGCATGACGGGCGGCCCGGGTGGCGGCATGGGCGGTCTGGGCTCGGCCCTGCACGGCGAGTACGTGTCGTCGGACGGCAACGGCGGGTACGTCACGAAGATCATGCAGACGGGCCAGGTGACGGCGTTGAGCGCGACGTCCCTGACCGCGAAGAGCGACGACGGCTTCTCGAAGACGTACACGATCACGTCGGCGCAGGCGACCGGCCTGGCCACGGGCGACACGGTCACGGTGGTGGCGACCGAGTCCGGCAGCACGGCGACCGCGACGTCGGTGACGGACGGCGAGTCGGGCGGGCAGGGGCAGGGCACGCCGCCCTCGGGCGTCCCGGGCCGGACCGGCTGACACGGGCCCGGCGGTCCCGGAGGTCAGCGGCGGTCGTAGTCGACCGCGACCTCCGGGGTCGTCGCGCGGGAGCGGCACGTCAGGATCCGGTTCGCCGCGACGTCGTCCTCCGTCAGCGCGTAGCGGACGTCCATGTCGACCTGGCCGTGCAGCAGCGTCGCCCGGCACGTGCCGCACGCGCCGCCCGTGCACGAGTACGGCACCTCGAAGCCCGCCCGCAGGGCGGCGTCCAGCACCGTCTCGCCCGCCTCCGCCGGCACGCACGTCGTCGTGCCGCCCAGGGTCACCGCCACCGTCGCCGCCGCGCCCGCCGGGTCGGCCGGGGGTGCCGCGCCGCGGAACAGTTCGAAGTGGACGTTCTCCTCCGGGACGTCCGCGTCGGCCAGGGTGCGCCGGGCCACGTCCAGCAGGCCGCGCGGGGCGCACAGGAACCACTCGTCGACCTTCGCCGGGTGCAGGCGGTTCTGCAGCAGCGCGCGCAGCCGCGTGCCGTCGAGCCGCCCGCGCTGGTAGCGCTCGTGCGAGATGGCGAGCGCCTCGCCGACCGTGTCGAAGTGCCGGGGCCGGTGCGCGTGCAGGTCCGGGTCGCGCTCGTCGGTGCGGTAGTGGACGACGTGCAGCCGCCCGCCGAACCCTTCGGCGAGCGCGCTCAGCTCCGGCGCGAACAGCGTCGTCGCGCCCGAGGTGTTGACATACAGCAGCGTCGCCCGGCTGTGCGGCTCCGCAGTGAGCGTGCTGACCAGGATGGACAGCACCGGCGTGATCCCGCTGCCCGCCGCCAGCGCGACGTAGTGCGCGGTCCGCGCCGGGTCCGGGACGTGCTTGAACGCGCCGGACGGCGGCAGCACGTCGAGGTGGTCGCCCGCGGCCAGCGTCGTGGTCGCGTAGCCGGAGAACGCGCCGCCGGCCCGCCGCTTCACCGCGATCCGCAGCTCGCCCGGGTCCGCCGGCGCGCAGATCGAGTACGTCCGCCGCACGGGACGGCCGTCGACCACCGCGCGGACGGCCACGTGCTGGCCGGCGGTGAAGCGGAACTCCGGTGCCAGCGCCGGCGGGACGTCGAAGGCGATCGCGACGGCGTCCGCGGTCAGCGGCCGGACCTCCCGCACCCGCAGCCGGTGGAACCGGCTCGGCCCGTGGGGCGGCGGTTCGGGGCCGGGCTCGTGGTCGCCGAGGCCGCCGGTCAGCCGCCGCCACGCGCGGTACTCCGCCGGGGTCAGCTCCCGGCCCCACGCGGTGATGATCGGGACGTCGCGGGCCAGGTACGCGTCCCGGTTGGCGCGCCACGCCCGCAGGTAGCGGTAGAACGGCACGGCGGGGTGGAGGTGGTGCACCAGGTGGTAGTTCTGGAACAGCATCATCGGCGTCATCAGCCACTCCAGCCCCACCCGCACCCGCGTGGTGCCGAACTTGTCGCGCGGTTTCGCCGCGGGCAGGCCGTGGTGGGGCAGCCAGTCGAACCACCACGCGAGCACGGCCAGCCCGATCCGCTGCGGCAGCAGGTACCCCAGCAGCAGCTCGAGGCCGTGGCCGCAGGCGATCAGGATCGCGGCGGCGACGAACGCGAGCGACAGCAGCACGATCGTCTCCGCCCGCTCCGGCGCGGGCCTGCCCCGCACGCGGGAGGTGTAGAAGTGCGCGTACCAGAAGTCGATGGTGAGCCAGCGGAACGGCAGCGACCACCAGGCTCCCTGCGACGTCCACGCGTCCGGATCCGTGTGCGAGTCCGCGTTCGTGTTGCGGTGGTGTTCACTGTGGACGAACCGCAGCAGCGGAAACGACGCATAGGCGGCGACGAACGGCATCGCCAGCCGGCCCAGCAGTTCGTTGACCCATGTCAGCTTCCCTGCGGCGTGGTGGGCCGATTCGTGCACCACGGTGAACATCGTGAAGGTGACGATCGCGTGCAG
This sequence comes from Amycolatopsis sp. NPDC051102, assembly GCF_040682815.1. Taxonomy (NCBI): domain Bacteria; kingdom Bacillati; phylum Actinomycetota; class Actinomycetes; order Pseudonocardiales; family Pseudonocardiaceae; genus Amycolatopsis; species Amycolatopsis sp. NPDC051102. The sequence continues at coordinate 44,185 of NZ_JBFBBT010000003.1, forward strand.
CGGCACGGTGTACACCGGCGGCGCGATCCCGGCCAGCAGCAGCCAGGTCGCGGTGACCCACAGCGCGACGCCGCCGGCGAACAACAGGAGCGTCGGCACCGACAGGCGCGGCAACGGGATCCGGGGCGCGGGCACCGGGCGACGGCCGAGCGGCGACGGCGGCGATCCGGACGGCGGCGATCCGGGCGTCCGGGAGCCGCGCGGCGGGGTATCGACGACGGGCATCGAGCGGTCTCCTCGGTCGAGAAGCTCCTGGCGAGGCGGGAGTCACCGTAGACAACCCGCCGACGTTTGTAAACGTCGTGCCAGGCTTCGAAAAAAGGTCTGGGCCAGCCGAACGCAAGCGGCAGGTAAGCTGCCCTTGTGAAGGCCGTCACCCCACCCGCCCCGTCGAGCACCCGGGACCGGCTGCTGGACGCGGCCGCCGGCCTGATCGCCGGGGACGGCTGGGCCGCGGTGACGATGGGCAAGCTGGCCGCGCACGTCGGCGTCAGCCGCCAGACCGTCTACAACGAACTCGGCTCGAAGGCCGAGCTGGCCGAGGCGTTGCTGCTGCGGGAAACCGAGCGGTTCGCCGAACGGGTCGGCGAGGTCGTCGCCGCCCACCCCGGGAGCGCGGCCGAGGGCGTCACCGCCGCGTTCCGCGAGACTCTCGAAGCCGCCCGGGCCGACCCGCTGCTGCTGATCGCGCTCGGCTGCTCCCAGGGCGGCCGCGACGACTTCCTCCCGCTGCTGACCACCCGGCCCGAGGGCGTGCTGGCGCGCTCGGTCGACACCGTGTCGGCCCTGTTCGCGCGGTGCTACCCGGAGGCCGGGCTGACCCGCTCGGAGTGGACGGTCGCGGTCGAGGCGTTCGTCCGGCTGCTGCTGTCCCACCTGGTGCAGCCGAGCGGGTCGGTGGCGCACGCGAGCGGCCAGATGCGCTGGGTGATCGGCCGGATGCTGGGCGCCTGACGTCGCAGGTGGCCCCCGGCCCGGCCGTGAAGGCCACTGGCCTAGACTCGGACCTCCCGGTCTGCACATGGCCGGGGCCATTTCCGCAGGATTGTCCACCACAATCGTTACCGCTCGAGGAGAAGACCTTGAAGAGCACCGTCGAGCAGCTGAGCCCGACGCGAGTCAAGATCAATGTCGAGGTGCCGTTCGACGAGCTCAAGCCGAACTTCGACCGCGCCTACCGCAAGATCGCCCAGCAGGTGCGCATCCCGGGCTTCCGGCCCGGCAAGGCGCCCGCTCGCGTCCTGGAAAGCCGGATCGGGCGCGGCCCGGTGCTCGACGAGGTCGTCAACGAGGCCATCCCGGCCAAGTACATCGAGGCCGTCCGCGAGAACGAGGTCCGCACGCTCGGCAACCCCGAGTTCGACGTGACCAAGCTCGAGGACCGCGACGTGCTCGAGTTCACCGCCGAGGTCGACGTGCGCCCGGAGATCGAGCTGCCCGACCTGGACGGCTTCGCGATCACCGTCGACGACGTCGAGCTGACCGACGCGGAGGTCGACGAGCAGCTCGACGAGCTGCGCGCCCGCTTCGGCACGCTGACCGGCGTCGAGCGCCCGGCCGAGAACGGCGACTTCGTCTCGATCGACCTGTCCGCGACCGTCGACGGCGAGACCGTCGAAGAGGCGAGCACCACCGGGCTGTCCTACGAGATCGGCTCCGGCCAGCTCGTCGACGGCATCGACGAGGCGATCGTCGGCGCGGGTGCCGGCGAGACCAAGACGTTCACCACCCAGCTCGTCGCCGGGGAGCACGCCGGCAAGGACGCCGAGGTGACCGTGACGGTCCAGTCGGTCAAGACGCGCGAGCTGCCCGAGGCCGACGACGAGTTCGCCCAGATGGCCAGCGAGTTCGACACGATCGAAGACCTGAAGAACGACCTGCGCGAGCGGCTCGGCCGCGTCAAGAAGATGCAGCAGGGCGTCCAGGCCCGCGACAAGGTGCTCGACGAGCTCCTGGAGCGCACCGAGGTGCCGATCCCGGAGAAGGTCCTCGACGCCGAGATCGAGAACCGCAAGCACGACGCGATCCACCCGTTCGACCACGACGAGGCCCAGTTCGCGAAGGCCCTCGAGGCCGAGGGCCGCACGCTCGAGGAGTTCGACGCGGAGACCCGCACCGAGGCGGAGAAGGCCGTCCGCACGCAGCTGCTGCTGGACACCATCGCCGACAAGGAGTCGGTGTCGGTCAACGACGGCGAGCTCACCGAGCGGATCATCTACCAGGCCCAGCGCTTCGGGATCAGCCCGGACGAGTACGTCCAGCGCGCCCAGCAGTCCGGCCAGCTGACCGCGATCTACGCCGACGTGCGCCGCGGCAAGGCCCTCGCCTCGGTCGTCCGCAAGACGACCGTGACCGACGGCTCGGGTGCCGAGGTCGACCTCTCGGAGCTGTTCGGCAGCGACGAGCCGGTCGTCGACGAGGCAACCGAAGAGACGCAGGTCACCGACGAGACGGCGAAGACTCCGGCGGAGTGAAGCTGTGAGCGAACTTGGGCGGTGTCAGGCATTCTGCACCGCCCAAGTTCGTTAGGGTCGGATACAAGATCTCAAGCATCTGAAACGACAGCGGCGGCCGTCAGCACCGGGCCGCTGCCGGCGAAAAGGCAGGCAGACGTGACGCAGCACACGCCCGAGGCGCGGACCGGCACCGCAGGGCTCACCCTCACCGACTCGGTGTTCGAGCGGTTGCTCCAGGAGCGCATCGTCGTCCTCGGTTCCGAGGTCAACGACGAGATCGCCAACCGGATCACCGCGCAGCTGTTGCTGCTCGACGCGGACGACGCCGAGTCCGACATCCGCTTCTACATCAACTCGCCGGGTGGTTCGGTCACCGCCGGGTTCGCCATCTACGACACCATGCAGCTGATCCGCCCGGACGTCGCGACCTACGCGATGGGCATGGCGGCCTCGATGGGGCAGTTCCTGCTCTCCTCGGGCACGCCCGGCAAGCGCTACGCGCTGCCGCACGCGCGCATCCTGATGCACCAGCCGTCGGCCGGGGTCGGCGGCACGGCGTCGGACATCGCGATCCAGGCGGACCTGTTCAACAAGTGGAAGCGCGAGCTGGCGCAGATCACCGCGGACCAGACCGGCCAGACGGTCGAGCAGATCATCAAGGACGGCGACCGCGACCGCTGGTTCACCGCGCAGGAGGCGAAGGACTACGGCTTCGTGGACCACGTCCTCACCGCCGACATCGCCCGTCCGGGCTCCCGCTGAGCCCGCAGCACCAAGGAGACTTTCGATGAGCAACTTCAGGCTCCCGGGTGATGACTTCCGGGCTCCGAACATCCCCCAGTCGCGGTACATCCTGCCCTCCTACGTCGAGCGCACCAGCTACGGCGTCAAGGAGTCGAACCCGTACAACAAGCTGTACGAAGAGCGGGTCATCTTCCTCGGCGTGCAGGTGGACGACGCGTCGGCCAACGACGTGATGGCCCAGCTGCTGCACCTCGAGCACGAGGACCCGGACCGCGACATCCTGATCTACATCAACTCGCCGGGTGGCTCGTTCACCTCGCTGATGGCGATCTACGACACGATGCAGTTCGTCCGCCCGGACATCCAGACCTACTGCCTCGGCCAGGCCGCCTCGGCCGCCGCGGTGCTGCTGGCGGCCGGCACGCCGGGCAAGCGCTACGCGCTGCCCAACTCGCGTGTGCTGATCCACCAGCCGGCCACCGAGGGCACCTACGGGCAGGTCTCCGACCTGGAGATCCAGGCGAACGAGATCCAGCGGGTGCGGCGCCAGATGGAGGTCATCCTGGCCAAGCACACGAACAAGGATCCGGACCAGATCAAGACCGACATCGAGCGGGACAAGATTCTGACCGCCGACGAGGCCAAGGCGTACGGCATCATCGACGAGGTGCTGCCGTACCGTAAGGCGTCGGCTCTGTAGATCCGCCAGGCCGGTGTGTGTCGAGAAGACGACACACACCGGCATCCTGGTTTAGGGTCGTCCTCTGACGTGCTGCCGAAGCTCGTGGGTGTTCCCGCCCGCGGCATCGGACGGGTACCGTCAGTGGCAATGCGTGAGGCTCCGCCCGGTCCGTGCGACCGGCCGGGTCGCACCGTCGCAACACACGTCAGGCGCGGAAACCCGCGCCGGAGGGGACGAGGTCAACGGCCATGGCACGGATCGGTGACGGCGGAGACCTGCTGAAGTGTTCTTTCTGCGGGAAGAGCCAGAAGCAGGTGAAGAAGCTCATTGCCGGCCCCGGGGTCTACATCTGCGATGAGTGCATCGACCTCTGCAACGAGATCATCGAGGAGGAGCTGGCCGAGGCCGGCGACGTCAAACTCGACGAGCTGCCCAAGCCCGCCGACATCCACGAGTTCCTCGAGCAGTACATCATCGGGCAGGAAGACGCCAAGCGGACCCTCGCGGTAGCGGTCTACAACCACTACAAGCGGATCCAGGCGGACGACAAGGCCGGGCCGAAGGACTCCAAGGAGGAGTCGGTCGAGCTCGCCAAGTCGAACATCCTGATGCTCGGCCCCACCGGGTGCGGCAAGACCTACCTGGCGCAGACGCTCGCGAAGCTGCTGAACGTGCCGTTCGCCATCGCGGACGCCACGGCGCTGACCGAGGCGGGCTACGTCGGCGAAGACGTCGAGAACATCCTGCTCAAGCTCATCCAGGCGGCGGACTACGACGTCAAGCGGGCCGAGACCGGGATCATCTACATCGACGAGGTCGACAAGATCGCCCGCAAGAGCGAGAACCCCTCGATCACCCGGGACGTCTCGGGCGAGGGCGTGCAGCAGGCGCTGCTGAAGATCCTGGAGGGCACGACCGCCTCGGTTCCGCCGCAGGGCGGCCGCAAGCACCCGCACCAGGAGTTCATCCAGATCGACACGACGAACGTGCTGTTCATCGTGGCCGGCGCGTTCGCCGGGCTGGAGAAGATCATCAACGAGCGGGTCGGCAAGCGCGGCCTCGGCTTCGGCGCGGAGATCCGCACCAAGTCCGAGATCGAGGAGAGCGACGTCTTCTCGGACACCATGCCCGAGGACCTGATCAAGTTCGGGCTGATCCCGGAGTTCATCGGCCGCCTCCCGGTCGTGGCGACGGTGAACCACCTGGACAAGGACTCGCTGGTCAACATCCTGACCCAGCCGCGCAACGCCCTGGTGAAGCAGTACAAGAAGCTCTTCGAGATGGACAACGTCGAGCTCGAGTTCACCAAGACCGCGCTCGACGCCATCGCCGACCAGGCGGTCCTGCGCGGGACCGGTGCCCGCGGCCTGCGCGCCATCATGGAAGAAGTGCTCCAGCCGGTGATGTACGACATCCCGAGCCGCGACGACGTGGCGAAGGTGGTCATCACCGAGCAGACCGTCCGGGAGAACGTGAACCCGACGATCGTCGCCCGGCAGCCGACGCGGCGCGCGCGCAGCGAGCGCGGCGAGAAGTCGGCCTGAGGCCGGGCGTCTCCGGGCCACCCGGCCCGGAGACCCGACAGGAAAGCTGAATGACTGCTGACTCTCTCCCGGGTTCCGGGGCCGTGGCGGGTGGTGGCGTGCAGGCGCCCCCACCGCCGGCCCCGGTACCCGATGAGCCCGCTCCGGCCGGGCCGGTTCTCGGGTTCCGCGAGCTGAGCGAACGCGTGATCGCGTCCGTGTTCGAGCGGTACCCGTGGCTGAATCGCGTGCTGATGGGCATGCTGGCCGTGTTCACCGGCACCTGCGTCGTGGCCGTGGTGGCCCGGCTGTCGCCGTTGCCGCTGATCCCGGTCCCGCTGTTCGTCGTCGCGGGTTACGCGCTGCGGCAGGCCCGCGGTGTCAGCGCCCGGCGTCAGCTGTTCAACTGGGTGCTGCTGTTCGCCCTGGCGACGATCGTGGGATTTTGGCTGATTTCGGTCGTCGGCCGCTGGGTGGAGTGAATTCCCGACGTCCGTAGGGTTTCGGCCCGGTGGCGGTGGGGTATGTCAGTCCCGTGGTAGATGCCCTCAGACCGTTCCGGCATCCCGCACTCTTCTACCGTGGTGACACTGAGTATCTGGACGGTGTCATTCCGTTCCTCCTCGAAGGTCTCGACCGGGGTGAGCCCGCGGCTGTCGCCGTTCCCGGGCGCAACCTGCTGCTGATCGAGAAGGCTCTGGAAGACCGGGCGAACGAGGTCCGGCTGATCGACATGCAACGGGCGGGCCGCAACCCCGGCGCGATCCTGCCTTCGGTGCTGCACGCCTTCGCCGGCGCGCACGCGGGCCCGGTGCGCATCGTGGGGGAGCCGATCTGGGCCGGCCGCTCGGACTCGGAGTACCCGGCGTGCGTGGTGCACGAAGCCCTGATCAACAACGCCTTCGCGGGACGTGACCTGGCGGTGCTCTGCCCGTACGACGTCGGGGAGCTGCCGCCGCCGGTCTTGGCCGACGCCGAGCGGACCCACCCGGAGCTGTGGGGCTTGGCCGGGCCGTTCGTCAGCTCCCGCTTCGACCCCGACGGCGTGCGCGCGGACTTCACGCGTCCGCTCTACCCGCCGTCGGGCGCGGTCGAGCGTGGGTTCGACCTCGGCCAGCTGGCGTCGTTGCGCGGCTTCGCGGAGATCTGGGCCGCCCGGCACGGCCTGCGCCGGCCCCGCCGTGACGACTTCGCGCTGGCGATCGCCGAGCTGACCACGAACAGCGTGCTCTACGGCGGCGGCACCGGCGTCCTGCGGCTGTGGGCGGAGCCGGCCCAGGTGGTCGGCGAGGTGACCGACGCGGGCACGATCGCCGAGCCGCTGGCCGGCCGCGTCCCGCCCGCGGCGACCACCCTGGGCGGCCGCGGCCTGCTGCTGGTGAACCGCCTGGCCGACCTGGTCCGCACGTACTGGATCCCGGGCCGCACGACCACCCGCATCCACTTCGCCCGCTGACGTACCCGGACGCGAGCCGGACCGGTCAGTCGGCGCGGGGGACGTGCTTGCCGAGGAAGCTGACCAGGCTCGGCACCACCGTCCGGTTGAACGGGTCGCCGTGCTTGCCGTGGGCGGTGTGGGCGACCGCCGGGCGGGCCGCGTCGATGTAGCGGCGGACGCCGGTGATGAACGGGTCCTCCGTGCCGCACCAGATGCCGTTGGCCACGCTCTTGGTCTCGTCGATGTGCCGCAGCGGGTCCAGTGCGGTCCAGTCCTGGATGCCGGTGAAGATGTGGCGCTTGGCCATCTCCGGCCACGACGTGATCAGCGCCGGGGCCAGCGTCGCGACGGCGGCGGGCGGCTGGCGCCGCTCGACCCGGCGGCGCGTGTACACCAGCGCGCCGAACCCGCCCATCGACACGCCCGTGCAGGCGAACGGCTGGCCGGTCGGGCCGGCGAAGCCGCGGGCCCGCAGCCACTGCGGGACCTCCTCCAGCAGCATCGCCATCGGGTCGTCGCCGGGGTGCACCTCGTGCCAGTAGTTGTCGCCGCCGTCGACGGCCACGAAGCCGAACGCCGGGACCGCCTTGCGGGCGACGTCGCTGGCCAGCTGCTTGAGCGTGCCGGTCGGGACCGCGCTGCGGGCATTGCCGTGCAGGCCGTGCAGCATCAGCGACATCGGCAGCCCCTTGGGCGGGGTCTTCGACGGCAGGATGAACACCAGGTCGACCATCCGGCCGCGGGCGGCGGAATAGACGCGCTCGACGCGCGTGCTGCCCAGCTGGGTCGTCGGGTTCGACGACGTCACGCCCAGCGTCCGCTGCAGGGCCTGGCTGAACGGCAGCTTGCCGGTCGCCGTGCCGGCGGCCAGCCCCGTCACGGCCAGCCCGGACGCGCCCGCAATCAGCACCGATCGGCGGCTCAGCCACCGCCGGGCGCCCTGGACCGCCTCCGCGACCGTCCCGGCCGGGTCCGCGTCCCCGTTTTGCTCGTTCACCCTGTCTCCATCCCCCTGCCCCCGTAATCAGAGACGCCGCGCAGCCGCTGCGCGTTCCCTCGCGTCCCTGTTCACCGGGTCAATCGTTACCACCCTGCCCGGTGTTTCCGGTCCTCGCTCGCCAAGCCGCTTTCGCCGCTTCGGCCGAGGCCCGGGCCTGGTCCACAGTGTCCCCGAGACCCACCGCCATGGTGATCCCGAGGGGGAGCAAAATGTGGTCTATGCCCTGTTCGCCGGGGCCGAAGTGGCCGGACGCCTCCAGCGTGACGAAGCCGTGCAGCGCGCTCCACAGCTGGGCGGCGGCCTGGTACTCGTCCGCGGGCCGGAACCGGCCGGCCCGGATTGCCCGTTCGGTGGCCCGGACGATGTGGGCGAACGCCTCCAGCCCCTCCTGAGCGGCCTCGCGGCCTTCCGCGGTGGTCAGGTCGGACAGCGTCGCCCGCTTGCCGCCGGGGGCGGACTGGCCGAAGGCCACCGCGAACAGCTGCGGCTGCTCGGCGACCGCCTGCCGGTAGGTGCGGGCCAGGCTGAAGATGTCCGCCACCGGGTCGTCGGTCTCGCCGACCCCGGCCAGCCACTCCGACAGGCGCAGGAACCCGGCCCGCGCGACTTCGTCGACCAGCGCGGCCATGCCGCCGAAGTGCGTGTACACCGCCATCGTCGAGACGCCGACCTCCGCCGCCAGCTTGCGGGCCTGCAGGGCTTCGGGACCGCTCTCGTCGAGCAGCCGGATGGCGGCCTCGACGAGCCGGTCCTTGACGTCGGTCGCGCGCGGTTTGGGGCTCATGCTTGCCAGTATCCCATAACCCTGTTATACCTGGTTCTATAACCGAGTTATAGAAACCGTGGAGGGGTCACATGGGCAACAAGTTCCTCGAAGGAAACTTCGCTCCGGTCAGCCGGGAACACACGATCACCGACCTCGCCGTCACCGGGCGGATCCCGGACTTCCTCGACGGCCGCTACCTGCGCAACGGCCCCAACCCGCTGTCCGAGGTGGATCCGGCGGCCTACCACTGGTTCATGGGCGACGGCATGGTCCACGGCGTGCGCCTGCGCGACGGGAAGGCCGAGTGGTACCGCAACCGGTGGGTCCGCAACCCCGCCGTCGCGGCGACCCTGAACGGCGAGGACGCGAGCCGGTTCTGCGGGCTGGACGCGCTCGGCGCCAACACCAACGTCATCGGCCACGGCGGCAAGACGCTCGCCCTGGTCGAGGCGGGCGCGCCGATCTACGAGCTGACCGACGAGCTCGACACCGTCGGCCGCTGCGACTTCGACGGCACGCTGCCCGGCGGTTACACCGCCCACCCCAAGCGCGACCCGCGCACCGGCGAGCTGCACGCCGTCTCGTACTTCTTCGGCATGGGCCACCAGGTCCAGTACTCGGTGATCGACACGGCCGGCCGCGTCCGCCGCACGGTCGACGTCGAGGTCACCGGGTCGCCGATGATGCACGACTTCTCGCTGACCGAGCGGCACGTCGTCTTCTATGACCTGCCGGTGACGTTCAACGCCGAGATGGCGGTCGCCGCGAGCGTGCCGGGTGTGCTGCGCGCGCCGGCGAAGCTGGTGGTGTCGGCCATGGTCGGCAAGGTCCGCGTGCCCGACCCGGTGACCGCGATGATGGCCCGCAAGATCGGCGCGAACGGCGGCCTGCCCTACCGCTGGAACCCGAAGTACCCGGCCCGGATCGGCGTCATGCCGCGCGAGGGCGGCTCCGGCGACGTCCGCTGGTTCGAGGTCGAGCCGTGCTACGTCTTCCACCCGCTCAACGCCTACGACGACGGCGACAGCATCGTGCTCGACGTCGTGCGCCACCCGAAGATGTTCGACACCGAGCTGCACGGCCCGGACGAGGGCGGCCCGACGCTGGACCGCTGGACCGTCGACCTGGCCGGGGGCAAGGTGCTGGAGGAGCGGCTCGACGACCGCGGCCAGGAGTTCCCGCGCGTCGACGAGCGCCTGGTCGGCCGCCGTCACCGCTACGGCTACGCGATGTCGGCCGACGACGGCGCCCAGCCCGGCGGCTCGCTGTACAAGCACGACTTCCGGACGGGCGAGCGGGCTGAGCGCGCGTTCGGTGCGGGACGGCAGCCCGGCGAGTTCGTGTTCGTGCCCTGCCACGACGACGCGGCGGAGGACGACGGCGTCCTGATGGGCTTCGTGTACGACCCGGCCACCCAGCGCAGCGACCTGACGATCCTGGACGCGGGCACGCTGGAGACGGTGGCGGCGGTCCACCTGCCCGACCGCGTGCCGAACGGCTTCCACGGCAACTGGGTCGCCTCGGCCTCGTGAGTGGTAAGGCGAGTTCTAACGCGCCTTACCACTCACGACCGCCGGCGCCGAGCTACGTCAGGATGCGGTGGTCGCCGGTGTAGAGGTTCATCGAGTCGCCGCGCAGGAAGCCGACGAGCGTCATGCCGTTCTCCTCGGCCAGTTCCACCGCCAGTGACGACGGCGCGGACACCGCGGCCAGCAGGCCGATCCCGGCCATCGCGGCCTTCTGGACCAGCTCGAACGACGCGCGCCCGGACACCAGCAGGCCGTACCCCGGTGCCGGCACCCGTCCTTCCAGGACCGCCCAGCCGAGGACCTTGTCGACCGCGTTGTGCCGGCCGACGTCCTCGCGGACGACGCCGAGGCCGCCGTCCGGGGTGAACAGGGCCGCCGCGTGGAGGCCGCCGGTGCTGGCGAAGACCTTCTGCCGGGCGCGCAGGGCGTCCGGCAGGGCCGACAACGTCTCGCTCTTCACCGCGAAGGCGGCCTCGGCGGGGGAGAAGCGGGTGCGGAGCTTGACCGCGTCGAGCGCCGCCTTGCCGCAGACGCCGCACGACGAGGTGGTGTAGAAGTTGCGCTCGACGCCGGTGTCCGGTGGCGGCACGCCGTCGGCCAGCGCGATGTCCAGCACGTTGTAGGTGTTGCGGCCCTGGTCGTCGACGCCGTCGCAGTAGCGGGCGACCGCGATGTCCTCGCGGCCGCCGATGACGCCTTCGGACAGCAGGAAGCCGTGGGCGAGTTCGACGTCGTGGCCGGGGGTGCGCATGGTCACCGCCAGCGCCTTGCCGCCGACCCGCAGCTCCAAGGGCTCTTCGGCCGCGAGTGCGTCGAGGCGGCGCCGGTCCCCGGCCGCGGAGATCCGCCGCACCGGCCTGCGCACGGTCACCCTGCCCATCGGCACACCTTTCCCTGCCCGGAAGTTTGACAGTCGCATAGTGCAACACCGGGTATTTAGTAATACATTCCCACCATCACCCCCACTCTAGGAGAGGGATCCGATGGCTCTCGGCTTCCTGGACCGTTCCCGGATCGTGGCACCCCCTGGCTGGACGCGCTGGCTGGTGCCGCCGGCGGCCCTGTCGGTACACCTGTCGATCGGGCAGGCCTACGCGTGGAGCGTCTTCAAGACCCCGCTCGAAAAGGCGATGCACCTGAACGGCACGCAGAGCTCGCTGCCGTTCCAGCTCGGCATCGTCATGCTCGGGCTGTCCGCCGCGTTCGGCGGCACCCTCGTCGAGCGCAACGGGCCGCGCTGGGCGATGTTCGTGTCGATGTGCTGTTTCGCCAGCGGATTCCTCATTTCCGCCCTCGGTGTGGCGACCGGGCAGTTCTGGCTGGTCGTGCTCGGCTACGGCGGGGTCGGCGGCGTCGGGCTCGGCATCGGCTACATCTCGCCGGTGTCGACGCTGATCAAGTGGTTCCCGGACCGGCCGGGCATGGCCACCGGGATCGCGATCATGGGCTTCGGCGGCGGCGCGCTGATCGCCTCGCCGTGGTCGTCGTCGATGCTGGGCACCACGCCGACCACAGGCACCATCGCGACGGCGTTCCTGGTCCACGGGATCGTCTACGCGGTGTTCATGTCGATGGGCTGGCTGCTCGTGCGGGTGCCGGCCGACGACTGGAAACCGGCGGGCTGGGAGCCGAAGACCGATCACGGCAAGGCGATGATCAGCACGGCGAACGTCTCGGCCGCCAACGCGATCAAGACGCCGCAGTTCTGGTGCCTGTGGGTGGTCCTGTGCTTCAACGTCACCGCGGGCATCGGGATCCTGGAGAAGGCGTCCCCGATGATCGTCGACTTCTTCAAGAATACGTCGACGCCGGTCGGTACGGCCGCGGCGGCAGGGTTCGTCGCGCTGCTGTCGCTGTGCAACATGCTCGGCCGGTTCGTCTGGTCGTCCACTTCGGACCTGGTGGGGCGCAAGAACATCTACCGCACCTACCTCGGCGTCGGCGCGCTGCTGTACCTGGTGATCGCGCTGACGCAGAACTCGTCGAAGCTCGTGTTCATCCTGTGCGCGATGGTGATCCTGTCGTTCTACGGCGGCGGGTTCGCGACCGTCCCGGCGTACCTGAAGGACCTCTTCGGCACCTACCAGGTCGGCGCGATCCACGGCAGGCTGCTCACCGCGTGGTCGGTGGCCGGCGTGCTCGGCCCGCTGATCGTCAACCGGATCGCCGACAGCGAGAAGGCGGCGGGCAAGTCCGGCCCCGACCTGTACACGACGTCGTTCTACATCATGATCGGCCTGCTCGTGGTCGGCTTCGTGGCCAACGAACTGGTGCGGCCGGTCAAGGAGAAGTTCCACGAGCCGGTCCCCGCGGCCGTGAGGAGTGAGGCGTGATGACCGAACCGTCGGCGCGGCCCAACCGGATGCCGCTGATCGTGCTGGCCTGGGCGTGGGTGGTGATCCCGTTCGGGTACGGGGTCTACCAGCTGTTCCTGAAGCTGGTGCAGTTGTTCGGGTGAGCCGCGGAGTCCTGGTCACCGGCGCGTCCCGTGGTATCGGACGCGCCGTGGCCGTCGCGTTCGCGGCGCGCGGCGACCGCGTAGCTGTCCACTATGGACACCGGGTCGCCGACGCCGAGGAGACGCTGGAAGCGCTTCCCTGCGGAGGGCACGTGCTGGTCAGCGGCGATCTCGCCGATCCCGAGGCCGCGCGGCGGATCGCCGACGCGGCCGAGGCCGGGCTAGGCGGGGTGGACGTGCTGGTCAACAACGCCGCGGTCGCGACGTCGCCGGAAACCGCGCACCCGGTCGGCGCGGTGTCCTATGCGGACTGGCAGCGGATCTGGCGGCGCACCCTCGACGTCAACCTCGTGGGTGCGGCGAACCTGAGTTACTGCGTCGCCCGCCACCTGATCGGGCGCGGCGCGCCCGGCCGGATCGTCAACATCGGGTCGCGCGGGGCCTTCAAGGGCGAGCCGGACCACCCGGCGTACGGGGCGAGCAAGGCCGCGCTGCACGCGTTCGGCCAGTCGCTCGCCGTCTCGCTGGCGCCCCACGGGATTGCCGTCACGTCGGTGGTGCCCGGCTTCACCGCCACCGAGCGCGTGGCGGACCGGATCGACGACGCCCTGCGCGCGCAGAGCCCGTTCGGCCGGGTCGGGACGCCCGAAGAGGTCGCGGCGGCGGTGGTGTACCTGGCTTCCGCGGAAGCGACCTGGGCCTCCGGCGCGATCCTCGACCTCAACGGAGCCTCGCACCTGCGGATGTGACTCCGGTCACCCGTGCAGCGGAGCCCGGCGCCCGCGCGTCGAGAGGGCGTGCATGTTCTGGGCAAGATCGCCGTCGCCGGGCTGGCCCTGGTCGTCTTCGGCGGCACGGCGTACGGCTACGCGAACCTCCACGCCCTCGACGAGGTGACGCGGGACAGCGTCATCGACGCGGACGGCGGCACGCGGCCGGGCGAACAGCCGGCCGACGGCTCGCTCGACATCCTGCTGGTCGGCCGGGACTCCCGCGCCGACCAGCAGGGCAATCCGCTGCCGCCGGAGGTGCTGCGCGAACTGCGGGTGGGCGCCAACGGCGACGACCTCACCGACACCCTGATCGTGCTGCGCATCCCGAACGGCACCAAGGAAGTGAAAGCGTTCTCCATCCCGCGGGACAGCTACGTGTCGATGCCGGGCGGCGGCAAGGACAAGATCAACGCCGCTTTCGGGCGCGGGAAGGCCGCGGAAGCCCGGCGGCTGCGCAACGCGGGCGAAACCGACAAGGCGAAGATCAACCAGGGCGCGCTCACCGCGGGGCGGCGGGCGACGCGGCAGGCCGTCGAGGACCTCACCGGGGTGAAGATCGACCACTTCGCCGAGGTCAACCTGCTCAGCTTCTACGAGATCAGCAAGGCCGTCGGCGGCGTCGACGTCTGCCTCAAGGAAGCCACCAAGGACAAGAACTCGGGCGCGGACTTCCAGGCCGGGCCGCAACGCGTTTCCGGCGCCGACGCGCTCGCGTTCGTCCGCCAGCGTGACGGCCTCCCGGGCACCGACCTCGCCCGCGTCCGGCGGCAGCAGGTGTTCCTCGCCGGGCTGGCGCGGCAGGTCCTGTCGGCGGGCACGCTGGGCGACCCGGGGAAGCTTTCGGACCTGATCGACGCCGTGAAGCGCTCGGTCGTGCTGGACGACTCGTGGAACCTGCTCGACTTCGTCGCGCAGATGCGCGGGGTCAGCGGCGGCGGCATCCAGTTCGGGACGATCCCGGTCGAGAACGTCGACTACCGGTACGACCCGGCCGACCGCCGGCTGACGGCGGTGCAGGTCGACCCGGCCGCGGTGAAGGCCTTCGCGGCGAGCCTGATCGGGACCCCGCCGCCGGCGCCGTCCACCCGGCCGGGCGCCCCGGTCACCGTCGACATCGCCAACGCCGGCCCGAAGGAGGGGCTCGCCGCCCGCGTGGCCGGCGTCCTGAAGGACAAGGGCTTCACCCCCGGGCCGACCCGCAACACCGACACCCGGCGGACGTCGCTGGTCCGGTTCGGCCCCGGCCTGGCCGAGCGCGGCGCCGAGGTGGCGAAGCTGCTCGGCGGCCTGGCGACGCAGCAGTCCGCGGCGGTCCCGGCCGGGCACATCGAGGTCATCCTCGGCTCGGTGTACTCCGGGCCCGGCGCGGCCGGTGGCGGCGGTGCCCCCGCCGGCGACGAGCAGATCACCTCCGACGGGGTCGTCTGCGTTTTTTGATCGTCCTCGGGTAACCGGATTTCGACTGATTCTGTGAAATGCGCCCGGAATTCCCGCGGGCGCCGCGGCCCCGCCGTGCCACCGGACCACGGTGGACCACCCGGGTCGGTGGTCTTGACGCTGCCGCACTGGTGAGGCAGGGTGCGGTGACCGTCGGCGGGCAGGACCACGTGACGGCCCGAGAAGTTCACCCGATCGGTGAAGCGAGTCGGAAAGTCAATTTCAGAGAATACGGAAAGTCCGGGATTTATGCGCAGCAGCTTCGCCCGCGGCCGATGGATCTTGCCGGTCCTCGCCGTGCTTTGTGCCGGGTGCCAGTCGGCGTCCGCTTCGGTCCACTACCCCGGCGCGATCGACGCCTGCCGGCTGCCCGGCGCCAACTTGCAGGCGCAGCTCGCGCCCGGAACCGTGGAAATCCCGGCCGGCTCGCTCAAGACCGCCGAGACCAAGGTCATCCCGGAGGACCAGCCCGGCGACGGCACCGACGTCACCGGCTGCAAGCGCGTGTTCGCCCGTGACCTCGGCGGCGGGAAGGCCGACCCGCAGGACTACCGGGTCGTGACGATCGCCGTGGTCCGGTTCACCGGTTCCGACGCCGAGCAGGGCGCCACGAAGGCGAGCCAGCTGATGACTGACGCGCTCGGCGACCACTCCGGCGTCCGGCTCGTCACCGGGGTCGGCGACGAGGCCGGCTTCTCCGAGCAGTGGGCCGCCGTGCGCACCGGCAACGTTGTGCTGGGGGTGGCCATCGCCGACGGCGGCACCGAGGCCGCGCTGATCGCGCCCGCGACGCTGGACAACGTCCAAGCCGCGGTGACGGACATGACCAGCACCCTGCAGCGGAGCTTTCAGGGCTGAGGCTCGGCCCGGACCGGTTCGAGCCGCACCACGATCGCCTTCGACACCGGCGTGTTCGACTTGTCCGCGACCGAGTCCAGCGGCACCAGCGCGTTCGCCTCCGGGAAGTACGCCGCCGCGCAGCCGCGCGCGGTCGGGTACGCCACGATCCGGAACACCGGCGCGCGCCGGTCGCCGTCGCGCCACTCGGAGACCAGGTCGACCACGGCGCCGTCCGCGAGACCGAGCTCGGCCAGGTCGTCCGGGTGCACCAGCACGACCCGGCGGGCGTTCTCGATGCCGCGGTAGCGGTCCGAGAGGCCGTAGATCGTGGTGTTGTACTGGTCGTGGCTGCGCAGGGTCTGCAGCAGCAGCCGGCCGCCGGGCACCTGCGGGTACTCCAGGCCGGACACGGTGAAGTTGCCCTTGCCGTTGGCGGTGCCGGTGAACTCGCGGGAGTCGCGCGGGGCGTGCGGCAGCACGAAGCCGTCCGGCTCGCGGACGCGGCGGTTGTAGTCCTGGCAGCCCGGCACGACCCGCGAGATCCGGTCGCGGATCAGGTCGTAGTCGGTCTCGAACGTCCGCCACGGCACGGCGTGCCCCGCGCCGAACAGCGTTTCCGCCAGCCGGCAGACGATCGCGACCTCGGACAGCAGGTGTTCGCTCGCCGGCTTCAGGCGCCCGCGCGAAGTGTGGACCTGCGACATCGAGTCCTCGACCGTGACGAACTGCTCGCCGCTCGCCTGGACGTCCCGCTCGGTGCGCCCGAGCGTCGGCAGGATCAGCGCGGTACGGCCGTGCACGACGTGCGAGCGGTTCAGCTTCGTCGACACGTGCACGGTCAGCGAGCACGAGCTCAGCGCCTTCTCGGTCAGCTCCGAGTCCGGCGTGGCCGACGCGAAGTTGCCGCCGACGGCGAAGAACACCTTGCCGCGGCCGTCGCGCATCGCCCGGATCGCGTCGACGGTGTCGAAGCCGTGCGCGCGGGGGACCTCGATGCCGAACTCGGCGTCGAGGGCGTCGAGGAACGACTGCGGCATCTTCTCCCAGATGCCCATCGTCCGGTCCCCCTGGACGTTCGAGTGCCCGCGCACCGGGCACAGGCCGGCGCCGGGCTTGCCGATCATCCCGCGCATCAGGGCCAGGTTCGCGATCTCGGAGATCGTCGGGACCGCGTGCTTGTGCTGGGTGAGCCCCATCGCCCAGCAGTAGATCGTCCGCTCGGAGGAGGCGATCATCCGCGCGATGCGCTCGATCTGCTCGCGCGGCAGCCCGGTCGCGCGCCCGACCGCCGCCCAGTCGATTTCCCGCAGGTGCTCGGCGTAGTCGTCGAAGCCCTCGGTGACCCGGTCGACGAACTCGCGGTCGACGATCGCGCCCGGCGCTTCGGCGTCCCAGGCCAGCAGCAGGTGCCCGACCGCCTGGAACAGCGCCAGGTCGCCGCCGAGGCGGATCTGGGCGAACTCGTCGGCCAGCGGCGTGCCCTTGCCGACGACGCCGCGGACGTTCTGCGGGTTCTTGAACCGCATCAGCCCGGCCTCGGGCAGCGGGTTCACGGCGATGATCTGCGCGCCGCGGACCTTGGCTTCCTCCAGCGCCGAGAGCATCCGCGGGTGGTTGGTGCCCGGGTTCTGCCCGACGACGACGATCAGGTCGGCCCGGTGGATGTCGGCGAGGCTCACCGAGCCCTTGCCGACACCGGTGGTGGCCGACAGCGCCGCGCCCGAGGATTCGTGGCACATGTTGGAGCAGTCGGGCAGGTTGTTGGTGCCGAAGGAGCGCACCAGCAGCTGGTAGAGGAACGCGGCCTCGTTGCTGGTGCGGCCGGAGGTGTAGAAGATCGCCTCGTCCGGGTCGGTCAGCGCCTTCAGCTCGCCGGCGACCAGCTCGAACGCGTCGTCCCAGGAGATCGGCTCGTAGTGCGTCGCGCCCTCGCGCAGCACGAACGGCTCGGTGACGCGGCCCTGCTGGCCCAGCCAGTAGTCCGTCTTGGTCTTCAGGTCCCGGACCGGGTGGTGCGCGAAGAACTCGCGGTCCACCCGCCGTTTCGTGGCTTCCTCGGCGACGGCCTTGGCGCCGTTTTCGCAGAACTCGGCCGGCTTCCGCTTCTCGCCGTCGACCTCGCGGGGTTCCGGCCACGCGCAGCCGGGGCAGTCGAAGCCCTCGCGCTGGTTCAGCAGCCGCAGCGCCTTGATGGTCCGCCCGGTGCCCATCTGCTCGACGCTGCGCGCGAGCGACACGGCGACGCCGGGGATCCCGGCCGCCCACCCCTTCGGCTTGCCCACCTCGAGGCGGGTTTCGTCCACGTCCTGCGCCGGCGCTTCACGGGTCATGCGTTCATCGTGCGCCTCGATGATCGTCGGGCGCCACGAGGGTCACGCCTTTCCGGCGCGCAGTCCCCGGTCGGCGACGGTGACGAGCAGCAGGAGCCCGCTGATGACGACGAGCGCGACGGCCAGCCGGTGCAGGCCCGCAGAGTCCGCGTGCGGGCCGTAGCAGAGCGCGATGAGCGTCGAGGCCACGATCGCGCCGAGGTACTGGGCGGTCCGGAACAGGCCGCTCGCGGTGCCCATCTGCTCGGACGGCGCCTCGCGGTAGAGCGTCGTCTGGTTCGCGACGCTGGTCAGGCCCTGGGCCAAGCCGAACAACGCGGCCAGCGCGAGCAGCGCGCCGGCCCAGGTGCCGTCGTGGACGAGCAGCAGCAGGGCCGAGCCGCCGACCAGGGCCACCGCGACGATGACCAGCCGCGCCTTGATCCCCGACGCGCGTCCGGAGAAGGCCGCGGCGCAGACGGCGGTGCCGGACATCGGCAGCAGCATCAGCCCGGCAGCCTCCTCGGACAGCTGCCGCGCGGTCTCCAGCCACTGGACGTAGCCGAACATGACCGCGTAGATGGCCATGAAGCTGAGCGCCTGCCGCAGGTACGTCCGCAGGATCGCCCGGTTGGCCGCGAGCATCCGCAGGTCGAGGAAGGGCGTGTCGCGCCGCAGTTCGACGAGGGTGAAGGCGGTCCCGAAGGCGGCGACGACGGCGAGCAGCCAGACCTCGGTGCCGGGGTCCATCAGGAAGAACAGGAGCGCGAGCAGGGTCGCGGAGAACAGCGCGATGCCGAGCACGTCGATCCGGGTGGCGGTGCGTGCGCCGCGCTCGTCCTTCGGCACCCACAGCAGCGCCAGCACCAGCGACAGCCCGGCGAGCGGGATGTTCACCGCGAAGATCGCGGGCCAGCCGAAGAGGCCGATCAGCACGCCGCCCAGGGTGGGGCCGATCACCATCACCGTCTGCGCGGACATCGACAGCACCGACAGCACGCGTGCGGGCACGCCTTGGCCGTGCGCTTCGGCGTGGTGGCGCAGCACGGCCATCGCGGCCGGGAACCCGGCGCACGTGCCCAGGCCGAGCACGACGCGCACGCCGGTCAGCCAGCCGACGGAGAGGGGGATCATGCCCGCGATCCCGGCCACGATGACGAGGCTCGCGCCGCCGAGCAGGACGCGGCGGGCGCCGTAGCGGTCCACCAGCAGCCCCACCACCGGCTGCCCGACCGCGGTGGCCAGGTAGAGCGCGGAGATGAGCCAGGCGGTCTGGCCGGGGCCGGCGCCGAAGCTCTGCCCGATCGGGACGAGCGCGACGGCGATGAGCGTGGAGTTGATCGGGTTGAGCACCGCGCCGGCCACCAGCGGGGTGACCAGGCGGGCGCCGAACTTGGCGGGAGCGGTGACGGTGCTCGTGAGGAACTCCTTCAGTGTTCGGCGACGCGCTGCAGCAGCGGCAGCACGTGGGTGACGGCGTCGAGCTCGGCGGGGGACAGCTCGTCCAGCAGGGCTTGTGCCAGCCACTCGTCGCGGTGCTGCTGGATCCCGCGCACGGTGGCGGTGCCGGCCTCGGAGAGGCTGATCACCACGCGCCGCCGGTCGGCCGGATCGGGCGTGCGGGCGAGGTAACCGAGCTCGTCGAGGACGCCGAGGGTGGCGGCCATCGACTGCTGCCGCACGTGCTCGGCGGCGGCGAGCTCGCCCTGCGTGGCCGGGCCCTCGCGGTGGAGCCGGTTGAGCACGGCGGACTGCGACGGCGTCAGGATCCCGGCGTTGTCGACCTGGCGCAGCCGCCGGTGCAGCTGCCCGACGACCCCGCGGATCCACCCGGCGCTCTCGGCCACGTGCGGAGGTACTTCGCCCATACACACAGTCTAACTGTGCAGTCCAGGCTGTGCATCTTGTGGGGCCGGAACGATCAGCCGCAGTCGTCGATGGTCGGCACCGGGTACTTCGGGTCGTAGTAGCCCGGCGGGTTCTTCTCGCCGGTGGAGGGCGTGGCCGACGGCGGGTTCGCGTAGCCGGGGGTGAGGTAGCCCTCCTTGGCGGCGGCGCAGCCCACCGACGAAAGGGCGCTCTGCCCGCCGTCGAGCCACAGGCCCAGGCTGGACTTCGCGGCGCGCGAACCGGTGACCACCACGTAGGTCTCGTCCACCCGCAGGAAGGTGACGATCTCGTTCGGGCTGGTCAGCGTCTGCGGGTGGGGGTCGTCGAAGGCGTAGGCGATGACGTACTTCGCCGCCACGGCCAGTTCGCCGGGGTTGTCGCCGACGCGTGCGGTGAGCGTGCCGAACGTGCGGGGGCCCGCGTCGAGGAGGTGGTAGCCGTCGGCGATCTCGGTCACGTAGGTGTCGAAGCCGCCGTCCTTCGACGGCTTCTCGGTGAGCTTCGACGTCAGGTCCGCGCGCTGGTCGGGGGCGAAGGCGGCGAGGAAGGCGGTGGTGTCGTGGCGGTAGAGCACGGCCGGGTCGAGGTTCGCGGCGGCGATCGCGTGTCGGACCTTCGCGTAGGCGTCCGCGACCGCGTCGGCCTTGAAGGGGCCGACGGCGGCCGGGGCGGGCGAGGTGATGCCGTCGAGACCCTTCGGCCAGATGTCGGCGGGGGTGTGCGCGTACGGCCGGGCCAGGTCGACCGGGGCGACGTCCGGCACCGAAGTCGGGTCCGGCGGCGCGGCGTCGTGGGCGGGCCGGCGGGCGGCCAGCACGATCGCCGTCGTGCCCACGGCGAGGACCAGCAGGAACGCGGCGAACAACCACCAGCGCCGGCGTCCGGCGGTCCGCCGCTTACGAGCCTGCTCCGGGTCCAGCCAAGCGTCGGTCTGCGCGTGCTCGCGCCAGTCCGGGTCCATCAGGTCCACGTGTTCCCCCAAGGTCGACGACTGATCATCGACAGCGGGGGACGAGCGTTACCCGAAGTACGCGAATTCGTTGACGCCGACGCCCTGGATCTGGTGCACGATGATCGCCGCGGCCACCAGGCCGACCACGATCAGCAGGGCCAGCACGCCCGGCCAGCGGCTGTGCCCCGGCTGCTGGAAACCGCCGGTGCGGCGCTCGCGCTTGCGGCGCTTCTTCAGGTCCTTCTTCGCACCCAGCCAGGCGTCCCGCTCGGCGTACTTCTGCCAGTCCGGGTTCATCAGGTCAGGGTGCGTTTCGAGGCGCCGGTCGTCCGGGTCCTGCGGCTGCTGAGGCTCCGCCATCGTCAGAGTGCCTTCCCCCTGGGTGACCCGCGGTGACGGGTTCGTAGACTTGTCCATTGTGACCGAGAACGCTCCGCAGCAGACCACCGACCTTCCGGGTGCCTGGGACCCGGCCGCCGAGGAAGCACCGATGTACGACCGCTGGGTAGCGGCCGGGTACTTCACGGCCGACGCTTCGTCGGGGAAGCCGCCGTTCTCGATCGTACTGCCGCCACCGAACGTCACCGGTTCGCTGCACATGGGTCACGCCCTCAACCACACGCTGATGGACGCGATGAGCCGCCGCCGTCGCATGCAGGGCTACGAGGTCCTGTGGCTGCCGGGTATGGACCACGCGGGCATCGCGACGCAGAACGTCGTCGAGCGGCAGCTGGCCGGCGAGGGCCTCTCGCGCCACGACCTGGGCCGCGAGAAGTTCGTCGAGCGCGTCTGGGAGTGGAAGGCCGAGTACGGCGGCAAGATCCTCGGCCAGATGAAGCGCCTCGGCGACGGCGTCGACTGGTCGCGCGAGCGCTTCACCATGGACGAAAACCTGTCGAAGGCCGTCCAGACGGTGTTCAAGAACTTCTTCGACGAGGGCCTGATCTACCGCGCCGAGCGGATCATCAACTGGTGCCCGCGCTGCCAGACGGCGCTGTCGGACATCGAGGTCGACCACAACGACGACGACGGCGAGCTCGTCTCGATCCGCTACGGCGACGGCGACAACGCCATCGTGGTGGCCACCACCCGCGCGGAGACGATGCTGGGCGACACCGCGGTCGCCGTCCACCCGGACGACGAGCGGTACGCGCACCTGGTCGGCACCGAGGTCGAGCTGCCGCTGACCGGCCGCCGCATCCCGATCGTGGCCGACAAGCACGTCGACCCGGAGTTCGGCACGGGTGCGGTGAAGGTCACCCCGGCGCACGACCCGAACGACTTCGAGATCGGCCGCCGCCACGACCTGCCGATGCTGACGATCATGAACGAGCGCGCGGAGATCACCGCGCCGGGGCCGTTCGAGGGCCTCGACCGCTTCGAGGCGCGCCCGGCGGTCGTCGCCGCGCTGCGGGAGGCGGGCCGGATCGTCGCCGAGAAGCGGCCGTACGTGCACGCGGTCGGGCACTGCTCGCGCTGCGACACTGTGGTCGAGCCGCGGCTGTCGCTGCAGTGGTGGGTGAAGGTCGAGGAGCTGGCGAAGCTGGCCGGCGACGCGGTCCGTGACGGCCGCACCCAGATCCACCCGCCGGAGCTGGGCAAGCGGTACTTCGACTGGGTCGACAACATGCACGACTGGACGATTTCGCGCCAGCTGTGGTGGGGCCACCGCATCCCGGTCTACTACGGCCCGGACGGCGAAGTCGTGTGCGTCGGCCCGGACGAGCAGCCGCCGTCCGGCGAGGGCTGGACGCAGGACCCGGACGTGCTGGACACGTGGTTCTCCTCGGGCCTGTGGCCGATGTCGACGCTGGGCTGGCCGGCCGACACCGAAGACTTGGCTCGCTTCTACCCGACGAGCGTGCTGTCGACCGGCTACGACATCCTGTTCTTCTGGGTCGTCCGGATGATGATGTTCGGCGTGCACCAGATGGCGGGCAAGCAGCCGTTCGACCACGTGTACCTGCACGGCCTGATCCGCGACGCGCACGGCAAGAAGATGTCGAAGTCCCGCGGCAACGTGATCGACCCGCTGGAGTGGATGGACGCGTACGGCGCGGACGCGACCAGGTTCACCCTGGCCCGCGGCGCGAACCCGGGCGCGGACATGGCGCTGGCCGACGAGTGGGCGGCGGGCTCCCGCAACTTCTGCACGAAGCTGTGGAACGCGACGAAGTTCGCGATGATGAACGGCGCTTCGGTCGCTTCGCCGCTGCCTTCCGCGTCTTCCTTGACCGAGGCCGACCGCTGGATCCTCGGCCGCCTGGGCGCATTGGTGTCCGAAGTGGACGGCTTGTTCGAGGACTTCCAGTTCGCGAAGGTGGCGGGCGCGCTCTACCAGTTCACCTGGAACGAGCTGTGCGACTGGTACCTGGAGCTGGCGAAGGTCCAGCTGTACCAAGGGGATGACGCGCGCGTCGCCGCGACGCGGTCGGTGCTGGGCCACGTGCTGGACACGGTGCTGCGGTTGCTGCACCCGTTCATCCCGTTCATCACGGAGAAGCTCTGGACGGCCCTGACGGGCGGCGAGTCGCTGGTGGTCGCGGCCTGGCCGGCTCCGTTCGAGGGCTACGCGGACGCGTCGGCCGACGCCCGGATCGCGGACGTCCAGAAGCTGGTGACGGAGATCCGCCGGTTCCGCGCCGACCAGGGGCTGAAGCCGGGCCAGAAGGTGGCGGCCCGCCTGGCGGGGTACACGGGCGGTCACGAACCGGCGATCCGGTCCCTGGTCCGCCTGACGGAGCCGGCGCCCGAGTTCGCGGCGAGCGCGTCCCTGGAGGTGGCCCTGGCGGACGGCGTGGTGACGGTGGAGCTGGACCTGTCGGGCACGGTCGACGTGGCGGCCGAGCGCAAGAGGCTCCAGAAGGACCTCGCGGCGGCGGAGAAGGAGCTGTCGCAGACGGAGGCGAAGCTGGGCAACGAGGCATTCATCGCGAAGGCCCCGGAGCAGGTGGTGGCCAAGATCAAGCTCCGCAAGGAGACGGCGGTGGCGGACATCGACCGGATCACCGCTCGCCTGGCGGCCCTGCCGGCTTCCTGAGGTTGTGGACAAAGCCCGGTGCTCTCGTGCGGAGCGCCGGGCTTTGTCGTGAAGGCCGAACAAGATGTGTCGAGGATCGGGCAGGCATTGCCGCCGTTCGGCGCGTTGACAACTCGCCTCGCACCGGGGGAAAGTCGGTCGGTGGTCGAAGACCGGGTTCCTGGCACACCTGGGCCGCACATGAAGCAGTACGAATGCAGGGTGCCGGGCTGCAAGGAGCGCAAGAGCTCTTTCGGCAAGCCCGACTGTCCGAAGCACAAGCTGCCGATGAAACCGTCCTCATCCCCGGGGCGTTGATTCGGATTCCGTCGAGAAGATCACGCTCAGGGTGGTGCAGTATCCGCGGGCGCTCGCGATGGCGGCCGAGTAACTGGCCCCTGCCAAGATCAGGAAAGTCGTGGTCGTCACTGCGGTACCGGCCACCGGCAGGCCGGCCGACCCCAGTAAGGCGAGGCTGAGGGCCGCCAAGGCGAGGTGGACCAGGATCAGCGTGCAGTACATGTCGAGCCGGGTCCGGAACTGGTCGTGGTGGAGCCGCAGCCGGGACGGGATCGTGTCTCCCCGCCGGAGCACGAGATCCTGGGGATCCCCGACTCCTTCGGTGATCTCGTACTCGGTGGCGCGCAGGATGTTGCCCAGTTTGGTGGGCAACATCAGGTGTGGCGGCGGGTAGTCGCGTTGTGCCTGCTCGATCCTCACCAGCCGTCCCGCCACGTCCGGTGGGAGCCACTCCTGCCAGTGGAACTCGGCGGCGAGTTGTTCGCGCCGGGCGGTGAGTGGTCTCGAGTAGGCCGCGTCCTCGGCCGCATCGATCAGCGACCTTGCGATGTGGCGCTCGAGCAAGATCGGGCGGGCGGCCTCGAATGCTCGTTTGGTCTGTTTTTCCAGCCTCGTCTCCAGGTTGACTCGCTTTTTCGCCTTCCGGCGGACCAAGAGCCGGTAGACACCGAGCCAGACCAGTGGTCCCTTCCAATAGCCCTCGAAAAACCGGATCGCCGAGAACGAAAAGGCCTGGCTGATCTTGGTGGCTAGGACGAGGGCGAACGCCAACACGACGAGGATGCCGAGCGGCTTCGCGGTCAAGGCCACCACCGCGGCGCCCACGTTGAAGTTCTGCTGGCTTCGCAGTTGGAGCAGGACCGCACCGCAGCCGACCAGCATGGCGGCCGGCATCCAGGCGCTCAAGCTCAGCTGGTCGAGCACCTTGCCGATGAACTGGGACAAGCCCTCGGGCGGCTTCTGCTCCTTCTCGGCAGGCTTGCTGCCCGGCTCGGCGTCGGCCACCCGGACATGATGGCGCATCGGCGACCCCGTGCCCGGGCAACGCGCCGTGAAGGCTGCTCAGTCGCCCGCTGTCTCCCGCGCGGCTTCGATCAGCGCCGCCAGCTCCGGTGTCAGCCGCCGGTCCGAGGGTGTTGCCAGGTACGTCTGCATCCGGGGTGCCGGGTCCCGCAGCGGCCGGAACACCACCCCCGGTACCGGCAGCAGGTTCGCGTGCGCCCGGTAGAACACCGTCCAGTGTGGACGGCCGAAACCCAGCGTCCCCAAGGTGTCCTGCGCCGTCGTGAACTCCTTGCCCAGCAACGGCTCGAACCCCGCCTCCCGGCAGGACGAAACCACCAGGTCGTACAGCGGCTGATTCCGCGAAGGCGGGCTCAGCCGCGCCGGAAGCGAAGCCAGCGAAGCGAACGAAACCGTCGCAGACGAAGCGAGCTCGTGCGACGCGGGTAGCGCCACCCACACCTCGTCCATCCACAAAGGAGTGAGGTCGAGCCCCGAAGCAGGCCAGGATCCTCGCACGATCGTCGCATCCAAAGAACCGTCCCGGACCCGCTGAAGCCGGTCGAGGGTCGGCGCGTGAAGCAACTCCAGAGACGCCGACGGGCACAGCCGCGCGAACGCCCGAAGCAACCCGTCCAGCCGGTCGCCGAGTCCCTCGCTGGTCCCCAGGCGGACCAAAGCTTCCGAAGGCCGGAACGTCACGACCGAATCCTCCGCCCGCCGCGCCGCCGCCAGCACCGCCCGCGCCTCCGGCAGGAACCGCTGCCCCGCCTCCGTCAGCACCACCGAACGCGTCGTGCGGGTGAACAACGTCACCCCCAGCTCCCGCTCCAGCCGTCGCACCTGCTGGCTCACCGCCGGCTGGACGATGTGCAGCCGCTCCGCCGCGCGGCCGAAGTGCAGCTCCTCCGCCACCGTCACGAAGTACTTCAGCTGACGCAGCTCCACGCCGCCCCCATTCATCAGGATCCGTGATCAGTGTAGGAGCGGATTGCCCATCGATGATCGCGAACGAGCACGGTTCCATCACCTGCATGCCGTTCATGGAAATCGACCACACCCGCTTGCACTACGAAGACGCCGGCACCGGCCCCGCCCTGCTGTTCCTGCACGGCTGGGGGACCAGCAGCCGGGTCTGGCAGTCGTGCCTGCCCGACCTCGTGCGCGACCACCGCGTCATCACGCTCGACTGGCGCGGTTGCGGCCGCTCCGACCACCCCGCCGAGGGCAACACCATCGCCCGGATCGCCGCCGACGTCGCCGGCCTCGTCGAACGGCTCGGGATCATCCCCGCCGTCGTCGGGTCGAGCATCGGCGGCGTCTTCGCCACCGAGCTGGCCCTCGCCCGGCCCGAGCTCGTCGAACGCGTCGTCGCCGTCGGCAGCCCCGGCTACTGGCCCGGCACCGGCATGCTCGACAAGGTCCACGACCTGCGGAAACGGCTCGTCGACGACCGGGCGGGCACGCTCGAGGACTGGGTGCCGAACTGGTTCGCCCCCGGCACCGCGCGCGGGCTCGTCGACTGGACGATCCGCCAGCTGCTCGACTCCGGCGTCTACATCGACGAGCTGTTCACCGAGTGCACCACCTACGACCCGCGGCCCCGGCTCGCGGACCTCGCCGTCCCGATCACCTACCTGCACGGCGAGCTCGACGCCGAAATCCCGCTCGAGGTGCCGCGCACCTGTGCCGCCCGGACACCCGGCGCCCGCGTGCACGTCCTCGCGGGCTGCGGGCACCTGCCGCACCAGGAAAAGCCGCGCGCCTTCACCGCCGCCCTCCGCCAGATCGCCTGAAGGACACGACCATGCCGAAAGTGACCCTCGAAGACGCCGTCGTCCACTACGACCGGACCGGCGACGGGCCCGCCCTGCTCCTGCTCCACGGCACCGCCGCCTCCCGCGAGCAGTGGGCGCCGCTGACCGCGCAGGCGCACGGCTTCACCGTCCTGGCCCCGGACTTCCCCGGCTCCGGCCTGACCACCGACGGCGGCGGCCCGATCACCGTCGAAGCCCTCGCCGCCCAGGCGGCGGCCGTCCTGGACCACGCCGGGTTCGCGACCGCCCACGTCGCCGGGCACTCGCTCGGCGCGGTCGTGGCGGCGCAGCTGGCCGGCACCCACCCGGACCGCGTCCGGAACGCGGTCCTGCACGCCGCGTGGCCGGTCACCGACACCCGGCAGGACGCCGAGTTCCGCTACTGGCTCGGCCTGCTCGAAACGGGGACCTTCGCCCGGATGCTCCCGCTGATGGCCTTCGGCCCGCGCTACTGGGACCAGGCGACCGCGGAGAGCAACGAACAGCTGGTCAAGACCCTCGAAACGGTGATCCAGCCGGGCGCCGACCGGCAGATCGCGGCCGACCGCGCCGTCGACCTGCGGCCCGTCCTCGGGAAGATCACCGCGCCGGTCCTCGTGCTCGGCAGCGCGCACGACCGGATCGTCACCGCCGGCCAGCAGCGGGAGCTGGTCGCCGCGATCCCGGACGCGCGCGCCGCCGAGATCGACGCGGGACACGGCGCCCCGGCCGAGCTGCCGGACGAGTTCGCCCGGGTCGTCCTGGACTTCATCCGGTCGACGCCCTGAGCGTCACCGGGACGGACGTCACCCGTCAGCCGGGTCACCGTCGCCCTGCTCACGGTAAGTGATCAAGGTCCGCCAGAACAGCAGCGGCCGAACCGTGCTCCCGGGCAGCAGCCGGGCCGACTCGCGGCGCAGCTCGGCCAGCGTCGGGTAGTCGTCGACGAGGGGCGCCTTCGGGCCGTCCTCGGGGCCGCCGTTCAGCCGTTCGGCGGCGTAGACGACCAGCCGCGCCAGCGCGTTGACCGGGACCGCGGCGAGGGCCTGGGCCCAGTCCACCGGCGTGCTCGGCCGGGCCAGGCCGAGCACCACGAGCACGCCGCCCGGCACCAGCGCGCGGCGCAGCTTGGTGACCGTTTCGAACGGCACGTGGTGCAGCGAGGCGATGCACGAGATGTAGTCGTAGTGCCCCTCGGGCAGGGCGTCGGTGGTGACGTCGGCGTGCCGGTAGACGATCTCGCCGGGCCCCGGCGACCCCAGCCCGGCCGCCGCCGCGACCATCGCCGCCGAGACGTCGATCGCCTCCACCGCCATGCCGGTCGCGGCCAGCCGCCGGGCGAACCGGCCGGTGCCGCAGCCGACGTCCAGCGCGATCCCGGGCCCCGGCGGCAGCAGGTCCAGCAGCAGCGGGTGGTAGTGGTCGTTGTGGTTGAACGGCATGCGTCGAGAGTGCCACCAAGCACGCACGTAGACTCGGACCGCAAGTGCGAAACCCCAGGCCGGAGGAGATTCAGTGCCGCAGGATGAGACAGGTCGCAGGCCGGACCTGTCGGATCTGGACAGCTTCGCGGGCGTCGACGAACTGGGGACGTCGGGGTACGAGGAGTCCGACGACCACGACCCGGAACTGGACGTCCGCGACACCGCGTTCGAAGCCGGTGGCGGCTCGCGCGGCGGGATCGGCGGCGTCGGCCAGCTCGGCGACAACCTCGCCACCGGCCCGGTGCCCGACCTCACCGTGCCCGAGGACACCGAACTGCACGAGCTCGACGACCAGGGCGAGCAGGTCGAGTACGGCGATCCGGACGGCCCCCAGGCGCGGCGCGAGCTGATGGCCGTCGAGGCCGAGCTGAACCAGCGCTGGCCGGAGACGAAGATCGAGCCGTCGCTGACCCGCATTTCGGCGCTGACGCAGCTGCTGGGCGAGCCGAACCGCGGCTACCCGGTGCTGCACGTCGCCGGCACGAACGGCAAGGGCTCCACGGCCCGCATGATCGACGCGCTGCTGACCCGGATGGGCCTGCGCGTCGGCCGCTACACCAGCCCGCACCTGCAGCTGGTCACCGAGCGGATCGCGCTCGACGGACGGCCGATCTCCGCCGCGCGCTACGCCGAGCTGTGGAACGACATCGCGCCGTATGTGTCCATGGTGGACGGTGCGGCCGCGGACGGCGTCGCGATGAGCAAGTTCGAAATCCTCACCGGGATGGCGTTCGCCGCGTTCGCCGACGCCCCGGTGGAGGCCGCGGTCCTCGAAGCGGGCCTGGGCGGCGCCTGGGACGCCACGAACGTCGCGGACGCCGACGTCGCGGTCATCACCCCGATCGGCCTCGACCACGTCGAGTACCTCGGCCCGGACATCCTCGGCGCGGCGCGCGAGAAGGCGGGCATCATCAAGCCCGGCTCGGTCGCGGTGATCGGCGAGCAGGACCCCGAGGTGCTGAAGGTGCTGCTGGAGCGCGCGGTCGAGGTCGACGCCGCGGTCGCGCGTGCGGGCAGCGAGTTCGGCGTGCTGGAGAAGGAGATCGCGGTCGGCGGGCAGCTGCTGAAGCTGCAGGGCCTCGGCGGGGTGTACGACGAGATCTTCCTCCCGCTGCACGGCGCCCACCAGGCCGCGAACGCGGCGCTGGCGCTGGCCGCGGTCGAGGCGTTCTTCGGCGCGGGCAAGGACAGGCAGCTGGTCGTCGAGGCGGTGCGCGAGGCGTTCGCCGAGGTCGAGACCCCGGGCCGGCTCGAGCGCGTCCGTTCGGCACCGACGGTCCTGCTGGACGCGGCCCACAACCCGCACGGCGCCCGCGCGCTCGCGACGACGGTGTCGGAGGAGTTCGCGTTCCGCCGCCTGGTCGCGGTGGTCGGCGTGATGGCCGAGAAGGACGCCCACGGCATCCTCGACGCGCTGGAGCCGGTGGTGTCGGACATCGTCGTGACGCGCAACTCCTCGCCCCGGTCGATGCCGCTGGAGCAGCTGAACGAGCTGGCGATCTCGGTGTTCGGTGAGGACCGCGTGGTCGCCGAAACGGACCTGGAGACGGCGATCGAGACGGCGATCGCGCTGGTGGAGACCAACGACGACCCGGAGGAGCCACTGGCGGGCGGCGGCGTGCTGGTGACGGGCTCGGTGGTCACGGCAGGCGAGGCGCGCACGCTGTTCGGGAAGGAGCCGGCGTGACGTCGTCGCAGGAAACGCCTTCGCAGCCGAAGCCCAAGGACCCGATGAAGGGTTTCCGCGGCGTGATGTCCGGGACGCTGATCATGGAGGCGATCACGGTCGCCCTGGCGTTGCCGGTGGTGAACAAACTGGGCGGCGGCATTTCGACGGGCACCGGCTGGACGGTCATCGCCGTGGCGGTCCTGCTGATCGTGACGTGCGGGTTCGTCAAGCGCCCGTGGGCGGTACCGGTGATCCTGGCGTTGCAGGTGGTGCTGATCGCGCTGGTGTTCTGGCTGCCGGCGATCGCGGTGCTGGGCGTGATCTTCCTGGCGGTGTGGCTGTGGCTGCTGTGGCTGCGGCGAGACGTCGCACGCCGGATGGCGGCGGGGACGTTGGCGAGCCAGCAGCCCCAGCCGTGACATTTCGCCCCCGTCGCGCGACTCCCTGAGGGACTCGTCGATGGGAGCGACCCTTGGCCAGGAAAGCCCTCCTCATCAGCTTCACCTCGTACGACCACCCGTCCCTGGGGCCGGTTGGCGTCGATGCCTACGGGCTTTACCAGGTCCTGCGCGACAGCGGCGTCGGCCGGTACGGCTCGGTCGAATCCTCCACCAACCCGTCGTTGCGCGAGGTCGAGCAGACCATCTCGCTTTTCTTCTCGACGGCCGAGCCGGACGACGACCTGTTCCTCTACCTCACCGGTCACGGGATCGAGGGCACTGCCGGCCGTTACTACCTCGCCGCCACGGAAACCGACCCCGCCGACCTGGCCGGCACCGGACTGAGCGCCGACTTCATCCGGGCCTGCCTGGCGGACAGCCCGTGCCTCAACCGGGTGATCGTTCTCGACTTCTGCCACTCGGGCTCGTTCATGGCAGCCTTGGAACTTCCGCGGGAGCGCGCGGGAACGACCCTGACGATCGCCGCCACCAACGGCTCCCGGGAGACCGAGAACGGGCCGGCCTGGTCCGAGGGGGTACTGACCGGTGTCGTGATCGAGGGATTGCGAACCGGTGCCGCCGATCTCGGCGGCGACGGGGTCGTGACCGGGGAAGAGCTCGCAGAGTATGTCGTCGACCACGCCCGGACGATCCTGCAGCAGCCAAGCGTCTCTCTCCGGGGGCGGGTGGGGGCCCTCCGGGTCGCCTGGAGCCCGGAGACCGCGGCCGCCGTCGCCCCGCCGGATTCGGATGTCGACTGGCTCAGCGACTCGCCCGCCGACCACGACCTCCTCGACCGCAAGGCCCTCGCCAGGGTGATCCACGACCGCCTCGCCCGGATCGCCGATGAACGGCCGGATTCGTCGTTCCTGGTTCACCTCGACGGCCGGTGGGGGACCGGGAAGAGCACCCTGCTCAAGTTCCTGCGCGAACGCCTCGAGCCGGGCTTTCTCGTCGTCGAGTTCGATGCCTGGCGTCAGGCCCGGCTCGCGCACCCCTGGTGGTTCCTGCTCACCGCCGCCCGGGACGCGATCGCCGGCGACCTCGGGTGGTGGCGCCGGAAAGCCCTGCGGGTCAAGGAGATCTCCGAGCGCGTCCGGCGGACGGGCGGACCATACGTCGCTGCCGTCGCCGTGCTGCTGGTGCTGGCCGGCGGCATCGCGATGTGGCTCTGGCCGCGGCAAGGCACGTCGGACCAGTGGGGTGCGGCCGCGAAGGTCGTCACCGCCGTTGCCGGGGCGCTGGTCCCGTTGTGGGCCGGGGCGCTCGTCGCGAGCCGGTTCCTGCTGTGGAACTCCGCCCGCGGGGCGAAGCTGTTCGAGCAGTCCGGGACCAACCCGCTGCACGAGGTTTCGGCGCACTTCTCCTGGCTGCTCGGGCAGACGCGCAAGCCGGTGGTCTTCTTCGTCGACGACCTCGATCGCTGCCCGCACGCCCAGGTCGTCGACCTGCTCGACACCGTCCAGACCCTCTTCCGCGACGCACCACGCCGGGCGGGCGCCGAAGACGTGCCCGCACCGTTCTTCGTCGTCGCGGCCGATGGCGCCTGGCTGCGCAAGAGTTACGAGCTGACGTACGAAACCTTCGGCGACTGCGTCGCCCTGCCGGGGAAGCCGCTGGGTTACCTGTTCCTGGACAAGATCTTCCAGCTGACGGTCCGCATGCCCCTGCTCACCGAGGCGAAGCAGCAGCACTACGTCGACCGGCTCCTGCGGATCGGTGACCAGGACGCGACAGCGGTGACGGCCGAGACGACAGATCTGCGCAGGCGGCTGAACGCGGGACAGGGCCGGGAAAGCGAGATCCTCGACCTGGTGGCGGAGGCATCCCCGGCCGCGAAGGCCGCTGTGGCCGGCGATGCGGCATTGGCGCTCCTCCAACCGGAAGTCGTCCGGCGGACCGAACACGAACTCCGGAAGTTCCGCCCGCTGCTGGGCGAGAACCCCCGTGGCATGAAGCACTTCTTCAACACCTACAGCATCTTCCGCTGCGTCCGCACGCTCGAAGGCAACACGCCGAGCCGGGACACGCTGGCGCTGTGGAGCATCGTCCGGATGCGCTGGCCGAGCCTGTTCGACTACCTGGAGTGCTGCCCCGACGCCGTGGCCGGGGTGCTGGAACCCATCCTGGTGGCCGACCACCTCCCCGCGAACCTGCACGGTGTGGCGACGTCGGCACCCGTGTGCGAAGTGTTCACCTCGGCGCTGGGCGGGCCGCTGACGGCCGCCAGGATCCGGCACTGCGCGGGAGAGCCCGTCACGGGTGCGGCGTCGCCTGGCAGGCACGCACCTCCCTCGTGATCATCACAGGTAGTCGCCGTGCTCGATGTCGTCGAGCAGGGGCGGCCGGGTGGGCGACCAGCCGAGCAGCTCCCGCGTGAAGGTGCTGGAGACCGGCGCGTCGAAGCCGTAGACCCTGGCCATGAACGGGCTCGCGTAGTGCCCCGCGGCCTCGTCCGGAGTCAGGGAAACCACGGGCAGGCCCAGGCCGCGCCCGATCGTCTCGGCGATGCGCCGGAACGGGACGTCCTCCGCCGTTCCGTGCAGCACGCTGCCGGCCGGCGCCTGCTCCAGGGCCAGGCGGAACAGGACGGCCGCGTCGAGCCGGTGCACCGCGGGCCACCGGTTGCCGCCGTCGCCGACGTAGGCCGACTTTCCGGTCTTGCGGGCGGTCTCGACGAGCATGCCGATGAAACCGTGGTCCCCGGGGCCGTGGACGGTCGGCGCGAGCCGGACGACGCTCGCGCGCACCCCGCGACCGGCGAAGCCGAGGCAAGCCCGCTCGCCCGCGATCCGGAACGCGGCGAGCCCGGAGGTGTCCGGCTCGTCCCGCTCGGTGCTTTCCCGGCCGGCGGGCATGACCAGCGTGCCGGACGTGCTCACGAACGGCTTGCCCGAGCCCGCCAGGGCCCCGCCCAGCGTCTCGATCGCCGTGCGGTCGCGGCGCATCATGTCGTCCGGGTCGCTGAAATCGCCGCCGAAAGCCATGTGCAGGACGCCGTCGGCGGCTTCGGCTCCCGCGCGCAGGCCGGCGAGATCGTCGAGCGAGCCGGGGTGCGGGGTGGCGCCGAGCGAGGCCAGCCGGGCGGCGGCCGCGTCCGAACGCGCGAGGCCGGTGACGGTGTGGCCGGCCGCGATCAGCTCGGCGACGACGGCGGGGCCGGTCAGGCCGGAACCGCCGGTGACGAAGACGTGCATGGGACTCTCCCCGAGGTAGTGACAGTGACTGACGCTACCGACCCTACCTCGTAGTGTCAGCCACTGTCGCTACGGGTAGGCTGACGGAGTGCCACGCAGCGGAGAAGAAGCGCGCCGCCGCCTCCAGCAGGCGGCCTTGGAGCTGTACGCCGAGCGGGGTTTCGACCGGACCACCACGGCCGAGATCGCCGCCCGGGCCGGCGTCACCGAGCGCACGTTCTTCCGGCACTTCCCGGACAAGCGCGAAGTGCTGTTCGACGGCGAAGCCGCCCTGCGCGCGGACCTGACCCGGACGGTGGCCGACGCGCCCGAGGACCTGCCGCCGCTCGAAGTCCTGCTCCGCGCCTTCCGGAAGGCGGCGGGGATCCTCGAGGGGAACCGGGCGTTCGCCGAACCGCGGCTGGCGGTCATCGCCGCGACGCCGGCGCTGCGGGAGCGCGACCTGGCCAAGGCCGCGGCGATGGCCGATGCCCTGGCGGCGGCGCTGCGCGAGCGCGGCGTCGAAGACCGGCTCGCCGCGCTGGCCGCCCACGTCGGCTGGATCACCTTCCACCACGCGGCCGGAGCGTGGATCCGGGAATCCGCGCGCAGCCTGGACGAGCACCTCGACGAGGCCTTCGCCGATCTGCGCGCGCTGTCGGCGGAGGCAGGCGGCTGAGCACCCGCCTCCGCCGAGACGGTCAGCGCAGCACGACCACCCGCAGCGCGGGGGAGCGCAGGATGTCGGCCTCGCAGAACCGGCCCTTCACCCACTCGCCCCGGCTGTAGAGCTTCGTCTGGTCGCTGAAGTACGGCGACGCCGGGTTGGCCGACTGCGAGTACGTCAGCAGCGTGGAGGAATCCGGGCAGGCGCGCCCGCTGAACCCGACCACCTGGATGTAGCTGGAGC
Organism: Amycolatopsis sp. NPDC051102; assembly: GCF_040682815.1. NCBI lineage: Bacteria > Bacillati > Actinomycetota > Actinomycetes > Pseudonocardiales > Pseudonocardiaceae > Amycolatopsis > Amycolatopsis sp. NPDC051102. The sequence goes on from NZ_JBFBBT010000003.1 coordinate 78,778, forward strand.
CGTGCGCCACCTCGGTGTTGCCGCGCGACGGGTCCCACACCGGCGTCATCACGTTGAGTACGCCGAGGAAGCCCTGCCCGCCGTGGATGGGGATGCGCTCGCCGTTGCGGGTGACGGACTGGCCGTCGCGCAGCCGCGCGTCCGGGGCGAGCCCGGCCGTGCGCAGCTCGGCGATGGCGTCGCCGAACGCCCGCTGGAGGCCCGCATCCCCGACGTTGAGCGTGTTCGGCGTGGTCAGCGGCGCCTTCGGGTCGAACGGCACGGTGAAGCGGTCGACCCCGCCGAGCCGCGCGGCGAACCGCTGGAACAGCAGCGAACCCCGGCTGTCGAGCGAGTACGTGTGGTCCCAGTTCGCCAGCGCGGTGCACGCCGGGCCGACCGGCACCGGGCCGGACGAAGACGGTGCCTGCCCGCCCGGGAACGACGCGCACAGCTTCGCCAGGTCCGCCGCCGCCAGGTCGGCGAGCAGGCTGTGGTCGGTGAAGAGCATCTTCTTCATCGAGTCCGTGCTGAACCCGCCCTTTTCGGCCGTGAGCAGCGCTTCCCGGGTCCGCGGGTTGCGCTCGGTGGCCTGGTCTCCGACGATGTGCGGGTACCCCGTGATCGGCGCCTTCGCGTTCGCCAGCCAGGCGCTGTCGTTCGTGTTCAGTTCGTAGTCACGGCGCTGCTGCAGCGGCAGCCTCGACGGCGCGAAGATCCCCGGCTCCACCGCACCCGGGTCGGCACCCCATCGGCAGGACGACTTCCCACCGTCCAAAATGGCCAGTTGATCGCCGGGGAACGTCTGGCGCCCCAGGGGAGTGCTGCACGCCTCGGCCAGTTCGTCGGTGACGTGCGGGACGACCTGGATGTCCGCGTAGAGCGCGTTGCCCGCCCGGTCGGTGGCGATCGTGTTGACCCACGGCACGCCCTGCGTGCTGCTGAGCGTCTTGACGATGTCGGCCGTGCTACGGGCCTGGTCGAGCTCGAACCAGGTGTTCAACCCGCGCAGGTTGGTCGCGTTGGCGTCTCGCAGCGCGTACGCCGACTTCGCCGTCCACGGCACCGCGAACCCGCCGACGTCGTTCAGCACCGGCCCGTACCGCGTCGCCCAGAAGGTCTGCCGGACCGGCTCCAGCGAACCGTCGGCCTGGCGGACCTGGACCGTGGCCTCGCGGGACGTCATCTTCTCGGCCTTGCCGTCCACCAGGTACGTCGTCGGGTCGCCGGCCGCCAGCGGCACCTCGAACAGGCCGAAGGTGACCGGCGTCGACACCGTGTGCGTCCAGGCCGCGTCGGTGGTGTGCCCGATCATCACGAACGGCATGCCGAGCAGGCTCGCCCCGGCCACGTCGACCCGGCCCGGGATGGTCAGCTGGCTCTGCCAGAACCGCCGTCCGTCGTGCCACGGGTAGTGCGGGTTGCCGAGCAGCACGCTGCCCTTGCCCGCCGCGGTCCCGTCGGCGCCGATCGCGATGCCGTTGCTGCCCAGGCCGCCCTTGCCGAGCCCGTCACGCAGGCTCGCCGGCAGCTGCGCGGTCGTGCCCGGGCTCGCGGCCGCCGTGCCGGACGGCGGCGTCGCGAACAGCCCCTCGGTGACGAAGCCGAGGCCGCCGGTGACCGCGATCGCGTAGAAGTGCCGGTAGAAGTCCTGTTCGGTGATCGGCCGGACCCAGTCCGCGCCGCGGCAGGCGGGGTCGGTGATCCCGGACCGGCCGGTGCGGGCCAGGAAGGCGTTGAACCCCTTCACGTAGCCGGAAACGACCTGCCGGACCTCGGGCCGCGGCCCCTGCGGCGCGGGCTGCGCGACCAGCCGATCGACCACGCCGGAGTCGTTGAGCTGCTGGAAGAACAGGTCGCTGTGCAGGTTGTTCTTCGCCTCGGACAGCGACCGGTAGCCCTCGCCGTCCGGGCCGAAGTACCGAGACCGCTGCGCGCTCACCGTGACGTAGATCTTCGCGAGCTCGCAGACGTTGTCGGTCGCCGCCGCGAAGCCGTAGCCGTAGCCGAGGCCCGCGAAGTCCTTGGCGACGATGTGCGGGATGCCGTGTTCGGTGTAGCGCAGGACGGCCTTCGCGCCGTCCTCCCCGGCCGTCGCGACGCCGGTACTCAATGCGGTGACCGAGAGCGCCGCAGCCACCACGGCCAGCGCCTTCCGGATGTGTGTCATTCGTAACCCCCTTGTCGTGATCGCCAAGCTACCGACGGCGACGACGTCCGGACATGGGGGAAACCCCCGGTATTCGTTCACCCGCCCGCAAACCGGCGTTGGCCGCGGCGGGATAGAAACCGCGCATGACCGAACCGACCCACCACTCCCGCCGCACGCTGCTCAAGGCCGGGCTCACCGGCGCCTCCGCCGTCGCCGCCGGCCTCGTCGCGCCGTCCACGGCCTTCGCCGCGGTCCCGCTGGTCCGCCGCGACCGGCCGGTGCTCACCCACGGCGTCCAGTCCGGCGACGTCACGCCGGGCTCGGCGATCGTCTGGTCGCGTGCGGACCGCCCGTCGCGGCTGGTCGTCGAGATCGCGCGGGACCCGTCGTTCCGGCACGCCCGCCGCGTGGCCGGCCCGCTGGTGGGTCCCGGCAGCGGCGGCACCGGCCGCGTCCGCGTCGCCGCGCTGCAACCCGGCACCGAGTACCACTACCGCGTCACCGCCGAAGCCCTCGACGGGCGCGCCGCGAGCGAGCCGCTGACCGGCCGGTTCGCCACCGCGCCGGTGGGCCGCCGTGACGCCCGGATCCTGTGGTCGGGCGACGTCGTCGGCCAGAACTGGGGGATCAACCCCGCACTGGGCGGGATGACGATCTTCTCCGCGATGGCCGCCCGCTGCCCGGACCTGTTCCTGCACAGCGGCGACACGGTGTACTCCGACGGCCCGCTCACCGAGACGGTCACCCTGCCCGGCGGCCGCACCTGGCGCAACGTCGTCACGCCCGAGAAGTCGAAGGTGGCCGAGACCCTCGACGAGTTCCGCGGCCAGCACGCCTACAACCGGCTCGACGACAACTTCAAGCGCTTCGCCGCGCAGGTGCCGGCGTATGTCCAGTGGGACGACCACGAGGTCCTGAACAACTGGTACCCGGGCAAGATCCTCGACAACCCGGCCTACACCGAGAAACGCGTCGACGTCCTCGCGCCGCGGGCGTACCAGGCGTTCCACGAGTGGCACCCGATCGACTCGCGCCGGGCCGTCGACGGCCGCGTCTACCGCAGCTTCACCTACGGCTCGCGGGTCGAGATCTTCGTGCTGGACATGCGGACCTACCGCAACGCGAACACCGCGGACCAGACGAAGCCGGGCTACATCCTCGGTGACGCGCAGGCCCGGTGGCTCGCCGACGCGCTCGGCCGCAGCACGGCGACGTGGAAGATCGTCCAGGCCGACATGCCGCTGGGCCTGGTCGTCCCGGACGGCGCCGACATCGAAGCCGTGGCGAACAACCTGCCGGGTGCGCCGGGCGGGCGCGAGACCGAGCTGGCGTGGGTACTGCGGGAGATCCAGCGCCGCCGCGTCCGCAACGTCGTCTGGCTGACCGCGGACGTCCACTACACCGCCGCGCACCACTATTCGCCCGACCGGGCGGCCTTCCAGGACTTCGACCCGTTCTGGGAGTTCGTGTCCGGGCCGCTGAACGCGGGCGCGTTCGGGCCGAACACGCTGGACCCGACGTTCGGCCCGGAAGCGGTGTTCGTGCACGCCCCGCCGGCGGCGAACACGGCCCCGATCGACGGCTTCCAGCACTTCGGCGAGCTGAACGTCGACGGCGCGAGCGGCGACCTGACGGTCGATCTCCGGGACGCCACCGGGGCGTCGCTGTGGTCGAAGACACTGCACCCGGCGGGGCGCTGAGCGGGGTCGGCTAGGCTCGCGCGCACCGAAACCCACCGCACCAACGGCATCCGGGGCTTCGCCCCGAGCCGGGGGCTCCGCCATCCGGACCCCGAAAAACATCAGCAAGGAGAAACACCGTCGTGACTGAACGCACGCTGGTCCTGGTCAAGCCCGATGGCGTCGCGCGCGGCCTCGTCGGCGAGGTCATCTCGCGGATCGAGCGCAAGGGCCTCAAGCTCGCCGCGCTCGAGCTGCGGACCGTTCCGCAGGCGCTGGCCGAGGAGCACTACGCCGAGCACAAGGAGCGTTCGTTCTTCGGCGACCTGCTGGAGTTCATCACCTCGGGCCCGCTGGTCGCCCTCGCCGTCGAGGGCCCCCGCGCCATCGCCGCGTTCCGCCAGCTGGCCGGCGGCACCGACCCGGTCGAGAAGGCCACCCCGGGCACCATCCGCGGCGACTTCGCGCTGGAGACCCAGTACAACCTGGTCCACGGCTCGGACTCGCCGGAGTCGGCCGAGCGCGAGCTGAAGCTCTGGTTCCCCGACCTGTGATGCGCCCGAACCGGGGCCACGTCCGCGTGGCCCCGGTTCCCTTTACCGCGGAGTCCGCATGACGACGATGCCGTTCGCGCCGCGCGCCTACCTCCCGGTGCTGGAGGAGCTGACCGGCGCGTTCGCCGGCGCCCTGCGCACGGCCGACCCGGCCGCGGTGGTGCCCGACTGCGCCGGCTGGACCGTCGCCGACCTGGCGACGCACCTGGGCAACGTCCACCGCTGGGCCGCGACCGTCGTCCGCACCGGCGAGGTGCGGCCGCAGAACTTCGCCGCCGAAGCGGGCGACGACCTCGCGTCGTGGTACGCCGAAAGCGCGCAGCTCCTGCTCGGCGAGCTCCAGGCCGCCGAGCCCGGCGACCCGTGCTGGCACTTCGGCGGCACCGGGAAGACCAAGGCGTTCTGGTACCGCCGCCAGGTCCACGAAACCGCCATCCACCTCGCCGACCTCGGCGGTGACCACGGGCTCGACCCGGCCGTCGCCGCGGACGGCGTCGACGAGGTCTTCACCGCGATGCTGCCCCGCGTGACGCGCTGGCACGCCGTGCCGCAGCTGCCCGGGCCGGTCACCCTGCGCGCCACCGACACCGGCGACGTCTGGACCGTGCACCCCGGCGAGCCGCCCGCGCTGGGTGCGGCCACCGCCGGCGCCGCGAGCGTCGAAGCTCCCGCGCGCGATCTCCTGCTGCGCCTGTGGAAGCGCACCGGGCTGGACCCGCGTGTCTCCGGTGACGCCGCGAAGGCGCTTCTCGCCGCACCGCTGACCCCTTGATGGTGTTCTAGACCATTCAGGCGGCGTTCACCGGGAAGTCTTCCCCCGGCCGTTCCGCTGCGCTGTGCTGGTCCGGCTCACTCTCACTCGATACTGGGGTACCTGGTGAAGAAGTCACGCACTGCGCTGCCGTTGGTCGCCCTGTTCATGTCGGCCTTCGTCGTCCCCGCGCACGCCGATCCCCTCAAAGCTCCGCTCGGCACGCCACCGGTCGAGGCCTCGCCCGCCGCGTCCTCGGCCCATGAAGGCCCGGCCGCCTTCGCCACCGCGGACCCCGACGACGGCCTGGTCACCGGCAGTGCGACCACCGAAGTCGCGCCCGGGCTGAACCTCACCCAGTTCGACCGGTTCGACCCGGCCGGCTGGATCCGCGGCGACACCCTCGCCGTCGACCTGGACAGCAAGGTGCTCAAGCCGGCGTACCTGAGCCCCGGCACGGTGTCGGCGCGCACCCCGCTGTCGCAGCAGATCGCGCGGGCGGGCGCGGTGGCCGGCGTCAACGGCGACTTCTTCGACATCACCGCCACCGGCGCGCCGATCGGCGTCGGCATCGACCGCGGGCAGCTGCAGACGGCTCCCGCCGACGGGCACAATCTCACCGCGTCGATCACCGACGAGGGCAAGGCCCGGCTCGCGTCGATCTTCCTCGAAGCCACCGTGACGCTGCCCGGCGGCACGGTGAAGGCGACCAACTTCAACAGCCCCGTCCTGGGTGCGGACGCGATCGGCGTCTACACGCCGTTGTGGGGCGCATCCGGGCGCGCGAGCTCGGTTGCCGGAGCTGCCCGGGTGCGCGAGGTCGAACTCCGCGACGGCGTGGTCACCGCCGTGCGCGAGCAGCCGGCGCCCGGTCCGATCGCCGCGGGGACGACGGTGCTGCTGGCCCGCGAAGCCGGTGCGGACGCGCTCGCCGCGCTGCAGCCCGGTGACGCCGTGAGCGTCACGTACGCGCCGCGCACGGACGCCGGGAAGATCGCGGTCGCGGTGGGCGGCAACGAGGTCCTGCTCCGCGACGGCGTCGTGCAGCCGGTCGACAACGTCGCCATGCACCCGCGGACTGCGGTCGGCTTCTCCGCCGACGGCCGGAAGCTGTGGCTGGCCACCGTGGACGGGCGGCAGGCCGACAGCCGCGGGATGACCGAGCTCGAACTCGCGCGGCACATGAAGAACCTCGGTGCCGACGACGCCATCAACCTCGACGGCGGCGGGTCGTCGACGCTCCTGGCGCGCAACGAGGGCGAAGCCGCGCCGAGCGTCCGGAATTCGCCGTCCGACGGCGGGGAACGCCTGGTGCCCAACGGGATCGGCTTCGCGACCGTGCCCGGCAGCGGCAGGCTCACCGGCTTCGCGCCGGCACCGGCCGTGGCGGCGGACGGCGCGGACCGCGTGCTGACGGGCCTGAGCCGGCACCTGGTCGCCGACGGCCACGACGAGACCGGCGCCGCGGTGGCCGCCGACCCGCGGTGGCGCACGTCGGATCCGCGGCGGGCGACCGTGACGCACGGCGTCGTCACCGGGCACCGCGCGGGCCGCGTCGACGTCGTCGCCCGCTCCGGGCGGGCGGCCGGGAAGACGGCGCTTTCCGTGCTGGGCGAGCCGGTCCGGCTGGGGACGAGCACCGAGCAGGTCGCGCTGTCGGGCGCGGGCGCGCGAAGCACGTTCAAGGTCTACGGCTACGACGCCGACGGCTACGGCACCTGGCTCGAACCCGACGACGTCAAGCTGGACTACGACCACTCGGTCGTGCGGGTCGAACCGTCCGGGGACGGCTACGCGGTGACCGCGCTGACCGCGTCCGGCGCGACGGCGATCACCGCGTCGGCGGCGGGGTTCACCACGCACCTGGCCGCGTCGGTGGGCACCGTGGCGCAGGTCGCGTCCCCGTTGGACGGTCCGGCGGGCTGGACGGCGACGGTGTTCCCGGCGGTCGTCGGCGCGGCGCTGTCGGCGGCACCCGGCCGTGACGGCGGCGCCGGGCTCGCGCTCGACTACCGGCTCACCGGCACGACGGCCACGCGCGCGGCCTACGTGACGCCGTCGGCGCCGCTGCCGGTCCCGGACGGCACGCAGAAGATCGGCCTGTGGGTGAACGGCGACGCCAAGGGCGCGTGGCTGCGGGCCGAACTGCGCGACGCGGCGAACGTGGCGTCCATTGTGGACCTTTCGCTGAGCGTCGACTGGACGGGCTGGCGGTACGTCACGGCGGCGATCCCGGCCGGCCTGCCCGCCGGGCAGCGCCTGGCGCGGTTCTACGCCGTCGAAAACGTGCCCGACCAGCAGTACGACGGCCGGCTCGTGTTCGACGACCTGACGTTCGAGGTGGCGCCGGCGACGACCGTGCCCGCCGACCCGGCCCCGCACGACCCGGCCCTGGTCACCGACGGCGTCCTGACCGGTGGCCTGCGGGTCGCGGTGGTCAGCGACGCGCAGTTCACCGCGGACGACCCGGCGGGACCGCTGGTCGCGCAGGCCCGGCGGGCGCTGCGCGAAGCCGTCGCGGCGAAACCGGACCTGGTGCTGATCAACGGCGACTTCGTCGACCGCGGCACGGCACCCGACTTCGTGCTCGCCCGGCAGGTGATCACCGAAGAGCTCGACGGCAAGGTGCCTTGGTACTACGTCCCGGGCAACCACGAGGCCGAGGCGGGCAACGGGCTCGCCAACTTCCAGGCCGCCTTCGGGGAGACTCACCGCGTCGTCGACGTGCACGGTATCCGGCTGGTGCTCCTGGACTCCTCGCGCGGCTCGCTGCGTGCGGGCGGCTTCGACCAGGTCCGGCTGCTGCGCTCGGCCCTCGACTCGGCGGCCGCCGACCGATCCGTGCGCGGGGTCGTCGTCGCGATGCACCACCCGGTGAAGGACCCGAGCCCGACCGGCAACTCCCAGCTCGGCGACCGCAAGGAAGCGGCCCTGCTGACCCAGTGGCTGACCGGGTTCGAGCAGGCATCGGGCAAGCCCGCCGCGGCCGTGGCGTCGCACGCGGGCGTGTTCTCGCTGTCCCGGGTCGACGGCGTGCCGTACCTGGTCAACGGCAATTCGGGCAAGGCACCGGCGGCCGCACCGGGCGACGGCGGGTTCGTCGGCTGGACGCTGCTGCGCGTGGACCCGGCCGACCGCGCCCAGCCGGTGCGCTTCGAGACGCGGCCGAACGTCGACTCGCTGACGCTCACCGGGCCGTCGTCCCTGGCACCCGGCGAGCGGGCGCAGGTGCGCGCGTCCCTGCGGCAGGGGATGCGGGACGTGCCGGTGTCGTACCCGGTGAGCGCGGACTGGACGGCCACGCGGGGCGTCGTTTCGTTCGATCCCGCCTCCGGCGTCCTGACCGCGCTGCGGCCCGGGGTCGCGCGGCTTTCGGTGACGGTCAACGGGGTGACGCAGTCGCTGGTCGTGACGGTGCGCGGCTAAAGCGTTCGGTTTTTGTCGGTGGTGGGTCCTATGGTGCGGAGCGTGGACGAATCGGAGGACCGGGAACCGGCACTGGTGCAGGCCAAGGCACTGGTGAAGCGCTTCGGCGAGTTCGAGGCCGTGCGCGGGATCGACGTCGAGGTGCGGCGCGGGGAGGCGTTCGGCTTCCTCGGCCCGAACGGCGCCGGCAAGTCGTCGACGATGCGGATGATCGCGTGCGTGTCGCCCCGCACCGACGGCGACCTGCGCGTGCTCGGGCTGGATCCGGAGGCCGCCGGGCCGCGGATCCGCGCGCGCCTCGGCGTGGTGCCGCAGCAGGACAACCTGGACGTCGAGCTGACGGTCCGGGAGAACCTGCTGATCTACGGCCGCTACTTCGGCCTGTCCCGGGCGGCGGCCCGGCGCAAGGCGGCGGAGCTGCTGGAGTTCGCCCAGCTGGGTGACCGCGCGGACGACAAGGTCGACCCGCTGTCGGGCGGCATGAAGCGGCGGCTGACGATCGCGCGGTCCCTGGTCAACGACCCGGAGCTGCTCCTGCTCGACGAGCCGACGACCGGCCTCGATCCGCAGGCCCGCCACCTGCTGTGGGATCGCCTGTTCCGGCTGAAGGCCCAGGGCACGACGCTGATCGTCACGACGCACTACATGGACGAAGCCGAGCAGCTGTGCGACAGGCTGGTGGTGATGGACCACGGCCGCATCGCGGCGGAGGGCTCCCCGGCCGACCTGATCCGGCGGTATTCGACGCGCGAGGTGGTCGAGCTCCGGTTCGCCCCGGGGGAGCAGGTCGCGGCGGCCCGGCAGATCGAGGGGCTGGCCGAGCGCGTGGAGGTGCTGCCGGACCGGGTCCTGCTGTACAGCGACGACGGCGAAGCGGCGCTGGAGCACGCCCACTCCCGCGGCGTGCGGCCGTTGTCGAGCCTGGTGCGGCGCAGCTCGCTGGAGGACGTGTTCTTGAGGCTCACCGGCCGGACGCTGGTGGACTGACTCGGATGGAAAACAACCATGCTCGCGGAAAGCGCTCGCCCATGACCCCCGCCGGCGTGTCTTGCGTGGGCGCAGCCCCCACGCCCGGTCTCCCGCGGCTCCGGTCGTGGCCGGGGAGCCGGCCATGACGACCGTCGAATCCACCGGCCGCGTGGTCGGCAAGTGGCACGGCGCCTGGCTCCGCGTCGAGGGGTACTGGACCTGGTACCGCCGCCACTGGGTGTCCACTTTGTACTCCACCGGCCTCCAGCCGGTGCTCTTCCTGGCCGCGATGGGGCTCGGCTTCGGCTCGCAGGTGCGGCCCGGCGCGGTCACCGGCGGCCTCTCGTACCTCCAGTACATCGCGCCCGCGCTGCTGGCCGCCGGGGCCGCGCAGCAGGCCGTCGGCGAGTCGAGCTACCCCGTCCTGTCCGGCTTCAAGTGGCAGAAGGACTACCTGGCCGTCACCGCCACCCCGGTGTCACCGGGCCAGGTCTTCGGCGGTCACCTGATCTGGTCGACCCTGCGCCTGACCCTCGCCGGCGCGATCTACGCGTTCGTCGCGCTCTTCTTCGGCGCCTGGACCGGCCCGGGCGTGCTGCTGGTCGTCCTGGCCGGCACCGTCACCGGGCTCGCCTGCACCACGCCGATGGCCGCGCTCGCGGCGAGCACCTTCGACGAGGGCCAGCGCTTCGGATTGATCTTCCGCTTCGTCGTGATGCCGATGACCCTGTTCTCCGGCACGTTCTTCCCGATCTCCCAGCTGCCGGCCGCGATCCGGTGGCTGGCCTGGCTTTCCCCGCTGTGGCACGGCACCCAGCTGGCCCGCGGCCTCAGCATCGGCGGGGTCGGCGGCTGGGCGCTGCTCGGCCACTTCGCCGTGCTGGCGGCGTTGTTCGCGGCCGGGTGGGTGCTCGCGCACCGGGCCTTCTACCGGAGGCTGGTGGTCTGATGACGACCGTCGAAACCCGTGCCGGGCTGCTCTTCCGCGTGCTGCCGCCCGGCCTGTACGCGGGCCGCGCACGCATGCTCGTCGAACGCTCGGTCATGGTGTACCGGGGCAGCTGGCTGATCTTCCTGTCCGGCGCCGTCGAGCCGTTCCTCTACCTGCTGGCGTTCCAGCTGGGCTTCGGCAGGCTGGTCACCGAGGTGACCGGCCCCGGCGGGCACCCGATGAGCTACGTCGCCTTCGTGGCGCCGGCGCTGCTGGCGACGTCGGCGATGAACGGCGCCGTCTTCGAATCGACGTACAACCTCTTCTTCAAGCTGCGCTACGCCAAGCTGTACGACGCCATGCTGGCTACCCCGATCGGCCCGCTCGACGTGGCGCTGGGCGAGATCGGCTGGGCGATCACGCGCGGCGGCATCTACGCGGTGGCGTTCCTGGCGATCGCGGCGGCGATGGGCCTGCTGGCGTCGTGGTGGGCGCTGCTGATGGTCCCGGCGGCGCTCCTGGTCGGCCTGGCGTTCTCGGCGATCGGCATGGCGCTGGTGACGTTCCTGCGGTCGACGGCCCAGTTCGACTACATCCAGCTGGGCCTGACCCCGATGTTCCTCTTCGCGACGACGTTCTTCCCGCTGTCGGTCTACCCCGAGCCGCTGCAGTGGGTGGTCCGCTGCCTCCCGCTCTACCACGCGATCGAGCTGATGCGCGGCCTGGCGACCGGGATCCTGTCCGGCGGCATGCTGGTCAACCTGGCCTACCTGCTGGTCCTGGGCGCGGTGGGCCTCTGGGCGTCGACGCGGCGGATCGCGAAACTGCTCCTGACGTGACGCGGTCAGCGCGCCGGGTCCGGCCGCCCGCCGGGTGCCGCGGCGGCCGCCGGTGCGTTGACCATCCCGTGCCCGTAGAACCCGTTGTAGCCCTCGTACCCGGCGCAGTACGCGTCCTGGAGGCCGTCGCCGGTCAGGTCGTAGTCGGCGGGGCACGGCATCGGCATCGCCTGCGCGTCGAGCGTGCGCCGCAGCTGCCGGGGCCCGGCCTGCTCCGCGGCGGACGCGAGCAGCGCCAGCACCCCGGTGACGTGCGGCGCGGCCATCGACGTCCCGCACAGCGGTGCGTACCCGCCCGGCACGGTCGAGAGCACGCACTCGCCGGCCTCGCCGCCGGGCGCCGTGATGTCGATCACGCCCAGCCCGTACGAGCTGTAGCCCGCCTTCACCCGGTCGGCGCCGGCGGCGGACACCGCGACGACGTCCCGCAGCGCGGCCGGCAGGGCTTCGCAGCCGCTGCCCGCCCCGGGCGAGCCGGACCGCGCCGACGGCGTCAGGTCGACCGCCTCGTTGGTCGCCGCCGCGACGTTCAGCGTCCCCGCCGACGTGCTGTATTCGACCGCGCGGGCCAGCACCTCGTGGACGACGCCGCGGTCGTTGCCGCGGATGCACGAGAGCGTCCACGGGTTGACGAAGAAGCTGCTGTTCGTCAGCCGCATGTGCCGTGACGCAGCCCACATCAGGCCGCACACCGCGGCTTCGGGGTCGGCGTAGCCGCGGTCGTCGATCACCTTCACCGACGCCACGCTGACCCCGGGCGCCACACCTGTCACGCCGTGGCCGTCGTCGGCCGCGGCGATGATCCCCGCCACGTGCGTGCCGTGCACCGACGTCGTCGGCGCCCAGGCCGAGGGCGAGCGGTCCGGGGCGCCGGTCAGGCAGCCGGCCGAGTCGTCGGGGTCGAGGGCGGCGGCGAGGTCGGGGTGGTGCGGGTCGATCCCGGAGTCGAGGACGCCGACCACGACGTCCCGGCGGCCGCCGGACCCGCCGCGGGCGTTGATCATCCGCATGTCCCACTGCTGCCCGCTCAGGTCCGCGCCGGGCACCTTCGCGGGGTCGGTCGGCGGCAGCGCCGCCCGCACCGGCTGCGGCCGGACCTCGGTCGCGCGCTGCGCGGCGAGCCGTTCGGCCTGGGCGCTGAACGCCCGGTCCGGCCCGATCCGCCCGCCGAAGCCGGGGTCGCCGGAGGTGGCGACCGCGACGGCGATCTGCGGGTAGTACACGGTGGTCGAGCCGCAGGCCGCGGCGATCTCCGAGCGGGCCGCGGGCTCGGCGGTGCCGCGGTCGAAGGTGACGACGTACCGCAGGACCCGGCCCTGGGCGCAGCCCGGCTCGCCGGCCACCGCGGGACCGGCGGTGACGCACCCCGAAAGCACCAGGACGGTGCACACGGCCGCCCGCAGGGGCCGCGCCAGCAGGGACACCGGACCTCCCACCGGATGCAGGAACCGCGGGTGCCGGCGCGCGAGATCCCGGTCACCCCGAGCCGCACGGTAGCCACCCGGTGCCCGGCGGACAAGCGCTGCGGCGAAGTTCCCCCGCCGGTGGGGTGCCCGGCGCGCCCGGCGGCGTGGGCGGAGGTACCGAGTACACCGGAGCGGTCACCCGGTGTGGGATACTCGGGGTGGCCGCTGGGCCGCGGGGCGCACGTGAGAGGTGCTGCCTGCGGCGTTGTGGCCCGGTGAAGTGCGTGGACTCCCGCGACGCGCGTCGCCGCCCGCGAACCGGGCGGCTGGACGACGTGGCGGGCGGCCCGGGGGCCGCGAGTGCCTTTATGCACGCCGCCGAGCAGACCTTTGGCCGGGTTGCGCGCCACCGGAAGCGGTGGTGTGCGGCGCCCGGTCGTCGGGCCAGGATTCCCGCCGCTGGTGACCACCACGGCGGAACGAACAGAAAGGGGCCCCTGCGCGGCCGCGTCCCTGCCGGTGCGAACCGGCAGACGCGCCCGGGGGCGGAGGAGACACATGTCGAACGCGGAAACACCCGCCGAGCACGCCGGCGGGAATCCCGCCACACCCACGAGCGGCCCGCTGGCCGACCTGCCCGCCCGGATCCGGGTGCACGCGCTGGCCAAGCTGCTCGAATCGCACAGCCGGGACGTCCTCGCGAAGCTGACGGAGCTGGGCGAAAGCGTCCGCAGCGCGCAGTCGAGCGTGACCAGGGACGTGGCGCTCAAGGTCGCCGAGGCGTTCGCCCCGGCGGACACCGGTGACGCGGCAGGTGCGCCTGCCGAGCAGGCGCCCGAGGAGACCCCGCAGCCGCCGGAAGCCCGCGAGGCCGCGCCGGCCCGCCCGCCGGTGCCCGAGGTGCCGGTCGCCGAGGCCGAGAAGCCGCGGCCGCGCCAGAAGACCCGCGCGCACCTGCCGGTGTTCGCCGCGCCGTCGCCGGTCTTCCTGCCGCCGGAGCCGCCGGAGCCCGCGGCCAAGCCGGCCCGCAAGCCGGCCGACCCGTTCGCCGAGCCCGCGCGTCCCGAGCCCGAGGTGGTCGAGGAAGAGCCCGAAGACACCACGCCGGTCACCGACGCCGGGGCCGACGACGACGAGGACGCCGGCAGCCGCCGCCGTCGCCGCCGGGGCCGTCGCGGCCGTGGCCGGGGCAAGGGCGCCGATGGCGGCGACGACACCGCCGAGCACGAAGACGAGCCGGTCGAGGAGCAGCCGCGCCGCAGGAGCCGCGGCGGGGACGAGAAGCCCGAAGCGGAGGCCGAAGAGGCCGACGACGCGGCCGAGTCGTCTTCGGAGGCCGAGAGCGACGCCGACGAGGGCGAAGGCGGCACCCGCCGTCGCCGCCGCCGTCGCCGCCGGAAGGGCTCGGACGGCGAAGACGCCGAAGCCACCGGCACCGACGACCCGCCGAACACGGTCACGCACGTCCGCCAGGCCAAGGCCGAGGCGGCCGAGCGCGAGCGCCCGGCGCGCGACGAGGTGCGCAGCGTCCGCGGTTCCACCCGGCTCGAAGCCAAGCGCCAGCGCCGCCGCGACGGCCGCGAGGCCGGCCGCCGCCGCGCCCCGATCCTGTCCGAGGCCGAGTTCCTGGCCCGGCGCGAGTCGGTCGAGCGCACGATGGTCGTCGTCGAGCACGGCGACTCCACCCAGATCGCGGTGCTCGAGGACGGCGTCCTCGTCGAGCACTTCGTGACCCAGTCGGGCTCCGGCTCGATCGTCGGCAACGTCTACCTCGGCCGCGTCCAGAACGTGCTGCCCAGCATGGAGGCCGCGTTCATCGACATCGGCCGCGGCCGCAACGCCGTGCTGTACGCCGGCGAGGTCGACTGGGACGCCGCCGGCCTGGAAGGCAAAGCCCGCAAGATCGAGCAGGCGCTGTCCACCGGCGACTCGGTGCTGGTCCAGGTCACGAAGGACCCGGTCGGGCACAAGGGCGCCCGGCTGACCACGCAGATCTCGCTGCCCGGCCGCTTCCTGGTGTACGTCCCCGCGGGCGGCGCCACCGGCATCTCCCGCAAGCTGCCGGAGAACGAGCGCCGCCGGCTCAAGGACATCCTCAAGCGGATCGTCCCCGAGGACGCGGGCGTCATCATCCGCACCGCCTCCGAGGGCATCGGCGAGGAGGAGCTGGGCCGCGACGTCGACCGCCTGAAGGCGCAGTGGGACGTCATCAAGGAGAAGGCCGCCGCCGGTTCCGGCAAGAAGGGCGGCGCGCCGACCATGCTCTACGAAGAGCCGGACCTGCTGGTCAAGGTCGTGCGTGACCTCTTCACCGAAGACTTCACCAAGCTGGAGATCCAGGGCAACCGGTCCTGGGAGACCATCAACGGCTACGTCAGCCACGTCGCCCCGGAGCTCACCGACCGGCTCCGGCGCTACACCGGCACCGGTGACGCGTTCGCCGACCACCGGATCGACGAGCAGATCACCAAGGCCCTCGACCGGAAGGTCTGGCTGCCGTCGGGCGGTTACCTGGTCATCGACCGCACCGAGGCGATGACCGTGATCGACGTCAACACCGGCAAGTTCACCGGTTCGGGTGGCAACCTCGAGGAGACGGTGACCCGCAACAACCTGGAGTCGGCGGAGGAGATCGTCCGCCAGCTCCGGCTGCGGGACATCGGCGGCATCATCGTCATCGACTTCATCGACATGGTGCTCGAGTCCAACCGCGAGCTGGTGCTGCGCCGCCTGACCGAGTGCCTCGGCCGCGACCGCACGCGCCACCAGGTCGCCGAGGTCACCTCGCTCGGCCTGGTGCAGATGACCCGCAAGAAGATCGGCACCGGCCTGCTGGAGGCGTTCTCGGCGCCGTGCGAGCACTGCAAGGGCCGCGGCGTGCTCGTCTCGACCGAACTGCAGCGCACGGCGAACAACGTGTCCTCGCACGGCGGCGGGAACGGCAACGGCGGCAACGGTGGCAACGGCGGCGGGGAGAAGACCTCCCGCCGGTCGCGGGGCCGCGGCAAGGGCGAAGAGGCCGCCAAGGAGCAGGCCGAAGCCGCCAAGGCCGAGGTGCACGCGGTGCCGCCGCCGGAGCGGCGCGAGTCGATCGCGTCCGCGGTGGCCGCGGTGGCCAACGCCGCGAAGGCCGCCAAGGAGCACGACCACGGCGCGCTGAACGGCAACGGGCCCGTCCCGGAGCCGGCCAGGGAGGTCGCGGGCGTCCCGGCGACCACGGAGGCGGACGAGACGCCGGTGGCGGCCGAGCCGCCCGCCGAGCCCGCCCAGGAGGTCGCCGGCACCCCGGTGACCACCCAGGCGGACGAGGTGCCGGTGCCGCAGGACGAGGAGCCCGAGGTCGAGGCGTCTTCGGCGCCGGAACCGGCGGAGGAGCCGGTCACCGCGTCCCCGGAGGCCGCCGAGCCGGTCGCCGAACCCGAGGTCAGCGTGCCCGAACCGGCCGTGCGCTCCACCCGGCGCCGTCCGCGCCGGGCGGCGTCGCGGCCCGCGGGTCCGCCGGTGCACGCCTCCGACCAGAGCCAGTGAACAACTAGGGGACCCCGGTGGTAACGCACCGGGGCACCCCACGTAACCTGTAGTACGGCCTGCCACCAGAGCAGGTCGCCTGCGCGAGTCCAGGACCACCGTTTCCATCAGGTGGGCCGGTTGCGCAAGCCCCCACCCATTGTCGAGTAATGCAGGAGACTTCCGTGTCGGCGTACGCGATCGTCAAGACCGGCGGCAAGCAGTACAAGGTGGCCGTCGGCGACGTCGTCGAGGTCGAGAAGCTCGAGGGCGAGCCGGGCACCGAGCACATCCTCCCCGCCGTTTTGTACGTCGACGGTGGCGATGTCACCACGGACGCCGACGCGCTGGCGAAGGTCTCGGTCACCGGCAAGGTCGTCGAGCAGACCAAGGGTCCGAAGATCCGGATCCACAAGTTCAAGAACAAGACGGGCTACCACAAGCGCCAGGGTCACCGGCAGAAGCTGACCCGCGTCGAGGTCACCGCCATCTCGCTGTAAGAACTTCTCCGGATCTTAGGTAGAAAGAGGACTGAGCTATGGCTCACAAGAAGGGTGCGTCCAGCTCCCGCAACGGTCGTGACTCGAACGCGCAGCGCCTCGGCGTCAAGCGCTACGGCGGCCAGGAAGTCAACGCCGGCGAGATCCTGATCCGCCAGCGCGGCACCAAGTTCCACCCCGGCGTGAACGTCGGCCGTGGCGGCGATGACACCCTGTTCGCCCTGGCCGCCGGTGCGGTCCAGTTCGGCGAGAAGCGTGGTCGCAAGACGGTCAACATCGTGCCGTCGGAAGCCTGAGTTTCGGCTTCTGTCTAGACCTCTGACGAGGGGTGGGGCCGGAATATCCGGTGCCACCCCTCGTTTGTTTTGTTCGTAGCTTGTCGTTGAGTGAAGTGAGGCAAAGTCATGGCGTCCCGGTTCGTGGACCGTGCGGTCATCCACCTGACCGCCGGTGACGGGGGCAACGGCTGCGCCTCGGTGCACCGCGAGAAGTTCAAGCCGCTCGGCGGCCCGGACGGCGGCAACGGCGGCAACGGCGGCGACGTCCTGCTGGTCGTCGACCCGAACGTGCACACCCTGCTCGACTTCCACTTCCGCCCGCACGCCAAGGCCGGCAACGGCAAGATGGGCCAGGGCGGCAACCGCGCGGGCGCGGCGGGGGAGACCCTGACCATGAAGGTGCCGTCCGGCACCGTCGTGTTCACCGAAGACGGCGAAATGGTCGCCGACCTGATCGGCCCGGGCACCACGTTCGTCGCCGCCCAGGGCGGCCGCGGCGGGCTCGGCAACGCCGCGCTGTCGTCGAAGGCCCGCAAGGCGCCCGGCTTCGCCCTGCTGGGCGAGCCCGGCGAGACCCGCAACCTGGTGCTGGAGCTGCGTTCGGTCGCCGACGTCGGCCTGCTCGGGTTCCCGTCGGCCGGCAAGTCGTCGCTGATCTCGGTGCTGTCCGCGGCCAAGCCGAAGATCGCCGACTACCCGTTCACCACGCTGGTGCCGAACCTCGGCGTCATCACCGGCGGCGACACGGTCTTCACCATGGCCGACGTGCCCGGCCTCATCCCCGGCGCGTCCGAGGGCAAGGGCCTGGGGCTGGACTTCCTCCGCCACATCGAGCGCTGCGCGGTGCTGGTGCACGTCGTCGACTGCGCGACGCTGGAGCCCGGGCGCGACCCGCTGTCCGATGTGGACGCTCTGGAGGCGGAGCTCGCGAAGTACACGCCCAGTCTCGGCGGGAAGCTCGAGGAGCGGCCGCGGGTGGTCGTCCTCAACAAGATCGACGTCCCCGAGGCAGCCGAGCTCGCCGCCTTCGTCCGTCCCGACTTCGAGGCCCGCGGCCTGCAGGTGTTCGAGGTCTCGACGGCGTCCCGCAAGGGCCTGCGCGAGCTGACCTTCGCGCTCGGGGCGATCGTCGAGAAGTACCGCGAGGCGCAGCCGGTGCTGGAGCCGGAGAAGATCGTCCTGCGGCCGCTGGCCGTCGACGACTCCGGGTTCACCGTCGAGGTCGACCCCGAGGAAGAGGGCGCGTTCGTCGTCCGCGGCGCGCGGCCCGAGCGGTGGATCCGCCAGACCGACTTCGCCAACGACGAGGCCGTCGGCTACCTCGCCGACCGGCTCAACCGCCTCGGCGTCGAAGACGAGCTGGCGAAGCTCGGCGCGCGGCCGGGGAGCCCGGTCACGATCGGCGACGTCCAGTTCGAGTGGGAGCCGTCGACGCCTTCGGTGGCGGTCCACCTCTCCGGGCGCGGCACCGACGTCCGGCTGGAGCGCAGCGACCGGATCGGCGCGGCCGAGCGCAAGGAAGCGCGCCGGGTCCGGCGGGCCGGCTCGGACGAGCTGGAGGACGACCTGGAAGCCGGCGAGTGAGCGGCACGCGTCAAGCGATCGCCGCCGCGCGGCGGCTGGTCGTCAAGGTCGGGTCGTCGGCGCTGACCACCGCGGGCAGCGGGCTCGACGTGGCCCGCCTCGACGCGCTGGTCGACGCGATCGCCGAGCGCGTCGCCCGCGAAACCCAGATCGTCCTGGTGTCCTCGGGCGCGATCGGCGCCGGCCTGGCCCCGCTCTCGCTGGGCAAGCGGCCGCGCGACCTGGCGACGCAGCAGGCGGCGGCGAGCGTCGGGCAGCTGGCGCTGGCGCACGCGTACGCCGAGTCGTTCGGGCGGTACTCGCTGACCGTCGGCCAGGTGTTGCTGACCTCGGACGACGTGGTCCGCCGGGCGCACTACCGCAACGCGCAGCGGACGTTTTCGCGGCTGCTGGCGCTGGGTGCGGTCCCGGTCGTCAACGAGAACGACACGGTGGCGACCGAGGAAATCCGCTTCGGCGACAACGACCGCCTGGCCGCCCTGGTGGCCCACCTGATCGGCGCGGACGCGCTGCTCCTGCTGTCCGATGTGGACGGACTGTACGACGGAGACCCCCGCAGCGGCGCGACCCGCAAGCTGACGGAGGTCCTCTCGGAGTCCGATGTGGACGGCATCTCGGTCGGCATGTCCAGCTCAGGCTTGGGCACGGGCGGCATGGTGTCCAAGCTGGCGGCGGCCCGCACGGCGGCCGGGGCGGGTATCCCGGTGCTGCTGGCGGCCGCGTCGGAAGCCTCGGCGGCGTTGACGACGGCGTCCCCGGGCACGGCGTTCGCCCCGGCGGACACGCGCTTGTCGGCCCGCCGGTTCTGGCTGGGCTACGCGGCGGACACGACGGGCAAGCTCCGCCTCGACGACGGCGCGGTGACGGCGGTGGTCCGCCGCCGCCGGTCCCTGCTGGCCGCGGGCATCACGGGCGTGGACGGCGATTTCCAGGCCGGCGACGTGGTCGACCTGGTCGACGCCCGCGACCGTCCGGTGGCCCGCGGAGTGGTGGCGTTCGACGCAACGGAACTCCCGGACCTGATCGGCCGCTCGACCCCCGAGCTTCCCCAGGAGCACCGCCGCGAGGTGGTCCACGCCGACGACCTGGTCCCCCTCCGCCGCTGACCCGTCCCGCAAGGGGCATCTCGCGTGACCAGCCAGGCATCCCCCGTGCGCCGAGAGGCATCACGAGTGATGCCCCTCCAATCACGAGTGATGCCCCTCCAATCACGCGAGATGACCTTCTGATCACGCGAGATGACCTTCTGATCACGCGAGATGCCCCTCTGATCACGCCAGCTGCCTCAGCCCAGCGAGACCAGGCGGGCGCCGCCGTCGGCTTCCAGGACCGTGCCCGTCAGGTTCCGGTTCGTCGCCGCCAGCGTCACCACCTCCGCGACGTCGTCGGCCGTCGCCACACGGCGGGCCGGGATCGAAGCCGCCGTCTGCGCGAAGAACCCCTCCCGCATTTCCGCCGGGAACCCGCTCCACCACGCCGTGTCGACCACCCCTGGCGACACCGCGTTCACCCGCCGCGGCGCCAGCTCGACCGCCAGCGGCTTGACCAGCGCCTCGATGGCCGCGTTCAGCGCGCCGATCCCGGCCGTGCCGGCCATCGCCGCCCGGGCCGTGATCGCGCTGAGCAGCGTGATCGATCCGTCCGCGGCCAGGTGCGGCAGCACGGCCTGGACCGTGGTCAGGTGCGCCCAGAACTTCGCGTCGAACGCCCGCCGCAGCATGGCCAGGTCCAGTGCGTCGATCGGTCCCATGCCTTCGGTGCCGGACAGGCTCACCACCAGCACGTCGACCGTCCCGAGTGACCCGGCCAGCGCGGCCATCGCCGTGGCGTCACCGCCGTCGGCGCGGTGCCCGGTCAGGTCCGGATCGCTCGACGCGAGGTCGTCCAGGCGTTCCTTGCCGCGTCCGGTGACGTGGACGTCGTACCCCCGCTGCCGCAGCCGCCGCGCGGTCGCCAGGCCGATGCCCGAGGTGCCGCCGGCGACGAGAGCGATGCTCATGCTTGTTCTCCATTTAGAACCGGTACGTCTCGTTTCGAATTCGACGCTACCATCGGATCCCATGACCGACCAGTCCCGTCCCGGCCGCAAGCGCAGCGAACAGAGTCGGCTGGCGATCCTCGCCGCCACGCTCGACCTCGTCGCCGAAGGCGGCTACGGCGCGCTGACCGTCGAAGGCATCGCCGCCCGCTCGGGCGTCGGCAAGCAGACGATCTACCGCTGGTGGCCGTCGAAGGCCGACGTCCTGCTCGACGCGCTCGCGACGAAGGCGGACCTGCAGATCCCCATCCCGGACCAGGGTTCCTTCCGCGCCGACCTCGATGTTTTCCTGAGCCGCACCTTCGAACTGGGCCAGAAGTCGCCGGTCGCGGACACGCTGCGGGCGCTGATGGCGCAGGCGCAGATCGACCCGGAGTTCGGCAACCGGTTCCGCGAAGACTTCCTCCACCGCCGCCGCGAGGCGCTTGGGACGCTCGTCGGCCGCGCCCGCGAGCGCGGCGAACTCCCGGCCGGTGTGCAGCCCAGCACGGTCATCGACGTCGTGTTCGGCACGCTCTGGTACCGGCTCCTCGCGACGCGCGAGCCGGTCGACCGCGGCTTGGCCGGTGAACTAGTGACGCTGCTGGCGGATCACGGCGCCTCGACGGCCGAAATCCGGTAGCGCGCCACGGAAGCGCCGAGGATCTGCGCCGCCTGCTCGTCCGACGGCCCGGACCCGCGGAAGCGCTCCAGGTCTTCGTCGGACTCCCAGCGCTCGTACACCGTGATGCGGCCGGGGTCGAGCAGGTCGGCGCCCAGCGCGTACTCGAGGCAGCCCGGCGCTTCTCGCGCGAGACGCACGGCTTCGGCGCACCCCTCCAGATAAGCGGCCCGCGTCTCAGGGGCGACCGCCAGCCAACCGGCGATGATGATCATGACGGGTTGATCCGATCCGGCTTGATCGTGAGCAGCAGCCGGGTCTGGTCCCGCCCGCCCCACCACGGGTACGGCCCGCCGAGGTAGCGCTGCGCCAGCTTCTCGATGTGCTCGACGGCGCCGTCTTCGGTCATCTTCAGTACGTGCCCGCGGATGGCGTAGTACCGCGACGGCCGTTCGCGGTCGGCGACGTTCAGCGCCACCCGCGGGTCACGCTCGACGTTGCGCTGCTTCTGGTGCCCCAGCACGGTGTTGACGAGGACGTGCGTGCCGTCGGTGTCCACCCAGGTCTGGGTGAGCTGCGGCGAGCCGTCCGGCATCGACGTCGCCAGGAAGCAGAGGCTGGGCTCGCGCAGCAGTGCGAGCAGGTCGCCGGGCAGGTCCACAGTGGTCCTCCGCTAGAGCTGGTCGGGCGCCTCGATGCCGAGCAGGGAAAGCCCGAGCGCGAGCGTTTGCGCGGTCAGCCTAGTCAACCTCAGCCGGGACGCGCGCAGCTCGGGGGTCGCCGCCTTGAGGACCGGGCAATCGCCGTAGAACCGGGAAAACAGGACCGCCGTCTCGTAGAGGTACGTGCAGAGCTTGTGGGGTGCGTACTCGCCCGTCGCGGCTCGGAAGGCTTCGCCGAACCTCAGCAGCCTCACCGCGAGCGCGCGTTCCGCCGGCTCCTCCAGCAGCACCTGCGTGCCTTCGGGCGTGCCGCCGGCTTTCTGCAGGATCGACCGCGTCCGCGCGTGCGCGTACTGGAGGTACACCGAGGTGTTGCCCTCCTTGGCCAGCATCCGGTCCCAGGCGAAGACGTAGTCGCGTTCGCGGTCACCGGACAGGTCCGCGTACTTGACCGCGCCGATGCCCACCGCCCGGGCGACTTCGGCCTGTCCCGCCGTGTCGAGCTCACTGCGTTCGGCGACGACCGCGGCGGCCTGCGTCACGGCCTCGGTGAGCAGATCGGCCAGCTTGACCGTTTCGCCGGCCCGCGTCCGCATCGCCTTGCCGTCCGCACCCAGCACCGTGCCGAAGCCGATGTGCTCGGCGTGCCCGGTCAGCCAGCCCGCCGCGCGGCAGGCGGCGAAGACCATCGCGAAGTGCTGGGCCTGCGGCGTCCCGACGACGTAGAGCAGGTCGGTCGCGCCGCGCTCCGACGTCCAGTACCGGACGGTCGCCAGATCCGTGGCGGCGTACCCGTAACCGCCGTCGCGCTTGCGGACGATCAGCGGCAGCCGGTCGCCCTCGCGGTTGCGGAACCCTTCGGGGAACACGCAGACCGCGCCGTCGCTGACTTCGGTCAGCCCGGCCTTCTCGAGGTCGTCGACGACGGCCGCGAGGTACGGGTTGTAGAAGCTTTCGCCGTAGATGTCCTTGTCGGTCAGGGAAATCCCGAGCAGCGCGTAGACCGCGTTGAAGTGCCGGGTCGACTCGTCGACGAGCTCCTGCCAGACGGTGAGGGTGTCTTCGTCCCCGCTTTGCAGCTTGACGACGCGGGTGCGCGCCCGCGTCGCGAACGCTTCGTCGCTGTCGAACTTCTGGCGTGCTTCGCGGTAGAAGGCGTCGAGGTCGGCGATCGCGCGTTGCCCGGCGGAGACGTCGAGGAGGTGCTCGATGAGCATGCCGAACGGCGTGCCCCAGTCGCCGAGGTGGTTGTGCGGCAGCACTTCGTGGCCGGCGAACCGCAGCAGACGGGCGAGCGCGTCGCCGATCACCGACGAGCGCAAGTGCCCGACGTGCATTTCCTTCGCCACGTTCGGGCTGCTGTAGTCGAGCGCGATCCGCCGGGGCGCCGTCGTTTCCGGCACGCCGAGACGGGGATCGCCGAGCAAAGCGCCGGTGCGCGCTTCGAGCCAATCCGTGCGCAGCACGAAGTTCAGGAACCCCGGCCCGGCGACTTCCGGCGGATCGGCGATTTCGTCGAGCTCCAGCGCCCCGGCGATGAGCCCGGCGACCTCGCGTGGTGGGCGGCCGAGTTGTTTGCCCAGGCTCATCGCGAGGTTCGCTTGGTAGTCGACGCCATCGCGCGGCGACGCCTGGACCAGCGCCTGCTCCGCCGTCAGCTCGACGTCCAGTGCCCGGCCGGCGGCGGCCACCACGCGGCGCGCCAGCTCCTCGGTAACGTCGGCGGTCTGCTGCACGGTGTCCCTCCTTCGGCTCGGTCTTGAAGGCCCGCAGCGTAGCGAGCGTGACCGGCCGATGACGAAGGGTTTACCGCAGCTCGCTGCCCTTGGTCTCCGGCAGTGTGAGGATCACCGCGAACGCGATCGCGGCGCCGGCGGCGACGTACCAGAAGTAGAGCGTCGGCGACACCGCGCCGAACAGGGTGATGAGCAGGGGAGCGGTGCCGCCGAAGATCGCGACGGTCAGGTTGTACCAGGCCCCGATGCCCAGCCCGCGCAGTTCGGTGGGGAACAGCTCGCTCATGATGGCCGGCGCGATCGACGTCATCGCCGTGTACAGCCCGAGACCGACGCAGAACACGACGAGCAGCCCGCCGATGCCCGGACCGATCAAAGTGGACAGCGGCACGACGGCGACCGCGGTCGCCCCGGACCAGACGAGCAGCTGCGGCTTGCGGCCGAACCGGTCCGACAACGCCCCGAGCGGGTACTGCAGGGCGATGAACAACGCCGTCCCGACCGAAAGGGCGAGGAAGACGGCGTCGGCGCCGGCGTGCCGGTTCTTCACCGCGAAGGACGTGAGCGCGCTGAAGAACGTGTAGTAGCAGAGGGTCGACAGCATCGTGAAGCCCACGAGCCGGCCGACGGCCTTCGGGTGGTGCGTCAGCGTGGTCAGCAGCGGCCGTTCGATCTTCCGCGCCTTGGTCTTGGTCTGCTCGAACAGCTCGGTCTCGGCGAGGCTGCGGCGCAGCCACAGCCCGACCAGGCCGAAGACGCCGCCGAGCAGGAACGGCAGCCGCCAGCCCCACGACGCGAGCTGGGCCTTGTCCAGCGTCCGAGCCAGCACGAAGCCGAGCACGGTCGCGACGAGCACCGCCGACCCGGTCGAGATGTAGAAGAACGCCGAGTACCGGCCGCGACGCTCCGGCGGCGCGATCTCGCCCAGGTAGGCCGACGCGTTCGACACCTCACCGCCCAGCGACAGCCCCTGCGCGACGCGCGCGAGCAGCAGCAGGACCGGCGCGAGCCAGCCGACCTGCGCGAACGTCGGCAGCAGCCCGATCGCCACCGATCCGCCCGCCATGAGCAGGATGGTGAGGATCATGGCCGGCTTCCGGCCCCGCGTGTCGGCGAACCGCCCGAGCAGGACGCCGCCGAGCGGCCGGAAGAAGAACGCCAGCGCGTAGGTCGCGAAGGTGTTGATCAGGGCGAGGGTGTCGTTCCCGGCGGGGAAGAACGCACTGGCGAAGTAGATGCTGAACGTCGCGTAGATCGTCCAGTCGAACCACTCCAGCGCGTTCCCGGCGCTCGCCGCGAGCAGCTTGCGCAAGGGCAGCCGGTGGCGCTGCGACACCTGGACGGCGGATTCGGTCATGGCGGCCTCCACGTCACCCGAAGGTGTCACGGGACTTTGCCACATCCGTTCGCGGTGCGAAAGATCCCCACCGGCCGCCGACCCCGTTCACGGCGACCCGACCCTCCGGGTACGCGAGCCGACCGTCCAGCTACGCGAGTCGTCCCTCCAAGTACGCGTCCTCCCTTCGCCCCCTCCTCCCGCTCAGGCCGTGCTGGCCAACGCGAACGGCAATACCGCAGGCGCCCCGGCCCGCCGCAGCAGGCGCGCGGCGAGGGTCATCGTCCAACCGGTGTCGATGACGTCGTCCACCAGCAGAACCGGCCCGGACGGCAGGACGCCCGCGAGGTCGGCCGGCATGCTCATCCGCCGCCACAGGTCCGCCAGCCGCTGCGCGCTGTTCGCCTGCCTCGGTGGCGGCCCTTCCGCGTCGAGTGCGCCGAGGAACTCCAGCCGGCCGATCTCGGCCAGCCGCGTCGCGAGGCTGTACACGAGCTGTGGCCGCGTCGACGACGGCACCGCCACCACCGCCACCGGCCGTTCCGTCCACTGCCACCCGGCGAGCACCTGCACGCACGCCTTGAACACCGACTCCGGCACCTCGGCGTCCTTCGCCTGAGGCCCGACGAGCTCCCGCAGCCGGTTGCCCCAGCCGACGTCGGTGAGCCGCCCGAGCACCTGCCCTGGCTCGGCCTGGTCGTCGGCCGAGATCCGGCCGGACACCGGAACGTCCAAAGAGGACATCCCGGTGGGCCACTGCTTCCGCGGCGCCACCTCGACACCGGGCCGCTGCAGGCGTTCCCGGGTCGCGTCGACGACCTCGTCGGCCACCGACGTGTCCCAGTGCTTCCCGGTGCAGTTGTCGCACCGTCCGCACGGCGTCGCCTCGGGGTCGTCGAGCTGACGCCGCAGGTACTCCATCCGGCAGCCATCGGTCGCGAGGTAGCCGACCATCGCCTCCTGCTCGCGGTCACGCGCCTGGGCGACCCGCTGGTACCGCCCGCGGTCGTACTCCCAGTTTTCGCCCGTGCTCGTCCAGCCGCCCTTGACGCGCCGGACCGCGCCGTCGACGTCCAGCACCTTCAGCACCATTTCCAGCCGTGACCGGGAAAGCTCGACCGAAGGCTCGAGCGCGGCCGTCGACATCGGACGGTCGGCGTAGGCGAGGGTGTTCAGCACCTGCGTCACCCGCAGCTCGTCGGGGAAGGCCAGCGACCCGAAGTACGCCCAGATCGC
Source organism: Amycolatopsis sp. NPDC051102 (assembly GCF_040682815.1). Taxonomy (NCBI): domain Bacteria; kingdom Bacillati; phylum Actinomycetota; class Actinomycetes; order Pseudonocardiales; family Pseudonocardiaceae; genus Amycolatopsis; species Amycolatopsis sp. NPDC051102. The sequence goes on from NZ_JBFBBT010000003.1 coordinate 104,942, forward strand.
CTTGTCCTCCTCGCCGGGCAGCAGCACGACCTCGGCGCGCTCGACGCCACGCCCGGCGCGGCCGACCTGCTGGTAGTACGCGATCGGCGACGACGGCGCGCCGAGGTGCACCACGAACCCCAGGTCCGGCTTGTCGAACCCCATGCCGAGCGCGGACGTCGCGACCAGGGCCTTGACGCGGTTGCCGAGCAGGTCGTCCTCGGCCGCCTGCCGGTCGGCCGGGTCCGTCTTGCCGGTGTAGGCCGCCACCGGGTAGCCGCGGTCCTTCAGCAGCGACGCGACGTCGTGCGCCGCCGCGACGGTCAGCGTGTAGATGATCCCGGATCCGGGCAGCTCGGCCAGGTGTTCCGCGAGCCACGCCAGCCGCGCCTGCGACGTCGGCAGCCGGCACACCGACAACCGCAGGCTTTCCCGGTCGAGGCTGCCGCGCAGCACCAGCGTGTCCGCGCCGGAGCCGAGGCCGAGCTGCTCGGCGACGTCGGTGACCACGCGGTCGTTCGCGGTCGCCGTCGTCGCCAGCACCGGCACGCCGTCGGGCAGGTCGCCCAGCAGCGTGCGCAGCCGCCGGTAGTCCGGCCGGAAGTCGTGGCCCCAGTCCGAAATGCAGTGTGCCTCGTCGACCACCAGCAGGCCGGTGCTCGCGGTCAGCTTCGGCAGCACGTTGTCGCGGAAGTCCGGGTTGTTCAGCCGTTCGGGGCTGACCAGCAGGACGTCCACCTCGCCGGCCGCGACCGCCGCCTGGACCTGGTCCCACTCCTGCGGGTTCGCGGAGTTCATCGTCGCCGCGTGGATCCCCGCGCGCGCCGCCGCCGAGATCTGGTTGCGCATCAGCGCGAGCAGTGGCGAGACGATGACCGTCGGCCCGCTGCCCTGTTCCCGCAGCAACGCCGTGGCCAGGAAGTACACCGCCGACTTGCCCCACCCGGTGCGTTGCACGACCAGCGCGCGGCGCCGCTGCGCGACCAGCGCCTCGATGGCCGTCCACTGGTCTTCGCGCAGCTTCGCCGCATCGCCGGCCAGGGCCCGGAGGAGGGTCTCGGCGCGGTCGCGGAGGGCTGAGGCGGTGCTGGTCGTGTCCACGTCCCCACGTCTACCCCATGACACCGACAGATCGGGAATCGGCGGCGCCGCGAACGGAGAGTTTGCGACCGATACCGGCCGTAATGTGAGCTGAATCACACATCTGACCCGGTCGGGCGGGGTGGCGAAGAGCACCCGGCCCGGCGGCTCCCGGCCTTATAGGCTCTCCGGTCATGTCACCACGGCGGATCGGGGTCATGGGCGGCACCTTCGACCCCGTGCACCACGGCCACCTCGTCGCGGCCAGCGAGGTCCAGTCCCGGTTCGAGCTCGACGAAGTGATCTTCGTCCCCACCGGGCAGCCGTGGCAGAAGACCGATCGCGAGGTGACCAGGGCCGAGGACCGCTACCTGATGACGGTGATCGCGACCGCGTCCAACCCGGTCTTCTCCGTCAGCCGGGTGGACATCGACCGCGGTGGCCAGACCTACACCGTCGACACCCTGCGCGACCTGCACGCCGAATACCCCGGCGACGAGCTCTTCTTCATCACCGGCGCCGACGCGCTCGAACAGATCCTGACCTGGCACAAGGCCGACGAGCTGTTCGACTTCGCGCACTTCATCGGCGTCACGCGGCCCGGCTACCGGCTCAACTCGCACCACCTGCCCAGCGGCAAGGTGAGCCTCGTCGAGGTCACCGCGATGGCCATTTCGTCCACCGGCTGCCGCGACCGGGTCGAGCGCGGGGAGCCGGTCTGGTACCTCGTTCCCGACGGCGTCGTCCGCTACATCGCCAAGAAGGACCTGTACCGGAAGAGCGACTGAACCACTGTCGGTGCCTGCGGGTACCCTTCTCGGGCGAACCCGATCTGGAAAAGGAGCACTGTGGCAGCCACGTCCGAGGCTCGAGAGCTGGCCGTAGCGGCCGCCCACGCGGCGGCGGACAAGAAGGCCAGCGACGTCGTCGTGCTGGACGTGTCCGAACAGCTCGTCATCACCGACGCCTTCGTCATCGCCTCCGCGTCCAACGAGCGCCTGGTCGGCGCGATCGTGGACAACGTCGAGGAAAAACTGCGGGAGAGCGGCCACAAGCCGGTCCGTCGCGAAGGCGCCCGCGAAGGGCGCTGGGTCCTGCTCGACTACGTCGACGTCGTCGTGCACGTCCAGCACGTCGAAGAGCGCACCTTCTACGGCCTCGAGCGGCTGTGGAAAGACTGCCCGCGCATCGAGGTGGCCGGTCTCGAGGAGTCACCCGCCGACGAGGACCCGGACGTCCCGTGAGCCCGCGGCGGCTGGTGCTCTGGCGTCACGGCGAGACGGACTACAACGCCGCCGGGCGGATGCAGGGTCACCTCGACTCCGCGCTGACGCCGCGCGGCTGGAACCAGGCCCGGTTCGCGGTGCCCGCACTGGCCCGCTTCTCCCCGGACCTCGTCATCGCCTCCGACCTGCGCCGGGCCACCGACACCGCCACCGTGCTCACCGACGCCATCGGCGTCCCGCTGCGGATCGACAAGCGGCTGCGCGAGACGCACCTGGGCGAGTGGCAGGGACTCACCGGCGAGGAGGTCGACCAGGCCTACCCCGGTGAACGCGACCGCTGGCGCACCGACGCGACCTGGGCCCCGCCGGGCGGCGAGAACCGCGTCGACGTCGCCGACCGCGCGAGCGAAGTCGTCACCGACCTGCAGCAGGCCAACTCCGACGCGGGCGACACCGTGCTGCTGGCCGCGCACGGCGGGCTGATCATCGCGCTCACCGCGCGGCTGCTGGACCTGCCGGTCGCGATCTGGCCGTCGCTCGGCGGCATCTCGAACTGCCACTGGGTCGAGCTGGGCCGTCGCGACGGGAAGTGGCGGCTGCACGCCTACAACGCGGGGATGCACGGCTAGCCGATGGGGCCGCGCCTGCTGGTGTTCGGCGATTCGCTGAGCTTTCACGGTCCGGAAGGACCCTGCGCCGCGGACGAGCCGCGGCTGTGGCCCAATGTCGCGGCCGCCGCGTTGGACGGCTCCGCCGACCTGGTCGCCGGCATCGGCTGGAACGCCCGGGATGCCTGGTGGGCGCTGACCGGCGACCCGCGCGTCTGGGCCGACCTGCACCACGTCGACGCGGTGGTGTTCGCGATCGGCAGCATGGACACGCTGCCCTCGCCGCTGCCGACCTACCTGCGCACCGGGCTGCGGTACCTGCGGCCCGATCCGGTGCGGCGCGTCGTCCGCAAGGCCTATCTCGCGGCGCAACCGCGGCTTTCGGTCGCCTTCCGCGGCCGGCCCGCGGTGCTGCCGGCCAAGCTCACCGTGCAGTACCTCGACACCGCCGTGGGCGCGCTGCGCGTCCTGCGGCCGGGGCTGCCGATCTTCGGCATGCTGCCGTCGGTGCACCGCGCGGCGGCCTACGGCGGCGTGCACACCGCGCGGCCGGCCGCGGCGGCGGCGATGGCGGCCTGGGGAGCGCGGGCGGGAGTTCCGTTGCTGGACCTCGAAGCCGTCGTGGGCGAGCACGTGCTCAGCGGCGCGGGCAACCCGGACGGCATGCACTGGGGCTGGCCCGGGCACGCCGCGGTGGGCGAGGCGATGTCCGTGTTGATGGCGCCGGTGCTGGCCTCCCGCCACGTAGGCTGACGGCGTGTCGGTCGCCGTAGTCACGGATTCCACCGCCCACCTGCCGGAGGGCTTCGCCGAACGGCACGCGGTCCGGGTGGTGCCGCTGCACGTCCTGGTCGACGGCGTGGTTTCGCTCGACGGCGTCGAGACCGGACCGGCGGCGGTCGCGGAGGCGATGAAGCAGCGGAAGATCGTCACGACCTCGCGGCCGACCCCCACCGAGTTCGCGGCGGAGTACCGGGCGGCGTTCGCCGACGGCGCGGACGCGATCGTGTCGGTGCACCTGTCGCGCGAGCTGTCGGGCACCTGGGAAGCGGCGGTGCTGGCGGCCCAGGAAGTGGGGCCGGACCGGGTCCGCGTCGTCGACTCCCGGACCACCGCGATGGGCCTCGGCTTCGCCGCGCTGCACGCCGCTTCGGCCGCCTCCGCCGGAGCTTCGGCGACCGAGGTCGAGGCCGCGGCGGTGACCGCCGCCGGCTGCTCGTCGACGTTGTTCGTCGTGGAAACCCTCGAGCACCTGCGCCGCGGCGGCCGGATCGGCCCGGCGGCGGCGCTGCTCGGCACGGCGCTGGCGGTCAAACCGGTGCTGCACATGTCCGACGGCCGGATCCTGCCGCTGGAGAAGGTCCGCACGATGAACCGGGCGATCGCGCGGCTGGTCGAGCTGGCCGCGGCGGCCGCCGAGGACGACGACGTCGAGCTCGCCGTTCACCACCTCGCCTCGCCGGAACGGGCGGTCGAGCTGGCGAACCGGCTGGAAGAGGCCGTGCCGCGCTCGGCGGGCTGCGTGGTTTCCGAGCTGGGCGCGGTGATCGGGGCGCACACCGGGCCGGGCGTGCTGGGCGTGGTCGTCCAGCGCACGCTCCCACCCGGGCGCCGGCGCGCCGAACCCGTCAGCATGCCACCCGGGTACGACGGAAACGGCTGATCCCGGGCCCGGTACCGGGAATCCGTCCACAACACCCCGGTTGTCCACAGGCCGCGGCGGCACCCCTGTCGGACACTCCCCGCGGGCCCTAACGTCGATCGTGTGTTCGAGCAGACCGCCCGGGATCCGGGCCCTCCCGTCAACGACCGGCTCTCCTGGCTGGCCGACCAGCTCTCGCCCGACGCGAGCACGGTCGGGCCCGGCGGCCGGCTGATCCGGCGCTGGCTGCCGGGCGGACCGACCGGCGCCGGCCGCCGCCGGTGGGCGCTGGCCGGCGTCCTCGCTGCGGTCGTGGTGATCGTCCTCGGCTCGGTCGCCCTCGCCGGTGGCAGCCCGGCGCCCGAGCCACCGCCCGCGCTGCCCAGCGCGAAACCGGCGGCGGAGGCACGCGCGGCCCCGCCGACGGGTCTCGTGGTCAGCGTGGTCGGCCGCGTCCGCTCACCGGGCCTGGTCACCGTGCCTCAGGGAGCCCGGGTGGCCGACGTGCTGCGCGCGGCCGGCGGAGCCCAGCCGGGCGCGGACCTCGGCTCGTTGAACCTGGCCCGCAAGGTGGCCGACGGCGAGCAGCTCGCGGTCGGCGTCCCGGCACCGGCCGCGGCCCCCGCCGACCCGGCGGGCGCCGGAAAGGTCGACCTGAACACGGCGACCCCGGACCAGCTGGACACACTGCCGGGCGTCGGCGAGGTGATGGCCAAGCGGATCGTCCAGTGGCGCACCGACCACGGCGGCTTCGCGAAGGTCGAGCAACTGCGCGATGTCGACGGCATCGGGGAAAGCAAATTCGCCCGCTTGAGAGAGCAGGTGACGGTCGGATGAGCGTGGATCTTCGTCGTCGGCGTGAGGCTGTCTTCCGGCGGCGGTTCGCCGGAGCAGCCGATCGCCGGGCGAGTGCTTTCCCTCGTGGCCGGCATCCGGTCGGCGCGCGGCGGCTTTCGCTTCCGGCAGCAGCCGACGGCCGAATGAGCGCGGTTGTTCGTCGTCGGCGTGGGGCTGGTCCCTGGCGGTGGTTCGCTCGAGTGGCCGACCGCCGGGCGGCTGGCGTACCGGGGGAGCCGGCTCGCGCACCCCGAGGCCGAACGGGTGTCCGACGGTCCAGGTACGCGAACCGACCGTCTGGGTACGCCGGCCGACCCTCTGGGTACGCGAGCCGACAGCTTGGGCGCTGGCATCCGGCTTCGTGCGGTGGCGTCCGCTTCCGGGAGCAGGTGACAGCCGGATGAGCACCTTCCCCGTGGTCGACACCCGGCAGGACATGCGGCTGGTCCCGGCAGCACTGGCGTGCTGGCTCGCCGCCCTCGCGGGCTTGCTGCTCGGCTGGTGGACGGCCGCCGTGATCGGCCTTGCTTCGGCAGTGCTTGCCGGGCTGGTGCTCTGGCGGGCCCGCGACCGGCCCCGGGCGCGCGGTGCGGCAGCAGCCCTGCTGGCATTGGGCCTGCTCGCCGCCGGCCCGGTCGCCTGGCGGATCCGCGACGCGCAGCACGACGAACTCCGCGCCGTCGCCGCCGAAGGGCTGCCCGCCGCGCTGCGGGTCGTCGTCGCCGAGCGTCCGAAACCCGTGCGCAGCGCGGGGTACGCCGATCGGCAGGCCGGTGCCCGGTCGGTCGTGCTCGCGGCCGACGTGCGCACGGCGTCGGTCGACGGACGGCCGGTCCCGTCCTCCGGCCGCGTCCTGCTGCTGGCGCCGGTCGCTCAATGGGCTTCCCTGCTGCCGGGCCAGGAAGTGGCCGTGACGGGCCTGCTGATGCCGCCGCGCGGCTCGGACCTGACCGTCGCGGTGCTCTCCGTACGCGGGCCGCCGGGCGAACCCGGCCCGGCGCCGTGGTGGCAGCGGGCGGCGGCCGGGCTGCGCACCGGCCTGCACGACCTGTGCCAGGCCCTGCCCGACGAACCCGCCGGCCTGCTTCCCGGGCTGGTGCTGGGCGACACGAGCGCGCTGTCGCCGCGTGTCGAGCAGGAGTTCGTCACCGCGGGTCTCGCGCACCTCACCGCGGTCAGCGGCGGGAACCTGGCGGTCGTCTGCGGGGCGGTGCTGCTCCTGCTGCGCCTGCTCCGGCTCGGGCCGCGGTTGTCGGCGACAGCCGCCGGGACGTGCCTGGCCGGGTTCCTCGTCCTGGTCGGCCCGGAGCCCAGCGTGCTGCGCGCGGGTGTCATGGCCGCCGTGGCGTTGCTGGCACTGGCTCTGGGACGGCGAGGTTCGGCGCTGCCCGCGCTCGCGTTCGCGGTGTGCGTGCTGGTGGTGGCGGATCCGGCGATGGCCACGGACTTCGGGTTCGCGCTGTCGGTCTGCGCCACCGCCGGGCTCGTCCTGCTCGCGCCGCGCTGGGCCGGCGCGCTGGTCCGCCGCGGGGTTCCGCCGGGGTTCGCGGAAGGGCTGGCGATCCCGCTGGCGGCCTTCCTCGTGACGGCGCCGGTGCTGGCCGGCATGGCGGGCTCGGTGAGCCTGGTTTCGGTGCTGACCAACATCCTCGCCGCGCCCGTGGTGGCTCCGGCGACGGTGCTCGGCGTGCTGGCAACGCTCACCGGTCCGTGGTGGCCGGGCGCCGGGAAGGATTTGGTGCACCTGGCCGATCCCGAGGCCCGGTGGCTGATCACGGTGGCCCGCCACGGCGCGCGGGCCCCGGGCGCGGTCGTCACCTGGCCCGGCGGCTGGGTGGGCGGGCTGCTCGCCGCGGCTGTCCTCGGCGTGCTGGTGCTCGCGGCCCGGCACCGGCGCGTGCGGGTGCTCATGGCGGTGCTCGTTGTCGGGGCGCTGCTGGTGTTCGTGCCGGTGAAGGTGCTGGTGCCGGGCTGGCCCCCGCGGAACTGGGCGGTGGTCGAGTGCGACGTCGGTCAGGGTGACGCCGTCGTCCTCGCCACCGCGTCACCCGGCCGCGCGGTCGTGATCGACACCGGACCGGAACCGGGCCCGGTCGACGAGTGCCTGCACCGGCTCGGCGTCGACCGGATCCCGCTGCTGGTGCTCAGCCACCTGCACGCCGACCACATCGGCGGCCTCACGTCGGTCTTCGACGGGCGGGAGGTGGGCGGAATCGCCGTCGGGCCGGGCCGCGCGCCGGAGTGGGCGTGGCGGCAGGTTGCCGCGGAGGCCGCCCGGCAGGGGGTGCCGCTGGCGGAGCTGAGCCCGGGAGAGCGGCTGGACTGGCCGGGGCTGTCCCTGGACGTGCTCGGCCCGCGGTACGTGCCGTCCCGCTCACCGGGGCAGCAGGACGGCACCACGATCAACAACAGTTCCGTGGTGCTGCGCGCGCAAACCGCGGCGGGCCGGGTCTTGCTGACCGGCGACGTCGAACTGGCAGCACAGGCAGACCTGCTGGCGGACGTCGGCGACTTGAGAGCGGAGGTGCTGAAGGTGCCCCACCACGGTTCGCGGTACTCCTTGCCCACGTTCCTCGCGGCGGTGGCGCCCAGAGTGGCATTGGTGAGCGTGGGCGCGGGCAACACCTACGGCCACCCGAATAAGTCCACATTGGACACATTGACGGCGTTGGGAGCCCGGGTCACGAGAACGGACGTCGACGGCGACACGGCAGTGGTGCCCGACCCGGCAGGCCCGGCAGTCAGCCGCCGGGGCGAACCTCGAGGACCGCCGCGCCGCTGAGCCGGAGCCGGCCGCTAGTGCGCAAGGCTGCTCCGAGCCGGGCGGCGATGGCGAAGTGGCTCACTGCGCGGCGCCCGGCCGCTCGCCGGGGGCGGGCAAGCTCTGCCTGCCCCCGGCGGCAGCTCAGTAGCCGAGGGCCTTGTTCACCGCGGCGGCCGACGGCGGCAGCGTCGCCTTCGGGCCGACGTGGTTCTCGATCGCGTCCAGGGTCTTGAGGCCGTCGCCGGTGATGAGGAGGACCGTCTCCGCGTCCGGGTCCAGCTTGCCCGTCTCGACCAGCTTCTTCGCCGTGGCGACCGTGACCCCGCCCGCCGTCTCGGTGAAGATGCCCTCCGTGCGGGCCAGCAGGCGGATGCCTTCGACCACCTCTTCGTCCGAGACGTCCTCGATCGCGCCGCCGGTGCGGTTGACGATGTCGAGCACGTACGGGCCGTCGGCCGGGTTGCCGATCGCCAGCGAACGGGCGATCGTGTCCGGCTTCACCGGCTGGACCACGTCGTGGCCCTCGCGGAAGGCCGCCGACACCGGCGAGCAGCCGGTCGCCTGCGCGCCGAACACCTTGTACGGGCTGGCTTCCACCAGGCCGAGCTGGCCCAGCTCGCGGAAACCCTTGTCCACCTTGGTCAGCTGCGAACCGGAGGCGATCGGGACGACGATCTGCGGCGGGATGCGCCAGCCGAGCTGCTCGGCGACCTCGAAGGCCAGCGTCTTCGAGCCCTCCGAGTAGTACGGCCGGACGTTCACGTTGACGAACGCCCACTTCGGGTGCTCGCCCGCCAGCTCGGTGGCGAGGCGGTTGACGTCGTCGTAGTTGCCGTCGATGGCGAGGAGGTCGCCGTCGTACACCGCGGTGGTGAGGATCTTGGCGCGCTCGAGGGTCTTGGGGATCAGCACGACCGACCGCCAGCCGGCGCGGGCCGCGGCGGCGGCCGTCGCGTTGGCCAGGTTGCCGGTCGACGGACACGCGAGCACCTCGAACCCGAACTCGCGGGCCGCGGCCAGCGCGACCGCGACGACGCGGTCCTTGAACGAGTGCGTCGGGTTTCCGGTGTCGTCCTTGACCCACACGCGCTTGAGGCCGAGTTCCTTGGCGAGGCGGTCGGCGCGGATCAGCCGGGTCGCGCCCGGCTCGGTGTTCGGGATCTCTTCGACGTTGGACGGGACCGGGAGGAGCTTCTTGTAGCGCCAGATGTTCTTCGGGCCCGCCTCGATGTCCTCGCGGCGGACGCGGCCGAAGTCGTAGGCGACCTCGAGCGGCGAGAAGTCCTCGGCGGAAACGAACTCCGGGGCGAGCGGCTGCCGGTGGCCCTCTTCCTTCGACACCAGTTCGACGGCGGGACCAAGATCCGGGGTCTTCGTGGTGGAGGTCGTGCCGAGGGTTGCGGTCATCGCGAGGTTCCTTTCCTCATCTGCCCCGCCGAAGCGGGCCGGAATTGGCACCGTGGTCGTCAGCTACCCCGCGATCGCGGGATGACAGGCTGTACGCCGGTTGCCGGGGCTTCGTCGGGCCGTTCCCTCTGCCCCTCTGGATGAGCGGTATTCGGTTGTCGGTGCGCGCACGCCGGAGCTTCCGGGGCGGCTGCCTCGGCTACACCGTACGACATCTCGCGCGGGCCGTGCCACGGTGGCCGGTCGACATCACCGGAGCGGGGGCACGACAGCGCAAGTGAGAAGATTCCGGGGTGACCGCGCAAGCCACCGCCCCGGCCCCGTTGCACCTGGTGCTGGGCGAGGAAGAACTGCTGATCGAGCGCGCCGTCCGCGAAACGCTCGCGGCGGCCCGCGCGCTGGACGCGACGGCGGAGCTGACCCGGGTCCGGGTGTCCGATCTCACAGCCCCCGAGCTCGCCGAACTGGTCAGTCCGTCGCTGTTCAGCGAAGGCCGGGTGATCGTCCTCGATTCGGCCCAGGACATCTCGCAGGAGCTGGCCGACGCCGTCGCGGCCTACCTGAAGGACCCGGCGGACGGGGTCGTGCTCATCGTCGTGCACACCGGCGGCGGCCGCAGCAAGGCGGGCAAGTCGCTCCCGGCGTCGCTGAAGAAGGCGGGCGCCGAGGTCACGGAGTGCCCGAAGCTGACGAAGCCGGCCGAGCGGGAGCAGTTCGTACGCCACGAGGTGCGCCGGGTGGGGGGCAAGATCGACCCGGCCGGGGTCGCCGCGCTGATCGACGCCGTGGGCTCCGACCTGCGGGAACTCTCGTCGGCGGCGACACAGCTGGTCGCGGACACGGGCGGCGCCGTCGACGCGGAGGCGGTCCGGCGCTACCACCGCGGCCGAGCCGACGTGACGGGATTCGCGGTCGCGGAGCGGGCGGTCGGCGGCGACCGCGCGGCGGCGCTGGAGTCGCTGCGCTGGGCGATGCAGCTGGGCGTCCCGCACGTCCTGGTCGCCGACGCGCTGGCCGACGCGGTCCGCACGATCGCCCGGGTCTCCGGCGCCGGCCGCGGCAACCCGAACCAGCTGGCGGGCGAGCTGGGCATGCCGCCGTGGAAGATCCGCAAGGCACAGGGACAGTCCCGCGGCTGGAACCCCGACGGCCTGGCCACGGCGATGCGCGTGGTCGCCAGGCTGAACGCCGAGGTCAAGGGCGTGGCGGCGGACGCAAACTACGCCCTGGAGCGCGCGGTCCTGGAGGTAGCAGCAGCCAAGGGCGACCGCTGACCACCGCCGGCCGGCGGCGGAGGGGCCGCTGACTGCTGCCGGGTGGCGGCCAAGTCAAGCCTGGCGGCCGCTGGAAGGAACTGCTCGGCAGCTGCCGCCCAAGGTAACGCCTGCCCGCTGCCGGAGCGGCCCGCGGCGATCGCTGACCGACGCGAGAGGGGCCGCGTTGGGTGGTTGCGGCAACGCTGCCTTGCCGCTGGTGGGAGGCCGTCGCCGTGGCTGGCGGTCGGGACCGCTGCCCGCCGTCGACCTCCGCGGGCGCGCACCGGACCACCCTGCCCCCGAAGCGCCACACCCCGGGCACGAAGAAAGCCCCGGCCGAAGCCGGGGCTTTCCCAGAAATCAACCAGCTCAGAGCGCGTTGACGCGCTTCGCCAGCGCCGACTTCTTGTTGGCGGCCTGGTTGGCGTGGATGACGCCCTTCGAGACGGCCTTGTCCAGCTTCTGGGCGGCGTCGCGCTGCAGCTCGGTGGCCTTGGCCTTGTCGCCGGCCTCGGCGGCTTCGCGGACCTTGCGGATCGCGGTCTTCACCGAGGACCGGATCGCCTGGTTGCGCTGACGCGCCTTCTCGTTCGTCGTGATGCGCTTGATCTGCGACTTGATGTTGGCCATAGGGCAACTCCTGTTTCACTCGGTGAGATTCGCCGCCGCGCTGAAGTGGCCCCGCTCGACGAACGAGCCGGTTTCCTCCATGACGGAATGCCGCACGGGCAGCGAGCGACCACTCTAACAGCCGGGCCACCGGCGTCCGGCGCCGGGAGTACCGTGGGTGACGGCAGTGCCTAGGGTTCCGTCGCCGGTCCGCGTCCGCACCCCACAACCAGGGCCGGCGGGGCTGGTCCGAGCGGCACCATCGGCAGGTCCGGACGGCCCGCCGTTCATCTGACGGGGCAAAAGCCTGGAGGACCCGGTTTTCGCGTGCGCGAAAGCCTGAAGGGGTCCCGTGAACGCCACCGCCTTGTCCCTCGTCCTCGTCGCCGCCGTCGTGCACGCCGGGTGGAACCTCGCCGCCAAGCGGATCTCCTCCGGGGGCACCCAGTTCGTCTGGCTCTACTACACCGTCGGTGCCGTCGCGCTGCTGCCCGTCACCGTCGTGCAGCTGGTCGTCGAAGCCGAACGTCCACAGTGGAGCTGGCTGCTTGCCGCGGCCGGTACCTCCGTGCTGCACATCGCCTACGGCATCGTGCTGCAACGCGGGTACCGCGTCGGCGACCTGTCCGTCGTCTACCCCGTCGCGCGGGGTACCGGGCCGCTGCTGTCGGTGCTGGCCGCCGTCCTGGTGCTCGGGGAACGCCCCGGCCCGCTGGGCCTGCTCGGCGCTTTCCTGGTCGTCGCCGGTGTGCTCGTGATCAGCACCGGCCGGAAGGCGCAGGATCCGCAAGCGGTGAAAGCCGGTGTCCTCTACGGCCTCCTGACCGGCGCCGTCATCGCCGGCTACACCCTCTGGGACGCGCACTCGGTGACCGGTGTCGGGGTGCCGCCGGTCGTCTACTTCGGGCTCGGCTCCCTCCTGCAGAGCCTGATGCTTGTGCCCGGCGCACTCGCCGACCGGGGCGAAGTCGCCCGGATCTGGCGCGAGCAGCGCCGCGAGGTGTTCGTCGTCGGGCTGCTGTCGCCCGTCGCCTACGTCCTCGTGCTGTTCGCTCTCACCATGGCGCCGGTCAGCCTGGTCGCGCCCGCCCGGGAGCTGAGCATCGTGCTCGGCAGCCTCGCCGCGTGGCTGGTGCTGGGCGAGCGTGACGCCGGGCGGCGGCTGGCCGGGGCGGTGATCGTGCTGTCCGGCATCGCCGCGATTGCGGCCGCCTGAGCCCGTCCGGTAGGGATGGTCGGATGGAGATCCTGAAGAGCCGGCTGCTGATCCGCCCGCGTGACGTCGCCGCGTCGACGGCGTTCTACCGCGACACCCTCGGCCTGGCCGTGGAGCGGGAGTTCCCGGGCGGCACCGTGTTCTTCCTCGGCCACGGCTCCCTCGAGGTCTCCGGCCGGGGCGAGACGGGCGCGTCGCCCGATCTGGTGCTCTGGCTGCAGGTCCGCGACCTGGCCGGCACCATGGCCGACCTCAAGGCCAAGGGGCTGGAGCCGGTGCGGGACGCCCAGCGCGAGCCCTGGGGCCTCGACGAGGCCTGGATCGCCGATCCGGACGGCACGCGCATCGTGCTGGTCGAGGTGCCCGAGGGTCACCCGATCCGCACGGACACCCGCTAGGCGGGCTTGCCGGCGCGCAGCTGCGCCGCGAGGGCCGCGAAGCCCGGCGGCTCCCAGGTCCACGTCTGCAGGTCGGTGAAGCCCGCCGCGGCGGCCTCGTCGGCCAGGACGTGCCTGCTCACGGGCAGCCACTTCTCGTGCGCGGACAGCAGCAGCCGGCCGCCGGGGCGCAGCACCCGGAACAGCTCGGCGAACCCGGCCGGGCGGTCGTCCCAGAGCATGACGTTGTTCACGGTCAGGACGACATCGACGGACGCGTCGGGCTCGCCGGTGTGCGCGGCCGACCCTTCGCGCAGCTCGGCACGGTCGCCGCAGCGCTCGTGGCAGAGCCCCAGCATCTCGGGGGACGGGTCGACGCCGACGGCCCGCCCGGCCAGCCGGGCGGCGGCGTCCAGGCCGACGCCGGGACCGGGCCCGACGACCAGGACGGTCTCGTGCGGCTCGATCTTCGCCAGGTCGACGATGCGGTGTTCGGTGGCGGCGTTGCCCCTCGCCATCACCCAGCCGCCGAGGCGGCCGAGCGCGCCGGACGGGTGGCCGAAGGCCCGGTCGAGGACGCGGGCGAAGCCGCCTGGATCCGGCTGGGGAGGGGGTGCCGGCTGGTGCGCAGTGCTCATACTTCGAGGGCACCACTTCTCGGATCGGCCCGCATCGGGGATGACCCCCACCCGCACCCGGAGGGTCGTGGGAACATAGAGGTGGCCATCCCCGACTTTCCGAGGACTCATTCGAGTGACGACGTTCGCCGACACCACCTTCACGCCTCCGGAGCTCATCCGGAACTTCTGCATCATCGCGCACATCGACCACGGCAAGTCGACCCTGGCCGACCGCATGCTGCAGCTCACCGGCGTCGTCGAAGAGCGCGCCATGCGGGCCCAGTACCTCGACCGGATGGACATCGAGCGCGAGCGCGGCATCACGATCAAGGCGCAGAACGTCCGGCTGCCCTGGCAGGTCGACGGGCAGGACCACGTCCTGCACATGATCGACACGCCCGGCCACGTGGACTTCACCTACGAGGTCTCCCGGGCGCTGGAGGCGTGCGAAGGCGCGATCCTGCTGGTCGACGCCGCGCAGGGGATCGAGGCCCAGACGCTGGCCAACCTCTACCTCGCGCTGGAGAACAACCTCCAGATCATCCCGGTGCTCAACAAGATCGACCTGCCCTCGGCCGACCCCGACAAGTACGCGGGTGAGCTGGCCCACATCATCGGCTGCGAGCCGGACGACGTGCTGCGGGTCTCGGCCAAGACCGGCATCGGCGTCGGCGCCCTGCTCGACGAGGTCGTGAAGTCGGTCCCGGCGCCGCAGGGCGACGCCGACGCGCCGGCCCGCGCGATGATCTTCGACTCGGTGTACGACACCTACCGGGGCGTCGTCACCTACATCCGGGTCGTCGACGGCAAGATCACCCCGCGCGAGCGCATCAAGATGATGTCCACCGGCGCCACCCACGAACTCCTGGAAGTCGGCATCATCTCGCCGGAACCGAAGGCCAGCAAGGGCCTCGGCGTCGGCGAGGTCGGCTACCTGATCACCGGCGTGAAGGACGTCCGGCAGTCCAAGGTCGGCGACACCGTGACGTCGGAGCGCCACGGCGCCAAGGAGGCGCTGGCGGGCTACCGCGAGCCGAAGCCGATGGTCTATTCGGGACTGTATCCGGTGGACGGTTCGGACTACCCCGAGCTGCGCGAGGCCCTGGACAAGCTGCAGCTGAACGACGCCGCGCTCGACTACGAGCCGGAGACGTCGGTGGCGCTGGGCTTCGGCTTCCGCTGCGGCTTCCTCGGCCTGCTGCACCTGGAGATCACCCGCGACCGGCTCGAGCGCGAGTTCGGCCTCGACTTGATCTCGACGGCGCCGAACGTGGTCTACGACGTGGTGCTCGACGACGGCAAGGAAATCCACGTCACCAACCCGTCGGACTGGCCGACCGGCAGCAAGATCGACAAGGTGCTCGAGCCGGTCAGCAAGGTCAGCATCCTGGCCCCGTCCGAATTCATCGGCACGATCATGGAGCTGTGCCAGAACAAGCGCGGCCAGCTGCTCGGCATGGACTACCTGTCCGAGGACCGGGTCGAGCTGCGGTACAACATGCCGCTGGGCGAAATCATCTTCGACTTCTTCGACACGCTGAAGTCGCGTACGCGCGGCTACGCTTCGCTGGACTACGAAGAGGCCGGTACGCAGGCGGCGGACCTGGTGAAGGTGGACATCCTGCTGCAGGGCGAGGGCGTGGACGCGTTCTCCGCGATCGTGCACAAGGACGACGCCTACAACTACGGCAACCGCATGGTGAACCGGCTCCGCGAGCTGATCCCGCGGCAGAACTTCGAAGTGCCCATCCAGGCCGCCATCGGCGCCCGGATCATCGCCCGCGAAACGATCCGCGCCATCCGCAAGGACGTGCTCGCCAAGTGCTACGGCGGTGACATCTCGCGTAAGCGGAAGCTGCTGGAGAAGCAGAAGGAAGGCAAGAAGCGGATGAAGACCGTCGGCCGGGTCGAGGTCCCGCAGGAGGCTTTCGTCGCCGCACTGTCCACTGAGGACTCCGGTAAAAACAAGAAGTAAACTGTTCCATTGATGTGACACCGGCGCCCATATTCACGCCACTGCGTGAATATGGGCGCCGAACTCGCGTTCGACGTGGTTTCTGTCGGTGCTCTCTGGTTTCCTCTGGTGCGAAGAGCGAAAGGAGAGCACCATGACGGTCATGGCAGACATCGAGCATCCCGCCGATTCGGGCCCCCTGACGGTGCACGACCTCGATGGGATGCCCGACGATGGACGGCGTTACGAACTCATCGACGGGGTGCTCATCGTGAGCCCCGCGCCGGGACTCAGACACCAGAAAATCGCTTACCGGCTCTACGGCGTGCTGGAAGCTGCGTGCCCGCCCGATTTCGAGGTGGTCGGCGCGCCGTTCGCGGTGCACTCGGGCGACGACACGGAGCTGCAGCCCGACGTCCTGGTCGGCCGGGACGAGGACTTCACCGAGAAGGACCTCCCGGCGCCACCGGTGCTGGCGGTTGAAGTGTTGTCGCCCAGCACGGCGATCCACGACCTCAACACGAAGAAAGCGGTCTACGAACGGCTCGGGACCGGCAGCTACTGGGTGATCGATCCGGAGGAGCCCGCACTGACCGTGTTCGAGCTGGACGCGGAAGGCCACTACCAGCAGGTGGCCAAGGCAGCGGGCGAAGAGGCGGCCGAGCTCGAGCGGCCGTTCCCGGTGCGGATCGTGCCCGGGGAGCTGCTGGGCCGGCTCGGCTGACCGGCGTCAGTACTCCCGGAGGCGGGGGGTGCGGAGCTGGGCGTGCAGCTGCCGGTGCCGGATCTCCTTCCGGAGCCGCTCGACCACCGCGTCGAACAGAGCCGGGTCGAGGATCGCGGTCTGCTCGAACTGTCTTCGCTCCGGAGGCGCCGGGGCGAGCCGGCCGCGGGGTGCGTACCGCTGGACCGAGCTCTCGACGCCGCCGCCGGTGACGAGGTCGAGCCAAAGGGCGTCGCGGAGGTAGCCGTCGCCGAAGCGGGCCGAGCGCCGGGCGGAGACGTCGGCGATCTGGGCCCACGGGACCAGCCGGGTGCTGAGCGTGCCGGCGGGCAGGCGGATGCCTTCGTCGCTGACCGTGAGATCGCGCAGGCCGTCGAAGCCGCGCTTGAGCTCACGGGCGCGGGAGGCCCGGTAGGCCAGCACGGCGATGAGCACGGTCGCCGCGTAGGCGCCGCCGATCAGCCACGGCGACAGCCCGCGCAGCAGCCCGGAGACGAGGGCCGCGCCGAAACCGGCGTCGGCGACGAGGAGCACGCCGAGCAGAATCTTGACCGGCGTGGTGACGCGGAAGGAGGACTCGGACAACGGGACGACTCCTGGGGCCGTGCGGGTCAGGGGTTGCCGATTATCCGGTCTGCCCGCACGAACACCGCGACCCGCCGCTCTGCGGCCATCACGCGGTCGTACTCGGCCCAGTCGTCGTGGGTGCCGGTGGCGGCGACGAAGACGTCACGCAGCAGCTGCGGCAGGCCGGCGGGATCGAAGGCGGGGTCGGGGTCGTCGGGCCCGACGAGGTGGGTGGCACCGGTGACGGACACCCAGTTCCAGCCCCGGCGGAAGGTCACGGTGGCGTGCCCGGCCCGCCGCAGCAGCGCGAGCTTGTGCGCCCGCCCGACGGCGACGTAGGCGACACCCGGGGCCCTGGTCACCGGATCGTCGAAGACCCCGGCGTTGACGACGGAGGCGTGCACGGTGCCGTCGGCGCGTGTCGTGGCGACGGTGGCGAGGCCGTTCTCCTGCAGCGACAGCGTGCGAACCTGCTCCAGATCAACGCTCATGCCCCAACCTAACCCGCCGGACGGTCCGGATGTCCGGAATTCACCGCCCGAAGTGCGCCGATAACCGTCCGCACAGGGCGCACGCGGCGCGCAGAGTCACCCTTGGCGGCCGTAACGGTATGTGCGAGATTCGCGACTGGGAGTTCAGCCGGGGGTATGCCGGCGTCAGCTGTGGAGTCGTGACGACGAGGAGAGTGCTGTCATCGTTGGGCTAGAGACAGCTCTGCTTAAGGTGGGGGCCGCGTTGGCGAAGCGGGCGGCCCGGGCGTGGTTGTCGAACCGCACGAGTGCCGACCGCCGTGAGCTGGAGCTCGCCGAACTGATCGCCTACCGGTACCCGGTGTTGCGTCACCAGCGGGAGTTCCGGCGGAAGATCGAAGAAATCGAGGATCAGGTCGCGGATCGTCTGCAACCCCTGTGCGAGAACGAGTTCCCGGGGCTGCCGGACAACGAGCGTGAGGCGGCGACCCTGGCGGTCGCCGACGCCCTCGAGAGCGCGGACCTGACCGACGCGGTCATCTTCCGGGTCGACCTGAACCCCATCGGCCTCGCCAGGGAGATCAGGGAACACACGCCGGCGACCGTCCGGAACGGCGATCTGTCCGAACCGGCAGAGAAGCTCTTCGGCCTGCTGCTGGACCAGGTCTGCTACTACCTGGCGCACCTGGTCCGCGACCTGCCGGAATTCGACGCCCGCGCGTCCGTCGAGATGCTCTCCCGGTTGAGCGGCATCGCGAGCCAGCTGGGGGAGGTGCTCGACCGCCTTCCGGTCACCGAGCTGCGGGCTTCGACCGAGGAAGACCAGGACGAGGAATTCCGGGACCGGTACTTCGAGCTGGTCAGCAATCTGTACGACCGGCTGCAAATCCTCGGTATCACGACGAACTTCTACGAACCGACCATCACCTTGACGGTCGCCTATCTCAGCTTGACGGCGTCGGCCACGCCCGCCGGTCACGAGCCCCGCCGAACCGCGGAACGTGTCGAAGCTCCGGTCGGGGTGGGCACCGAGGAGCGGCCTCAGGACGTGGTGCGGGTCGAGGACGCCCTCGGCGGCAAACGTCTCATCCTCATCCAGGGTGACGCCGGCGCCGGCAAGAGCACGCTCCTGCAGTGGATCGCGATCACTGCCGTGCGGCGGCGGTTCGTCGGCAGGCTCTCGGACTGGAACGGGAGAGTGCCCTTCCTCATCCGGCTCCGCGACTTCTCCGAGAACCGCCTGCCGAACGGGGACGAGTTCCTCCTGCACGCCAACGCCCCTCAGTGGGGTCCGGTACCGGAAGGCTGGGTCGACCGCGTCGCGGAAAGCGGCCGCGCGCTCTTCTTGATCGACGGCGTCGACGAACTCCCCGAAAACGAACGCGCGAAGGTGCGGGACTGGCTTCGCGGGCTCAGCATCCGGTTCCCGGGATGCCTGATGGTCGTCACGTCGCGACCCGCCGAGCGCACCGAGCGGTGGCTCGTGGCCGACAAGTTCCGTTCCGTCACCCTCGAGCCGATGAACCCGCAGGACGTCCGCATCTTCATCGAGCGCTGGCACAGTGCCCTGCTGGATTCGACGGCCGGCCTGGAGATCGCCCTCCCGTGCCCGCGCGAAGACGTGCCTGGGCATCAACGCAGCCTGTTGCTGCACCTGGATTCTCGGCCACACCTTCGCGCGCTGGCGCGCAACCCCCTGTTGTGCGCGATGATCTGCGCGCTGAACCTGGACCGGCGGGCCAACCTGCCCCGCGACCGGATGACGCTCTACGAAGCCGCGCTGGACATGCTGCTCGAACGGCGCGATGCCGACAAGAAAGTCCCCGTCGACGGCGAGGCACCGCTGAGCGCGGTCGAAAAGCGGGCTTTGCTGAGGGCCCTCGCGTGGTGGCTGAACGAGAACGGCCGGGCCGAGATGTCTCGCGAGGAGGCGATCCACCAGCTGAACCTCAAGATCGCCACGATGCCGGGGGTGACCCAGCGGCCGGACGCGGTCCTCCGGCACCTCCTCGAACGCAGCGGGCTGATCCGTCAGCCGGTCATCGGCCGGATCGACTTCGTCCACCGGACCTTCCAGGAGTTCCTGGCAGCGAAAGAGGTGGTCGAGCGCGACAGCATCGACCTGCTGATCAACCAAGCGGGCTCCGACCTCTGGCGGGAGACGGTGCTCATGGCCTGCTCGCACGCGTCCGTGGTGCAACGTGACCGGTTGCTCAACGGGATCATCAACAAGGCGTTCGACTTCTACCACGAGGAGGACGTCCGCTCGCGGCACCGGCTGATGCTGCTCGCGGCATCGTGCCTGGAAAGTGCCTTGGAGTTGTCCTCCGAAACCATCTACCGGGTGGAGGGCTGCCTGCACGAGCTGCTACCCCCGACGAGCTTGGACGAAGTGAGCGCGCTGGCCACCGTGGGGCGCCCGCTCTTCCGCGTGCTGCCGTCGGATCTCAGTGATCTCTCGGAGGATCACGCGGCGTTGCTCGTGCGCACGGTCGCGCTTTCGAACGAAGTCGAGGTGCTCCGGGTGCTCAGCCAGTACGCGCAGGATCGGCGTTGGGGAGTCCAGGAGGAGCTGGTCGCCTGCGCTCGGTACTTCGATTTGGGCGACTACTGCGAACAGGTCCTGCGCGACGCCCCGCTGTTCGACAACAGCTTCGAAGTCCGGAGCATGGAGTGGGTCGAGCACCTCCACAAGCTGCGCCGGCTGACGAGCGTCGAGATCAAGATCTATCCGGACAAGGTCGAGGACCTTCGCCCGTTCCGGCACGTCCACGCGCTGCGGGGACTGCTCGTGCACGTTGCCGGCGAGTGCAATGTTTCGCTGTTGCGGGAGCTTCGGAGCCAACTCCGCTACCTGAACCTCACTTGTGACCGGCGCTTCGCCGGGCTTGAGCACTTGAGTGACTTCCGTTACTTGCGGGAGCTCGCGCTTGCGCCGGCCGAGGGACTGGGCGATCTCGGCTTCCTCGGGATCGCGTTGGGCGGGCTGACCAGGCTGGAGCTGTCCGGCATCGAGCCCGGTACGGATCTGTCGCCGATCGGCGGCCTCGTCGAGCTGCGGCGGCTCGGGCTCAGGAACTGCCGGAAACCCATCGATCTCACGCAGTTCCACGGCTTGACCAAGCTGGAGCGGATCGACCTGCGCGGCGTTCGGCCCGGCCTGGACCTCGGTCCACTGGCCGAGCGGCGCATCCGGGTCCTGCTCGACCGTGATCACCAGTGTTCCGGTATCGATGCGCTCGGACCACGGGTCGAGCTGCAGTTCTTCTGAGCGGGGAGGGCCGGGCCGCCTCCTCGAGGCAGACGGCCCGGTCTTTCACCTCAGCAGGGGCCGTTGTCGGTCCAGACTCCCCACTGGCCCGTCGTGCCCGGCTCCTCGCCCTGCGTCCACCACTTCGCCGTCCACTTGTGGCCGCTGTGGGACACCACGTTCCCGCCCGTGTACACCTGCGAAGCGCTCCACTCCGGGTCCGTGCACGTGCCCGGGTTGGTCGTTCCGCCGGTGTCCCACGCCACCTGGGACGAGCGGTAGAAGTTGATCGACTGCGCCACCCAGCGCGGGGCCTGCGCCCCCAGCCGGGTCCGGAACGCCGTCCAGTCGTGCGTCGACCACGGGGACCAGCCGAGCTCCGCGTGGGCCGCCAAGCGCGGGAACGCCAGGTAGTCGATGTCGGACGGCGTCACCACCGTTTCGGTCCACAGCGGCGACTCCACCCCGCGGACCGCCGATTCGCCGACGCCGGACAGGTACGAGCCCGGGTTCCAGCCGTAGGCGTCCTGGACCTCGATGTAGCCCGCCCACGACAGGCCGATCGGGGTCGAGCTGTTGTACTTCATGTCCAGGTACGCCTTGTTCGCCGGCGACAGGATCACCTTGCTGCCGCGGGGAACCGCCGTCGAGACACCGGAATCCGACGTCGTCGTGCCCCAGAACTGCGGGGTGGCCGAGGCGGGCAGGGTGGCCTTGGCGATGTCGTGCCAGCCGACGACCGACTTGCCCGTCGCCGCCACCAAGGGGAGCACCTTGTTGACGAACGTGAGGTAGTCGGCCGCCGAGGTGGACGACGCCTCGTCGCCGCCGATGTGCAGGTACGGGCCCGGGGTCAGGGCCGCCAGCTCGCGCAGGACATCGGCGATGAACGTGTACGTGATGTCCTTCGAAATGCACAGCGAGCTGTAGCCGACCGCGGTGTCCGTCCGCAGGGCCGGTGCCACGCCGTTGCAGTTCAGCTCCGCGTACGACGCCAGCGCCGCGTTCACGTGCCCCGGCATGTCGATCTCCGGGATCACGGTGATGTGGCGCGAAGCCGCGTAGTTCACGATGTCCGTGTACTGCGCCTTCGTGTAGTAACCACCGGCACCGCCGCCCACCTGGGTGCTGCCGCCATAGGTCGTCAGGCGGGGCCAGCTGTCGATCTGGATGCGCCAGCCCTGGTCGTCCGCCAGGTGCAGGTGCAGGTTGTTGATCTTGTACTGGGCCAGCTGGTCGAGGTACCGCTTCACCGTCGACACCGGGTGGAAGTGCCGCGCGACGTCGAGCATCGCGCCGCGGTAGGCGAACCGCGGGTAGTCCACGATCGTCGCCCCGGGAATGCTCCACGGGCCGGGCTGCGCCGAAGCGCTCTCGATGCTTCCCGGCAGCAGTTGCCGCAGCGTCTGGACGCCCGCGAAGAGCCCGTCGGCGGTGGCCGCCCGCACGGTGACCGAAGACGCCGTCGACACCAGCTGGTAGCCCTGCGCGCCGACGGACGCGGGCGCGCCGCTCAGCAGCAGTGCGATGCTGTCCGACGGCACGGACGCCGGGGCGTCGGACACCGGCAGCGCGAACCCGGTCGACGGGCGCAGCACCCCGGCGAGGTAGTCGCCGACCTGCCTGGCCGGCGCCGAACCGGCTTCGGTGACGATCTTCGTCGTCGCCACCAGCGGGAACGTGACGCCGGCGGCCGGGGTCACCGAGACCGGCGCCGGCACGATCGACTGCAGCGCCGGCGTGGCCGCCGCGGCCGGGGTGAGCTGGGCTGCTGTCGCACTGGCGCCGATCAGGGCCAGCACGGCGAGTGCGCGGCCGAGCCGCCGCGCGAAGGACTGCTTCACCGGGGGACCTCCTGGCGGGAAGGGCGCGACCTCGCCGTCGCACCTGCCCGGATCGTCGCACCTCCGGTGCTCGTGGTCTAGACCAGTCTGGGTGGTTAAGCTCGCGCGGTGACGCGGGACTTCGTGCCGGGATCGCCGTTCGCGCTGCTTTCGGAAGCCGAAACGGCCGCCTGGTACGCCTACATGAAGGTGCACCTGCGCCTGGACTACGAGATGAACCGGCAGCTGCGGGCCGACAGCGGTCTCTCGCTCGCCGACTACCACGTCCTCGTCGCCCTGACGAGCGATTCCGCCGGCCGGATGCGGGTCACCGACCTGGCGGTCCGCATCGGCTGGGAGCGCAGCCGGCTGTCGCACCACCTCAAGCGGATGCGGGACCGCGGGCTGGTCGAAACCGGGACGGCCGCCGAGGACCGCCGCGGCACCGAGGTCGTGCTGTCCGCGGCGGGCTGGGAGTCGTTGCGGCAAGCGGCGCCGGACCACGTCGGGTTCGTGCGCGAAGCGGTCCTGGACGCTCTCGGGCCCGATGAGCTGGCGCAGCTGACGACGCTGCTCGACCGCGTCTACGACCGGCTGGTCGAACGCGGCACCCTGCCCCGGCCGGACGACCACCCCTGACATTTGCGTGACATATCACCTAATATGGTCGTGAGACCGAGGAGGACGTCATGGCGACGGTGGCCGAGCTGATGGAAGCCAATCTGCTCAAGGTGTTCAACGAACGTGACGACGAGCGGCGCGCGAAGGCGATCGCCGAGACCTACGCGGCCGACGTCGAGTTCGCCGACCCGGACGGGGTGGCGACCGGCCACGAGGAGCTGAACGCCAAGGCCCGCGGGCTGCTGGCCCAGTCGCCGGGCTTCGTCTTCTCGGCCGCCGGCCCCGTGCTCGTCAACCACGACCTGGGCCACCTCGCCTGGCAGCTCGGCCCGGAAGGCGCGCCGCCGGTCGTGCGGGGGATCGACGTCGCGCTCGTCGAGGACGGGGTGATCAAGAAGCTCTACACGATGTTGCTGCCCGCCTGAGTACTACGCTCGGGAGCATGTTCGACGAGCTGACGTTCCCGGTCGTCGCCGCGCCGATGGCGGGCGGTCCCACCACCCCCGAGCTGGTCGCCGCGGTGTCCGAGGCCGGTGGGTTCGGCTTCCTCTCCGCCGGCATGCTCACCCCCGCCGCGCTGGCCGCGCAGATCGACCGCGTCGCCGAGCTCACCGGGCGGCCGTTCGGCGTCAACCTCTTCGTCCCGCAGCCGGACACCGGCGCCGACATCTCCGGCCACCGAACCCGGCTGGAAGCGTTCGCCCGCGAGTACGACGTCGAGCTCGGCGAACCCCAGTGGGACGACGACGCGTACCCGGCGAAGCTGGACGTCGTCCTCGAGAAGCGGATTCCCGTGGTGTCGTTCACCTTCGGCCCGCCCTCGCCGTCGGACGTCCTCCGGCTCCATGACGCCGGCGCGAAGGTCGTCGTCACCGTGACCACCCCGGAGGCGGCCCACCGCGCCGCCGACCTGGGCGCCGACGCGCTCGTCCTGCAGGGCTTCGAAGCGGGCGGGCACCGGAGCCTGTTCACCGACGACCCGCGCCTGCCCGGCGGCGGCGCGGAATATGGCGTCCTGGCCCTGCTGCGGCTCGTCGCCGGCCGCGTGGACCTGCCGTTGATCGCTGCCGGCGGGCTGGTGCACGGGGCCGACGTCGCGGCCGTGCTCGCCGCCGGTGCCGTCGCGGCCCAGCTCGGCACGATCTTCCTGCGCGCGGACGAAGCCGGGACGTCGGAGGCGCACCGCAAGGCCCTCGCCCTCGCCGAGCGCGAGACGGCGTTCACCCGCGCCTTCAGCGGCCGTCCGGCGCGCGGGCTGGTCAACAGGTTCATGGACGCCCTCTCCGAGGGGGCGCCGGCCGCGTACCCGCAGCTCAACAACCTGGCGGGCCCGGTGCGCAGGGCGTCGGCGAAGGCCGGGGACCCGGAAGCGATCTCGCTGTGGGCGGGCCAGACCTACCCGCTCGCCTACGACGCCTCGGCCGCCGTGATCATCGAGCGGCTGAAGGTCGAGGCGCGCGAAGCCGCCGCGCGCCTCGACCGGATCCGCTAGACGTCCGAGCCGCGGTTGAGCAGCGAGTGCCGCCGGCTGTAGAGGAAGTAGATGACCAGGCCGATGACGAACCAGACGGCGAACCGCAGCCAGGTCGCCGGCTGCAGGAACGTGATCAGCCAGATCGAGAACACGACGCCGATCGCGGGCACCACCGGCATCCCCGGCGTCTTGAACGTCCGGGGCAGGTCCGGCTGCTTGTAGCGCAGCACGATCACCGCGACGCAGACCACGACGAACGCGAGCAGGATGCCGATGTTCGTCAGCTCGGCGGCCTCGCCGATCGGCAGCACCCCGGCGATGATCGCGGACGCGCCGCCGAGGATCCACGTCATCCGGCTCGGCACCTGGCGCTTCGGGTTCGTCTTCCCGAACCACGGCGGGAGCAGGCCGTCGCGGCTCATCGAGTAGCCGACGCGGGTGGCGCCCATCAGGAACGTGAACAGCACGGTCAGGATGCCGATGATGGCGCCGATCGCGATGACCGTGGCCAGCCCGGAGAGCCCGACCGACTTGAACGCCGTCGAGAAGCCGCTCTTCGGGTCGATCTCGGTGTACTTCTGCATGCCGGTCAGCACCAGGCAGGCCAGCACGTACAGCACCATCGAGATGCCCAGCGAGTACAGGATCGCCTTCGGCATGTGCCGCTGCGCGTCCTTCGACTCTTCGGCGGCGGTGCTCATGGCGTCGTAGCCGAAGACCGCGAAGAACACTGTCGCGGCGCCGGTCACCGCGCCGCCGAAGCCGGCCGGGGCGAACGGCGTGTAGTTGCCGGTCTTGACGTAGAAGAAGCCGACCAGGATGACCACCAGCACGATCAGCACCTTGATCCCGACCATCGCCGTCTCGAACCGGGCGGCGCTGCGGATGCCGCGGTTGAGCAGGTACGCGATCAGCAGGCACAGCAGCGCGGCGAAGAGGTCGACCTTGTGACCCGGCCCGGTGCCGGGCGCGCCGAGCATCCACGCGGGCAGGTCGAGGCCGAGCTGGCCGAGCAGGAAGCTGAAGTAGCCGGAGATGCCGATCGCCACCACCGCCACGATCGCGGTGTACTCCAGCAGCAGGTCCCAGCCGATGAACCAGCCGACGACCTCGCCGAGCACCGCGTAGCCGTAGGTGTAGGCCGAACCGGCCTTCGGGATCAGGCCGGCGAACTCGGCGTAGGAGAACGCCGCCGCCGCGCTCGCGACACCGGCGATGAGGAACGAGATCAGCACGGCCGGGCCGACACCGGGGATGCCCGCCGCGTCGTCGCCGTGCGCGACGCTGCCGGCGAGGGCGAAGATCCCGGCGCCGATGATGCCGCCGATGCCGATGGCGGTCAGCTGCCACAGCCCCAGGGTGCGTTGCAGCCCGCCGCTTTCCGTCGTGTCCTGGATCTGGTCGATCGGCTTGCGCCGGAAGATGCCGGAGCCGGCACCCGCTGGAGCGGACATCATCTCTCCCGAACGGTCGGTGGGAAGCCCGGATCACGGACCCAACGGGGGAACCTACCGCCAACTGCGCGTGAAGACAGCGTGAGCCGCTCAGCCCGCCGCGGTGTCTTCGCCCACGACCTCCGTCGCCGTCGCCACGGCCCGTTTGGCCTGCGTGGTCCGGACCGCGCTCGCGGCGAAGTAGCCGAGCAGCTCGGCGATCTCGACCGGGTCGTCCAGCTGCGGGCAGTGCCCCCAGTCCTCGCGGACCAGCAGCCTGCTGTGCGGGACGAGCGTGTGCAGCTGCCGCCCGGAGGCGGCGGTGACGAGCTTGTCCTTGCCGCACGCGACGACCAGCAGCGGCACCTTCACCGAGTCGAGGCGGTAGGCGTCGGCGAGCTCCGCGACGAGCTGGCGCGCCTCTTCCAGGCGGCTCTTGGTCGCGCGGTAGTCGGGGAACAGCGCGGTGAAGCGCTGCACGTGCACCGCGTCGGCCCCGCCCGAGTTGGCGTACAGCAGCCGCGGGACGAGCTGCTCGGCGACCTTGCGCACCACGAAACCCGGCACCGGGACCGGCAGCGACGAGTACAGCCGCAGCGGCAGCGGGTAGCGCGCCACCGTGCGGATCAGCCAGGAGTCCACGAACCCCGGCGCGGCGATCGACACGACGCCGGAGATCGGCAGCCGGCTGTTCTGCGCCGCGCGCAGGCTCATGGTGCCGCCGAGGGAGTTGCCCGCCAGCACGACCGAGCCGAGCACCGCCTGCTCGCGGACGACGGCGGTGGTGAACGCGTCGAGCTGCGGCAGCATCGGGCCGGGCCGCAGCGGCTGGGCGTCGCCGAACCCGGGCAGGTCGACCGCGACCGCCGGGATGCCGGCGGCGGCGAGCTGCTCCAGTGCGGGGCGCCAGGTGTCGGCGCTGTCGCAGTAACCGTGCAGCAGCACCAGGCGCGGTGCCGACGGCTTCACGTGCGGCGTCGCGGCCCGGCGACGCAGGGGGCGGCGAGCGGCGGGCTGCTCCGGTTCGGGGTCGCCGACCTCGAGCACCCGGGTGCGGACGCCGGCATACCGCCGGAAGGAGACCCGGATGGCGGTCTCTTCACTGGGCCGGCCGCCCGGTTCAGCCGGAGCGGGCCGCTTCGTCGCGGTCATGACTACAGATTAGCTGGCCGAAGTGGGGTTTTGGTCGAATTTCGGTGCTAACGACCAGGTCTCGAACTGAACACGTCAAAAATTCACCAGGTGCCGCGGCTGGACGGATACCGTGATCCGCCCAGCTCACGGCCGGTCTAGCGGGTGAAGACGATCTTGCCGGCGGTGTCCCCTTCGAGCATCGACTGAAAGCCCTTCGGTGCCTCGGAAAAAGAAAGTTCCGCCCCGATCTGCGGCCGGACGCCGGTCAGGTCGAGGTAGGCGAGCAGGTCCGCGAGCTCGTCGCGGGTGCCCATGGTCGAGCCGGCGACGCGCAGCTGGAGGAAGAAGACGCGCTGCAGCTCGGCGTGCGCGTCCGGGCCGCTGGTCGAGCCCGAGACCACGATGATCCCGCCCGGCTTGAGCGATTTCACCGAGTGTGACCAGGTCGCCTTGCCGACGGTCTCGAACACCGCGTCGACGCGTTCGGGCAGCCGGGCGCCCGGCTCGAACGCCTGGTGCGCGCCGAGGCTGGTGGCGAGCGCGCGCTTTTCCTCGCTGCGGCCGGTGACCCAGACCCGGAACCCGGCCGCGCGGCCGAGCTGGACCAGCGCCGTCGAGACGCCGCCGGAGGCGCCCTGCACGAGCATCGTCTGCCCCGGCCGCAGCCCGGACTTCACGAAGAGCATCCGGTACGCGGTGAGCCACGCCGTGCCCATCGTGGCGGCCTCGGCGAAGCTGAGCCCGGCGGGCTTCGGCACGACGTTGCGGGCCGGCACGACGACGTGGTCGGCGAAGGTGCCCTGGTGCTTCTCGGTCAGCAGCGTCCGCTTCGGGTCGAGGGTGTCGTCGCCCTGCCAGCCCGGCGCGTTGATCACCGAGTGGATGACGACCTCGGAGCCGTCGTCGAGGGTGCCGGCGCCGTCGCAGCCGAGGATCATCGGGAACTGCTCCGGCTTGATCCCGACCCCGCGCAGCGTCCAGAGGTCGTGCATGTTGAGGCTGGCCGCCTTGACGTGCACGCGGACCCAGCCGTCCGGCACTTCGGGTTCGGGGCGCTCGCCGACGACGAGCGAGTCCAGCGGGCTGTCGGCGTTGGGTTCCTGCGCGTACACGGCGAACATGTCCTGCAACGTACCGCCCCACGAGCGCCGGGGCAGCAGGGCGCGCGTAGGCTCACACCGTGTTCAACGGGCTGGCCGACTGGTGGGACGGGGTCGAGCTGTGGCTCGCCCAGGCCTGGTTCCCGGTTCAGTTCGTACTGGTCATGGTGGTCGTCGTGCCGCTGTGCCTGGCCGCCGCCTGGGTGCTCGACAAGCTGGTCGGGCTGTTCGCCAGCCGGCTCGCTCCGGGGCGTGACGACGACTCCGACACCTCGGCATAGGCTCGCGCACCATGTTCAACCGAAGGCGGATCACCGCCGCGCTGATCGGGCTCCTCGTGCTGGTGCTGGGGGGCTGGCTGGTCAAGGACAACCTCGGCGGCGGCTCGACGTCACCGAGCACCTCGCCGGGCACTTCGGCGAGTGCGCCGGCGAAGAGCAGCGCGCCCGCGAAGGGCAGCGCCGCCGTGCCGGGCGCGGACTCCGGGCTGCCGGTGAAGGCGCTTTCCGCGCTGCCGCCGCAGGCGTCGGACACGTGGAAGCTGATCGAGGCGGGCGGCCCGTACCCCTACCCCCGCAACGACGACGTCGTGTTCGAGAACCGCGAGAAACGCCTACCCGGCAAGAAGTCCGGCTATTACCACGAATACACGGTGAAGACGCCGGGCAGCCCCGACCGCGGCGCGCGGCGGCTGATCACCGGCCAGGCGCACGAGCTGTACTACACCGGCGACCACTACGCGTCGTTCGTCGTCGTGGACCCGGCCCGATGAGCGCCGGCGACGCGAAGGCCGCCGCGGAGGAGGCGTTCGCCCGCGGGGCGTACCCGCACCTGGTGAACTCCCGGCCGACCGTCGACAAGGCGAGCACGCTGACCGCGTTCGCCGAGGCACTGTCCTTTCCGGACTACTTCGGGCACAACCTGGACGCGCTCTACGACTGCCTGACCGACCTGTCGTGGCTGCCGCCGGGGGAGCACGTGCTGATCTGGCCGGGTTCGGACGCGCTGCGCAAGGCGGAACCCAAGACGTACCTGGCGATCCGCAGCGTGCTTTCGGACGCCCAGCGCGCGCTCGGCCCGAGCGGCCGCAGCGCCGGTTCGTGGCGGCTCACCGTCGTGCTGCCGGACGCCTGAGCGGCGCCCGGCAGCCGATCCGGCTCAGTCCTGCGGAACCCAGCTCGGCTTGCGCTTCTGGGCGAAGGCCAGGATGCCCTCCTGGCCTTCCTCACTGGCGAAGAACTTCGCCGACAGCCCGAGCATCTCCTCGAAGCCGTCCGACGGCGTGGCCGGGCGGGGACGGCTCAGCAGGGCCTTCGTCTCGGCCAGCGCCTTCGGCCCGCCTGCCGCCAGTGCCTTCACGAACCGGGTGACTTCGGCGTCGAGGTCCGCGGCGGGCACCGCCGAGTTCAGCAGGCCGATCTCGACCGCCCGGCGGGCGTCGAACGTGTCGCCCGTCAGGAACAGTTCGTGGGCCGCGCGGGGGTTCAGCCGGGGGAGGACCGTCAGGGAGATGATCGCCGGGACCACGCCGATGCGGACCTCGGAGAAGGCGAACGTCGCTTCCGGGACCGCCACCGCGATGTCGCACGCCGCCACCATGCCGATGCCGCCCGCCCTGGCCGGGCCCGCCAGGCGCGCCACCACCGGCTTCGGGCTGGTCCACAGCTGCTCCAGGATGCGGGGGAACTCGTTCACGCCCTGGTCGCCCGCGCCGGCGCCGCGGGCCTCCTTGAGGTCCATCCCCGCGCAGAATACCGGGCCGGTGTGGGTCAGCACGATCACGCGCACGGCGTCGTCGGCGGCCGCGGCGGCCAGCGAGCCCGACAGTTCGCGGCGCAGCTGCGCCGACAGCGCGTTGCGGTTGTGCGGGGAGTCCAGGGTGATCGTGGCGGTGCCGCCCACCACGTCGTAGTGCACCAGTTCGTCAGCCATGTCAGACACCCTTGCACATGCGCCGCGCCCGGCCGGTGTTACGCGGGCCACCCCCGCGGGCGCGTGCCCCGCGGGGGTGGCCCGGTGCTCAGCCGATGGTCGTCGTGGTGAAGACCGGGCTCGGGTTGGGGAAGCAGGCCGTCGGCGCGGTGAGGTCGCCGATGATGGTGCTCGCCACCGCGTTGAACGTCAGGCCGGGATCGCTGTAGCCGGTGCCGGCCAGCCTGGTCTGGATGGTGCCCGACTGGCCGGCCGTCAGGTGCGCGGTGACGGTGGGCAGTTCGAACGTCGCCCCGCCGGCGATCGGGCCGGGGAAGCTCAGGGTCGCCACGCCGTTCGCGACGGCGATGGCCGGCGGCGTCGAGCCGAGACCGGAGCCGCCGGTGAGGTCCGCGCCGACGTAGGTCGAGTTCGCCGGGATCGGGATCTTGAGCGCGAACGTGTTGATGTTCTTGACCTTGTTGCCGCTCACCGTTCCGGGCACGGTGTTCGGCGCCGGGTCGATGACGACGTCGAACGCGGCGCCGGGCGCCACGGTCGGCGGCGCGGTGACGTCGGCGTCCTGGCCGAGCGCCACGTGCTGCGGGCCGACGATGGGGGCGTTGGCCTGGCAGTCGAAGGTCACCGAAGTGGCCGCCGAAGCGGGCGCGGCGAGGGCGATCGGAAGGGCCGCGGCCGCGGTCAGCGCGGCGAGCCGAGAAAGGCGAAGAGCTTTCATCTGTGTCCACCTGCCTGCGATTTCACGAGGGGAGGGCGAAAGCTGCGCAGCAATCAGATAGTTACCGGCAAGTCAAGTAGGTCGTCAAGGATTCACCGTTCCCATGCGCGTGGCGTGACAAGCGAATGTGAATGTTTGTCACCTCTTGGCGGTGGCGGTGCCGCTGCGTGACCGCGGCCATGTTCTTCTCCGATCGATCCTGACCGCTTTGCTTCGGAACTCTGGTCGCGCTCCCAGCCGCTCTGTTACCTGTGTCACGTCGACGACGACGAAGGGACGAGCCGATGAGACTGTTCTCCGCCGTGGCCAGGATGCTGGTGCCGGTCGTGCTCGCCGGCGGGCTGCTGGCCGCCGGCCCGCCGCAGGCGCAGGCGTCGACCGCCGGGTTCCGGGGCGTGAACTGGGCCGACGCCCGGGACAACTTCGTCAACGGCGTGCTGTACGTGTCCGGGCTGAGCTCGTCGGACACGCACGCGTCCGCGGCCGCCACGGCGGACCAGCTCGTCGGCGGGATGTACGCGATCACCGGGGCGAACACGGTCCGGATGCCGATCAACGAGCCGACCGTCGCCGGCTACTGGGACACCTACACCGGGGCGATCGACGCCGCACTGGCCAAGGGCCGGGTGATCCTCGCGTACTGGGCCTACAGCGGCGGGAAGCCGGCGAGCACCGCCGGGTTCCAGCAGATGTGGGACAAGGTCGTCGGCAAGTACGGCGCCAACCCGAACGCCTACTTCGAGGTCATCAACGAGCCGTACGCCTACAGCGCGGGCGACCTGGACA
This sequence comes from Amycolatopsis sp. NPDC051102, assembly GCF_040682815.1. Lineage (NCBI taxonomy): Bacteria > Bacillati > Actinomycetota > Actinomycetes > Pseudonocardiales > Pseudonocardiaceae > Amycolatopsis > Amycolatopsis sp. NPDC051102. Next base: position 136,549 of record NZ_JBFBBT010000003.1, read on the forward strand.
ACTTCTACGACGCCTGGCTGACCCGCTATCCGCAGGTGCCCCGCGCCCGGGTGGTGCTCGACGGGACCGGTGACGCCCAGAACGTGCCCGCGGTCGGCGCCGACCACCGGCTCGACGGGACGCTGCTGGCCGCCCACGACTACTCGTTCTTCGCGGGCTACGAGAGCGAAACCGAGTGGGCCAACCACCTCGGGGGCTACATCGGCGCGTACGCGGACCGCACGATCGTCACCGAGTGGGGCGGCCCGATGGGGCCCGGCAGCAAGAACGGCGTCCACTACGACCCGATCGACTACAGCATCCCGAGCGGCTCGTTCTTCGCCGACTACATCCGGGGCGTCAGCGCGAAACTGCGCAGCCTCGGCGTGGGCAGCGTGTACTGGCCGGGCCTGCGCGACGGCGACTGGTACAGCCTGACGACCCGGACCGGCACCCAGCTTTCGCTGGTGAACCAGAGCGGCCTGACCCGCCTGCAGTACGCGTGGGGCATCGGCAACGGCGGCGGCACGTACGTCCGGATCGTCAACGCGGCCACCGGCCTGTACGTCGACGGCCTGGGCCGCACGGCGGGCGGCTCGACGGCCGGCCAGGCGAGCGGCGACGCAAGCCGGCTCGACCAGCAGTGGACCGTCGAGAACTACGGGAACCGGGTGCGCATCAAGAACCGCGCCACGGGCCTGTACCTGGACGGCGCGGGCCGCACGGCCAACGGCGCGGCGGTGAGCCAGTACGCCGACAGCGGCAGCGCCAACCAGCAGTGGTCGGTGGTGACCGACGCGAACAACGTCCGCATCAGGAACGCCGCCACGGGCGAGTACCTGGACGGCGCAGGCCGCACGAGCAGCGGCGCCGACCTGGGACAGTACGGCGACAGCGGCAGCACGAACCAGCAGTGGCGGATCGTCGCCGCGGGCTAGGCGTACTGCCGGAGCAGGCCGCTGACGGCGGTGGCGTACCGCGCGACGACGACGTCCGCGACGCGCGGGTCGTCCGCCAGCGGTGCCGCCACGAACGCGGCCGGGTCGGCCTCGCGGGCCAGTCTCGCGATGCGGTCCGGCAGGCGGCCCGGTGCCAGGAACCACGACGCCACCACCAGGTGCCGGACGCCGCGGGCGCGCAGGCGTCCGGCCGCCGCCGGGATGTCCGGCTGGGTCGCGCTGGCGAACGCTTCGCTCACCGGCAGCCCGAGCCGGTCCTCCCACTGCTTCGCCAGGTTCGCGACGACGGTGTTGGCCTCGGCGTTCGACGAGCCGACCGCGCTGAGCAGCACGCCCGTGTCCCGGCGGCGTGGTGCCGCCGTCAGCCGGTCGAGGGCGACGGCCTGCAGGGCCGGGTCGGCGCCGAGGACGCCGGACGTCCGCACGACGAAGCCCGGGCAGCCGGCCGTCACCGATCCGATCAGCGCCGGCAGGTCCACCCGGGCGTGGAACGCGCTGCCCAGCAGCAGCGGCACCACGACCGCCGTCCGGTGGCCGGCCGCGTACAGCGACCGCAGCACGTCCGTGACGAGCGGTTCCGACAGGTCCAGAAAGGACTCGTGGACGTCGACGCCCGGCGCTCGGGCGCGCACGACCTCCACGAGCGCCCGCACGGTCGCCGCCGAGCGGGGGTCGCGGCTGCCGTGCGCGACGGCGACCAGGGGAGGCGTCACGAGAAGCGCTCACCCACCAGGCCCGCGGCGAGGGTGTCGCCGTCCTTCGGGTCGATCACCAGGAACGCGCCGGTGCGCGGGCTGACGCCGTAGTCGTCGACGCCCAGCTCCTCGGCCAGCCGCAGCGTGACGAGGCCGATGTCGTTGAGCTCCAGCGACCCCGGCGAGTCCACACTGGACAGAGCCTGCTCGTCGAACCGGGCGTGCAGCTCGGCCACCAGCGCCTGCACCGTGCGGGTGCCGTGCTTGACCAGCACCCGCGCGCCCGGCTTGAGCGGCTTGGACGACAGCCAGCACAGCGTGCCGGTGATCTCGTCGGTGATCCGCGGCGGCGCGTCCGCGGCGGCGATCAGGTCGCCGCGGGAGATGTCGATGTCGTCGGCGAGCAGCAGCGTCACCGACGTCCCGGTGCCGGCCTCGGCCAGCGGCCCGTCCGCGGTGTCGATCCGTTCGACGCGGCTGCGGATGCCCTGCGGCAGCACGACGATCTCGTCGCCCGGGCGTACCGTGCCCGCGGCGATCTGGCCCGCGTAGCCGCGGTAGTCCGGGTACTCGGGCGTGCGCGGGCGGATCACGTACTGCACCGGGAACCGCAGCGCCGAGTCGTGCGGGTCGGGCGCGACCGGCACGTCCTCCAGGTGTTCCAGCAGGCTCGGGCCGGAGTACCACGGCGTCCGCTCCGAGCGCGTCGCGACGTTGTCGCCTTCCAGCGCCGAAACCGGGATCGCGAGGACCGAGCCCCGCGGGTACCCCAGCGTCTCGGCGTGCGAAGCGAACTCCTTCGCGATCACCGTGAAGGTCGCCTCGTCGTAGCCGACCAGGTCGATCTTGTTCACCGCCAGCACCAGCTGCGGCACGCCGAGCAGGGCCAGCACGGCCGCGTGCCGCCGGGTCTGCTCGATCACGCCCTTGCGCGCGTCGACCAGCAGCACCGCCAGCTGCGCGGTGGACGCGCCGGTCACCGTGTTGCGCGTGTACTGCACGTGCCCCGGGGTGTCGGCCAGTACGAACGACCGCTTCGGCGTCGCGAAGTAGCGGTACGCGACGTCGATGGTGATGCCCTGCTCGCGCTCCGAGCGCAGGCCGTCGACGAGCAGCGAAAGGTCCGGTGTGGACAGTCCCTTGTCGACGGACGCGCGGGTGACGGCGTCCAGCTGGTCGGCGAGCACCGACTTCGTGTCGTAGAGCAGCCGGCCGACGAGCGTCGACTTGCCGTCGTCGACGCTCCCGGCGGTGGCCAGGCGCAGCAGCGAACTCATCAGAAGTACCCCTCACGCTTGCGGTCTTCCATGGCCGCCTCGGACATCCGGTCGTCGGCGCGGGTGGCACCGCGCTCGGTGAGCCGCGACGCCGACACCTCGGCGATGACCTCTTCGACGGTGACGGCGGTGGACTCCACCGCGCCGGTGCACGAGCCGTCGCCGACGGTCCGGTAGCGCACGCTCAGGTCGTGGATCTCTTCGTCCGGCCGGGGACCGAACCACGGGCCCTCGGTCAGCCACATGCCGTCGCGGCGGAAGACCTTCCGCTTGTGCGCGTAGTAGATCGACGGCAGCTCGACCTTCTCGCGGGCGATGTAGTTCCAGACGTCGGCCTCGGTCCAGTTGGACAGCGGGAAGACGCGGACCTGCTCGCCGGGGCGGTGCCGTCCGTTGTAGAGGTTCCACAGCTCGGGCCGCTGGCGCCGTGGCTCCCACTGGCCGAAGGCGTTGCGCAGGCTGAAGATCCGCTCCTTCGCCCGGGCCCGTTCCTCGTCCCGGCGGCCGCCGCCGAAGACGGCGTCGAACTTGTTCTCCGCGATGGTGTCGAGCAGCGGCGTGGTCTGCAGCGGGTTGCGCATCCCGTCCGCGCGCTCCTCGAGGCGCCCGTCGTCGATCCAGTCCTGCACCTTCGCGACGACCAGCCGCAGGCCGTGCCGTTCGACGACCCGGTCGCGGAACTCGATGACCTCGTCGAAGTTGTGGCCGGTGTCCACGTGCAGCAGCGGGAACGGCACCGGCGCCGGCCAGAACGCCTTGATCGCCAGGTGCAGCAGCAGCGTCGAGTCCTTGCCGCCGGAGAAGAGGATCACCGGGCGGTCGAACTCGCCCGCCACCTCCCGGAAGATGTGGATGGCTTCGGATTCCAAGGCGGCGAGGTTGTCCTGAGCCGCGTCGGTGGCAGGTTCCAGTGTCGTCATGCGTCCCTCGGTGTCTGACATCAGCCGTGCAGTCCGCACTCGGTCTTGCTCTGCCCCGCCCACCGGCCGCTGCGCGGGTCCTGGCCCGGCTCCACGCGGGCCGTGCAGGGTGCGCAGCCGATCGACAGGAACCCGATCGACACCAGCGGGTTCTCCAGGATCCCGTGCTCGGCGATGTAGGCCTTGAACTCGTCGTCGGTCCACGCCGCGATCGGGTTGACCTTGACCAGCCCGTTGCGGTCGTCCCAGGTGACGATCGGGGTGTTCGCGCGGGTCGGCGCGTCGACCCGGCGGACGCCGGTCACCCACGCCGAGTACTTCGCCAGCGTCTTGCGCAGCGGCACCACCTTGCGGAGGTTGCAGCACAGCGTGGCGTCGCGGTCGTGCAGCTTCGGGCCGTACTCGGCGTCCTGCTCGGCGACGCTCTGCTCGGCCTGGGCGTTCACGATCGTCACGTCCGGATAGACCGTCTGCACGGCGTCGCGCGTGCCGATCGTCTCCGGGAAGTGGTAGCCGGTCTCCAGGAACAGGACGTCCACATCGGACTTCACCTTGGTGGCGAGGTCGATGAGCACGGCGTCCTGCATGTTGGACGCCACGATGAAGTCGTCGCCGAACGTCTCGGCGGTCCAGCGCAGCGCTTCTTCGGCGGTGGCGTCGGCGAGCTCGTGGGACGCGCGCTCGGCGAGGGTCTTGTAGTCGGCGGTGGCGGTCATCGGGAAACCTCCGGAAGGGACAGGCCGAGGAACTTGACCGAGAAAACCCGGCGGCAACCGGAACACAGCCAGCCGCCGTTCTCTTCCGGCCGCAGGTCCTCGTCGCCGCAATAAGGGCAGTAGAACGGCGTCGCTCGCTCTGTCATCGGCGCCTCCGCGGGAGGGAGTACGTCGGCGCTGTCACTGGAGCGCGCTTTCCTCGGCGCGGACGGCCCACTGCGGGAACCGTTCGCCGGGTTCGCGCCCGGCGGCGTACGCGCGCACGACGCGTTCGACGTAGCCGGTCAGCTCGGCCGCGGTCACCTTGTGGCCACGCAGTTTCCGGCCGAAGCCGGCGTCGAGGCCGAGGCCGCCGCCGAGGTGCACCTGGAAGCCTTCGACCTGGTTGCCGTCGGCGTCGGTGACGATCTGGCCCTTGAGGCCGATGTCCGCGGTCTGGATCCGCGCACAGGAGTTGGGGCAGCCGTTGAGGTGCACGCTCACCGGCGTGTCGAGCCCGGCCTGGATGTCGGCGAGGGACTTTTCGAGGTCCGCGACGAGCTGCTGCGCACGCGCCTTCGTCTCGACGATGGCGAGCTTGCAGAACTCCAGCCCGGTGCAGGCCATCACGCCGCGCCGCCACGGCGACGGCTTCGTCTCCAGCCCGACCTCGGCCAGTTCGGCTTCGAGCGTGGCCACCTGGGCCTCCGGGACGTCGAGCACGACGACCTTCTGCTGCGGGGTGAGCCGCACCCGGCCCGAGCCGGCCCGCTCGGCGGCCTTCGCGACGGCGACGAGCGTGCCGCCGCTGGAGCGCCCGGCGATCGGCGCGGCGCCGACGTAGAAGTTGCCGTCGACCTGCCGGTGCACGCCGACGTGGTCGACCGGCACCGCGGGGTTTTCCGGCGGCGGGCCGTCGATCAGCGGGCGCTTGAGGTACTCGTCCTGCAGCACCTGCCGGAACTTCTCCGCGCCCCAGTCCTTGACCAGGAACTTCAGCCGCGCGCGCGAGCGCAGCCGCCGGTAGCCGTAGTCGCGGAAGATCGAGATGACGCCTTCCCAGACGTCCGGCACCTCCTCCAGCGGCACCCAGGCGCCGAGGCGCTGCCCGAGCATCGGGTTGGTCGACAGGCCGCCGCCGACCCAGACGTCGAAGCCGGGGCCGTGCTCGGGGTGGTGCACGCCGACGAAGGCGACGTCGTGGATCTCGTGCGCGACGTCGGGCTGGCCGGAGATGGCGGTCTTGAACTTGCGCGGCAGGTTGGCGAACTCCGGCTTGCCGATGTAGCGGCGCTTGATCTCGTCCAGTGCCGGTGTGCCGTCGATCACCTCGTCGGCCGAGATGCCGGCGACCGGCGAGCCGAGCATGACGCGCGGGCTGTCGCCGCACGCCTCCATCGTCGTCATGCCGGCGTTTTCGAGCTTGGCCCAGATCGCCGGCACGTCCTCGATCCGGATCCAGTGGTACTGGATGTTCTGCCGGTCGGTGATGTCGGCGGTGTCGCGCGCGTACGCCTGCGAGATCTCGCCGAGCACCGTGAGCTGGGCGGTGGTCAGCGCGCCGCCGTCGATCCGGACCCGCAGCATGAAGTAGCGGTCGTCGAGCTCTTCGGGCTCGAGCGTCGCGGTGCGGCCGCCGTCGATCCCCGGCTTGCGCTGGGTGTAGAGGCCGAACCAGCGGAACCGGCCGCGCAGGTCGCCCGGGTCGATCGCGTCGAACCCGCGGTGGGCGTAGATGTTCTCGATGCGCGCCCGCACGTTGAGCGGGTGGTCGTCCTTCTTGGACCGCTCGTTCGGGTTCAGCGGCTCCCGGTAACCGAGCGCCCACTGCCCTTCGCCGCGCTTCTGCTTGGCGCGCGCGGGGCGGGCGGGGGTTTGGGGCGTGGCCATGGCGGCGTCCTCCGAGAGGCGTTTCGTGGCGGCGGAGGACCACCGGCTCACGGGTGTCCTCCGGCGCCGGCTGTCCAGAATTCGTGGCAGGTGGTGGCGATCGGGGAGTCAGCGAACGGGTACGCAGAGGGCGCTGGCGACCCGCAGGAGGTCGACGTGGCGGCGCGCCACGAGGAGAACACCGGCATGAGTCACGGCGTCAGCGTGCCACGCGTCCACAATGTGGTCCAGGCCTGCCCGGATGGTGGGAGAAGGGTCACTCACCTGCGGAAATCGTGTCAACCCGCCTTGTGCGTCCTCTCTTGCGCGACCAAACCACTACATCTATAGTACTTCAGACACAGTGCTTTGGAGAGAGGAATTGGATGCAGGTAAAGGGGTTCGGGGCGGGGTACCTGGTCGACGACGTCGCCGCGACCACCCGGTTCTACGCGGACGTCGTCGGCCTGGCGGTGACCGTCGAGCTCGACTGGTTCGCCAGCGTCAACGCCGGCGCACCGGGGTACGAGATCAGCTTCGTGCAACGCGGGCACGAGTCGATCCCGCCCGGCTACCGCACGCAGGAGGTGTCGGGAGTGTCGTTCGGGCTCGTCGTCGACGACGCCCGCGCCGAAGCGGAACGGCTGGAATCGGCCGGGATCGCGCTGGTGGCACCGGTTGTCGACGAGGTCTACGGGCAGCGGCACTTCTACGTCGCCGACCCGAACGGCGTGCTGCTCGACGTCATCGAGATGATCGCGCCCGACCCGGAGTGGGCGGCGGCCAACCTGCCCGCGTCGTAACAGGTGTTGACCCGATCGGCCCCTTGCGGCGACCGGGCGTGACGGGGTGGACAATTCGAGCGTGCCCGCACTGCGTCCCGACCCCGACACACCGATCGACCCGGCGTTGCCGGAAAGCGCGCTGAAGGGGCTCGGCAGCAGAGCGTTCGGGGTGTACGTGCACGTCCCGTTCTGCGCCACGCGCTGCGGCTACTGCGACTTCAACACCTACACCGCGGGTGAGCTCGACACCGGTTCGTCGCCGCAGTCCTGGCTAGAAGGGCTGCGCCGCGAGCTGGAGCTCGCCGCGCGGGTGCTCGTCGTCCCGCCCGCGGCCGACACGGTGTTCGTCGGCGGCGGCACGCCGTCGCTGCTCGGCGCGGACGGGCTGCGGTCGGTGCTCGACGCCGTCCGCGACGTCTTCGGGCTCGCGCCCGGGGCCGAGGTGACGACGGAATCGAACCCGGAATCGACGTCGCCGGAGTTCTTCGCCGGCATCCGCGAGGCCGGCTACACCCGGGTTTCGCTGGGCATGCAGTCGGCCGCGCCGCACGTGCTGAAGATCCTCGACCGCGTGCACACCCCCGGCCGGCCGGGCAAGGCCGTCGCCGAGGCGCGGGCGGCCGGCTTCGAGCACGTGAACCTCGACGTGATCTACGGCACGCCGGGCGAGCGTCCCGACGACCTCCGCGCGACGCTGGAGGCGGTGCTGGGCGCCGGCGTCGACCACGTGTCGGCCTACGCGCTGATCGTCGAGGAGGGCACGGCGCTGGCCCGCCGCGTGCGCCGCGGCGAGCTGCCCGCGCCGGACGACGACGTGCTGGCGGCGGACTACGAGATGATCGACGCGACGCTGTCGGCGGCGGGGCTGCGCTGGTACGAAGTGTCGAACTGGGCGGCTTCCGACGCCGCCCGCTGCCGTCACAACCTCGGCTACTGGCGCGGCGACGACTGGTGGGGCGCCGGCCCGGGCGCGCACAGCCACGTCGGCGGGGTGCGCTGGTGGAACGTCAAGCACCCGGCCCGCTACACGGCCTTGCTTGCGAACGGCGAGTCGCCCGCGGGCGGGCGTGAAGTGCTCACCGACGACGACCAGCACCTCGAACGGATCATGCTCGAACTCCGCGTCGCCGAAGGGCTGCCGCTCGACGTGCTGGACGAGCCCGGGCTCGCCGCGGCCCGGGCGGCCGCGGCGGAGGGCCTGCTCGACTCGTCCGCTTTGGACAGCCGGGGCCGCGCGGTGCTGACCGACCGGGGGCGGCTGCTGGCCGACGGCGTGGTCCGCCGCCTCGCCGGGTAGGGATTAAAACCGGGGACCGGGTCGTTGCTTGTATTCAGCAACGACTTTCGAGGAGGCCCCATGGCGCGCGCGATCAGGTTCGACGAGTACGGCGACGTGGAGGTCCTGCGGGTCGAGGACGTGCCGCGGCCGGTGCCGGGAGCGGGCCAGGTGCTCGTCGAGGTGCGCGCCGCCGGGATCAACCCGGGCGAGGCGTCCATCCGGAAGGGACTGCTGCACTCGCGGTTCCCGGCGACGTTTCCGTCCGGACAAGGCAGTGACTTCGCCGGCGTGGTCGCCTCGCTCGGTGAGGGCGTCGAGGAGATCGCCGTCGGCGACGAGGTGATCGGCTTCGTCGACACGCGGTCGAGTCACGCGGAGTTCGTCGTGGCGGAGGCCGCGAACCTCACGCCACGCCCGGACGGCGTGCCGTGGGAGGTGGCCGGCTCGTTGTTCGTCGCCGGCACCACCGCGTACGCCGCGGTGGCCGCGGTCTGCCCGCGGGAGGGCGACACAGTCGTGGTCTCCGGCGCCGCGGGCGGGGTCGGCTCGCTGGCCGTCCAGCTCGCGAAACTGGCCGGTGCCACGGTGATCGGGCTGGCGGGGGAAGCCAACCACGAGTGGCTGCGCGAGCTCGGCGTGATCCCGGTGGCCTACGGCGACGGCGTCCTCGAGCGGATCCGCGAAGCCGCGCCTTCCGGCCGCGTGCAGGCGTTCGTCGACACCTTCGGTTCCGGCTACGTGGAACTGGCGCTGCACCTGGGCATCCACCCGGGACGGATCGACACGATCATCGACTGGGCCGCGGCGGAGAAGTACAACGTCAAGACCGACGGCAACGCGGCGGGCGCGTCGGCCGACGTGCTGCGCGAGCTGAGCTTGCTGCTGGACAAGGGGTTGCTGTCGCTGCCGATCGCCGCGGTGTACCCGCTGGAGGAGGTCCAGGAGGCCTACCGCGAGCTGGAGCGGCGGCACACGCGCGGCAAGATCGTGCTGCGGCCCTAGTTCTTCGCCATCGCTTTCAATCCGGCGAGGAACGCCTCGAGGGCGAACTCGAGGCGTTCCTGCGCTGTTTCCGCGGAGAAGAACTCGCCGACGTGCAGCAGGTTCGGGAACGCCTCCGCGGGCAGTGACTGCATGTACGCCACCATCTGCTTCCCGCGTTCGCCCACTTCGGCCTGGTCGATCTCGCCCCAGGTCCAGCCGCTGGCTTCGTAGGCGTACGCCTTGGCGTAGAGCGCCAGGGCGTCGCCCGCGAAGGTGGCCTGTTTGAGGGTCAACCCGCCCGCGCGAAGCAGGGCGAGCGTCCCTTCGCCCAGCCGCAGCAAGTGGGGCGTCACCGGCACCGGGACGTCCCACGCGATGCGCGCGATGCCCCGGTGCGCGGCCATCACCCGGATCTGGTCGCGGACCAGCTCCTTGACCTGCTCGTCCCAGCGTGCCGGGTCGGGCTCGGGGACCAGGATGTCGGCGAGCACGGTGTCGAGCATCAGCTCCGCCAGCTCTTCCTTGTTCGAGACGTGCGCGTAGAGCGACGCGGGCCCGGTCTCCAGTTCCTGGGCGATCCGCCGCATGGTGACCGCGTCGAACCCCTCGTCGTCCAGGACGATCAAGGCCGCTCGCACGATCGAGGCCTGGGAGAGGACGGGTTTCGCGGCGCGGCGGCGGGGAGCGCTGCGCCACGGCGGCGGGGGCACGGTCACCCGAACACTGTACTTGACGCGAACAGTGTTCGAGGGTAGAACGTTGTTCGTAAGACGAACGCTGTTCGAGGGGGATCTTGTGACTACGTCCGAAGCTGATGTCCGTGATGTGCTGGGCCGGCTCGTCGACGCGTGGAACCGCGGCGACGCTGCCGCGTACGGGCGGCTCTTCACCGAGGATGCGGACTACGTGACGTTCTTCGGGCTGAACTTCCCGGGCCGGGAGGCGATCGAAAGCTCGCATCGCGCGCTGTTCGAGGGGCCGTTGAAGGGGTCGAAGCTCACCGGGTCGCTGGGCGCGGCGGCGAAGGTGCGGTTCGTCCGGCCGGACGTCGCTGTGGCCGTGGTCGGCGGCGGCTCGTCGCTGAGCGGCGCGGAGGTTGCCGACGAAGGGCGCGAGTCGACCGTTTCGTTCGTTCTCGTCCAGGAAGGAGGCGAGTGGCTGATCACGGCGTTCCAGAACACGCGGGTTTCGGATCCGCGCGGGTGAAAACGCTTGCGGAGGCGTCGGGGGTGGTCGCGCGGCCGCCCGCGGAGGTGTTCGAGCGGCTGCGGCACCGGCTCGCCGGAGGCGGCCACCCGATGCGGATGGACGTCGACCGCTCGCGCGGGTTCGTCGCGGTGCAGGGCGGCTGGTGGTACCGCGGGGAGTACCGCGTCACGGCGGATCCCGGCGGCGCCCGCGTCGAGCACCGGGTCGTCAACGCGGCCACGTGGGGGCGGTGGGGCGTGCCGCTGGCCAACCGGTTCTTCATCGGGTTCCGCGGGAAGGTCGCTGCCGGGTTCGGGAGGTTGCTCGAGGAACTGGGTACACCTGAGTAGCCGCGCGCCGTTTTCGGCGCGTACGCTGACTTAGGTAAGCCTTAGCGATGGTTGGAGTGGCCGATGGCTGAAGCACCCCGGCGGTCCGGGCGTCCCGCGGTGCGGCTGCGGGTGCTGCGCACCGAGCGGCTGACCCCGCACATGATCCGGATCGTCGCGGGCGGTGAGGGCATCGGCGCGTTCGAGCCCAACGCGTTCACCGACGCCTACGTGAAGGTGCTGTTCAAGGTGCCCGGCGTCGAGTACCCGGAGCCGTTCGACGTCCAGGAGTGCCGCAGCACGATGCCGCGGGAGCACTGGCCGCGGCAGCGGTCCTACACGGTCCGGGCGTTCGACGCGGAGGCCGGCGAGCTCGTCCTCGACTTCGTCCACCACGGCGACGAGGGCATCGCGGGCCCGTGGGCGGCCACGGCCGAGCCGGGTGACGAACTGCTGCTGCTCGGGCCGGGCGGCGCCTACGCGCCGGGTACCGAGGCGGATTGGCACCTGCTGGCGGGGGACGAAAGCGCGTTGCCGGCCATCGCCGCGTCGCTCGAAGCGCTCCCGGCGGGCGTCCCGGCGCACGCGGTGATCCTGGTCGAGAACGCGGACGAGCAGCAGCCGCTGGTCACGAAGGCGGACGCGCAGATCACCTGGCTGCACCGGGCGGACGGCGGTGACGTCGCCGCGGCGGTGCGCGAGCTGCCGTGGCGCGAGGGCGTCGTCCAAGCGTTCGTGCACGGCGAGGCGGGGTTCGTCCGCGAGCTGCGGCGCTACCTGCTCGACGAGCGCGGGGTTCGGCGCGAGCTGCTGTCGGTTTCGGGGTACTGGCGCTACGGCAAGAACGACGAAGCCTGGCGCGAGGAGAAGGCGGCCGAGCGGGCGCGCGAGAAGTGACGAGCAGGCCGCCCACACCCTCATCGGCACAGTAACCTCGCCGCATGGCGGATTTCGAGGTGGACGTCGACCCGGCCGAAGCCGGCTTCGACGCGGCACGGCTGTCCCGGATCGACGCGCACTTCGACCGGTATGTCGACAGTGGACGGTTACCGGGCTGGCTCGCGGTGGTGAGCAGGCACGGCCGGATAGTCCACCTGGGCCGCGGCGGCCACCGGGACGTCGAGGCGGGCCTGCCGGTCGAGCCGGACACGCTGTGGCGCATCTTCTCGATGACCAAGCCGATCACCTCGGTCGCGGCGATGATGCTGGCGGAAGAGGGCCTGCTGGAGCTGGACGACCCGATTTCGCGCTGGCTGCCGGAGTTCGCGTCACCGCGGGTGTACGTCAAGGGATCGGCCCTGGCCCCCGCAACCGAGCCGGCGACCGCCCCTATCCGCGTCTGGCACCTGCTGACCCACACGGCAGGCCTGACGTACGGCTTCCACCACGGCCACCCGGTGGACGCGATCTACCGCGCGGCGGGCTTCGAGTGGGGCACCCCGCGGGGCCTCGACCTGGCGGCCTGCACGGAGAAGTGGGCTGAGCTGCCGCTGCTGTTCCAGCCGGGCACGGAGTGGAACTACTCGGTGGCAACGGACGTCCTCGGCCGCCTCGTCGAGGTGGTCTCGGGCCAGCCCCTGGACGAGTTCTTCGCCGCACGCTTTTTCTCGCCACTGGGCATGACGGACACGGCATTCGTGGCCCCATCGCCCTCCCGCTTGGCGGCGATGTACGTACCGGACCCGGCTTCGGGCCGAGCGGTACGCAACGACGCATTCGGCCGCCTGGGAACGGCCCAGCCGGACTGCCTCTCCGGCGGCGGAGGCCTGGTCTCGTCGGCAGCGGACTACTGGCGTTTCACGGAGATGCTGCTGCGCGGCGGCGAGCTGAACGGCGAGCGGCTGCTGTCCCCGCGAACGGTGTCCCTGATGGCAAGCAACCACCTCCCGGGCCACGTGGACCTGGAGCAGTTCGGCCGCCCGTTGTTCGCGGAGATGCCCTTCGACGGCCACGGTTTCGGCCTGGGCTTCTCGGTACTGGAGGACCCGGTGAAGGCCCGCACGCTGTCCTCGGCAGGCGAGTTCGCCTGGGGCGGAGCGGCATCCACGGCGTTCTGGGTGGACCCGGACGAGGCCCTGACGGTGGGCTTCTACACCCAGCTGCTGCCGTCGAGCACCTACCGCCTGCGCCCCCAGCTGCGGCAGCTGGTCTACCAGGCGCTGGTGGACTGAGGCGGCTGTTGCACCGGGTCGGCGGTGCGCGACAGTACTGGCATGGTGAGTGAGCCGGTCACGAGAACCCTGTCAGCAGCCGAAGGGCGTACGACGAGGCAGCCGCTGCAGTGGTGGGTAGTGCCCGCGGTCGCGAGCGTGGTCCTACTCGTCAGCGCCGCGGCGCTGGTCCTGCTTTGGACGTGGGTGGACCGGCTCGGACTGGGCACCAAGGAGTTGGCCACCGCGGAGCTGGACGTGGTGAAGGTGGTGTCCGGAATCGCCGTGGGCGGGGGTGGTTTGTTCGCCCTCTACCTGGCGGCTCGCCGCCAGCGAACGCAGGAACTCGAACTCGCACAACGGGAGACCGTGCACGCCCTTGCGGTGCGGGTCGCCGAGAACACCGAGAAGGACGCCGCCGAGAGGCGGGTTACCGACTTGTACGCCAAGGCGGTGGAGCAGCTCGGCTCGGACAAGGCGCCGGTACGGCTGGGTGGGATGTATGCCCTGCGCCGCTTGGCTCAAGATGATCCGAGGCAGCGTCAGACCATCGTCGACGTGATGTGCGCCTACCTCCGGATGCCCTTCACGCCGCCGGGCGAAGAGCTGGGCGATCAGGCCGATCCGGCGGAGATCGAAGCCTCACGCGCACGGAACGAAGAGCGGCAGGTCCGTCTGGCCGCGCAGCGGATCCTCGGGACTCACCTGGCACCCGAGCGCGTCGGTGTGCCGGCCGGGAACTACTGGCCGGATGTGGACATCGATCTGACCGGAGCAACGCTAATCGACTTCGAGTTCGCGGGATGCAAGCTGCGCACAGCTGCCTTTGACGGCGCTCGCTTCCTCGGTGCGGCTGATTTCTTCGGAGTGACCTTTGCTGGCGATGCCTCATTTCGAGATGCGAGATTTCTTGGGCGCACCAACTTTCTTCTTGCACAATTCCTTGGTAACGCTTTTTTCATTGGTGCGACATTCCACTCCTTCAGTGAATTTCAGGGAACGGGATTTTTCGGGTTCACGAGCTTCCGAAAGGTTCAGTTTGACGTGGAAGCATCGTTCTTGCAGGCGAGGTTTAAATGTGTCGACAGGTTGCACTCGAACCGTGTGGAATTCGGCGGCGTGCGCTTTCGTGGTGACGTGAACTATGGGTGGGTCAGGTTTGATGTCGATGCTGATTTCGGATCGTGTACATTCGGCGGGCGCTCAGACTTCACGTCTTCTCAATTCGGTGCTGGCGCGCGCTTCAGTGGGGCGGTATTCGCCGAAGATTTCGGATTCAATAGCGAGATCGACCGTAACGGTCGGGGTCTCCCGGAATCACCGATCTGGGTTCGGCTGGATGTGTCGCCCTCCAAATATGATCTCGGACATTCGTGGCCGGAAGGGTGGACGGTGGTGCCGGCCGAAGGGCGCCCCGATACCAACGACACCGGCTCGTGGGGACACCTGGTCGAAGCCGGGGAAGACGAGTGAGCGCCTTCCCCGGCTTCTCGCTACCGGATCACGCGGTGAGTTTCGGGATGATCTGCGAACCGTAGGCCGACAGGGTCGTCTCGCGGTCGTCGTGCATCAAGTACAGCGAGAACTGGTCCACGCCCAGCTCCGCCAGTTCCTGCAGCCGGGAGATGTGCGCGGACGGCGGGCCCAGCAGGCAGAAGCGGTCCACGATCTCGTCCGGGACGAACTCCGTCGATGGGTTGCCCGCCTTGCCGTGGTGGCTGTAGTCGTAGCCTTCGCGTTCGCGGATGTAGTCCGTCAGCTCTCGCGGTACCGCGCCCGATGAGCCGTAGCGGGTCACCAGGTCCGCGACGTGGTTGCCGACCATTCCGCCGAACCAGCGCAGCTGTTCGCGCTGGTGCGGCAGGTCTTCGCCGACGTACGCCGGGGCTGCGACGCAGATCGTGATGCCGCCCGGGTCGCGGCCGGCCGCCCTGGCCGCGTCGCGGACTGCGCCGATCGTCCAGCGGGCGATCGCCGGGTCCGCGCACTGGAGGATGAAGCCGTCGGCGTGCTCGCCCACCGTCTGCAGCGCCTTCGGCCCGTAGCCGGCCATCCACATCTCGAGGCGGCCGTTGCGGATCCACGGGATCTGGACGGTCTTGTCGTTCATGGTCACCGCGCGGCCCTCGGCCAGGTCCTTGACCACGCGCATGCAGTCGCGCACGGTGGCCAATGTGGACGGTGGCTTGCCGACCACGCGGTGGGCCGAGTCGCCGCGGCCGATGCCGCAGACCGTGCGGTTGCCGTACATGTCGTTCAACGTGGCGAACGTCGACGCCATCACCGACCAGTCCCGCGTCCCCGGGCTGGTCACCATCGGTCCCACGACGAGCGACGAAGTCGCGGCCAACACAGCCGAGTAGATGACGAACGGTTCCTGCCACAGGACGCACGAGTCGAACGTCCAGCCGTAGCGGAACCCGCAGTCCTCGGCGTCCTTCATCAGCCGCACGACGTCCCGCGCCGGCGGGTCCGTCTGCAGGACGATTCCGAAGTCCATGGCGGCCTCAGTTCAGGTACTGGTTGAGCGAGCGGGACAGGAACTTGCCGTGGGACGTCGACCCCGTGAACCCGTCGGGCGACACGATCACGCGTCCGCGGGAAAGCACCGTGTGCACGCCACCGGTGATCTCGAACCCTTCGTACGCCGAGTAGTCCACGTTCATGTGGTGCGTTGCCGCCGACAGAGTCTGGCGAGCCGAAGGGTCGTAGATGACGATGTCCGCGTCCGAACCTGCCGCGATGACTCCCTTCCTCGGGTACAGCCCGAACATCCGTGCCGGCGTCGCGGAGCACGTCTCGACCCACCGGCCGAGCGTCAGTTCACCGGCGACGACGCCCTGGTGCAGCAGGTCCATCCGGTGTTCGACGCCCGGGATCCCGTTCGGGATGGCCCGGAAGTCGCCGCGGCCCAGCTCCTTCTGGTCCTTGAAGCAGAACGGGCAATGGTCGGTGGACACCACGGACAGGTCGTTCGTCCGCAGCCCGCGCCACAGGTCGGCCTGGTGGGACTTCTCCCGCAGCGGCGGTGAGGCGACGTACTTCGCGCCCTCGAAGTCCGGCTTCGCCAGGTCTTCGATGGACAGGTACAGGTACTGCGGGCACGTCTCCGCGAAGACGTTCTGACCGTCGTTGCGCGCCTCCGCCACGGCCGCAAGCGCTTGCGACGCCGACAGGTGCACGATGTACAACGGCGATCCGGTCACCTTCGCGAGCTGGATCGCCCGCGATGTCGCTTCTCCTTCCAGCTCCGGCGGGCGGGTGAGGCCGTGCTGCACGGGATCGATGTTGCCCGCGGCGAACGCCTGCGCCGCCAGCTGGTCGATCGCGATGCCGTTCTCCGCGTGCATCATGATCGTAGCGCCGATTTCGCGCGCTTTCTGCATCGCGAGCAGGATTTCCCCGTCCGTGGAGTAGAACACCCCCGGGTACGCCATGAACATCTTGAAGCTGCCGACGCCGCCGTCGATGCAGGCTTCCATCTCCTTCAGCGACTGGTCGTTGACGTCGGAGACGATCATGTGGAAGCCGTAGTCGATCGCGCAGTTGCCGTCGGCCTTGGTGTGCCATTTGTCCAAAGTGGACAGCAACGACGTGCCCTTGGCCTGTACGGCGAAGTCGATGATCGTGGTCGTGCCGCCCCACGCGGCCGCCGTCGTCCCGGTCGAGAACGTGTCCACCGAATGGGTGCCGCCGAACGGCATCTCCATGTGGGTGTGGGCGTCGATCCCGCCGGGCAGCACGTACTTCCCGGTGGCGTCGATCGTCTCGTCGCTGGACAACGTGCCGGGCGCCCCGACGGCGGCGATGGTCTCGCCGTCGACGAGGACGTCCGCCAGGAGCGCGCCCGAGGGCGAAACGACCTGACCGCCCTGGATGAGCGTGGTCATCAGGCCTCCGCGAGCGGGCCGTAGGTGTCCGGGCGGCGATCGCGGTAGAACGCCCACGTGTTCCGGACTTCCTCGAGCAGCGACATGTCGAGGTCGCGCACCACGACCTCGTCTTCGGTGTCGGAGGCGGCTTCGTCGATCAGCTGGCCGCGCGGGTCGACGAAGTACGTCTGGCCGTAGAAGTCGTTGTCGCCCAGCGGTTCCACGCCCACCCGGTTGATCGCGCCGACGAAGTACTCGTTCGCCACCGCGGCCGCCGGCTGCTCCAGCTTCCACAGGTACTGCGACAGGCTGCGGCTGGTCGCCGACGGGTTGAACACGATCTTCGCCCCGGCCAGGCCGAGCGCGCGCCAGCCCTCCGGGAAGTGCCGCTCGTAGCAGATGTAGACGCCGATGCGGCCCACGGCCGTGTCGAACACCGGGTAGCCGAGGTTGCCGGGGCGGAAGTAGAACTTCTCCCAGAACCCCTTGACCTGCGGGATGTGGTTCTTCCGGTACTTGCCGAGGTAGGTGCCGTCGGCGTCGATCACCGCGGCCGTGTTGTAGTAGACGCCGGGCTGCTCGACCTCGTACATCGGCACGATCAGCACGATCCCGTGGCGCTCGGCCACCTCCTGCATCAGCTTGGTCGTCGGCCCGTCGGGGATGGCCTCGGTGTAGGAGTAGTAGTCGGCGTCCTGCACCTGGCAGAAGTACGGCCCGTAGAACAGCTCCTGCAGGCAGACGACCTGGGCGCCCTGGGAAGCGGCGGTGGCGATGTGGTCGACCGCCGCCTTGATCATGGACTCCTTGTCACCCGTCCACCGCTGCTGGATCAGGCCGGCTCGAACCACGCTCACTGATTTCCTCCTTCGTCGTGGACAAGGGCATGGAGAAGGCGGCGAAGACGGCGAACGCGCCGACCAGGCCGACCACCCAGTTGTAGTCGTAAAGCGGCTTGAGGAACGGGATGAGACCCGCGTCCGGGAACGGCCCGCCGTAGGCGCCGCCGACCGCGAGGACGGCCCCCACCAGGGTGGCGACCAGCGCGCGCCAGTTCCAGCCGCCGCTGAACCAATACACCCCATCGGGTGTGTAGAGGTCCTTCAGCCGCAGCTTCGTGCGGTTGATGACCCAGTAGCCGGCGACGAGCACCCCGGCGACCGCGCCGAGCAGGCCGCCGTAGAAGCCGAGCCAGGCGAAGATGTAGATGTTCGGGTCGGAGTACAGCCGCCACGGCTGGATGAGGATGCCGATGACGCCGGTGATCCCGCCGCCGACCGCGAACGTGATCCGCTTCGGGAAGGCGTTCGAGAAGTCGTAGGACGGGCTCACGACGTTGGCCGCGAGGTTGGCCGAGATCGTGGCGAGCACCAGCGCGACGAGGGCGACGACGACCACGACCGGGCTGGTGAACTTGTCGGCCAGCTGCGCCGGGTCCCAGATGTCCTGGCCGTAGAGCACGTGGCCGCCCGAGGTGGTCAGGATGGCCACGATCGCGATGAACGTCATCGTCGTCGGCAGGCCGAGGATCTGGCCGCGGACCTGCTTGCGCTGGCTGCCACCGAACCGGGTGAAGTCCGGCATGTTCAGCGACAGCGTCGACCAGAACGCGATCATCGCCATCAGCGACGGCGCGAACACCTTCCAGAAGTCCGGGCCCCAGCCGAGCTTGCCGCCGTCGGACAGGATCGGGCCGAGCCCGCCCGCCTTGACCAGCACGTACCCGAGCATGATCAGGAAGCCGACGGACACCAGCGGCGCCGTCCAGTTCTCGAACCGGCGGACCGCGTCCATGCCGCGCCAGATGATCAGCATCTGGCCGATCCAGAAGACCACGAAGGACAGCCAGAGCGTCCAGTGCTGCCCGGCGACGACGGCGGAGTCGCGCCACCACGAGCCGAGCAGCCGCCCGAGGATGACGTAGATGGCCTCGCCGCCGACCCACGTCTGGATGCCGAACCAGCCGCACGCGATGAACGCGCGCAGCAGCGCGGCCAGGTTGGCACCGCGCAGGCCGTAGAACGCGCGGGCGAACACCGGGAACGGGATGCCGTACTTGGTGCCGGCGTGGCTGTTGAGCAGCATCGGGGCCAGCACGACCAGGTTGCCGATCGTGATGGTGAGCAGCGCCTGCACCCAGTTCATGCCGAGCGCGATCAGCGACGCGGCCAGGGCGTAGCTGGGGATGTTGTGCGCCATCCCCATCCAGAGCGCGAAGTAGTTGTAGGTGGTCCAGGTCCGTTTTTCGACGGGGACGGGGGCCAGCTCTTCGTTGAAGAACCGGCTGCCTTCGAGAGACCCGACGTCGGCGGGGTCGAGCTCGACCCGGCCGTCGTCGTGCACGCGCTGGTCTGCGGGTGTCGGCGCCATTGCGGAATCCTGCGCGCCTGCTCAGCGCCGGGGCAACGGCAGTCTGTTCACTCTTCGCTGATCAGGAGTGCAGTCTGTCGATTGCGCGAACGGGTCCCGAGGTGCATGACCTGCGTCACACATCCGGCCGTCACGAACCGGCAAAGCGCGTGAAACGTCTCCACAGGATCTCCACACTTCACGCGGACCGTCTCCACCGGAGGTGCTTAGGGTCGTGGCCATGGAACTGGGTGGGCGGCGGGTGCTCGTCGTCGAGGACGACGTCACGATCGCCGCGTCGATCGCGGCCCGGCTGCGGGCCGAGGGATTCGCCGTGGAGGTCGCCCACGACGGGCCGGCCGCGGTCGCGGCGGAGGCGTCCGGGGAGCCGGACCTGGTCGTGCTGGACGTGATGCTGCCGGGGTTCGACGGCCTGGAGGTCTGCCGCCGGATCCAGGGACGGCGGCCGGTGCCGGTGCTGATGCTGACCGCGCGGGCCGACGAGACGGACATGCTGGTCGGGCTGGGCGTCGGCGCCGACGACTACCTGACGAAGCCGTTCTCGATGCGGGTGCTGACCGCCCGGGTGCACGCGCTGCTGCGGCGCGTCGAACGCTCTTCGTCGGTGACGGGCACCCGGATCGTGCTCGGCGACCTCGAAATCGACGTCGACCAGCGGCGCGTCGCCCGGGCCGGGGTCGCGGCGCAGCTGACGCCGATCGAGTTCGACCTGCTGGTCCACTTCGCGCGGCGGCCGCGGGTGGTGCAGCCGCGGGAACGGCTGCTGTCGGAGGTGTGGGACTGGGACGTCCATGGCACGTCCGCGGCCACCCGCGCGGTGGACAGCCACATCAAGGCGCTGCGGCGGAAGCTCGGCGCGGATCTCATCCGGACGGTGCACGGCGTCGGCTACGCGTTGGAGGCGGGATCGTGAACTTCGTGCCGCGGCCGCTGGACCGGATCCGGTCGATCAAGCTGAAGCTGGCGATCCTGATGGTGGCGTCGGGCGGGGTGGCGTTCGCGTTCTTCAACTGGCAGATCGGCTGGCTGCCGCCGAAGACGACGATCACCGCGATGGTCCTGGCGCTGGTGTTGTCGCAGGTGCTGGCCCACGGGATGACCCGGCCGCTGCGGGAGATGACGGCGGCGGCGCGGGCGATGGCGAAGGGCGACTACACGCGCCGGATCCGCGCGACCACGCGCGACG
Organism: Amycolatopsis sp. NPDC051102; assembly: GCF_040682815.1. NCBI lineage: Bacteria > Bacillati > Actinomycetota > Actinomycetes > Pseudonocardiales > Pseudonocardiaceae > Amycolatopsis > Amycolatopsis sp. NPDC051102. The sequence continues at coordinate 157,086 of NZ_JBFBBT010000003.1, forward strand.
AGGTGGGCGTGCTCGCCGGGGCGTTCAACCAGATGGCGGGGGACCTCGGCGACGCGGACCGGCAGCGCCGCGAGCTGATCGCGAACGTCTCCCACGAGCTGCGGACGCCGATCACGGCGCTGAACGGCGTGCTGGAGAACCTGGCCGACGGCGTCGAAGATCCCGATCCGGCGACGTTGAAGACGGCGCTGCAGCAGACCGAGCGGCTGGCGAAGCTGGTCGACGAGCTGCTCGACCTGTCCCGGTTGGACGCGGGGGCGATGCCGCTCCACAAGACGTCGTTCCCGTTGTCGACGTTGCTTTCCGAAGCGGTCTCGGAGGCGGCTCTCGTGCGCGGGGTCCGGTTCGAGGTCTCGGTGTCGCCGGCGGACGCGGTGGTGGTCGCCGACCGCGGCCGGCTGTTCCAGGTGGTGGCGAACCTGCTGGAGAACGCGGCCCGGCACGGCCCGGCGGGCGGGGCGGTGCGCGTGCTGGCCGAGGTGCGCCCGGGCGAGGTGCGGATCGACGTGTGTGACGAGGGGCCGGGGATCGCGCCGGCGGACCGGGAGCGGGTGTTCGAGCGGTTCACGCGGGGGGAACGGCCCTCCGGCGGGGGGACCGGGCTGGGGCTGGCGATCGCCCGGTGGGCGGTGGAGCTGCACGGCGGGACGATCGGCGTGGTCGATCCTTCGGCCGGGACGGGCGGCCGGATCCGGGTGACGCTGCCGGTTTAGGTCTTTCTTTCGGAGTGGTCCGCGGATACGCGGGCTGCGAAATTCGCAAAAGCGAACGTGGGAGCGGGCGAGATGCCGAAGAACAGGATTGACGTGCCCGGGGAACCGGGGGATGGGAAGCCGGTGCCGCGCGGGAAGCGGCCGGTGGTGGCTGATGGGGGCGGGGACTGGCCGGGGGGTGGCGGGGTTCCGGGCGGGGCGGGGGCCGGTGGGGGACCTGCCGCCGGCGGGGCGGGGATGGCCGCTTCGGTGCTCGGGGAGCCTGGCGCGGGGAAGGGAGTGCCGCTTGGGAGGCGGCCGGTGGTCGCCGATCGGGGTGGGGATCGATGGGGGCCTTCCGGCGCGCCGGCAGCCGGCGGAGGACCAGCCGCCGGCGCGCCGGCGCCTGGTGGGGTGGCCGTCGCCGCTCCGCCCGTGTTCATCCGGCCGCTGCCACCGCCGAAGTCCGCTGTGGTGCCCCTGCCGCCCGCCGTCCTGCCCGCTGCCGGCGTGGCCGGGGTCGCCGGGGCGCTGCTGCTGCCCGTCGACCGGCCCGGGATCGGGTGGCTGCTCAGCGGGCTGGCCGTCGCCGCCGGGGTGGTCGTCGCCGATCGGCGTTCGCGGTCGGAAAGCAGCTTCACCTGGCGCAATGCCGCGTGGGCCGGCCTCGCCCTCGCGCTGCTCGCCATGGGGGCTGTGCGGGCGTCCGGGTGGTTGTTCGCGCTCTGCGTGCTCGCCGCCGTGGTGGCCGGGTCGCTGGCCGTCGTCGGGAAACGGACGGTCAACTCCGTTCTCTACGACATGCTTGCCCTGCCCGTCGAGGCGTTCCTCGCCCTTCCGTGGGTCGGCCGCGGCGTCGGGCGCTTCACCGCCCGGCGCGACGGTGTCGCCCGGCGGATCGCGCTCGCCGTGCTCGCCGCCGCCGCGCTCGTCGGGGTGTTCGTGCCGCTGCTCGCCAGTGCCGATGCCGCCTTCGCCGCGGTCGTCGACGCGATGATCCCCGATCTCAGCGTCGCGACGCTCGTGCGGTGGTGCGCGGTCTTCGCCGTCGTCGCGCTGGCCGTCGCCGGGGCGTGCTACTTCCTCGCCGCGCCACCGCGCCGGGCGTCGGGCGATCGTCCACACCGGACGGCATACGGTCTGGAGTGGACGGTCCCGCTCGTGGTGCTGCTCCTGGTGTTCGGGGTTTTCGTCGGCGTGCGGCTGGTCGTGCTGTTCGGCGGGACCGAGTACGTCCTGCGCACGAGCAACCTGACCTCGGCCGAGTACGCCCGCGGCGGCTTCTGGCAGCTGTGCGCGGTCACCGTGCTGACGCTCGCCATCGTCGCCGCGGCACTGCGGTGGGCGCCGGACGCGACGAAGGCCGACCGGCTCCGCCAGCGCGTCCTGCTCGGAACGCTCAGCGCACTGAGCCTGGTCCTGGTCGGCTCCGCGTTGAGTCGCATGTGGACGTACCAGGAGGCGTACGGCTTCACGGTCCTGCGGCTGCTGGTCGAGGTCTGCGAACTGTGGTTCGGCGGGCTGTTCGTGCTCGTGATGGCGGCCCTGGTGCAGCTGCGCCCGGCGTGGCTGCCCCGCGCGGCGATCGCCACGGCGGCGGGGGCGCTGCTGATCCTCGCGGTGCTCGACCCGGAACGCCTGATCGCCGACGCCAACCTCGATCGCGCGGCGGCAGGCAAGCCCCTCGACCACCGCTACCTGGCGGGGTTTTCCGCCGACGTGGTCCCGGTCGTCTCGGCGAGGTTGCCGGAACCGCTGCGCACGTGCGTGCTCCGGCAGGTCCTGGCGGGTGACGCACCGGACGGCTGGCCGGCCTGGAACCTCAGCCGCTCGACGGCCCGGGACGTGACGCTCGCCCCGCCGGCCCCCTGCGGCTGAACCGGACCGGCGGGTAGCGCGTGGTTAAGAGTTACGCGGAAGCCACCGGGCCGTCGTGGGGGCGACCCGGCGGCTTCCGCGCGCTCAAAGACGCGAGGAGGGCTTCCCACGATCGGGTGGTGACGGAGAGTGTTCCGCCGGCCCGGTCCTTCGTGTCGCGGATCTGGGACAACCGAACCTCGACACATTCCTCAGTGCCGCTGTAGGAGGATTTCCGCCAGGTGGCATCTGACATTTCAGGCCTCCAGTTCGGTGATCACCCCCTGGATGAGCTGATCGGAGTCGTGCTCGCTCAACGCCAGGGAGGACAGGTTCTTGTTGGCCGCACGGTAACCAGCCACATCGTGCTCGTCGTAAACATACCCGCTGCCCCGGTGGTGCTCCAGGTAGACGATGGCGGGCAGGTCCGCGTAATCGAAGACGATGAACGGCCCGTACAGCCCCGGGTGGTAGCCGACGCCATTCGGCACGATGCGCACCGACACGTTCGGCAGCCGCATCCGCGAGCGCAGGTAGGTGAGCTGTTCGGCCATGACCGCGGGGCCGCCGATGTTCTGGTGCAGCACCGCCTCGCCGAGCAGGATCCTGCACGGCAGGCGGTGGCGGCCGGTCAGCAGTTCCCGGCGGGCGAGCCTGGTCATGACCTGCTTCTCGATGTGCGCCGCCGGGTGGCCCGTGGTGGCGAAGATGGCCCTGATGTAGGCGGGAGTCTGGAGGAGGCCGGGCACCAAAGCGGGCGCCCAGCAAGCCATGCTGGTCGCGGCCCGCTCGTATTCGAGGTAGGTCGCAAGCCGCTCGGGTGCGTCCACCGCATGGTCGAGCCAGTTGGGCTCGGTGGCGGTGCGGGCCAACTCGACCAGCCGCGCGCGTTCCGCGGGGCCCACCCGCAGCGCCCCCAGAATCGTGGCGAGTTCATCGATCTTCGGGATCCGCTTGCCGCTCTCCCAGTTGGAAATGTTCTGCGGTGGCACGTCGATCATCCGGCCGAGTTCCCGGACCTTCAGGTTCCGGGCCTGCCGGGCTCTTCTCATCCCGAACCCCAGGGCACGGGCCCGGGGCGTGGCGATCGGTGGTGGCATGGGGCACAGCCTGCCCGCGAGCAGGCCGTGCCCTTTCAGGTGATGCCGTTCTCTTGTCGCAAACCGGCGTCAGAACGCGAACACGTCGTCCGAATCGCGGTCCGCCTCACAACGGTTCGCGTACGTCGTGCGGTACGACACCGGTTTGCCGTGCCAGGTGCCGATCGCCGTCACGTCGACCGGGGCGTAGATCAGCGTGCACATCTGGTGCCGTGCGGTGATCCGCGAGAAATCGCCGTCCACGCCGGAAAGCACCGCGCACGCCTTGTCGCGCTTCGGGTGCGTGCCGCCGGTGGGCTCGCACGTCAGGAGCACCGATCCGACGTGGTTGGCAGTGTCGTGGCTGGTCAGCTGCAGCGTCGACGCCGGGGGTTGCGCCGGCGCCAGACAACCGAGGCTCATCAAGCATGCTGCGAGGGGGATCATGGCCATATCGGTTCCATCGGCAGGTCGAAGCCGATCACTGTGCTGCACGTCCGGGTGAGTCTTCTTCGCTCGTCCGGGTGAGGTCCCACGCCAGCAACGCGACGTACAGCGAGAGCATCGTCTCCGGTTCCTCCAGCCGTACGCCCAGGACCTGCTCGATCCGGGCGAGCTGCTGGTAGTACGCCGTCCTCGACGTGTGGGCCGCCGCGGCCGCCGCCGACTTGTTGCCGCCCTGCTCGCAATAGTGCCGCAGCGCCTGGACGAGCCGGCTGCCCGAGGCCGCGTCCCGCTGCAGCAGCGGCCCGAGCTCGCGCGCCGCGAACGCCGTCACCCGCTCGTCGCCGGAGAGCAGGTGCAGCAGGCCGCGGAGGCGGACGTCGGACAGCCGGTGCACCACCCGGTCCGCGCCCGTCCCCAGCGCCGCCGCCGCGACCTGCCCGGCCTCCAGCAGCGTCCGGCGCGCTTCGGCCGGCGACGTCACCGTCGTGCCGACCGCCAGCACGCCCGGCGCGCTGCCGCGGGCCTCGTGGACGTCGGTGGCGAGGCGGTGCAGCACCGCGTCGGCGTTCGCCTCCGGCGACAGCGCGATCAGCGCCCGCACGCCGAGGTCGTCCGTCCCGACCAGCGCTGACACCTTCGCGCGGCGCGCCGCCAGCACCGTCGCCTCGGCCAGTTCGCGCAGCACCGGCGGCGTCGACAGCGCGGGCCGCGACGTGCCGGTCAGCCGCGGGCGGACCGCCAGCCCGACCAGCTGCCGCCCGGTCAGCGGCACGGCCAGTGCCGACGCGCGGGCCAGCAGCTCCGCCGACGGCGCCGGCGACGCCAGCAGCTCGGCGAGCAGCGCGCGGTGGGCCTGGCGTTCGAGACCGTCGGTGTCCTTGGCGACCAGCCGGTGCACGGCCAGCGCGGACGCGGCCCGCTCGGCGACCACCCGGTGGCGGTGCGGCGGCGGGTCGGCGCAGACGACGATCAGCCGGCCCCAGTCGTGCCCGCGCGCGCCGACCACGGTCACCAGCCAGCCCGAACCCGGGTGGTAGCCGGTCCGCTCGCCGACCTGGACCACCCGCGACCGGGCCGGCCAGCCGGCGAGCAGCTCGGCCGGGTCGGTGCCGGCCGCGTCGTAGGCGAGGACCTCGTGCGACAGCGTCTCCAGCACCACCGGCTGCTCGGTGAGCCGGGCGACCTCGCCCAGGACGACGCCGGGTTCCGCGCCCGCGACCGTCAGCGCGGTGAACGTCTCGTGCACGCGCTCGGCCGCGCGCAGCTCGGCGACCTGGGCGTCGACGATCTGGCCGTTGACTGCTTCGGTGACGCTCACGAACCGCGTCTCGCGCGAGAGGGTGACCAGCGGCAGGCCGTGCTCCTCGGCCGCTTCGACCAGGGCGGCGGGCAGCCGGTCGCTCCAGTGCCGGACCAGCTCGACCACCACCCCGGCGGCGCCGACGCCGGCCAGGTCGGCGACGTACCGGGCCAGCGCCGGGCCGTCGTCGGGCAGCGCGACGCCGGTGGTCAGCACGAGCTCGCCGCCGCGCAGCAGGTGCGCGATGTCGGCGACCTCGGCGACGTGCGCCCAGCGCACCGGCGCGTCCAGGCCGGCGGCGCCGGCGACGACGTGCGGGCGGCCGTGGCGCAGCACCGGCAGCGCGAGGACCTCGGCGACGGTCGGGTACATGGCTCCTCGGCGTGTGTTCGGCAGGGACAGACTGTACGGCCGGGACGGCGAGTCCGTACACGTTGTCGATGGCGTTGGCGTGGCGCCCGCCCGGAGACTCTGGGGGACGTCGCCGGATCGAAGGAGCCTGCCGTGACCGACCGCATCAGCCACTGGATCGACGGCAAGCCGTTCGGCGGGACCGCCGCGCGCTCCGGCGAGGTCTTCGACCCGGCCACCGGCGAGGTCCGGGCGCACGTCGACTTCGCCGGCGACGCCGAGGTCGAAGCCGCCGTCGCCGCGGCCAAGGCGGCGCTGCCGGGCTGGCGCGGGACGTCGCTGGCCGGGCGGACGCGGGTGCTGTTCGCCTTCCGCGAGCTGCTGTCCGCGCGCAAGCACGAGCTGGCGAAGATCATCACGAGCGAGCACGGCAAGGTCGAGTCCGACGCGGCGGGCGAGATCGCCCGCGCGATCGAGAACGTCGAGTTCGCCTGCGGCGCCGCCCAGATGTTGAAGGGCGGATTCAGCGAGAACGCGTCCACCGGCGTCGACGTCTATTCGATCGCCCAGCCGCTCGGGGTGGTCGGCGTGATCTCGCCGTTCAACTTCCCGGCCATGGTGCCGCTCTGGTTCGTGCCCAACGCGCTGGCCTGTGGGAACACCGTCGTGCTCAAGCCGAGCGAGAAGGACCCGTCGGCGGCGGTGTTCATCGCGGAGCTGTTCGCCGAGGCCGGGCTGCCCGCGGGCGCGCTCAACGTGCTGCACGGCGACAAGGCCGCGGTCGACGGGCTCCTGACGCACACGTGCGTCAAGGCGATCTCGTTCGTCGGGTCGACGCCGATCGCGCGGTACGTCTACGAAACCGGCACCCGGCACGGCAAGCGCGTCCAGGCCCTCGGCGGGGCGAAGAACCACATGGTGGTGCTGCCGGACGCCGACCTCGACCTCGCCGCCGACGCCGCGGTGTCGGCCGGCTTCGGCTCGGCGGGGGAGCGGTGCATGGCGGTGTCGGTGGTCGTGGCCGTCGACCCGGTCGGGGACGCCCTCGTGGCGAAGATCACCGAGCGGATGTCCCGGCTGCGCGTCGGCGACGGCCGCGACCCCGAGTCGGAGATGGGTCCGCTGGTCACCGCGGCCCACCACGCGCGGGTCGAGTCCTATGTGGACGCCGGGGTGTCCGCGGGCGCGTCACTGGTGGTGGACGGCCGGGGGATCGAGGTACCCGGGGACGGCTACTGGCTCGGCCCGACGCTGTTCGACCACGTCCGCCCGGAGATGTCGATCTACACCGACGAGATCTTCGGCCCGGTGCTGTCGGTGGCCCGCGCGGCTTCCTACGACGACGCGCTGGAGCTGATCAACGCCAACCCCTACGGCAACGGCACGGCCATCTTCACCGGCGACGGCGCGGCCGCGCGGAAGTTCCAGAACGAGGTCGAGGTGGGCATGGTCGGGGTGAACGTCCCGATCCCGGTGCCGGTGGGCTACTACTCGTTCGGCGGCTGGAAGGACTCGCTGTTCGGCGACAGCCACGCCTACGGCCCGGAAGGGTTCCACTTCTTCACCCGCACGAAGGTCGTGACGTCGCGGTGGCCGGACCGCTCGCACGCGGGGGTCAACCTGGGCTTCCCGCGGAACTCCTGAGCGCGGCCCGGCTCGCCTCGTCCGCGGGCCGGCCGATCATCACCCGCTGATCCGTGTCCTGGAGAGGCAGGAGCACTTCGAAGTCCACCGCGAGGACGCCGGCCGCGGGATGGCGCAGCACCTTGCTCCCGCGGCCGGTGGCCTTGACGTCCCGCTCGGCCCACAGCCGCGCGAATTCGGAGTCCCGGGTGCATTCGGCGATGAGGCCGAGCAACGCCGGGTCATCCGGATGGGCGGCCCACGCGGCGCGCAGGTGGGCGACACCTTCCCGGAGGACGCGTTCGCGATCGACGTAGGACTCGCGGATCTCCGGATGCCGCAGGCACAACCACATCGCGTTGCGCTGCGACGGCCGCAGGGTGCCGAAGTCCACGAGCAGTCCCGCCATTTCGCCGTTCCAGGCCAGGATGTCGTAGCGGTGGTTCATCACCATGGCCGGCAGCGGCGACAGATCGGCGACCAGCCGGGCCAGTGACGGCACCGCGGTGGTCGCCGGCTCGACGGCGTCGTCCGGGCGCTGCCGGGTCAGGTCGAAGAAGTAGGTGCGCTCGGCGGGGGTCAGGCGCAGGGCGCGGGACAGGGCCGCCACCACGTCCGACGACGGCCTCAGCCCACGCCCCTGCTCCAGCCGCACGACGTAGTCGATGCTGACGCCGGCCAGTTCGGCGACCTCTTCGCGGCGCAGCCCCGGCGTCCGCCGGGCTTGCCGGCGAGCGGGCAACCCGAAGTCGCCCGGGTCCAGGCGCTCACGCCGGGTGCGCAGGAACGCGGCCAGCTCCTCGGTCGGGGTGATCATGCCCGGTTCAACCGCCGGAGGTAGGACTCGTGTTCCCAGGAAGCCGTCTCCCTTACCCCCGGTCCGCGGTGATCGCAGGCTGGTGCTCGACGGATCACGAGCACAGGAGGACCCGATGTCCCTCACCCTCGACACCTACCGGCTGCTGGGCCGCTCCGGGCTGCGGGTTTCCCCGCTGGCCCTGGGGACGGCGACCTTCGGCACCGAGTGGGGCTGGGGCGCGGAGAAGGAGGAGGCGCGCAAGCTGTTCGACACCTACGTCGAGCGCGGCGGCAACTTCGTCGACACCGCGAACACCTACACCGACGGCAGTGCCGAGCGCCTGCTCGGCGAGTTCGCGCGCGGGCGCCGCGAGAGCCTGGTGCTGGCGACGAAGTATTCGACGCTGCGCACGCCCGGTGACCCGAATTCCGGGGGCCCGCACCGGAAGAGCCTCTTCGCCTCGGTGGAGGCCAGCCTGCGGCAGCTGGAGACGGACTACCTCGACCTGCTCTACCTGCACGTGTGGGACTTCACGACGCCGGTGGAGGAGATCCTGCGCGGCCTCGACGACCTGGTCCGCCAGGGCAAGGTCCTGTACGTGGCGATGTCGAACGTCCCGGCGTGGGAGGTCTCGCGCATGCAGGCGATCGCCGAGCTGCGCGGCTGGTCGCCGCTGGTCGCGCTGCAGATCGAATACAACCTGATCAACCGGGCCGGCGAGCGTGACCTGATCCCGATGGCCCGTGCGCTCGGGCTCGGGGTGATCCCGTACTCGCCGCTGGCGGGCGGCCTGCTCACCGGCAAGTACGGCCGCGCCGACCTGACCGCGGGGGAGGCCGGGACCCGCAAGAGCTTCAACGCCGGGCTGGGCATGGTGACCGAACGGAACCTCGCGATCGCCGAGGTGGTGAAGCAGGTCGCCGCCGAGCTGGACCGCACGCCCGCGCAGGTCGGGCTGGCCTGGACGCTGCGGAACCCGGCGGTGACGTCGCCGATCATCGGCGCTCGCACTCCCGGGCAGCTCGAGGACAACCTGGGTGCGCTGGAGGTCGCCTTCACGGCGTCGCAGCTGGCCCGCATCGAAGAGGCGGCCGCGATCGAACTCGGCTATCCGCACGACGTGCTCGCCAGTGACCACATCCGCACGGTGACCCGCGGCGACCTGCTGATCGAAGCTCGCCGCTGACCGCCGGTCGTGAGTGGTAAGGCGAGTTAGAACTCGCGTTACCACTCACGAGGGCCACGGCAGACCGCTCAGGCGGGCAGGACGTTGATCAGCCGCTTGCTCCGGGGCGCGACGAGCACGGTGTTGTTCCGGTCGGGCTGGATCCGCTCGCGGAGCTTCCGCTCCAGCGGGTAGGTCCGGCCGCCGGCGCGGAGGCTGAACGACTCCAGGCTCTTGAAGCCCTCCGGGCTGTGGTGCAGGCCGATCGGGTACTCGTCGGTGAGACGAGCGGTGCCGAAGTCGTGCGTCCAGCCCGTGACCGCGACCAGCCGGCCGCCGAAGGCGTCGGCGAGGCGGCGCCAGCAGACGAACGCGAACCAGCCGGTGATCGCCAGGAGCGGGACCACGGTGCCCAGCATTTCGCCCGCGGTCTCCGCCACGAGGGCGAGACCCACCGTGGCCACGAGCCCGGCGACGACGAGGACCGCTGCCACCCAGAAGTTCAGGTCGAGCAGCGCGCCGCGCTGCGCGGGGTGGAGCCGGCCGTTGCGGTTGGCCAGCTCCACCTCGGGCCGGTCATTCACTCGCCCTCGCCTTCGGGGTGTTCCTTCTCGTAGGCCTCCTGGGCCTCGTGGTAGCGGTCGTACTGCTCGTTCTCCTGCCGGCGGCCCTCGGTCGCCACGCCGATGGTGTCGGCGGTGTTCCAGTGCACCTTCTCGTCCGGGTCGAGGACCTTGTGCTGGTTCAGGACGCTGCGGCCCTCCTCGGAGTACTGGCCCGGACCTTCGAGCTTCTCGCGGCCCGGCACGTGCTCCTTGGCGGCGTCGCTCCAGCCCTTCGCCGTCTCTTCGGCGGACTTCGCCTCCCGGCCCGCCTGCTTGAGCTCGTCGGCCTTCCGCTCGATGCTCGCGGCCGTGTCGACGCTCTTGTCCACGATCCGGTCGGCCGCCTTGCCCGCCTTCTTCAGCGCGTTCGCCGCTCCTTCGAGGGCCGCCTTCGACTTGCCCGCGCCCTTGGCCAGGCCCTCCAGCTTCTCGACGATCTTCGCGATGCGCGTGCTGATCTTCTCCGCCAGCACCCCGCCCTCGATCACCGTGTCGGCGATGAACGCGGCGATCGTGCCGCCGAAGGTGCACCACGATGCCGCCAGCGCGGCCAGCGCCTTGACGATCAGCTCGCCGACGAACGACGAGATCATGTCGCGGATCAGCCCGCGCTCGGTGCCGACCAGCGCCGCGCCGACGTTCATCGCCGTCGACGCGCCTTCGGCGTGGGACGCGGCGCCGCGCAGGACGCCGACGTAACTCTCCGCCGTCCGCTGGTAGGCGTCCGCGGACGCGCAGTCGCTGAACGACTGCTGGACGTTCTTCGCCTTCCGCTCGTAGCTCTCGGCCGTCTCGGTGAGCTGCTTCGCGATGTTCGTCCAGGTCACGGCCTTGGCGGTGATCGCTTCGGGCTTGCCGGCGAGCTTGTCGAGGCCGTCCTTGAGGAAGCTGATGTGCTCGATCAGCCAGCCGACGCCCGCGCTCGCCAGGGTGCCGAGCGGGTCCATCGCCGCGCCGAGCAGGTCGAGGGCGTCGGTGCCGACGTCCATCGCGAGGTTGCCCCAGTCGCCGTTGCGGGCGTCGGTGAGCGTGGAAGCGGCGTCGCTGAAGATGCCCGCGCCGCCGGTCTGCGCGTTGAGGTTGTCCAGCTCGCCCTTCGAGCCGTCACCCATGCCGCTCCAGAAGCCGTTGGCCGGCTCGGCCGTGGCGACCAGGGAGTTCTCCGTCATGCCGGCAGCTCCTTGCCGATGCCCTCGATGAGGCACTTCGTCGTGTGTTCGTGTTCGCGGAACGCCGTGTGCGCGGCCTTCACCCGGTCGGCGACGTCGTGACCGGCCTCGACCGCCGCGGAGAGGAAGCCGTCGGCCGTGGTCAGCCAGGCCTGGATCGGCACCGCGAAGACCTGCCCGACCAGCCCGAACGCGTCGAAGTCGAGAGCCTGCGCGGTGCCGGCGGCGTCGAGCGCCTGCTGGACCTTGGCGGCGATCTCGCGGATCTCGTCCTCGTGGCCGCCGAGCGCGTCGAAGTCGACCCTCATCGCCATCAGAGTCCCCGGCGCAGGATCGGGCTGCCGAAGTCGTCGTCGGACGGCGGTTTCCGGCGCGGTTCTTCCGCGGGTTCCTCGGGCGCGGGAATCTGTTCCTTGAGGAATTCCATCGCCTCGCTGCGCTCGCCGATCACCGGCGCCATGATGCCGGTCAGCTGCTGCGCCGCGTCGACCTGCGCCCGCCGCGCGGTGGCCAGGACGGCCTGGGCCAGCCGGGTCCGCGGCAGCTCGTCGGCGCGCGGGCCGAAGGTGAGTTCCTGCAGCGCACCGGCGGTGTTGACGGTGACGGTGACGGCCCCGTCGGCGCTCGTGGCGGTCGCCGAGACACGCTCGAGCCGCGCCTTCGCCTCGGCCGCGCGCCGGGCGATTTCGGGCATACCGGCCGAAGCCGGATCAAAACTGTTCACGGCGACCTCGTCAGTCGGGGAAGGATGCGGGGATCAGAGGGAGCAAACCGGTTTTCGGTTCCCCTTTCAAGCGGGAAAATCTGCTGCAGAACAATGCATGGGGTTCGGTTTGCGTGCCCTTTACCCGGCGCGCTCGGCCCGTGTTGAGCGCGACCGGCTCAGGCTTCCGTAAACTCGGATCGAGCAGCGAGCGAGGTAGGTGAGGAACCGGTGGCCAACGCGGAGGAACGCCGCTTCGACGTGCTGCGCGCGATCGTGGCCGACTACGTGTCCAACCAGGAACCCGTCGGGTCCAAGGCGATCGTCGAGCGGCACAACCTGGGTGTGTCGAGCGCCACCGTGCGCAACGACATGGCGACGCTCGAAGAAGAGGGCTACATCACCCAGCCGCACACCAGTGCCGGCCGCGTGCCGACCGACAAGGGCTACCGCCTCTTCGTCGACCGGCTCTCCGAGATCAAGCCGCTGAGCGCGGCCGAGCGCCGCGCCATCACCACCTTCCTCGACAGCGGCACCGACCTCGACGACGTCCTCAAGCGCTCGGTCCGGCTGCTCGCGCAGCTGACCCGGCAGGTCGCCGTCGTCCAGTACCCGATGCTGACCAACGCCAAGGTGCGGCACCTCGAAGTGGTCCCGCTCACCCCGGCGCGGCTGATGCTGGTGCTGATCACCGACAACGGCCGCGTCGACCAGCGCACCGTCGACCTCGGCGACGTCGTCACCGAAGAGGACGTCGCCCGGCTGCGCAGCGTGCTCAACTCGGCCATGGCCGGACGGCGGCTCAACGACGCCGCGGCGCGCGTCGCCGAGCTGCCCGACAAGTCGCCCGGCGAGCTGCGGGACGCGCTCATCCGCGTCACCACGGTGCTGGTCGAGTCGCTGGCCGAGCACCCCGAAGAACGCCTGGTGCTCGGCGGTACCGCCAACCTCACGCGCAACGTCGCCGACTTCCCCGGCTCGCTGCGCCAGGTCCTGGAGGCGCTCGAGGAACAGGTCGTCGTGCTCAAGCTGCTGGCCGCCGCGCGCAACCCCGGTGCGATCACCGTGCGCATCGGTGAGGAAAATGAAGACGAGCAGATGCGCAGCACCTCGGTCGTCTCGATCGGCTACGGCCGCGACGACGTGGTGCTCGGCGGCATGGGGGTGGTCGGCCCGACCCGGATGGACTACCCCGGCACGATCGCCGCGGTGCGGGCGGTCGCCAACTACGTGGGGCAGATCCTGGCCGGCCGCTGAGCCGGGCAGAGCAGAAGGAGAAGCAGAGACGGTGGCGAGGGACTACTACGGCATCCTCGGGGTGGCCAAGAACGCGAGCGATCAGGAGATCAAGCGCGCGTACCGGAAGCTGGCCCGGGAGCTGCACCCCGACGTCAACCCGTCGGACGACGCTCAGCACAAGTTCGCCGAGGTCACGACGGCCTACGAGGTGCTGTCCGACCCGCAGAAGCGCAAGATCGTCGACCTCGGCGGCGACCCGATGGACGGCGGCGCGCGCGGCGGCGGTGGCGGCGACCCGTTCGCCGGCTTCGGCGGCCTCGGCGACATCATGGACGCCTTCTTCGGCGCGGCCGGCGGTGGCGGCGGGCGCGGGCGCGGCCCGCGCAGCCGCGTCCAGCCCGGCTCCGACGCGCTGATCCGGCTCGGCCTCACCCTCGAGGAGTGCGCCACCGGCGTCGACAAGGAGATCGCCGTCGACACGGCGATCGTCTGCGACCTCTGCCGCGGTGCCGGCACCAGCGAGGGCACCTCGGTCAAGACCTGCGACACCTGCGGCGGCGCCGGCGAGGTCCAGTCCGTCCAGCGGTCGTTCCTCGGCCAGGTCGTCACCGCCCGGCCCTGCCCGGTCTGCCGCGGCTTCGGCGAGGTCATCCCCGACCCCTGCCGCCAGTGCGGCGGCGACGGCCGCATCCGCGCCCGCCGCAACGTCACCGCGAAGATCCCGCCGGGCGTCGGCGACGGCATGCGCATCCGGCTGTCCGGCCAGGGCGAGGTCGGCCCCGGCGGCGGCCCGGCCGGCGACCTGTACGTCGAGATCGACGAGACCCCGCACGAGGTCTTCGTCCGGCAGGGCCACGACCTGCACTGCAACTTCCGGATCCCGATGACCACGGCCGCGCTCGGCGCCACGGTGCCGATCTCGACCCTCGTCGACGGCGACTACGAACTCGACGTCGAACCGGGCACCCAGCCCAACGCCGAGCTCGTCCTCACCGGCAAGGGCATGCCGCGGCTGCGGTCCTCCGGCCGCGTCGACGGCCGCGGCGACCTGCACGTCCACATCGACGTCGTGGTCCCGACCAAGCTCGACGACGCCCAGCGCGAGCTGCTGGTCGAGCTCGCGCAGCAGCGCGGCGAAGAGGTCCCGACACTGGCGTCCAACGGCACCAAGCACGGCGGGCTGTTCTCCAAGCTCCGCGCCAAGAACCACCGCTGACCGTGCCCGACACCACCCTGCCGGTCTTCCTCGCCGCGTCGGTGCCGGCCTCGGGCCGCGCACTGCTCGACGGCGAGGAAGCCCGGCACGCGGCGACGGTCCGCCGCCTGCGCGCCGGCGAGCGGCTGGTCCTGTCCGACGGCGCCGGCGCGATGGCGCGCTGCGTCGTCGAGTCCGTGCAGGCCGGGCGTGACCCGCTGCTGGCCTTGACGGTCGAATCGTTCTGGACCGAGGAGCCGCCCGCGTTGCGCGTGCTGGTCGCGCAGGCCCTGGCGAAGGGGGACCGCGGCGAGCTCGCCGTCGAACTCGCCACCGAAGCCGGGGTCGACGCGATCGTCCCGTGGCGGGCGGCCCGCAGCGTCGCCAAGTGGGAGGACGGCGGCCGCGGCGACAAAGCCCTCGCCCGCTGGCGCGCCACGGCCCGCGCCGCCGCCAAACAGGCCCGCCGCGCGCACGTCCCGGACGTCACCGAGCCGGTGACCACGGCCGAACTCGCCGGCCTCGTGGCCACGATGTCCCTGGCGATCGTGCTGGAATCCGACGTCCCGGACCGGCTCACCGACCTCCCGCTGCCCGACACCGGGGACATCCTGCTGGTCGTCGGGCCCGAGGGCGGCGTCACGGACGACGAACTCCGCACACTGCGAGACGTGGGAGCGCGAGCGGTGCGCCTCGGGACGACGGTCCTGCGGACGTCGACGGCCGCCGCCGTGGCACTGGGCGCCCTGGGAGCCCTGACGACCCGGTGGAGCTGAAAGATCACCTAAAAAAGACCCCCTGATTTTGCGCCCAGTTATGGCGCGATCACACTCCGACCCGTTACTCTCGTTTACTAACGCGCCACACACTGTTTCGGCGCGCACTGGGAAGACACACGGACCCCGCCGGGCACCTCCCCCCTCGGTCCGGCGGCCGCCGCGGTTGCGGTAGATCGACCCCCAGGGTCTACCGCGCCGCGGCATCTTCTCTCGCTTCGCTCCTTCAGATGCCGCTTTGCGTTCGTTGTGTTTTCTGGGGGTCAAACCCCCAGACCCCCAGCCGGGGCTAGCCCCGGACCCCCGCGGCTTCCGCTTCGGTTGCGTTGGGTGGGGCGTGTTGCGTGGGGCGTGTTGCGTGGCTCGGTGGGCTTCGGGCTTCTTGCTTCCCCTGGTCGATAGGGTGCTCGCATGAGCGATTCTGAGGCTGAGACCCTGTTCGAACGGATCGTTGGTGGGGAGATCCCTGCTGATGTCGTCTATCAGGATGCGACCACCTTTGCCTTTCGGGATGTTCGGCCGCAGGCTCGGGTTCATGTGCTCGTTGTGCCTCGGAAGCGGTACCGGAACGTTGGGGAGCTTGCTGCTGCTGATCCGCAGCTGCTGGCTGATGTGGTTGCCGCTGCCCGGAAGGTTGCTGAGGTCGAGGGGATCCTCGAGAGCGGGTACCGGGTTGTTTTCAACACCGATGGGGATGCCGGGCAGACCGTCTTCCACGTGCACGCCCACGTTCTCGGCGGGGAGCCGCTCGGGCTGTTCGGGGCTCCGGACGAGGACTAGGGAAACCGGCCTGCGTTCTGTCGGTGGGTGCCAGTAGCATCGGTGGGGTCCGTAGTCCCTCACCGAGAAAGCAGGCCTGAGGCCACGTGGCCGGAACCGTACCGGGTGGAGCCGCCCGACCCGACGTCCCCGGAGACGTCGCCAAGGCCGAGGATGCCGCCGTTCAGGCCGCGCAGTCCCGGTTCCCCATCCCCGACGCTGCCGCTCTCAGCCTGCTGGGCTCCCGCGATGAGAACCTGCGTGTCGCCGAGGAGCTCCTCGCCGCGGACGTGCACGTGCGCGGCAACGAAGTCACCCTGACCGGCACGCCGGCCGACGTCGCGTTCGCCGAACGCGTCTTCGCCGAGCTCGTGCAGCTCGCCACCGGCGGGCAGCAGGTCGGGCCCGACACCGTGCGCCGCACCGTCGGCATGCTCTCCACCGGCGACGCCTCGCCGGCCGAGGTGCTCAGCCTCAACATCGTCTCCCGCCGCGGGAAGACCATCCGGCCCAAGACGCTGAACCAGAAGCGCTACGTCGACGCCATCGACAAGCACACCGTCGTCTTCGGCATCGGCCCCGCCGGCACCGGCAAGACGTACCTGGCCATGGCCAAGGCCGTCCAGGCGCTGCAGGCCAAGCAGGTCACCCGGATCGTGCTGACCCGCCCGGCCGTCGAGGCCGGCGAGCGGCTCGGGTACCTGCCCGGCACCCTCAACGAGAAGATCGACCCCTACCTGCGGCCGCTCTACGACGCGCTGCACGACATGGTCGAACCGGAGTCGATCCCGCGGCTCATGCAGGCCGGCACCATCGAGATCGCGCCGCTGGCCTACATGCGCGGCCGCACGCTGAACGACGCCTTCATCATCCTCGACGAGGCCCAGAACACCACGCCCGAGCAGATGAAGATGTTCCTCACCCGGCTCGGCTTCGGGTCCAAGATCGTCGTCACCGGCGACATCACCCAGGTCGACCTGCCCAGCGGGCAGCGCAGCGGCCTGCGCGTCGTCCGGGACATCCTCACCGGCGTCGAGGACCTCCACTTCGCCGAGCTCACCAGCCAGGACGTCATCCGGCACCGGCTCGTCGCGAGCATCGTCGACGCCTACGAGA
Source organism: Amycolatopsis sp. NPDC051102 (assembly GCF_040682815.1). Classification (NCBI taxonomy): domain Bacteria; kingdom Bacillati; phylum Actinomycetota; class Actinomycetes; order Pseudonocardiales; family Pseudonocardiaceae; genus Amycolatopsis; species Amycolatopsis sp. NPDC051102. Next base: position 173,961 of record NZ_JBFBBT010000003.1, read on the forward strand.
AGTGGCAGGCCGTGCAGGACGCCCAGCAGAACGACGGCTGGAAGGGCAACCGGCGTTGAGCATCGAAATCGCCAACGAGTCCGGCGTCGACGTCGACGAGACGTCCATCGTCTCGGCCGCCCGCTACGCCCTCGACAAGATGGAGGTCAGCCCGCTCGCCGAGCTGTCCATCCTGCTCGTCACCCTCGACGTGATGGAAGACCTCCACGAACGCTGGATGGACCTCCCGGGCCCCACCGACGTCATGGCCTTCCCCATGGACGAGCTCGACTCCTCCCGCCGCCCCGACGCGCCCGACGCGTCGCCGGCGCTGCTCGGGGACATCGTGCTCTGCCCGGCCTTCGCCAAAGACCAGGCCAAGACCGCGGGCCACGGCCTGATCGACGAGCTGCACCTGCTCACCGTGCACGGCGTGCTCCACCTCCTCGGCTACGACCACGCCGAACCCGCCGAGGAACGCGAGATGTTCGCCCTCCAGAAGCGCATCCTCGGCGAGTACCAGGACGCCGTCGCCGCCCTGGAGAAGCGGGACGCCCAGCGCAGCACCGACGACCGCGTCCTCGGCATCGCCGGGCTCGAGCCCCCCGCCGTCCCCGCCGAGCCACCCGCCGGGGAAACGCCCTAGGCGTCAGCCATGTCCCAGCTCATCTTCGCGATCGCGCTCGTCCTCCTGGCCGGCGTGTTCGCGGCGGCCGACGCGGCCGTCAGCACCGTGTCGCAAGCCCGGGCCGAGGGCCTCGCCCGGCTCGGGCTGCCCGGCGCCCGCCACCTCGCCGCCGTCGTCGCCGAACGCCGCCGGCACATCAACCTGCTGCTCCTGCTCCGCCTCGGCTGCGAGCTCACCGCCACCGTGCTCGTCACGGTGTTCGTGGGCACCCGCCTGGCGCCGCTCGGCCTGGCCGTGCTGGTCGCCGCCGTCGTCATGGTCGTGGTCAGCTACGTCCTCATCGGCGTCGGCCCCCGCACCCTCGGCCGCCAGCACCCGTACCGCATCGGCCGGTACGTCGCCGGGCCCGTCCGCGTCCTCGGCTCGGTCCTCGGCCCGCTGTCCCGGCTGCTCATCCTCATCGGTAACGCCATCACCCCCGGCCAGGGCTTTCGCGAAGGCCCGTTCACCTCCGAGGTCGAGCTGCGCGAGCTCGTCGACCTGGCCCAGGAACGCGGCGTCGTCGAGGACTCCGAACGCGAGATGATCCACTCGGTGTTCGAGCTGGGCGACACCGTCGCGCGCGAGGTGATGGTGCCGCGCACCGAGATCGTCTGGATCGAGCGCACCAAGACCGTCCGCCAGGCCCTCGCCCTCGCGCTGCGCACCGGGTTCACCCGGCTGCCGGTGATCGACGAGTCCGTCGACGACATCGTCGGCGTCGTCAACATCAAGGACCTGATGACCGGCTACCTCGACCCCGACGGGCCGAGCACGGTCGTCGGCTCCGTGATGAACCCGGCGTCGTTCGTCCCCGACTCCAAGCGGCTCGACGAGCTGCTCAAGGAGATGCAGCGCTCGCACAACCACATGGCGATCGCCGTCGACGAGTACGGCGGCACGGCGGGCCTGCTCACCATCGAAGACGTCCTCGAGGAGATCGTCGGCGAGATCACCGACGAGTCCGACGCCGACGAGCGCCCGGAGGTCGAGGAGCTCGACGACGGCGCCGTCCGGGTCTCGTCCCGGATGGGCATCGACGACCTGGGCGAACTGTTCGGCATCGACCTCGAAGACCACGACGTGGAGACCGTGGGCGGGCTGCTCGCGGAACGACTGGGTAGGGTCCCGCTGCCGGGGGCCGAAGCCGAGGTCGCCGGCCTTCGGCTGTTCGCCGAAGGGGGCAAGGACCGGCGCGGGCGCATGCGGATCACCTCCGTGGTCGTCCACCCGGCCGACGCCGAAGCGATGACGGACCCCGTCGACCGGACGCGCCGCCGCACCCGCCTGCCCCACACCGACGAACGCGACAGGAGCGTCGAACATGCCTGACCTCGAGGCGGAGGACCAGAAGCTGGTCGTCCTCGCCCGGTCCTCGCGCGCCCGCATCCAGGCCCCCGAAGGCGCCGCGGTCCGCGACACCGACGGCCGCACCTACGCGGCGGGCACGGTCGACCAGCCGTCGTTCAAGCTCACCGCCCTGCAGGCCGCGGTCGCCGCGGCGCTGTCCAGCGGCGCCGAAGGCATCGAAGCGGCCGCCGTCGTCAGCGAAGAGGGACTGCTCAAGGGCGCGTCCGTGCACGCCGTGCGTGACATCGCGAAGTACGCGCCGATCATCCTCGCCGCCCCCGACGGCACGGTGCTCGAGGTGCGCGAGCGATGACCGAGCACCGTTCCGGCTTCGCCTGCTTCGTCGGCCGGCCCAACGCCGGCAAGTCGACGCTGACCAACGCCCTCGTCGGCACCAAGGTCGCGATCACCTCCAGCAAGCCGCAGACGACCCGGCACGCGATCCGCGGCATCGTCCACCGCGAGGACGCCCAGCTCGTCCTGATCGACACGCCGGGCCTGCACCGCCCGCGCACCCTGCTCGGCGAGCGGCTCAACGACATCGTGCACACGACGTGGTCCGAAGTGGACGTCGTCGGCTTCTGCGTGCCGGCGAACGAGAAGATCGGGCCTGGCGACAAGTTCATCGCCGCCGAGCTGCAGAAGATCGCCAAGCGAACGCCCGTGCTCGGCATCGTCACCAAGACCGACCTCGTCCAGCCCCAGCAGGTCGCCGAGCAGCTGCTCGCGCTGCAGGAGGTGATGGACTTCGCCGAGCTGATCCCGGTGTCCGCAGTGGACGGATTCCAGGTGGACGCGCTCGCCGACCTGCTCGTCGGCAAGCTGCCCGAAGGGCCGCAGCTCTACCCCGGTGGCGAGCTCACCGACGAGCCCGAGCAGACCCTGGTCGCCGAGCTGATCCGCGAGGCGGCGCTGGAAGGCGTCCGCGACGAGCTGCCGCACTCGATCGCCGTCACCGTCGAGGAAATGCTGCCTCGCGAAGGCCGCGACGACCTCATCGACGTGCACGCGTTCCTGTTCGTGGAACGGCCCAGCCAGAAGGGGATCATCCTGGGGCACAAGGGCGAACGGCTGCGCGAGGTCGGTGCCGCCGCCCGCAAGAACATCGAGGCGCTGCTCGGCTCGAAGGTCTACCTCGACCTGCACATCAAGGTAGCCAAGGAGTGGCAGCGCGACCCCCGTCAGTTACGCCGGCTGGGCTTCTGACCGGCGCTTTCGCCGTGCCGGCGAGGATCAGCGGAATTCCTGGTCTCGATTCGGTCGCGGCGGGACGAATCATCGGACGCGCGGCCACGCCGCCCCCTACAGTCGCGGCTTCGACCACACCGCGCCCGGTCGGGGCGGGCCGCGGATCCGGTGGTCGTCTGTGGAGCACGACGAAGGGGAACAACCGATCATGACCGACAGCCAGGGCATGCCCAACTACCCCGGCGACCAGCCGCACCAGCCCGGCGGGCAGCCGAACTACCCCGGCGGGCAGCCGGGTGGCTACCAGCCGGGCCCGCCCCCGAGCAACTACCTCGTGTGGGCGATCCTCACCACGATCCTCTGCTGCCTCCCGTTCGGCATCGTGTCGATCGTGCAGGCCACCAAGGTGAACGGTCTGTGGGCGCAGGGCCAGACCGCGGCCGCGCAGCAGGCCGCCGACGCGGCCAAGAAGTGGGCGATCATCGCCGCGATCGTCGGTGTCGTGCTCAACGTGCTGTGGATCATCCTGCTGGTCGCGGGCGCGTTCACGTTCAACACGGTGCCGTCGCGATACTGACGTAGCCGAGCAGCAGGAGGATTCCGGTGACCGACCAGTACCCGCCGCCGTACCCGCCCCCGGGCGGACCGCCACCCGGCTACGGCTATGGCTATGGCTACCCGCCGAACTACGGGCCGCCGCCGGACAACAACATGGTGTGGGCGATCCTGAGCACCGTGCTGTGCTGCCTGCCCCTGGGCGTGGTCGCGATCGTCAAGGCCAGCCAGGTGCAGTCGCTGTGGTTCCAGGGTTTCCACGCCGAGGCGCAGAAGGCCGCGGCCGACGCCCGCAAGTGGGCGATGTGGTCGGCCATCTCGGTCGGGATCCTCCTGCTGCTCTACATCGTCGTCTTCGTCGTCATCCTGGGCATCGGCGTCTCGTCGATGGGAGTGCGGTAGTGACGGCTCCGACCGTCTACACCGGAATCCCCGCCCGGGGGGCGAAGGAAAAGCTGCGAGCGCTCGCCCCGCCGCTGGCCGTCGTCGCCGGGCTCGGCGTGTGCAGCGTGGCGGTCTGGGTCGGCGACCCGACCACCCCCGGCGGGTTCCTGCCCCTGTGCCCGACCAAGGCGCTGCTGGGCATCGACTGCCCGGGCTGCGGCGGCATGCGGATGGCGTACAGCCTGATGCACGGGAACATCCCGGCGGCCCTGCACTACAACGCCGTGTCGTTCGTCTTCGTGTTCCTCTTCGTGTGGAGCATGGCGGCGTGGACGCTCGGGCGGTTGCGCGGCCGCGCGATGAACAGCTGGCTGCACTGGCGGTGGACGCCGCTGGTGTTTTCCGTCGTGTTCGTCGTCTGGTTCGTCGTCCGCAACCTGCCGTTCGCGCCGTTCACCGGCCTGCGCGTCTGATTTCCGGCGCGCGGGAACCGGGACGCCGGGGCCGGACGCGAACCGAGTACGCTCCCGCGGACCACGCCGTACGTCCGGGGTGGTTCCGCACGGGGCGTGCGGCGGAGTGACCAGCGAGGGGGAGACCCAATGACCGATCCCTACGGTCAGCAATCCTTCGGGCAGCAGCCCGGTGGCCAGCAGCCGTTCGGGCAGCCGCAGCCGGGGCAGCCGCCGTACGGGCAGCCCACGCCCTACGGCCAGCCGGCCCCCTACGGACAGCCCGGGCCGTACGGCCAGCAGGGCAACCCCTTCGGGCCGCCGCGGAACTACGCGGCCTGGGGACAGCGCGCCCTCGGCGCGCTCATCGACTTCGGGCCCGTCGTCCTGCTGTACGCGATCATCATCCCGCTGTCGTTCAGCGGGAACGGCGGTTCGATGCTGAGCCTGCTCGTCGCGCTCGCCTGGATCGGCTGGTCCGTCTACAACCGGTGGATCCAGCAGGGCAACACCGGTCAGTCGCTCGGCAAGCGCGTCGCCAAGATCAAGCTGGTCCGCGAGGACACCGGGCAGCCGATCGGCGCCGGCATGGCGTTCGTGCGCGATCTCGCCCACTTCGTCGACAACATCATCTGCTACGTCGGCTGGCTGTGGCCGCTCTGGGACGACAAGAGCCAGACCCTCGCCGACAAGATCATCGGCACCGTGGTGGTCAACGCCGACGACGCGGCCGCGCGGTTCGCCCCGCAGAGCGCGCAGTCGTTCGCCGGCGGCTTCCCGCCCCCGGGCCAGCCGGGCCAGTTCGGCCAGCCGCCGTCCGGTGGGTTCCCGCAGCAGCCCGGCTCCGGTGGGTTCCCGCAGCAGCCGCAGTCCGGCGGGTTCGAGCAGCAGCCCGCGCCGGGCGGCTTCGGCCAGCCGCAGCCAGGCGGGTTCGGCCAGCCGCCGTCCGCCGGCGGTTTCGGGGCCCAGCCCCCGCAGCCGGGCGGGTTCGGGCAGCAGCCCGCGCCGGGTGGCTTCGGCCAGCCGCAGCCGGGCGGCGCGTTCGACGAGCAGGCCGAGCGCACCCAGATGCTGCGCCCGGGCTCCGGCAGCGGCCCCGCGTTCGACGAGCAGGCCGAGCGGACGCAGATGCTGCGCCCCGATGCCCCCGGCGAACCCGAAGCGACCCAGAAGATCCAGCCCGGTCAGTTCGGCCAGCCGCCGAACGAGCAGCGCTGACCGGCTTTCCCGCACCACCGCCGGGATCTCCCGGCGGGATTCACGAACAGTTGGGGTAGAACGTCATGACCAATCCCTACGGCCAGCAGCAGCCCTACGGCCAGCAGCCGCAGCAGCCCGGCTACGGCCCGCCGTCCGGCGGCGTGCCCGCGCCCTACGGCCAGCCGGCGCCGTACGGGCAGCCCGCGCCGTATGGGCAGCCGGCGCCGTACGGCCAGCCGCCCACCGGTGGCTTCGGTGCGCCCGGCTACGGCGCCCCGGGGTACGGCGGCATGCCCGGTGGTGGCGACATCAACCAGATCAAGGACTACAAGGGCTGGGCGATCGCCTCGCTCTTCCTCGGCGGCATCATCCTCGGGATCTTCGCCATCATGAAGTCCAACGAGGTCGGCACGTACAAGATGCAGGGCAACTACATGATGGCGGAGCAGGCGTCGCGGACGACCAAGACGCTCTGCCTGGTCTCCTCGATCCTGGGCGGCTTCAGCTGCGTCCTGGTGCTGTTCGCGTTCCTCATCCCGTTGATCGCCTACGGCGTCTCCTGAAAACTGCCGCCGCCGGTTCCGCGGGGCGCTCCACCCCGGCATCACCCCGAAGTGGGACGATGTCGGGGTGGTGAACCTCTACCGCGACACCGGGGTGGTGTTGCGCACGCACAAGCTGGGTGAAGCCGACCGGATCGTCACCCTGCTGACCCGGCGGCACGGCAAGGTCCGCGCCGTCGCGAAGGGTGTGCGGCGCACCTCGTCGCGGTTCGGGGCCCGGCTGGAGCCGTTCGGCCACGTCGACGTGCAGTTCTACACCGGGCGGACGCTCGACGTGATCACCCAGGTCGAGACCGTCGACGCCTTCCAGCTGCCGCTGGTCGCCGACTACCAGAGCTACACCGCGGCCAGCGCGATCGCCGAAACCGCGGACCGGCTCTCGGCCGAAGAGGGCGAGCCGGTGCTCAAGCTGTACCTGCTCGTCGTCGGCGCCCTGCGGGCCCTGGCCGAGGGGCAGCGGGACTCGTCCCTGGTGCTCGACGCGTTCTTCCTCCGCGCGATGTCCTACGCCGGCTGGGCGCCCGCGCTCACCGAATGCGCCCGCTGCGGCCTGCCCGGCCCGCACACGGCGTTCAGCGTCGCCGCGGGCGGCTCGATGTGCTCCGACTGCCGCATCCCCGGCTGTGTGCACCCGGCGCCCGAGGTCCTGGACCTGCTCACCGCCCTCCTGCACGGCGAATGGCCGCTGGCCGAGTCGACCCTGCCCGGCACCCGCCGCGACGCGAGCGGCCTGGTCGCGGCCCACCTGCAGTGGCACCTGGAGCGGCAGCTGCGGTCGCTGCCCCTGGTCGAGCGACGCGCCCGGGAGACGGTGAAATCCGGCGCCGCCCCCCGAGCCGGGGGCTCAGCCGCCCGGACCCCCGAAGGACAATCGGTGTCCGGGCAGTAGGGTCGGGCCTGATCGGTTCACCCATCCAGGGAGGCTCGCAGTGCTGCGCAGGGGACGCGAGAACAAGGCGTCGCGATACGAGCTGCGGGCCCCGGATCCGCACCCGTCGGGCGCGAAGCCACCGGAAATCCCGCGCGAGCTGGTGCCCAAGCACGTCGCGCTGGTCATGGACGGCAACGGCCGCTGGGCCAACCAGCGCGGCCTGCCGCGGATCGAGGGCCACAAGCGCGGCGAAGCGGTGATGATCGACGTCGCCAGCGGGGCCGTGGAGCTGGGCGTCAAGTGGCTCTCCGTGTACGCCTTCTCGACCGAGAACTGGAAGCGCAGCCCCGAAGAGGTGCGGTTCCTGATGGGCTTCAACCGCGACACCATCCGCCGCCAGGTCGACTACCTCGGCTCGATCGGCGTGCGCATCCGGTGGGCCGGGCGGCGGCCGAAGCTGTGGGCGTCGGTGATCAAGGAGCTGCAGGCGGCCGAGGAGAAGACCAAGCACAACACGGCCCTGAACATGACCATGTGCGTCAACTACGGTGGCCGCGCCGAGCTGGGCGACGCCATGCAGCGGATCGCGCAGGACGTCGCCGACGGCAAGCTGAACCCGGACAAGGTCAACGAGAAGACCATCGGGAAGTACCTGTACCAGCCGGACATGCCGGACGTGGACCTGTTCCTGCGGCCCTCGGGCGAGCAGCGGACGTCGAACTTCCTGCTGTGGCAGTCGGCCTACGCCGAGATGGTCTACCAGGACACGCTGTTCCCGGACTTCGACCGGACCCACCTGTGGCGGGCCTGCCTGGAGTTCGCGAAGCGGGATCGCCGCTTCGGCGGCGCGGTCGACCAGGCGGCTTCTTCGTGAGCGCCGCGGAAGCGGTCGAAACCGGGGAGCTGCTGACGCGGGCCCGGGAGGCCCTGGAGCGCTACCTCGAGGTGCACGTCGACGACGACGGCGCGCTGACGTTCTCCCACGGCGGCGTGCCGTGCGTGATCCAGGCGACCCGGCTCGGCGAGGGCCTCACCGTGCTCACCCTGACCTGTGTGGTCGGCTGGGACCTGGCGGACGCGCCGGAGCTGTCGATCGCCGTCGCCGAGCGGGCGGGGCAGGGGCTGTTCGGGACGCTCGGGATCGGGCATTCGGACAACGGCGTCGACGTGACGCTGCGGTACGCGTTCCCGGCGGCCGGTCTCGACGAAGCGGCGCTCGGGACGTTGCTGATGCTGGTCGTGTCGACGGCGTCGCAGCTGCGGACCGATCTGCCCGGAATCGTCCCCGGCGACTGACCCGTCCGGGGTGGATTTTCGCCGCGAACGGAGATCCGGGTACCGAAACCGACCGTGATCCTCCGTTCGCGGCCCGTGCGGGTCCCGGAGTGTCGGACGGCCCTGGCATCATCGCCGTCGTGAACATCGTTTCCGACACCGAGGCCGAGCCCGGCCGGCGCACGCGCCGGTTCCGGATCAGCTCGGTCGAAGTGCTGTGCGCGATCCTGCTGATCGCGGTCCTCGCGCAGAGCCGGCTGCAGCAGGTGTTCGACGTGCCCGCGCTGCGCACCGGCTCGACCGTGTTCGTCGCCGTCTGCGTGCAGGCGTTGCCGTTCCTGGTGCTGGGCGTGCTGATCAGCGGGGCCATCGCCGCGTTCGTGCCCGCCCGCGTGCTGGAGAAGGTGCTGCCCCGCCGGGCCGGCGCGGCCGTCGGCGTCGCCGGGCTGGCCGGGGTCGCGCTGCCGGGCTGCGAATGCGCTTCGGTGCCGGTGGCCCGGCGGCTGATGGGACAGGGCGTGGCCCCGGCCGCGGCGCTGACGTTCCTGCTGGCGGCGCCGGCGGTGAACCCGGTGGTGCTGGTGGCCACCGCGGTCGCGTTCCCCGGCCGGCCGGAGATGGTGGTGGCGCGGTTCGCAGGCTCGCTCGCCACCGCGATGGCGATGGGCTGGCTGTGGGCCCGCTGGGGCAAGCTCGAGTGGATCGCTTCGCACGCGCTCCGGCGTCTGCCGGAGGTGGCGGGCGGGCAGCGGTGGCGGGTGTTCGCCGAGACCGCGCGCACGGATCTGGTCGAGGCGGGCGGTTTCCTGGTGCTGGGGGCGTTGATTTCGTCGGCGCTGAACGTGCTGGTGCCGGCGAAGTGGTTCGGGGTGCTGGGCGGCCAGCTCGTGCTGGGCGTGGTCGTGATGGCGGTGCTCGCGGTGGTGCTGGCGCTGTGCAGCGAGGCGGACGCGTTCGTAGCGGCGTCGCTGACGGCGTTGCCGCTGCTGCCGAAGCTGGTGTTCCTGGTCGTCGGGCCGGCGATCGACGTCAAGCTGTTCGCGTTGCAGGCGGGCACGTTCGGGCGGTCGTTCGCGGTGCGGTTCGCGCCGGCGACGTTCGTGGTGGCGGTGGCCTGCGCGCTCGGCGCCGGATTCCTGGTGGGGGTCGCGTGAAACGGGAGACCCAGAACGTCCTGCTGATCCTGCTCGGCGGGGCGCTGGTCAAGATCGCGGTCAACGGCGACTACCTGCGGTACGTCAAGCCGGCGCAGCAGCCGTGGATCATCGCCGGGGGCGCGGTGATGGTGCTGCTGGGCGCGGTGGCGATCGTCCGCGACCTCGTGGCGGCGCGGGCGTCCCACGACCACGACGGCCACTCGCACTCGGCGCGTCCGGCGTGGCTGCTGCTGGTGCCGGTGCTGGCGGTGTTCCTGGTCGCGCCACCGGCCCTGGGCGCGGACTCGGTGATCCGCACCGAGGCCCGCGTCCCGGCGAGCGCGGCGGCGGCCAACGCGGCGGCGTTCCCCCCGCTGCCGGCGGGAACCGTGGTGCCGCTGTCGGTGAACGAGTTCGTCAGCCGCGCGGGCTGGGACGCGGCGGGCACGCTCAACGGCCGCACGGTCTCGCTGACGGGCTTCGTCGTGCACACGGAAGGCCGGACGCTGCTGGCCCGCCTGGTGATCAGCTGCTGCGCGGCGGACGCGTTCCCGGTGACGGTCCGCCTCCGCGGCGGCGAAGCCGACCACCTGGCGAGCGACGCCTGGATCCAGGTGACGGGCCAGGTGGTCCCGGGCACGGCCACCAAGGCGACGAGCTACACCCCGGACTTCACCCCGGCCTCCCTGACCACCGTCCCGACCCCCAAGGACCCTTACGAGTACTGACACTCGCGTACCCAGCCGGTCGGTCCGGTCCGCGTAGTCTTGGCCCGGTGAGGATCACGGGGGTGGCCGGGCTGTTCGTGCTGTGCTCGGTGTCGCTGGTGGCGTGCGCGCCGGGCGATACGGAGACCGACCGGGTGGCCAAGCGGGTGGCCGAGGCGATCGGTTCGCCGCCGCAGAACTCGGCGGCCGGGTATGCGCGCAAGGCACTGGAAACCAACTTCGGCCGCGGGCCGAACTTCGCGGTGCTCGAACTGCGTGACACGCCTTCGGACGACCTGGAGGCCACGACGGTGCACCTGGTCTTCCGGGTGCACCACGACGGTTCCCAGGACGAATGGTTCCCGCAGAAACCCGTGACGGCCTGCTACGACGTCGGCTACAACTTCCGTGGTCTGGTGGAGGAGCCGAGCCGGCGGGACTGTCCGGCGGGGGCGACGCCGGTGAACCCGCCGCCGATCCCGCGGTGGGACGTGCCGGAGGGCTTCGATCCGGCGCTGCAGTCCGTGCTCACCGGGCTGCCTGCCGCGGCCACCGAGAACGACGTACGCGCCGCGCTTGCGCGCTCCATACCGGCGCCGCGGGCGTTCAACCCCGACACGCAGACCGCTGATCGGGCACCGCTGCAGGACATCGCGCTGCGCGGGACCGATGTCGGCGTTGCCTACCGGGCAGGCGACCGGTCGACCGGGGGGATCGACTGCCTGCTGGGCTCACGGGTGAACGGGGCCACGCTCGTCTGGCGTCCCTCCTGGGCGCAGGTCCAGCCCGGCGAGCTCACCTGCACGGGGCAGACCGCGTTGGACCGGCAGGGAACCACCCCGCCGCACTAGTGCTCGGCGCAGGTGCCGGTGATCTCCACCGTGTGGGAGATCTCCGAAAAGCCGTGCTCCGCCGCGATCTTCTCCGCCCAGCGCTCGACCGCCGGGCCCTCGACCTCGACCGTGCGGCCGCACAGGCGGCACACCAGGTGATGGTGGTGGTGCGCGGAACACCGGCGGTAGATCGCCTCGCCGGAGTCCGTGCGCAGGACGTCGATCTCGCCGGCCTCCGACAGGGACTGCAGGGTGCGGTACACCGTCGTCAGGCCGATGCCGTCGCCGCGTTTGCGCAGCTCGTCGTGCAGTTCCTGGGCGGAGCGGAAGTCGTCGATCGTGCTCAGCAGCTCGACGACCGCGGCCCGCTGCCGGGTCGATCGGCGCCCGGGCACCGGGGCCTGGCTGCGCGACGCGGCGGGGTTCATCACTTTCCTTCCTGCACGTGGGCGACGGCGTCGACCACGATGTGCGCCAGGTGGTCGTCGGCGAGGCGGTAGACGACCTCGCGGCCGCGGCGCTCGCCCTGCACCACCCCGGCCGTCTTCAGCACCCGCAGGTGCTGGCTGATCAGCGGCTGCGCGACGTCGAGGGCGTCCACCAGCTCGTGCACGCACCGGTCGGCCGCGCGCAGCTGCAGCACGATCGCGATCCTCACCGGCGCCGCCAGCGCGCGCAGCAGGTCACCCGCGTCGGAAAGGACCGACGGCGCGGGGTGCGCCGGCGCCTCGGGGGACTCCGGCGTGCACTCCGCGAGCCCCGGCCGGCCGCCACTCCCGGTCACCGTCGCCATTCCCGCCTCCAGCACGCTCGTCCGCCACCTGCGACCATGAATTCCGTAGTCATTGCCGATAACGGCGCCGCCCATCCTAGTGTTCCCCCGGTCGTGACCTCCGCCTCGGCGCCGAGCTGCGGGGTACGGCCGGTCGTATTACCCCATCCGGGTGAGTTCGTGGGATATTGGCTCTTCGGCTTCGCAAGCCGTGGCCGACGGTGCAAGGTTGTCGCGGAGCGTTTCGTCGCTTCTCGGATGCCGACGAGCCGCCCGAGCAGAGCAGTGGGGAGACATGAGGCGTTTCGTGACGAGGGCGGCCGCGCTGACGGCGGTGGTGTTCCCCCTGGCCGGCGTGGGTGTCGCCGAGGCGCAGAGCCAGGCCGTCGACGAAAAGACCGGCCCGGTTTCGTTCGCGAACATCGCCTCGGTGCGGATCGGGGCCGAAGGCCAGCACGGCGGCGCCCTGATCACCGAAACGCAACGGTCGCCGCTGCTGCCCGGGCAGTCGAAGCTCGGTGCGGACCGCGTCTCGGTGCCCAAGGACGATGGCGAGCGCGCCACCTTCGGCGGGCACTACCAGATCGACCTCGGCCGTTACAGCGCGTCACAGAACCCGTATCCGCCGGGCGTCTCGAGCCGGGACCACAACGTCTTCGCCGCGCTGCAGGCGACCAATGTCCCCAATGCCGTCGCGGAGACGAATTACGCGCTGCGCGACAACTGGCAGGGCGGCGCCCGGCCGGTCGACAACACCGTGCTCGTCCTGGAAGGCGCCAAGACCTCGGTCGACTGCACCGGCCCGGCGAAACTTTCCTCGGCGAGTTCGGTGACGCGGCTGTGGGTGCGCCAGGCCGGCGGCGGCCTCGGCATCGTCCCGATGCCCGGCGGCAACGCCGGCCTGCAGCTGACGAACCTGCGGCTCGGCCCGCCCGGCGACATCACGAACGCCGACCCGGCGACGACGGTCTCCGACCTCAAGCTGACCCGGGTGGCCACGTTCGACCAGCTGATCCGCCAGGACGGCTGGCGCGGGGGCGACTTCACCGCCGTCGCCGGCTGGCGGGCCGAGATCACCACCCACGTCAAGGACGCCCAGGGCACCGCGCTGCAGGACGTGCGGACCACCATCGTCCTCGGCGGGGTCAGCTGCTCGGTGCCGAAGGGCTTCGTCGCGAAGACCGCCGGTCCCGCCGGCGGCGCGACCGCCACGCAGGCCCCCGTGCCGACCCAGGTCCCGGCCGGTTACCTGGGCGCGGCCGCGCCCGCCACGGACGGGGACAGCTCCCGCGTCCCGCTCGGCCTCGGCCTGCTCTTCGGCGGGGTGTTCTTCGCCGCGGTCGCCCTGCTGCTCGGCCGGCGGCGCCGGACCGGGACGGACTAGGTGCTGCGCACGGCGCTGGCCGCCGTCTCGGCGGCGCTGGCCGTGGCCGCCTTCGCGGCCGGGATCATCGTGCTGACCTGGCTCCCGCCGGCCACCACGTCACTGGCCGCCGCCCCGCCGCCCGGTGCGCTGCCGGGAGAGGACGCGGCCCCGGCCGTGCTGCCGGCGGACAGCGAGTCGGCCGCGCAGCAGCGGCCGGGCACGGTCCGCCTGCCCGGCGGCGCCACCGCGCGCCTGGTCCGCACCGAACTCACCGGCACCGGTGTGCTGCCGATCCCGCGCGGCCTCGGCGACGCCGCCTGGTGGGGCGCCAAGCTGGGCGCGGCCCGCGGGGCGGCGCTGCTGTCCGGGCACGTGAACTGGGAAGGGCGGCGCGGGCCGTTCGACGAGCTGTGGCGGATGCGCCAGGGCGACGAGGTCAGCGTCGTCGACGCCCGCGGCGGCCGGTGGGTCTACCGCGTGGACGACGTCGTCACGGTCCCGAAGGAGCTCCTCCCGGACCAGGCCGCCCGCTGGTTCGGGCAGGACGGCCCGCACCGGCTGGTGCTGGTGACCTGCGGCGGGGACTACGTCGGCGGCACCGAGGGCTACGACGAGAACCGCCTGGTCACGGCCCGGCTGGTGACGCGCCCCACCGGCTGATCGGGTTCGCTGCAACCTCCGGTGCCCTTCGCGGCATGCCTGTCTGTGCACTGCCCGGACAGCGAAGGAGCACAAGCACATGCAGGATCGGAACCCGGCGGAGCCGAAGAAGAGCTCCGGCCGCTGGTGGATCGTCGGCGTCGCCGGGGCGTTCGTGGTCGCGGCGCTGGTCGTGACCCTGCTCGTGTTCACCGGAAAGGATGAACCCGCGGTCGCGAACGGCGCCGGTGCGCCCGTCCCGGCCGCGAACCAGCCGGCGCCGCAGAGCACCGGGCAGGACGCCGGCCGCGACCCCGCGCAGCTGTCCCTGCCCGGCGGCGGCACCGCGAAGCTGGTCCAGGAGGACCTGGACGCCGCGGGTGCGCTGAAGATCCCGGAGGGGCTCGACGAGGCCGCCTGGTGGGGCGCGAAGCTGGGTGCCGACCACGGCGTCGCGCTGCTGTCCGGGCACGTGAACTGGAAGGGCAAGAAGGGCCCGTTCAACGAGCTCTGGCAGGTCAAGGAGGGGCAGGAGGTCAAGCTGACCGACGCCGCGGGCGGCGCGTGGGTGTACCGGATCGACGCCACGGAGACGGTGCACAAGTCGGACCTCGCCGGCCGTTCCGAGCAGCTGTTCAACCCGGACGGGCCGCACAAGCTGCTGCTGGTGACGTGCGGCGGCGAGTACGTGGGCGGCAGCGAAGGCTATGAGGACAACCGCGTCGTGACGGCGTCGCTGGTGTCACGGCCGTAGGCTCACCTGGGCGAAAAGCGGTGGGCCCCGGCCGATACCCTGGACGTTCAGTCCTGAACCGTCCCCGCAAGCTTTTCGGAGCGTGGAGTGCCCACGAACACCATTGAGAAGATCATCAGCCTGTGCAAGCGCCGTGGTTTCGTCTTCGCCAGCGGAGAGATCTACGGCGGCACCCGCTCTGCGTGGGACTACGGGCCGCTCGGGGTCGAGCTCAAGGACAACATCAAGCGCCAGTGGTGGAAGACCGTCGTCCAGGGCCGCGACGACGTCGTCGGCCTCGACTCGTCGGTGATCCTGCCGCGTGAGGTCTGGGTCGCGTCGGGGCACGTCAACGTGTTCACCGACCCGCTGATCGAGTGCCTGTCGTGCCACAAGCGGTTCCGCGCCGACCAGCTCGCCGAGGAGTTCGCGGCGCGCACCGGCAAGGAGACCCGGGAGGACGACCTGTCCGAGGTGCCGTGCCCGAACTGCGGCACGCGCGGCCAGTACACCCCGCCGCGGGACTTCAACATGATGCTGAAGACCTACCTCGGCCCGGTGGAGTCCGAAGAGGGCCTGCACTACCTCCGCCCGGAGACCGCGCAGGGCATCTTCGTGAACTTCTCCAACGTCCAGACGACGTCGCGGAAGAAGCCGCCGTTCGGCATCGGCCAGATCGGCAAGTCCTTCCGCAACGAGATCACGCCGGGCAACTTCATCTTCCGGACGCGCGAGTTCGAGCAGATGGAGATGGAGTTCTTCGTCGAGCCGGGCGAGGACGAGCGCTGGCACCAGTACTGGATCGACGAGCGCACGAACTGGTACAAGGACCTCGGCATCAAGCCCGAGAACCTGCGCCACTTCGAGCACCCGAAGGAAAAGCTTTCGCACTACGCGAAGCGCACCGTCGACATCGAGTACCGGTTCGCGTTCAACGCGGGTCAGGAGTGGGGCGAGCTGGAGGGCATCGCCAACCGCACCGACTTCGACCTGACGACGCACTCGAACCACTCGGGCCAGGACCTGTCGTTCTTCGACCAGGCTTCGGGCCAGCGGTACCGCCCGTTCGTCATCGAGCCGGCGGCCGGTGTCGGCCGCTCGATGATGGCGTTCCTGGTGGACTCCTACGTCGAGGAAGAGGTGCCGAACGCCAAGGGCGGCACCGACATCCGCGTGGTGCTGAAGCTCGACCCGCGGCTTTCGCCGTTCAAGGTCGCGGTGCTGCCGCTCTCGCGCAACGCCGACCTGACCCCGAAGGCGAAGGAGGTCGCCGCGACCCTGCGCAAGCACTGGAACGTCGACTTCGACGACGCCCAGGCGATCGGCCGCCGCTACCGCCGTCAGGACGAGATCGGCACGCCGTACTGCGTCACGGTCGACTTCGACTCGCTCGAAGACCAGGCCGTGACCGTGCGCGAGCGCGACTCGATGTCGCAGGAGCGCATCGCGATCGACAAGCTCGAGTCCTACCTGGCCGGCCGCCTCATCGGCTGCTGAACCACCCGGGGCCCGGCTACCCCTGACACCTGTCACGGTCAGGTCGTGACGCACGGTCTGGGGAGCCGGGCCTTCCGGGCGGCAGCCTGGGGGCATGGGAGAAACAGACAACCAGGCGGTGGCGGCGGGGGCCGCGATCCACCTCACCGGCCTGCGGAAGCACTACGGCGAGGTCCACGCGGTCGACGGCGTCGACCTGACCATCGCCCCGGGCGAGGTGGTCGCCCTGCTCGGCCCGAACGGCGCCGGCAAGTCCACCACCGTCGACATGATCCTCGGCCTGACCACGCCCGGTGCCGGCGAGGTGCGCGTGTTCGGGCGCAAGCCGGCCGACGCCGTCCGCGACGGGCTGATCGGCGCGATGCTGCAGGGCGGCGCCCTGATGGACGACCTGACCGTCGGCGAGACCGTCGGCATGGTCGCCGCGCTGCACCGCAAGCCGATGCCGGTGGCCGAGGCCCTGCGCGCCGCCGGTGTCGAGGAGCTGGCCGGCCGCCGCGCGAACAAGCTCTCCGGTGGGCAGAAGCAGCGCGTGCGGTTCGCCGTCGCCCTGGTCAGCAACCCGGACCTGCTGATCCTCGACGAGCCGACCGCGGCGATGGACGTCGGCACCCGGCGTGAGTTCTGGCGGTCGATGTACTCGTTCACCGAGTCCGGGCGCACGGTCCTGTTCGCGACGCACTACCTCGAAGAGGCCGAGGAGTTCGCCGACCGCGTGGTGCTGATGCGCCGCGGCCGGATCGTCGCCGACGGCAGCGTCGCCGAGGTCCGCGCCCTGGCCGGGGGCCGTACCCTGCGCGCGGCCGTCCCGGGCGCCAGTGACGCGGTCATCGCGGCCTTGCCCGGCGTCAAGGAGTTCGAGCTGCGCGGCGACCGCGTCGCCATCTCCAGCGGCGACTCCGACGCCACGCTGTGGGCGCTCAAGGCGGCCCTCCCGGCCGTGCACGACGTCGAAATCAGCGCCATCGGCCTCGAAGGCGCCTTCCTGTCCCTGACCGCCGACGAGACCCCGGAGTCCGCGCGATGAACGCCACCTACCTGTTCACCGAGATCCGCCGGAACTTCCGCGCCCCGCGGTTCATCGTCTTCGTGATCGCGTTCCCGGTGCTCATGTTCCTGTTGCAGGCCAGCGTCTTCGTGAAGGCGAGCGACCCGCAGCACGCGGAGTTCGCGGCGATCGTGATGATCAACATGATGACCTTCGGCGCGTTCGCCGCGGCCAACACCAGCGGCGGGCGGCTCGCCCTGGAACGCGCGCTCGGCTGGCAGCGGCAGCTGCGGCTGACCCCGCTGACCGGATTCGGCTACCTGGGCGGCAAGGCGCTGTCCGGGATGCTCGTCGGGCTGCCGGCGCTGATCCTGGTGCCGCTGCTGGCCGTGACCGTCGAAGGCGTGCACCTGGACGCGGCGGGCTGGGTCCGCATCTTCGCCGGCGTCTTCCTCGGCACGCTCCCGCTGGTCCTGCTCGGCCTGCTGATCGGCCAGTTCGGCACGCCGGACTCGATGCAGCCGATCAGCATGATCGTCACCCTGGGCATGGGCTTCCTCGGCGGCCTGTGGATCCCGCTGGAGACGATGCCGGCGTGGATGCACGACGTCGCGCAGATCATGCCGACGTACTGGGTGCTGCAGGTGGTGCGGCCCGCGGTGACCACCGACATGGTGGTGTCGCTGCCGACCGCGGTGGGCGTGCTCGGCGCGTGGACCGTCGTGCTGGGGGCGCTGGTGATCAGGCGTTACCGTAAGGACAGTGCCCGCGTCTGAGGGCCCGGAAGGACGAGGAACGGCGATGGCGGAGTCCGAGAGGCACCGGTTCGGGCTGAACGGCAGGGAATCCTGGTGGGAAGACCCGTTCACCGAAGCGGAGGGCGGCGGCCCGGACCGGCTGCGCTGGCCGGTCCTGGGCGTGGTCTTCCTGCTGCCGTTCCTGATCCCGGCCACCAGGTCACTGGCCGCCGAGCCCGAGGTGACCGCCGGCCTCGTGGCCACCGGCGTGCTGATCTACGCCTACGCGCTTTGCTACCTGCTGTTCCCCTTCGCCTTCCGGTGGCGGCGGCCGGCGAAGCTGGCCTTCGGCATCGGGATGAACCTGCTGGGCCTCGGCACGGTCGCGGTGGCGGGGTCGAGCCCGTTCATCCTGCTCTACGGCACCGCGGTGATGGTGTTCCTGGCCCCGCCCGCGTGGGCGGTGCTCGTCGACATCCCGACGTTGCTGGCCGGCGCGCTGCTGCTGGCGGTGGAGGGCAAGTTCCTGGACGGCTACGGCGACCTGATCACGGTCGCCTCGGTGACGCTGGCGATGTTCTTCATGGCCAACCTGATCCGCGCCATCCGGCGGCTCGAGCTGGCCAACAAGGAGATCGCCACCCTCGCCGTGACGAACGAACGCCAGCGCGTCGCCCGCGACCTGCACGACCTGCTCGGGCACAGCCTCACCACGATCACCGTCAAGGCGGGGCTGGCCCGGCGGGTGCTGGAGAGCTCGGGGGACATCCCGCGCGCGGTCGAGGAGATCCGCGAGGTCGAGAGCCTGACGCGCAGCGCGCTCTCCGACGTCCGCGCGACCGTGTCGGAGTACCGCGAGGTGTCGCTGTCGGCCGAGCTCGTCGGCGCCCGGGCGGCGCTGCGGGCCGCGGAGATCGAAGCCGACATGCCGCACGCCGTGGACAACGTCCGGCCGGAGTTCCAGAACACCTTCGGGTACGTGCTGCGCGAAGCCGTCACGAACGTGCTGCGGCACTCCGGGGCCAAGCAGGTGAAGGTCCGGCTGGGCAGCGCCTGGCTGGAGGTCGAGGACGACGGCCAGGCCACCGGGGTCGTCCAGGGCAACGGCCTGCGCGGGCTCTCCGAGCGGCTGGACGCGGTCGGGGGCACGTTGCGGACGTCCGTCCGGTCCGGGGGAGGATTGCTGGTGCGGGCGGAGATCCCGCAGCCCGAACCGCGTGCGGCCGCCCCGGCCGTGCGTGCCGAACCCGCGGGAGGACTCGCTTGATCCGGGTGCTGCTGGCCGACGACCAGGCCATGGTGCGCGGGGCGCTGGCCACCGTGCTGGGCCTCGAGAACGACATCGAAGTGGTCGGGCAGGTCGGCTCCGGCGACGAGGTGGTCGCCGCCGCGCGCGAGGCGAAGCCGGACGTCGCCCTGCTGGACGTCCAGATGCCGGGCAAGGACGGCCTGGAGGCGGCGGCCGACCTGCGGGCCGCGCTCCCGTCCTGCCGGGTGATCATCTGCACCACCTTCGGCAGGCCCGGCTACCTCGCCCGCGCGATGGCCGCGGGCGCGGC
The DNA here is from genome assembly GCF_040682815.1 of Amycolatopsis sp. NPDC051102. NCBI lineage: Bacteria > Bacillati > Actinomycetota > Actinomycetes > Pseudonocardiales > Pseudonocardiaceae > Amycolatopsis > Amycolatopsis sp. NPDC051102. Next base: position 193,412 of record NZ_JBFBBT010000003.1, read on the forward strand.
CGGGTTCGTCGTCAAGGACGCGCCACCGGAACAGCTCGTCGAAGCCGTCCGGCGCGTCCACAGTGGACTCCGGGTGGTGGACCCCGCGCTCGCCGCGGAGTCCCTCGCCACCGGCGCCAGCCCGCTCACCGGGCGGGAGCTCGACGTGCTGCGGGAGGCCAGGGACGGCAGCACGGTGGCCGACGTCGCCCGCGCCCTGCACCTGTCGGAAGGCACCGTCCGCAACCACCTTTCCGCCGCGATCGGCAAGACCGGGGCACGGACGCGAGCCGAAGCGGTGCGCGTCGCCGAGGAGCGCGGCTGGCTCTGAACGGACCGCGCGCCTCTGACAGAATGGGGCGGGTGGGTACCGCTGAACGCACCAAGCCCTCGCGCGCGAGCTGGGCACGCCGGATCGCCTTCGGCACCCTCCTCATGCTGCTCGCGCTCGTCGGCGGCACGGCGTTCCGTGTCTGGGAGGTCGCCCGCGAGAACGACCGGCGGCCCGCCGACGTCATCGTGGTGCTGGGCGCGGCCCAGTACAACGGCAAGCCGTCGGACATCTACGCCGCCCGGCTGGTGAAGGCCAAGCAGCTCTACGACGCGGGCGTCGCGAAGATGATCGTCACCGCGGGCGGCAAGAAGGCCGAGGACAACTTCACCGAGGCACGGGCCGGCCAGCTCTGGCTGACCCGGCGCGGCGTGCCGGCGTCGGCGACGCTCGCGGTCGGCGAGGGCAGCGACACGCTGCGGAGCCTGCGCGCGGTCGCCCAGCAGGTCGAGGCCCGCGGGTGGCGCACGGCGGTGCTGGTCAGCGACCCGTGGCACTCCTTCCGCGCCCGCACGATGGCCGGCGACCTGGGGCTGGAGGCGTGGACCGCGCCGACGCACAGCGGGCCGATCGTCCAGGAGCGCGTCACCCAGGTGCGGTACATCGTCCGCGAGACCGGCGCGCTGCTGTACTACCGGCTGACGAAGACCCCGGCCGACGATCTGTTCGCGACTTTCCTCGGCTGAGTTTCTGTCTGTGGGCCCGTTTAGGCTGGTCACGTGGACTACACCGAGCACGACACCGCCCGCCTGCTGCCGGAGCCGGCGAAGGGCGCCGCGCTGCCCGGCGCGCGGGCGGACGGGCGCAGCGCGTTCTCCCGCGACCGGGCACGGGTGCTGCACTCCGCCGCGCTGCGGCGGCTCGCCGGCAAGACCCAGGTGGTCGGGCCAGGGGAGGGCGCCGAGGTCACCGGCGTCCCGCGCACCCGGCTGACGCACTCGCTGGAAGTCGCGCAGATCGGCCGCGGCATCGCCGAAGAGCTGGGCGCGGACCCGGACCTGGTGGACACCGCGGGGCTGGCGCACGACATCGGCCACCCGCCGTTCGGGCACAACGGCGAGCGCGCGCTCGACGAGGTCGCGGCCGCGTGCGGCGGGTTCGAGGGCAACGCGCAGACGTTGCGCATCCTCACCCGGCTGGAACCGAAGCTGCTCTCCGACGCCGGCGACCCGGTGGGCCTCAACCTGACCCGCGCCTGCCTGGACGCGACCACGAAGTACCCGTGGCCGCGCAAACCCGGCCAGGTGAAGTACGGCGTGTATGCCGACGACGTCCCGGTGTTCGAGTGGTTCCGGGCCGGGGCGCCGCCGGAGCGGACGTGCCTGGAGGCCCAGATCATGGACTGGGCCGACGACGTGGCGTACTCGGTGCACGACGTCGAGGACGGGGTGCTGGCCGGCCGGATCAAGCTGCGCGTGCTGGCCCACCCGGACGAGCGCGCGGCCGTCGCCGAGGCCGCCGCCAAGCACTTCTCCGCCCAGTCGGTGTCCACTTTGGAGGATGCGGCCGCGGAACTGCTGGCGCTGCCGGTGGTCGCGGCGCTGGTGTCGGCCGAGCCGGACGGTTCGCCGGGCGCCCAGGTCGCGCTGAAACGGCTGACGAGCGAGCTGGTCGGCCGCTTCACGACGGCGGCGGTCACCGGAACGCGCGCGGAGTTCGGCGAGGGCCCGCTCGGGCGCTACCGGGCCCGCCTGTGCGTCCCGGAACAGGTGGCGGCCGAAGTGGCCCTGCTGAAGGCACTGGCCCTGCGGTACGTGATGAGCGACCGCCGCCGGCTGGCGATGCAGGAGGGCCAGCGCGAGCTGCTGGTCGACCTGGTCCACGCCCTCGCCCAGCGGGCCCCGGAGTCCCTCGACCCGCTGTTCGTCCCGGCCTGGAACGCGGCAGCGGACGACGCGGGCCTGCTGCGCGTGGTGGTCGACCAGGTCGCCTCCCTCACCGACGCCCAGGCCCACGCCTGGCACTCCTGGCACGTCACCCGCCACCACCGCTGACCGTGACCAGAGAGCCGACACGCGTGATTGAAGGGTCGACACGCGTGATTGGGGAGTCGACACGCAGGGAGGGTGGGTTCGAGCCGTGTCGACCTCCCAATCACGCGAGTTGACCTCCTGAGCACGCGAGTTGACCTTTCGATCACGGGAGAAGCCTGGTGGCGCACGGCCGGTGGGGCGAAACTTTCGCCGGGTTTTGTCATCCTCGGGTGGAGTTGCGCGCGGGCGGCCGGTGGGGTGCTCCGGTCCGGTAGTCTCGCCCGCATGGCCACGGACAGCCACCTCCGGTTCGCCCTCGCCGTCCACTCGGCCCTCGGTGCCGAGGGCGGGAACACCTGCTTTTCGCCGTATTCGGTGGCCAGTGCGCTGACCCTCGCCGCGCGCGTCGCCCGCGGGCGCACCCGGGACGAGCTGGTCGCCCTGGTCGGCGACCCGGACGAGCAGACCGTCCTGCTGCGGGACGCCGCCCAGCTCGTCGACGAGGGCCGGAGCGAGGAGCAGCCCGAGCTGGCCGTAGCCAACACGCTGTGGGCTGACGACCGGCTCCCGCTCGAAGACTCCTTCAAGGCCGAACTCGCCGCGTGGCCCGGCGCCGCCGTCGCGAGCGCGCCGTTCGAGAAAGAGCCCGAAGCCGCCCGGGCGCTGATCAACGACGACGTCGGCCGCACCACGCGCGGGCTGATCCCGCAGCTGCTGCCGCCCGGCTCGATCGACTCCGACGTCGCGGCCGTGCTCGTCAACGCGCTGTACCTGAAGGCCGCGTGGAAACTGCCGTTCCGCGAGGCCAACACCGGCGACGCGCCGTTCCACGCCCCCTCCGGCGACCGGGACGTGCCGACCATGTGGCTGAGCGAGCGCGTCGGCTACGCGCACGCCGGCGGCTGGCAGGCGGTGCAGCTCGCCGCGGCCGGGGGCCTGCAGGCAGTCGTCCTCCTGCCCGACGGCGACCTCGCCGAGGCCGAGACCGAGCTCGACCAGCCGTCCCTGACGAGCCTGCTCGACGCGATCACCTTCAGAGCCGTCGAGCTCGCGCTCCCCAAGATCGCACTCGACGTCCCCAGCTCGCTGACCGGCGTGCTGCGCGGCCTCGGCGTCCGCACGATGTTCACCGACGACGCCGACCTGAGCGGGCTGTCGCCGGACCCGCGGCTGACCGTGTCCGAGGTGCTGCACCAGGCCGTCCTGCGCGTCGACGAACAGGGTTTCGAAGGGGCCGCGGCGACCGCGCTGGTCATGCGCCTCGCTTCGATGATGGTCGACGACCCGGTCGCCGTCACGGTCGACCGGCCGTTCCTGCTGCTGGTCCGGCACGCCGGGACCGGGGCGCTCTACTTCCTCGCCAGGGTGGTCGAACCGTGAGCCTGAAGTCCGAAGCCGTTCCCGAGCTGGTGCCGCCCGCTCCCGAACTCCCCGAGGGACCGAAGCGCTGGGCGTGGCAGGACTCCGCGATCACCGGCGGGTTCCTGCTGTTCACGATCCTGCTCTACAACGGGCTGTGGTTCGACCTCAAGCGCGGTTACCTCTGGAACGGCGCGTCCGACCAGAGCCAGTGGGAGTGGTACTCGACGGTCGTCGCGAAGTCCGTCCTGCACTTCCAGAACCCGTTCACGACGGACCTGCAGAACTACCCGCTCGGCGTCAACATGGCGGCGAACGCGGCGATGTTCGGCCTGAACATCCCGCTGGCCCCGATCACGCTCACCTTCGGCGCGACGCTCACCTGGGCGATCGTGCTCACCGCTGGCCTCGCCGGCACCGCGACCGGCTGGTACTGGGTGTTCTCCCGGCACCTGGTGCCGAACCGGACGGCGGCGGCCATCGGCGGCGCGTTCTGCGGCTTCGCCCCGCCGATGATCTCGCACGGCAACGCGCACCCCAATTTCGTGGTGCTGTTCGTGCTGCCGTTCATCGCGCTCAAGACGATCCAGATCGCCCGCGGCGAACGCCCGGTGCGCAACGGGATCGTGCTCGGGCTGCTCGTCGCGTGGCAGATCCTGCTGGGCGAAGAGCCGCTGGCGATCTTCGCGCTCACCTTCCTCGTCTTCGCGGTCTCCTACCTGATCCCATGCCGCGGGGAGATCCGCGGCATGCTGGCGCCGCTGGGCAAGGGGATCGCCGTCGGCGCGGTGGTCGCGCTGCTCATCGCCGGCTTCCCGTTGTACTGGCAGTTCTTCGGCCCGCAGAGCTTCCACTCGCTGCTGCACGGCCCGGCGGGCAACGACACGGCGGCGTTCACGCGCTTCGCCACGCAGTCGATCGCCGGCGCGCCGGAGGCGGCCGCGGACGTGTCGATGAACCGCACCGAGGAGAACGCCTTCTTCGGCTGGCCGCTGATCGTGCTGATGGTGGTGCTCACGATCTGGCTGTGGCGGGACGTCGTGGCGCGGGCGCTGGCGATCACGATGTACGTGATGGCCCTGCTGTCCCTCGGCGTCGAGATCACGGTGGCGCACGACGACACCGGCGTCGCCGGCCCGTGGAAGTGGCTGGGCCAGCTGCCGTTGCTGGACTCGCTGCTCGAATCGCGGCTCGCGATGGGCTGCATCCCGGTGGCCGGCGGCCTTTTGGCGATCGCGACGCACCGCGTCTGGACGGCGGCGGCCGAGCAACCGGCGCCGCCCGAGGGCAAGCCGGCGTTCCCGCTGCGGATGATCTGGATCGGCGCGGTCATCGCGGTGCTGCTGCCGATCGCGCCGACGGAGCTGGTGACGCACCAGCGTCCGCTGTCGCCGCCGTTCTTCGCCGACGGCATCTGGCGCCAGTACGTCGCTCCCGGCGGGTCGCTGGTGCCGGTGCCGCTGCCGAGCACCGGCGAAGCCGAGCCGCTGCACTGGCAGGTCGACGCGGGTCTCGGCTACCCGATGCCGGAGGGCTACTTCGTCGGTCCGACGTCGGCGACGGACCGCAGCGGCCGGTACGGCGCCGTCCCGCGGCCGACGTCGGACCTGTTCGCGCAGGTCGAGCGCACCGGGCAGGCCGCCGAGGTCACCGAGGCGGACCGCACCCAGGCGCTCGCGGACCTGCGGTACTGGAACGCGGACGTGCTCGTGGTCGGGCCGCGGCAGAACCAGGAAGCCCTGAAGTCCACTGTGGAGCTGCTGCTGCGCAAGCCGGCGGAGTTCGTCGGCGGGGTGTGGATCTGGGACGTCCGCCCGATGACGGCGTGAGCGACCAGGTGACCACTGTGGACGAACAGGGCCGGCCCGAACCGCCCCTCGACGGCGACGAAACCGCGACGCTGCTGGGTTTCCTCGACTTCCACCGCGCGACGCTGGCCTGGAAGTGCGCCGGGCTGGACGCGGCGGCCCTGCGCGCGACGGTGGGGCCGTCGACGCTGACGCTCGGCGGGCTGCTCAAGCACCTGGCGTACGTGGAGGACCACTGGTTCTCCCACGTGCTGTCCGGCCACGACCGCTCGGCGCCGTTCGACGCGGTCGACTGGACGGCGACGCCCGACTGGGACTGGGAGTCCGCGGTGGACGACACGCCGGAGCAGCTGACCGGGCTCTGGGAGGCGACGGTCGCCCGGTCCCGCGAACTGCTCGACGAGGCGCTGGCGAACGGCGACCTGTCGCAGCGTGCCCGGCGCTCGCGGCGGGACGGCAGCCGGCCGAGCCTGCGCTGGATCCTGGTCCACATGGTCGAGGAGTACGGCAGGCACAACGGCCACGCGGACCTCATCCGCGAGTCGATCGACGGCAGCACGGGGGAGTAGCGCCGCCCCGTCAGCTTCCGCGCTGCGCGATCTGGAAGACGTTGCCGAACGGGTCGCGGACCATCGCGCGCCGGTCGCCGTAGGGCATCTTCGCCGGCTCCTCCAGGCTCGCCGCGCCACAGTCGAGCGCGCGGCGGTACGTCGCGTCCGCGTCGGCCACGTAGACGTGCAGGAACGCCGGGAACAGCGCGCGCTCGCCTTCGGCCGAGACCATGACCAGCGAGTCGCCGATGCGGAGCTCGGCGGGCCGGCCGCTCTCGACCTCGCCGGCCGCGCCGAAGACCGTGCGCAGGAACGCGACGGCGGCGACCAGGTCGGTCACCACCATCCGAGGGACCACCGTCGGGAAACCGCTGCTCATACCGGCCCACCCAAGCCGGTCCGGGCCCGGCGCACAAGTCAGAGCCGCAGGCCCACCAGCTTGACCAGGAACCGGTCGAGCTGCTCGACGGCGGGCGGCCACGGCAGGTCGGGCTCGTTGATGCGCTGGGCCAGCATGCCGTTGACGGCGGTCCGCAGGTCGATGGCGACGGTCGCGGCGTCGCCGGCCGGGGCCAGGCCCGCGTCCATGCACCGCTGGACCGCCTCGGTCGTACGGGCGACCATGACCTCCTTGAACGGCATCCCGTGCCGCCGGTGGACTTTGCTCTCGTGCAGGACCTTGTAGAGCCCCGGGTGCGCCCGCGCCCAACCGGCCTGCGCCAGGATCCGGGCGCGCAGCGCGGCCGCCGGATCCGGGGCGACCTCGGCCGCTGCGTCGCCGGTGCCGACGAGCTCCTCGTGACAGCGTTGCATGGCGGCCAGGACGAGCGCGTCGCGGTCGTGGAAGTGCAAGTAGACCGACGTCGCGGCGATCGACACCGCGCGGGCGACGGCCCGCAGGGACAGGGCCTCGTCGTCGGCGAGCTCGTCGAGCATCCGCACGGCGGCCGTGACGATCTCTTCCCGCAGCAGCTCGCCCTGGCCACGGGCGTTCCGCCGGCGTCTGGTCTCTTCCATCACCGCCCAGTGTAGCTGGACACTCATTGCGCTACAGGTGTAGCGTCATTTGCACTACAGCTGTAGCGCTACGAACGTTCAGACAATCGAGGGAGCACCCACGTGACCACCACCGAAACCCCCACGAGCCTCGACCGGCTCGCCGCGCTCGACCCGGTGTTCGCCCAGCTGGCCGGGGCCACCGCGAGGCACGTCCGGGCGATTCCGGAACTGACCGACCGCGAGAAGACGTTCCTGTGCGTCACGGCCGACGTCTGCCAGGCGAGCCTGGGCCTGGCGTTCGCCGCGCACGTGCGGGCCGGCCTGGCAGCCGGGGTGTCCACCGCGGACGTCCGGGAGCTGCTCCGGTTCGTCTCGTACGACTGCGGGTACCACGCGGCGGCCGCCGGCATCGAGCGGATCGCCGAGCTGGAGGCGGAACTCGGGTTGGCGCGGCCGGTCGCCGAACCGCTGGCCGCCGAGCTGCTCTCCACCGGGCCCGGCGCCGCGCCCAGCCCGCTGCCGGACCAGGTCCGGGCCCGGCTGGCCGAACTGGACCCGCATTTCGCCGGCTACTTCGACCTGCAGTCGCGGATGCGCACCGGGCACGGCCCGGGCACGCTCAGCGAACGCGAGCGCGGCCTGGTCAGCCTCAGTGTCGACGTCCACTACCAGACGCTGGCCGACACGTTCCGCACGCACGTCGGGCGCGCGCTGCGGGGCGGCGCGGCGCCGGAGGACGTGCGGGCGGCGCTGCGGTTCAACGCCCAGTTCGGCGTCACGCGGGCGTGGCACGCCTGGGAAGCGCTGAACGAAATCCTGGCTTAACCGAGGACTTCGTCCGCGAGCCGGCTCAGGTAGCCGGCGAACCGCTCGCGGTCCTCCTGCGCCCAGTGGCCCACCAGCCCTTCGAACGCCTGGCGCTGGTGGGCCCGCGAAGCGTCGAGGAACTTCTTCGCCGCTTCGGTGAGGGTCAGGACCGCCCGGCGTGCGTCGCGGGTCGACGTCGAGCGTGCGACGAAGCCCTCTCGCACCGCTTCGGCGACCATCCGGCTGGCCACCGAGCGGTCGATGCCCAGCTGGCGCGCCACGTCCGCGACCGTCACCTCGTCGCCGGTGGCGCCGTCGATCGCCTGGATGACGAAGAGGTTCGGCACCGTCCACGACGGCGGGGCGCCGGCGGCGAAGCGCTCGACGACGTCCGGGGCCCACTGGCGTGCCCAGTGCCGGACCAGGCGGAAGAGTGCCGGGCCGCCCTCGCTTGATGCGTGCATAACGCACACTATAATGTGTGCGTTATGCACGCATCGCGGAACGTCGCCTACGCCGGTCTCCTGCTCGGGATGGCCATGGCCCAGCTCGACGGCCTGATCCTCACCGCGGCCCTGCCGTCGATCGGAGCCGAGCTGCACGCCCGCACCGGGCTCGTCGCGGTGACCGCCGCCGGCCTGCTGACCCTGACCGTCGCCACGCCCCTGCACGGCAGGCTGGGCGATCTCCACGGGCGTCGGGTGTCCTTCGCCGGCTCGGTCCTCGTGTTCGCCGCCGCCTCCGCGTGGTGCGCCGCCGCGCCGGGCCTCGGCTCCCTGATCGCCGCCCGCGCCCTGCAGGGCCTCGGCGGCAGCGGCCTGATCGTCACGGCGATGAGCGCGCTCGGGGACCTGTTCGACCGCGACGAGCTGCTGCGCCGGCAGGGCTGGCAGACGGCCGTGTTCGCGGCCGCGACCCTCGGCGGCCCGCCACTGGGCGGCCTGCTCGCGGCGGGCCCCGGCTGGCGGTGGGTCTTCCTCGTGAACCTGCCCCTGTGCGTGCCTGCCCTGGTGCTCGGGCTGCGCGGGCTGCCCGCGAAACCGCGCCGAGCCGACGAAAAGTTCGACGTCCCGGGCAGTGTGCTGCTGACCGTCGCGGGCACGGCCGTCGTCGCGCTCGGCACGGTGGACGCGCTCGCCCGCAGTCCCTTGTGGACGCCGTTGCTGGCCGGAACCGTCGTGGTGGCGGGCGTGTTGTTCGTCCGGCGCCAGCGCCGCACGCCCAGCCCGCTGATCTCGCCGAAGGTGTTCGCCGACGCCGTCCTCAAGCGCGCGGTGGTGGTCAACGGCCTGGCGGGCGCCGCGCTCTACGGCACCTTCACCTACGTTGCGCTGGTCGCCGCCTCCGGCGCGGGCGCGGCGGGAACCGGGTTGCTGCTCGTCGCCATGACCGCGGGCCAGCTCGTCCTGTCGACGTCCTTCGCCGCCCTGGCCCGCCGCCACCCGGACCTCGCCGCGTGGGGGCGTCTCGGCTGCCTGCTCGGCACGGCCGGGCTCGCTGCGATCGCCGTCGCCGGGGCCCTCGGGGGTACGCCCTGGCTCCTTGCGCCGGGCCTGTTCGCGACCGGCGCGGCGTTCGCCGTCTGCACCTCCGCCTACACCGTGCTCGGCCAGACGCGGGCGGCGCGTGACCTGATGGGCGTCACCCTGGGGTCGCTGACCTTCGCCCGGCAGGCGGGCGGCCTCGCCGGGGCCGCGGTGTTCGGCTGGGTCGCGCTGGCCACGACCGGTGCGCTGGCCGCGCCGGGCCTCGCCGTCGTGTTCGCCGCGGCGGCCGCGACGATGCTGGTGGCGTGGCTCACCGCCCCCCGTGTCACGTCCCCGGGAGCCGTCTCGTCCCCGCGGTAGGACCGAGACGAAGGAGACCCGCAATGCCGCGCATCACCGCGAAGAGGACCACGGAAGCCGGACCGGTCGTCAAGCTGTTCTACCGGATCGCCGGGCGCCGGTACGGGGCCGTGCCGGAGCCGATGGCCGTCGTCGCGCACCACCCCGGGCTGCTCCGGGCGAACATCGCGCACGAACTGCTGGTGGAACGCGCGTCGAAGAAGCTCCCGGCGAACGTGCGCGAGCTCGCCGTCTACCGGGTCGCGACGCGGATCGGCTGCTCGTGGTGCGTCGACTTCGGCACCATGCTGCAGAAGCACGACGGCCTGGACATCGAACGGCTCAAGCGGATCGACGGCTACGCGACCTCGCCCGCGTTCAACCACCAGGAACGGCTGGCGATCGCCTACGCCGACGCGATGTCGGCGGAGCAGGTCACGGTGACCGACGAGCAGGTCGCCGAGCTCGAGCGCGAGTTCGGCCGCGACGGCGTGATCGAGCTGACCTACCAGATCGCGCTGGAGAACTCCCGGGCCCGGATGAACAGCGCGCTCGGCATCGTGGACCAGGGCTTCACCTCCGGCGACGCCTGCCGGGTCCCGCTCCCGTAGGACCCCGCGAACCCGACCCCGGTGGGACGCGCCACCGGGGTCCGGCGCGGGACCGTTCCCGCATGCACCTCGTCGCCAGTGAACGGATCAAGCTCTTCAGCATCGTCACGCCCTGGGTGTGCGGTCTCTTCGCGCTGGCCGCGCTGGTCTTCCCGGCCGCGATCACCGCGCTCACCGCGTCCGAATCCCACCTGCCGCCGACCGTCGCGAGCACGCAGTTCGGCTACCAGCTCGGCCTGGTGGCCGTGCTGGTGCTGGCCGCGCTCGCGGTGACCAGCGAGTATCACTCCGGCACGATCCACGGCACCTTCCAGGCCGTCCCGAGCCGGACGCCGGTGCTGCTGGCCAAGGCCTCGCTCGTCGCCGGCTACGCGTTCCTGCTCGGCGAAGCCGCCGCCTTCACGGCCTGGCTGGTGGCCCGGATCCTCGCGCCGGACGCCGACCTGGCGCTGGACAGCGCCGCGGACTGGCGGATCGTCGCCGGCACCGGACCGGTGTTCGCCCTGGCCGCCGTCTGCGGGGTCGGCGTCGGGCTGCTCCTGCGGCACACCGCCGGCGCGGTCGCGCTGGTCGTCGGCTACCCGCTGATGGCGGAGAACCTCGTCCTGCTGATCCCGCGGGCCGGGCAGGCGATCCACCGGTGGCTGCCGCTGAACGCCGTCACGAAGTTCCTCAGCGGCCACGGCGAGGCGAACGCCGGGCGCGACGGCGGCAACGCCACCGTCCTGTCCGACTCGCCGCTGAGCCCGGGCTGGGCGCTGGCCTACTTCGGGGCCTTCGCGCTCGTGCTGCTGGCCGCCGGGATCGGGCAGGTCAAGCGCCGGGACGCGTGATCCGCGTCAGCTTGTCCGGGTTGACCACGTCGTAGATCGCCACGATCTTCCCGTCGCGGATGCTGACCGACTGCACGTGCTCGTCGAGGGCGAGAAAGCCGTCGCGGCCCGGCATCGGCGCCAGGTACATCCCGAGGTCGCCGTTGACCAGCACCGGCTCGCCGCGCTCCAGCATCCCGGGCGCGTACTTGCGGGTGAGGCCGAGGAAGAACCGGGCGATCTTGTCCGGGCCGAGGATGAGCTGGCGGGCGGTGCGGCCCTTGCCGTCCGAGTCGCCGATGAGCACGACGTCCGGGGCCAGCAGCTCGGTCATCGCCCGGATGTCGCCCTGGTGCAGGGCGGCGACGAACTTCTCGAGGATCTTCGCCTGGTCTTCCAGCGGCACGCGCGGCGCCGGGTCCGCGTCGGCGAGGGCCTTGCGGCCGCGGGAGGCGTGCTGGCGCGCGGCGTCGACCGAGACGCCGAGCGCGTTCGCGATCTCGGAGAACGGCACCGAGAAGGCGTCGTGCAGCACGAAGGCGACCCGCTGCTCCGGCGTCAGCTTGTCGAGCACGACGAGTGCGGCCATCCGCAGGCCGTCGTCACGGACCGCGACCTCCAGGGGGTCTTCGCTCACTGGGCGCCCGAACGGCGTCACGACCGGCTCCGGCAGCCAGTTGCCGACGTACTTCTCGCGCTGCGCGGCGGCGGACTTGAGCCGGTCCAGGCAGATCCGGCCGACGACCGTGGTGAGCCAGCCCCGCAGGTCGCGGATCGCCGCGCGGCCGGCGTCGTCCAGCCCGGCCAGCCGCAGCCACGACTCCTGGACCGCGTCCTCGGCGTCGGCGCGCGTGCCGGTCAGCCGGTAGGCCACCCCGATCAGGTGACTGCGGTGCTCGGCGAACCGGGCGGCGAGCGTGTCCTGGGCGGTGGGCGTGGAGGCCATGAGCCGAGTGTGCCGCACACGGGGGGAACCGGGCCGGGGAGGCAAGACTAGAGTGGGCGGCGTGGCAGGACGGATTCGGGAGAGCGACATCGCGGAGGTGCGCGAGCGGAACCGGATCGACGAGGTCGTCGGGGAGTACGTGGCGCTGCGCCGCGCCGGTGGGGGCAGCCTGAAGGGCCTCTGCCCGTTCCACAACGAGAAGACCCCGTCGTTCAACGTCCGCCCGACGCACGGCACCTTTCACTGCTTCGGCTGTGGCGAGGGCGGCGACGTGATCAAGTTCGTCCAGAAGATCGACCTGATCTCGTTCGTGGAGGCCGTCGAGCGGCTGGCCGACCGGGTCGGCATCCGGCTCACCTACGAGGGTGGCGGCGCGACGATCCAGCGCGACCGCGGCAGCCGCACCCGGCTGATCGAAGCCCACCGCCTGGCCCAGGAGTTCTACGCCGAGCAGCTGGTCACCGACGAGGCGCGCCCGGCCCGGGACTTCCTGTCCGAGCGCGGGTTCGACGCCGCGATGGCGAAGACGTTCGGTTGCGGGTACGCACCCGGCGGCTGGGACAAGCTGACGAAGTTCCTGCTCAACCGCGGTTTCGAGGTCAAGGAACTGCTCACGGCCGGATTGTCCAAGGAGGGCCAGCGCGGCCCGATGGACCGCTTCCACCGGCGGCTGGTCTGGCCGATCCGCGACGTCGGCAACGACGTCGTCGGCTTCGGCGCGCGGCGGCTGTTCGAAGACGACCGGATCTCGGCGAAGTACCTCAACACCGCCGAATCGCCGATCTACAAGAAGTCGCAGGTCATGTTCGGCCTCGACCTGGCCAAGCGCGAGATCGCGAAGCGGCACCAGGTCGTCGTGGTCGAGGGCTACACCGACGTCATGGCGATGCACGCTTCGGGCGTGCCGACGGCGGTGGCGTCATCGGGCACGGCGTTCGGCGAAGACCACATGAAGGTGCTTCGCCGGCTGATGATGGACGACGACGCCTTCCGCGGCGAAGTGATCTTCACCTTCGACGGCGACGAAGCGGGCCAGAAGGCGGCGCTGAAGGCGTTCGAAGGTGACCAGACGTTCGCCGGCCAGACGTACATCGCGGTGGCGCCGGACGGCATGGACCCCTGCGAGCTGCGCCTGGCCAAGGGCGACAGCGCGGTGAAGGACCTGGTCGCGCGGCGGACCCCGCTGTTCGAGTTCGTCATCCGCAGCACGCTGAAGAACTACGACCTCGACTCGGTCGACGGCCAGGTCGCGGCGCTGCAGAAGACCGTGCCGATGGTGGCGTCGATCAAGGACCGCGCGGCCCGCGACGGCTACGCGTCGAAGCTCGCCTGGTGGGTCGGCTGGCAGGACGTCGCGCAGGTGGTCAACCGCGTCCGCGGTGCCGCGGGCGTGACCGACAAGCGCGGCGGGGCGCCCCTCCGGCAGCCGGCGCGGGCCCAGGCGACGCAGGCCGCGCCCACGCAGGACGTCGCCCGTCCGGCGCCGAAGGACCCGCGGTTCGCCGTGCAGCGCGAGGCGCTGAAAGCGGCGCTGCAGCAGCCCGCGATCGCCGGCCCGGAGTACGACGCCTTGCCGCTGGAGGCGTTCACGCACCCGGTGTACGTCGCGGTGCACGAGGCGGTTCTCAAGGCGGGCGGCGCGGGTTCGGGCCTGACCGGCCCGGCGCTGCTGGACGCGGCGGCCCCGCACTGTCCGGAAGGGACGGTCCGGCGGGTGCTGTCCGAGCTGGCCGTGGAACCGTTGCAGGCCAAGGACGAAGTCGACTCCCGGTACATCTCGTCGATCCTCGCCCGGCTGCAGGAGGGCCTCGTCGGGCGGCAGATCGCGGAGATCAAGGGCAAGCTGCAGCGGCTGTCGCCGGTGGAAGCGCCGGACGACTACCGCGCGTTGTTCGGCGACCTCGTCGCGCTGGAGCAGTACAAGAAGTCGCTGGGCGAGCAGGCGGCCGCCGGCGCGTGGAGCTGAGATGAGCTTCCTGCGCCGGTTGCTGGGCGACCGCACGCCGGACGGATTCGCGGGGTCACTTTCGCCTGGCGAAGAGGTCGTCGACAGCGCCCCGGTCGAGGGCGGCGGCCACCTGGTCGTGACGGCGCTGGGCCTGTGGATCCCGGCCGAGGGTGGCGCCCGGCGCGTCGGCTGGCACCTGATCGGCAAGGCCACCTGGGTGGACGGCGTCTTCACGCTGACGGAGTCGTCGGAGGTGGGCACCGCGGGGTCGGCGGTCGTGCTCGCCGACCGGCCGCCGGTGCGCTTCCGCCTCCCGGCGCCGGGCAAGGTGCCGCGCGAGGCGTACCAGCGCGTCGAGGGCTCGATCCGCTCGCGGCACCGGCAGGAGATCGGTTCCGGCGGAGCGTGGTTCGTCCAGCGCAAGGTGCCGGGCCGCGACGGCACGGTCCTGCAGGTCCGGCCGGACCCGGGCACCGACGGCGCGCTCGTTGAAGCCATCGCCGAGCAGGTCGCCGCGAAGCTGGTCAACCCACCGGAGTAGCAGTACGCTCGTACTCAGTACACGCGTACTGTTTATGCGGGAGGCGACCGTGTGGGATCCGGACAAGTACCTCGACTACGCCGACCTACGGGCCAGGCCGTTTTACGACCTGGTCTCGCGCATCGGGGCCTCGTCGCCGCGCCGCGTCGTCGACCTCGGTTGCGGCCCGGGCAACCTGACGGTCTCTCTGGCCGGCCGCTGGCCCTCGGCGGTCCTGGAATGCAGCGACAGTTCACCCGAAATGGTGGCGGCAGCCCGGGAACGCGGCCTCGACGCGGCGGTGCTCGACGTCCGCGACTGGACACCGGCACCGGACACCGACGTCGTGGTGTCGAACGCGGTCCTGCAGTGGGTGCCGGACCACGCCGACCTGCTGCGGCGCTGGGCCGCGTCGTTGCCTGCGGGCGCGTATCTGGCGGTCCAGGTTCCGGGCAACTTCAACGCGCCGTCGCACGTGCTGACGCGTGAACTGGCGGCGTCCCCGGAGTGGGCGTCCCGCCTGGCGGAGGTGGTGCTGCGCGAGGACGACGCGGTGTCGACCCCGCTGGAGTACGCGAACCTCCTGGCGGACGCGGGCTGCACGGTCGACGCCTGGGAGACGACGTACGTGCAGCCCCTGCGCGGGCCGTCGCCGGTGCTGGAGTGGATCACGGGCACGGCCCTGCGCCCGATCCGCGCAGCACTGCCCGACGCGGAGTGGGAGCAGTTCCGCGCCGCGCTGGCACCGCGCCTGGACGCGGCCTACCCGCCCCGCGCCGACGGCACGACGTGGTTCGAGTTCCGCCGCGTGTTCTTCGTGGCCCGCGTCAGCGCTTGAGCTTCTCCCCGATCTTCGCCCGCGCCACCCCGGCGGCGCCTTGAACCATGGGGTGGTCGACGACCCGGCGGTAGGTGCGCACGAGCTGCTCGTACCGCCCCCGGCCTGCCTTGGCGCCCAGTACGTACCCCAGGCCTGCCCCCAGCAGGAACTTCTTCATCCGCGTCCACGCCTTCCGTCGTTAGGTCGTCCGACTGTCCATTGTCCAGGAAAACCGCCCGCCCGGGGGCGGTTGCGCTAAGTGGGGGGTGGTGTGAAGGGGGCCGTGGGCATGGGCTAAAGTTCTTCTTGTCGGTCGGAGAGACCGGCACCGGAAGTGAGCAACAATCCCCTGTAGCTCAACTGGCAGAGCATTCGGCTGTTAACCGGAGGGTTCTTGGTTCGAGTCCAAGCGGGGGAGCTTTGCAATGAGAAAGCCCAGGCCAGCGGCCTGGGCTTCTCTGCGTTGTGGGGCCGTGGCGCCGGGAGGGAGGATTTAGTGATTAAAAACTCCGGCAAGGTGTCGCCGCTGCGGGCATCAGCACTTCGGCGTTCCGGGCGGCATACTCGCTGCTTCGTACAGGCCCCCCGCGATGCCGCTCGAGCCATGCGGGATGTCCGGATCGATCGTGATCAGCGGGATGCCGAGCTGGTCGACCTGATCCTCCGTCGCAGCAGCGTCGAAGTCGCCGCCGGCGGCGGAGGGGACACCGGCAACAGTGGCCGCCGGCTGGATCGAGCATCCGAGATCGGCCTCAACGAGAGGCTCCTCCCCGGGCTGCTAAGCAATCGGCTGCACCTGGCCAGCATCCAGGACGCCCGGAACCGCCAACGACGTACATTCGGGAAGCGCCGCTCCAGCGGCTACGGACGCGCTCTAGAAGACGTGAACTCCATCCTGGACGGCATCGTCGTCGCGGCGATCAGGGTCGGTGACACGATGACCATCCGCCAGGTCGCCGACCTCGTCAGCGGGCTTCCCGGCCACACCGCGCCGAACCTCATGCGGAGACTCAGCCTTCACCTCGCTCACGCCGCACGCCTGCCGCGGCTGGAAGCACTTCGCGATGTGCACGTGGACGTCCCCCACGACCCCTTGGCGCGGGCGGGGCTGCTATCTCGGCGTGCCGACTACCTCGTGTAAAGGGAGTCGCTGACACGCGGCGTTGTCGACGTGCGCCGTGGTGGGGTGCTGCGAACGTCAACGTTGAAAGCCAGTGAGGCCGGCGAACGACCCGGCATCACACTGCCCGTCCTGCGCCACGGCCAACGCGAAGGTGAGGACCAGGTGCGCGGTCCGGGCTTCCCGGACCGCGGAGTCCACGCCGAGTGACCCACCTGGTGGGCCCTCTCCACGGCACACCCGGTCACTTTCCGCTGGCTCTTGCAGCCCCTGCCCGGCCAGCGTGCGTGATGCAGCTGTCGGGGTTCCGGGCGTCAGCGGGTAGGTCGTGCAGGTGCCGTGGACACCCGCCGTTCCCCAAGCCGACGTCGTGCTGGACGCAGCGTGCATGAGTATCTGCCCGTAGCACCCCCGTGGGTCGTCGACCGTGCAACAAATGTGGAGCGACGAAGGCCTCCGTCGGGGTACGCGGTGCGGAGGCCCGCTCGATCCCTGCGGGGTGCCGGGGCCTGTGGCGTCCGTGGCGGCCTATGGCACCGCACCCGGCTGAGCGGTGGAGACTACGCCGCGCCCGCGAACGACCGCTATTGGCACGTCGGCAACGATTGGGGCACTCGACACGCTGCCCGGGCAACAGTTAAGAGCGTGACGAGCTTACGCAGCGTGGCTAAACTCGACCGGTTCACCAGGTGATGGTTACGTGGGGGAGAGGGCGGGAAGCGTGGCGGATCGAGACGAGCAGCATCTGCTGGGCCGGTTTTGGCTGGCTGGCCATCCGGAGCAGAAGCTGCCGGGTTGGCTGGATGTGTCGGGTCGGAACCCGAAAATCACCCTTGCTGGGCAGCTGACCGCGCCAGTGGAGTGGTCACCCACCGAGGACGGTGGGATGCAGGGAGTGCCGGCACCGGAGTTCCCGGTTGAGCGGTTCACCGTGCACGGGCAGCTTAGCGTCGGCAACCAGCAGAAGGTGACGCTGCTGCAGGCCGACACTTATCCGCTGAACTTCCAGTTGTTCGGGGATCTGGATGCCGAGTCGGAGAACGGCACGCAGGTCTTCGAAGGGCACTGGCTGATCCGCGGCGCGCACATCGAGCCAGCCGATAAGATCCTCAAGGCGATGGTGCGGTTCACCTACATCGACGAGTGGGCTGCGCGGCACGGCCTCACGAAGTACCAGCCGTCGTTTGCCGCCGGCAAGCCGGTGGAGGTGTCCTACCAGGAACCGGAATCCCTGGAGGCGCCGATCCCGGGCGGCCTAGGGAAGCTCCATCTGGGACACTATCGGCAGCCGACGTCTCCGACTTCAGTGGGGCTCGAGATCCGGCACGAGACGTGGTTGCGGATCGATGCGGAAGCCGCCTCGCTGGATGCGCTCCACAGCGAGTTCGTCGCGCCGGTGCTGAACCTGGCGTCGGTGATGCTGGATCGCTCTTGCAAGATCACCCAGCTGCGGGTGGCGACGGAGAACTCCGAACTCTACGACCCGGTGTATCACCCGACGATCCGCGCAGACCGACCGGTGAGGCCGATCGAACCTGGCTACTCGTACTTACGTCTCCCGGATATCGACTTCGCGACAGTGGCGAACGCGGTTGTGGCCTTTCGGGACATCGACCCGATCCCGTCGATCTTGGTGAGCACCTTCGAACGCGACTCGGGACGCTTCTTGGAGACCGACTTGCTCGAATTGGCGGCGTGCGCGGAAGGGCTCGACCTCCGACTGCACAAGACCGGTGACAAGACCTACCGGCAACGCCTGGAGCGCTTGATCGCGTACACAAAGGACTGTGTGCCGGAAGCTGCAGGGGTGGCAGTGAAGTGGGCCGGGAGCCTGGTGAACGCCCGCAACGACTACGCGCACCTGCTCCCCGGCCCACGGAACACTTGGAAGACGAACCTCGTGCTATGGGAGTCGCTGAAGTGGATCCTCGGCGCGGCCATCCTGCTGCACGCGGGGGTCGATGCTGAGGTGATCAAGGAGGGCCTCAAGCGTCACGAAAGTTACGCGTTCTTCGTGCGCAAGGCAAAGAACTACGCGCCCGACATCTATAGCGAGCCGGTGTCGGCGCAGTGACAGCGCGACGACGGGCCGGGGCGTGAGAGAACTGGATCAGCGCCCGCGGTCTGAGGCACGGCCAGCGCGGACCTGGCGCTGCGGTTCGAACAGCCTCGGATTGTCGCCTGTCGCGAATCGAAGGCGCACGAGCGCGGACAGAATTCTGCGGGCTGTGCGGCGCTCTATAGGGGAAGGTGGGCGTCACCATGCCTGACGGCTACACCTTGGAAGAGTCGGTCGGGCGGGTCGACCACGTCGACGGTGGCGTCATCTACGTCCGCTTTCCCGCCGGAACCGTGTTGTCGTTACGCGAAGATGAAGACGAGGAGGAGCGTGACAAGCTCGCGGCCGGCGACACCGTTCTCGTCCATCTTCAATCGGGCGAGGTGACGAAAGCACCGAGTGCTCTGTGGGTCGAGAAGCCTTGGATCGGCACAGTGGCCGAGCTGCTCGACGGTGGTGAAGCGATCATCGACGTGAGCGGGGTCCTGCTGGTGTTCCCCATCACGCCAGGGGTTGCTGTCAAAGTGGGCTACACCGTCGAAGGCACTCACTTCGACGGGGTGCGGAGAGTTCTGGTCGAGAAACCAGTCCGCCGCGTCCACGAGCTCGCTGAGATGCAGAGCGACGTCAGTCAGTACCGGTTTGAGCCCGATGACGCGCCCACCTACGACGACTTCGGCGGCTACGCCGCGCTCAAGGAGCGGATCAACGAGCTTATCGAGCTGCCGTTGCTGCATCGAGACAAGCTGTTGAAGATCAACGCGCCCACGGCGCGCGGGGTGTTGTTCACCGGCCCGTCGGGCACGGGCAAGACCATGCTCGGGCGGATCATCGCAGGACAAGCCCACGCGATGTTGTATCTGGTCAGCGGACCGGAGATCGTCGGGAAGTATCTCGGGGACAGCGAAAAACTCGTCCGCGACATCTTCAACGACGCTGAGCAGCATCAGCCAGCGATCATTTTCTTCGACGAGATCGACAGCCTCGCCCCACAACGCGGTGATGACACCCATGAAGCCTCGCGCAGGCTGGTCGGGCAACTGCTCACCAAGATGGACGGCTACAACAAGAGAACTAACGTGATGGTGATCGCGACAACCAACCGTCCTGAAGACATCGACGACGCGTTGCGCCGACCGGGGCGGTTCGACTGGCAGGTGGTCTTCACGCTTCCCGATCGCGATGACAGGGAAGACATCCTGCGAAAGAGTGTCCGCGAGATGAACGTAGAAGGCGACCTGCCGCACGGCCTCATCGCGGACCGGACCGAAGGATGGAGCCCGGCGGAACTTGCCGGCATCCGGAGTGAGGCGGCACTGTTCGCGATCAAAGACGACCGCGACGCGGTCACAGTCGAGGACTACCTAGCAGGGTTCGAACTGGCGGCCAACCAGCGTGAGACGGTCGCAGCCACGAAGAAAACCAGCTCCACGTCGAAGGAGTCGCAATGAAGTGGCCGTGGCCCCGGAAACGCGAGCACGAGTTGGCTGTTCCTGAGCGCAGAGTCTCTGAAGCGGTACGGCGTCGCGAATTTGTGTATCTCGATGAGGTGAGCGTCGTCAGCTTGCTCGCTGCGCGAGCGGGGACGATCCCCGAGACGTTCACCGACAGTGCCGGGTTGAACTCCAAAGCCGAGCTCACTGCGCAGGCTGAGGTCGGTGTTGCCCCGTTGAAGAGCAAGGTTTCTGGTCGTTTTGAATCGGCGCGCAGTGTCAACTCGCAGGTGGTTAGCAAGGCGATTGTTCAGACACTTTTTCATGAGCTGTTCGAGCATGAACACGAAGAGATGGCGCTGCGGTCGAGCGAAGCTAAAGCGGTGCTCCCTACCGTGGATGCGTTGCGTTCTCAGTTGGAATCGCCGCAGCTCGATGATGAGCGGTCTGATTGGGTTGTGCCCGCCGCATCGTTGCGTCGGGGCGACCTGATTGAAGTTGAGGTCGAACTCGAAGCGGAAGAGATGTTCCGGCTCAGTGCGGCGTTCGCGACGTTCATCGAAGTTGCCGAAGAAGCTGAAGAGCTGCGCGCGCAGATCAAAGCAGGACAGTTTGAGCAAGTCTCGGGCATGGCCAAGGTTGTCGAAACAATGATGGCCGGTCTGATCCCTTTGAAATGTCGACTCGTCGACTATGGGATGGTGAACGCTGCGGCGGGCTTGATGATCGTTCATCGAGATGTCGCCGCCGCGTTGGGACTCGGTGGGATGGAGCCGTTGTATCTGGTCGGACATACGGAAAAAGACTTGTACTGGAAGGATATTCGCAGGCTGTTGTTCAGCAAGTCTCGCTTCCATGTTCTGTGTCGAGTCAGCAATGAAGGAGGTTTGCGGGATCGGTGGAACCCTATGAAAGCCGCTGACGCGCTCATGCGCATAGCACCCGGGGTTGGCTACAGCATGTCCCAGTTCAGCACGCTGTCGGCGGCGGCGTTCGCCGGCAGTTCGACTGTGCCCACGCCGATCGAGGATAGAAAAGCTAGCGCATTGGTGCGTTACGGTTTCCTGCTTGCGGAAACGTCGGCGACTACGCTTTCTGGCCTGGATCAGGCTAATCTTCGTTTGCTCGGAGTTCAGCATGCTGCTGCGTTCGTGTCGGCGAGCACCATTCGTGACGCGTTTCTCCCAATCCAAGCGTTCATCGAGCGCTGTGCCGGGAAGGCACTAGACGCTTCCGGCCTGGTGGCGCTGCGCAGGCAAGCATGCGCGGACGCAGGTTTGAATGTGGATGGAACTTTCATCGAGTCGCAGGCGGTGGCAGTGTCACCGTCGAAGGAAGGTAAGCGTTCTGAGAGGTTGTTGGAGACGGAAACCATTGCGATCTACTGGTGAGATTACAGCCCGGCATGAGCGTTTCGGCGCGCTAGAAAAGCTTGAAGCGTCTGACCTTCTAGGGTGTTAAGAGTGACTTGTGTTCCGCGGACTCTAACAGGCGTCAGAATCTGTCCGATGTCTTGATGTGTGCAGGGCCATGGTTGCTGAGCTCAAGCCCAATGCGAAGCTCGTATATTCGCCTGGTTCCGTCGTCGAACTTATCTCCCGCCTGACCGTTTGCTCTATAACTCTGGCGTCGGATAGAATTGGATCTCATGGATACGGCGTACGTTGACTTCTGGGATGAGCTGTCCTGGTCGGGCAACCTCACTATGCTCACGGCAGTGGATCTTCACCAGCCTGACGTCGAGGGTGGCGGAACGGCAGCGTTGCCGTTCACTGTGGCCGTTAAGGACGCGGCGCCGCCGACTAAGTACTGGGTGAAGGCGTTGGAGGGTCCTGAGGGTCCGTTCGCGCTCGTCGCCGAGGCAATCGTCAGCCGCCTAGGAAAGCTCACGGGAGCGCCAGTATGCGAAACAGCCTTCATCGATGTCAGCGCGTTTGCCGGTCAAATCATCGCGCCGGGGCATAGGTCGCAATACCGGTTGTCGCATCCCGTGGCTTACGGCTCGCGCGACATCCCAGACGCGACTGCTCGCCTCACGATCGGGTACCGAACAGTTGGAGACAACCTCGCGCGCCTGGCTCGCGAGTATGTGCTGCACGAATGGTGCCTGGGCGGAGATGACCAGTGGCTGACCGATCCAGCTGATCGCCGTACGTACAGCCACGACCACGGACGTTGGTTGAATAGAAGCACCTTGCGACGAAGAGACGTGCCGACCTGGTCCGCATCTACGCTAGATAAAGAACTTGAAACGCATAGGGGCAACGGCCATCGCGAGAACGCGATTGAGGTCAGAGACGTCCGGGAAGCCGCGGCGCAGGCAGCGGCCGTCGGTCGCACCGACCTCGTCGCAGTTCTTGACCCGATCGTGACCGCTTGGGGCGACGCCGGCATCACCTTTCCTGACGGGCTTTCGTTGGAGGCGACGATGCGTCGCGTCGGACGCTGGCTGGAGAAGCGCCGCGACATCATAACTGACCGGTTGAGGGAGTACTCCCGCTAGTTGTAACGGCAGTTAGACAGGGAGCGGTCGCGGAGTTGTAATGGTTCGCCCCGCTCATGGAACACGTGACCGAGGGCTGGTCGCTCGAGGCTGCCGTGCTCGTCGAAGTCGCCTCCACCGCGCTGGGGCTGCGGCTGCTCTGCGTCGTCTGTACAACGCCCGGTGTCGTTGACGCCATCGCCGCCGAGATCGACGAAACGGCCGCACCACGGCTGCTGACGGTGACGGCCCAGGCGGCGGCGCACGTCGTCGTCCAACCTCAGGTCGGCGACGCCCTGACGTCGCTGCGCATGCGTCATGGTGGGCTGCTGGTCGCCGCGGTCCGAGTTGTGCCCAGTATCGAGCCGCCCGCCCCGCTGCTGCGCGCACTCGGCCAGGCAGCCACCTCGACTGCCACCAGCACCGCCACGCTGCTCATGCTGAGGGACGCGGTGCCGTTCCGGACGAACATTCTCGCCGACGTCGCTGCCGACCTTGCCGAGACGATCGTCGGCCGGCAGCGCCCGGTCTTCCACGCACCCTACGTGCGCTGGCGGCTGGTCGACCACGCCGCGCTCGGGAGCGTGCTGCCCCGGGACACCGGCGGGCACGTACGGGCCCTGTTGGGGTTGCCCGCCACCGACGCGCCGGCGAAGGCCGTCTGCCTAGGCGCGCATTGAGCCCTTCCTCGGTGATGCCGATCTGCCCTCTCGCACTCTCGGCCTGCGGTTCTTTCAGTTCGCCATCGGAGCGGCGAGCGCGGTGGAACCTGTGCTCAGGTGGCGGTCGACGGCGAATCGTGTCTCGCAGTGGTGAAGTCTGGCCGCCGTCGACCGGCGCTTTACCTCGATGGCTGTTCGAGCAGTCGGCGGACGCTGTGCCGCGGATCGGAACCGAGGACTGCCCTGACTCGTTCGATGGATTCGCTGTGATGAGCTTCGTGGACCGCCCGGGCGAGTGAGCGCCGGACTCGCTGGTCCGGGTCGTGGGCCAGGAGCAGTCCCACGGTGGCTTCGGAGGGTGTGCTGTCCGGCCATGTCACCGCTGCGAGGGAACGGGCAGCCCAGTCCTGGTGCACCGCCAAGAGCGGCACATCTCGGAGTAGCTCGCCTGGGCCGAGGATCTGCAGCGCTTGCACGGCGCGGTACCCGGCGTTCCGCCCCAGCCCCAGCAGACCGAGCGCGCAGGTGCGGACCCGTGCCTTCTGTTCGTCGGTGCGGGCGAGCGCTGCTGCCAGGACCACGGCGTACGGACGGGTGTCGGTGATCGCGCCGGATGACCGGAACATCCCGAGCGGGTGATTGCCGAGGCGGTCGGCCAGATCGGCGTTCGAGGGTTCCGGATCGCCGGCCCGAAGCAGCGCTTCGGCGAAGAGGCTTTCGACGTCTTCCAAGTCCGCGGACAAGTGGGCCGCGGCCAGGTAGTAGTCGGCACGGTTGCTGCCGGGCTCATACGGCGAGGCGGCTCGGTCGAGCTGCGCCTGTACCAGCACGGCCCGTTCGTCCGGAGGCAAGCGCTCGGCCAGAAGTGACTGCCGCACGGCGGCCGTGCCCACGCTCATCACCAGCGCGGTGTTGCGTGACGGTTTCTTCAACTGCTCGGCGGCGGCGCGCGCGTCGGCGAGCTGAGCCTCCGACGGCTTGTCTGTGATCAGGGCGAGCAGCACGCCGGCGAATCGGTTGTCCTGCGCCGCTAGCTCGGTCAGGCGAGCGCGGAAGAGGTCTGGGTAACTGGTGACCAGGTCGCCGGCTTCTTCCTCGACCTTGTTGGCGGCCCCGGAAGTGGGTTCGGCGAGCAGGCCCAGCAGTTGCTCGATCGCTTCCCCACGCAGCGAAGCATGCGCCGAGGCGATCGCGACGCACGCGCGGACGTGATCGTCATCGGTGTACCGGTACCGGTTCTTCTCGCGTGGCACGTACGGCCGGAGATAGGCGAGGAGCCGCGCGGTCTGCTCGGCCGGGAAGCGCCCGGCCAGGGCCGAAACGGCTTTCAAGGCGTCTAGCTCCAGAGACGGAGAGAAGAGCGGAGTGTCCCGCAGCCGACCGGCACGTACCTCGGCGAGGGCGTCGAGTGCGATGCCAGCAACCTCGTCGACGTCATCGTCGGGTACTAGGTCGGCCTGAGCAGCGAGCAGCAGGAAAGCCGTGGCTGATACCCAATACGCCGGTGTGGTCAACCGGGACCGCACATCGAGGAATCGATCGCCGGCATCTTCTGCCAGCTTCTTGACTGCACCGGCTTGGCCGGCCGAAATCACCAGAGCTGCTGCGAGATCGGGTTCGCCGGCCTCTCGGTACGTGTCAGCGAGCAGCCCCCGGACGTAGTTGACTTCTCCCCAGTACCCCTTGGAATGCGCAAAGCGCAGCCAGCTTCGCAGCCGCGGCGCGGCCACATGGGGTTTGTCCTGGGCCAATGCCTGGAGAGCCCGGACTTCGACCCGAGGTGCCGGAGACGTGCCGGCGGCGTCGCCGGCCTGCCGAAGGCTCTTGACCAGCTTGGGAAAGTCGCCGAGATCCGCTTCCAGGCCCCGGTGCCGTGAGTGGAGGCACCGGCGCGAATGAACCCACTGAGCGGCGGCGGTGTTGCGGCCGTCCAGGCAAGCCTGCTCGATTGCCTCCTCCCAGGACTCGTCCGCCGCGGCGAAGGCACCGCGTTCGGCGTGGTGCATTGCGTATCGGGCCAGGATCATCGCCGCCGTGCCACGGGTGAGGCGGCGGCGACGTGCCCGATCCAGCAGTTCCGTCCATTCCCCGGTGGCGTCGGCGATCTCGATGCGGAGCCGGTGGACAAGCCCGTCCGCGTCGGTGCCGGGCACGGCGTCGGCGCATCGCTTTAGCAGATCGGCGTTCTCGCGGGTCCACGTGCCGGGGAAGTCGATGGCAGCGGTCTCGGCCGTCAGCAAGGCGAGTCGCGCGGTTTCCTCCGGCGCCTCGGCGAACCATGTCTCGGCGAATTCGACCGCGGGTAGCCCGAGCGGATGGCGCTCGACTCGGATCGCTGCCTCGGCGATCGCGTAGATGGCAAGGCCGCCCGCGGCTTCGCTCACGCGGTGCAGGGAATGCGCGATTTCCCCCGCTTCGTCCCGGTCGTAACTGTCCAGAGCCTGCCAGAATCGTCGACTCAGTAGCGCCGCGGCTGTTTCATGGTCGCCCGCGGCCGACAGCAGTTCAGCCCGGCGGCGAGTCAGCACGGCGGCGTGCGCTCCGAAACTCCCGTCGGCCAGCAAGGCTTCGGCGAGCTGCAGCTCCCGGGCCGCGCCGCGCGGATCTTCCGCCTCCATCCGGGCGGCTTCGCCGAGGTGCCGATCCGCGCCGACCGCCGACGCCGGACCTCGCATCAACGCGTCCGCCATCCCGATCCGGTCGGCGGCTGGCGCGAGGACGACCGGAGGCGGAGCGTGGTAACAGAACAACTCAGCTGTTGCATCGCCGAAGAACTCCGTGACGATGTCGCGGCGGCCGCGCAGATCGTCGCCGATACTGCGGCGATCCCACAACTCGATCTCGAGGTCGTCGTGGTCTTGGCTGAACCGGTACAGCTCGTCGGCGACCTCGGTCCGATCCACGTGACAGCCCGCAGCGACGATCAGCCGTTCGACCTCGAACGGCAGCTTCGACCGCTCGGTGAGGAACTTCGTCACCGCGTCGGCCAGATCCCTCTTGGTGAACCGAACGTACTTCTTGCCCTGGATCGCCTCACCCATGTCGTCGGCGTTCCGCCCGATGATGTCGATGCCGTACTGTGCTTGTCCCCGGGTCCCGTAGAGCTGCACCTGCCGCAGGCCGCGAACCTCCCGTGCCATCCGGCGCAGGAGAAGTTCGAAGCTCTCCCAGGGCATCTCGTGAGTCGGCAAGTCGGCGAGCCGGGGGGCCAGCGTGGCGGGAGTGATCTCTACCGGACGATCCATGACCGAAGTCTGCAGCTTAGGTGCCGGATCCGCTGGCCTCCGCGGAGCGGATAACCGTGGAGAGGGTTCTTGATTCGAGTCCAAGCGGGGAGCTTCGCAATGAGAAAGCCCAGGCCAGCGGCCGGGCTTCTCTGCGTTGTGGGGCCGTGGCGCCTGGAGGGAGAATTTAGTGATTAAAACTGCGTCACGGTGTCGTCGCTGCGGGCATCATCGCCTCCAGCGCAGCGGCGTTCCCCATGTTGGCTACTCGCTGCTTCCGGTAGTGGCGCTCCGCAACTGCTGGGGTGTTGCCGAGCTGGTCGGCGATGGCCGTGATCGGCAGGTCAGCTTCGTCGAGCACGGTGCCGACCGTCTTCCTGAACACGTGGCTGGTCACCCACTCGTAGCCGACCGCGGTCACTGCCTCGGTCAGGCGGTTGATCACGTTCGAGGGGTCGAGGAGTTCGCCGGTAAACGAGGCGAACAGGGCGCCGTCGCCAGCGGCGTCCTTACGACGCTGCCACATGGGCACCGACCACTGCGGCACCGCGAGCAGCAGGCCACCGACGTTCCCCTTACGAAGCTCGCGCCTCTCGAGCCCGACACCGGACACGCGGACGACGTGGTGAGTCACCGCGACGGTGGGCGCCGCCGGCTCGACGTCAGGTCCGAGGATGGCGAGTACCTCCCCGATCCGCGCTCCGCTCGACAGCATGGCCTCCATGAGATCCGGCAGATCGAGCCAGATCCGACCGCGTGCCCCCAGCGACCGTCCGCAGGCGTCGACCTGCCGCGTCGGCGCGTAGGCGCGCAGCTTCGCCAGGAGGTCGGCACGCTGCGGGGCAGACAACGTCACGACTTCCTTCTGCTTGCCCCGCGACATGCGCCCGACCGAGCGAATGGGGTTCGCATCCATGCCGCCATGGCGCACGGCAAAATCGCAGGCGCCCGAGAGGGCTGCCTTGACGGTCTTGGCGGTGTCATAGCTCGCCTTAGCGCGTGCCTTTTTGACTACCTTGTCGCATCGGGTGACGAGGACTTCGCGGCATCGCAGTTGGCCGAGTGAGGGGAGCGCCCAGTTTTTGAGGGCTCGCCGGTACAGGCTGACGGTGGTGGGGGACAGGTTGCCCAATTCTGCCTCCTGAGCGATCTCTTCGAGCCACAGTTCAACCACATGGTGAAAACGTGTGTCTTTGTCGATGTCGCCGTCCTGGGTTTCGGTTGCCAGTTCGCGTAGCGCTTCTTTCAGGCGGACCGTTGCCTGCCCTTTCGTGGGTGCCTGCCGGCGAACGAGGCGAAGCGATCCGTCTGCCATTCTGAAGTACGCGCTCGCGCGATGACGCACCTTGCCAGCTCGGGTCGGAGGCAACTGCTCGACGTTGATGACGCCGTATGTGCCTACCGGTGTTGCTGGTCGCCCCATGATGCCGACTCCGTCGCTGGAAAGATGAGGTGATTGCGGCTATTTCGCATTTTCGATTTGCGCAATCGATGTTAGGGCAACTCTTGTGTGCGCAGAAAATTTTCTATTTCAAAATCGGGAATCAGGTAGTAGCGTCCGGCTGTGACGGCGCCGAGCTTCTTCTTGTGGATCAGGTCAAGCACAGTCTCGTAGGGAATTCCCAGCTGCGCGGCTACTTCCTTGGGTGTCCATGCTCGTCGTGGCAGTGACTCGGTCATCTTCGTTGTCCTTACAGGGTTGAAATTGAGCTTCGCTGTTGGATTTCTGGCGCGCTCTTGGGCCGCCCCTGTCGGGGCTGCCGGTTGCGACGGGGCGCAGGTGCTGCGTGGTCGGGATCGGCGCGCTGACGGTCGCCGGCGGTGCGCAGAACCCCATCTGTGGACCGGTCGTGGTGCTGCGACGTACCGACGCCGGTTCTGCCTCCGATCGGACCGCACCCCGGAGCGGCCGTGACGCAGCACCAGCCATGGCAAGTCACCCGTTGGTGAGGAGCTGTCATCCCGGCGCCTGGCGCCCGGGGTTGGCCGGACTGCCACGAAGCTCTGACTGCTGAACGGGATAGCCCTCCCGTCGGAGTTCGTCGTTGACTTCACGCTGCAGAGCGGTGATGACGTCGATCGTCAATTCGTCCGGATGGTAGGTGGCCGACGCTGCGAGACCCGACCAGAGGAGCTCATGCCCCGCGTCCGTGGCTGAGCGCAGCATCCCGGTCATGCCGCACGCTCCTCGCTGACCGGGGTGCCGGATCGGCACGACCACGGCGAGCAGCCATCAGGATCGTCCTCCTCCACCGCCTTGGCGGAGACCAGCCGCAGGTGCCGCTTTCCGACAGCAGGCGGGTCGAGGTCGACTTCGTCGAGCGGCCGGCACGACCGGTGCAGGAAGTACTGCCCGCGCAACTCCTGGCCCTGCTTGGTGGCGTGCGGGTAGCCGTCGCGGATGGCGCGATCGAACTCGACCGCCTCGGCCCAGCCGTCGGGGTCGTGTCGCGGAGCCAGCGCCAGCCCGCGTTGCCGTGGAACGGGCACCCGACTTCCCTGCCGACTCCAACTGTGTTGCGAAACCGTGACTCAAGATCGTGTTCGGATAGGAGTGACGGTCCCGGAAGAGCGCTTTGCGACGGTGTCCTGGAGCTGATCGTTTTCGACCGTGAGCGCGTTGATGACGCGGGCCATGCGCTCGACGGTGCCGGCGAGTTCCCGGTTCTCCGCCCGCAACTGTGTGATGACGTCGTTTGCTTCTCGAAGGTCAGCGCGGAGCTTGACTTCGCTGGCCGGGATGTGGCCCTGTGCGCGGACTTTGGCATAGAACTCGTCCTTTAGGTCGGTATGCCGGTGGGTCAGGACGTGGCGTTTGACGCCGGCTTCGGTGGCGAGAGAGACGACGGTGAGCGCCCCGTCGGATCGCAGAGGTTTGCCTTCCAGCAGCCGTTGCATGGCGTCGCGGATGCTGTCGCGTTCGTGAGAAGCGCTCATGGCCGGCTGTCCTTGAGGGTGATTCACTGGTGGTGGTGTTGCTGCGCGAGCTGGTCGAGGTGCTCGGCTTTGGCGTGGAGCCGGTCTGCCAGCGGGGCAGGCAGCAGGGCGGTTCGGGCTTGGTCGCGCAGGTCGGTGGCGGC
Organism: Amycolatopsis sp. NPDC051102; assembly: GCF_040682815.1. NCBI lineage: Bacteria > Bacillati > Actinomycetota > Actinomycetes > Pseudonocardiales > Pseudonocardiaceae > Amycolatopsis > Amycolatopsis sp. NPDC051102. The sequence goes on from NZ_JBFBBT010000003.1 coordinate 222,762, forward strand.
TTGGGTGAGGCCGTGGGCGTGGGTGTCGGTGCGGGCGATGTTGGCGCAGCTGGCGACGCAGCGGTCCAGGCTGGGGGTGTCGCGTGTGCCGCTGCGGTCGGGGTGGCAGAGGGCTTTGGCGGGGTTGTAGTTGCAGGTGAGGTAGGCGTCGGGGTTGTCGAAGACGGTGAAGGTCGGGTCTTCGAGCAGGGTGCGTGCTTGGCGGGCGGTGGTGACGGTGCCGCCGAAGCGGTGGTGGTGCTGGGTGGCGGAGTTGATGAGGCGGCGCGCGGCGGGCCCGGAGACTCCGTGGCCGGCTTCGAGGGCGTCATGGACGTCGCTGAGGTGGTCGGCGGTGGCTCGGGCGGTCTCGATGTCGAGCAGGTCGTGGATGCCGCCGCGGGAGCGGCTGGCGTAGCCCTCGCTGATGACGGTGCGCAGGTGGCCGTATTGCAGGGCGAGCGCGACGAGCCCGCCTGGTCGTCGGGCGATGTGCCAGGCCAGTGTCCGGCGGAACCGGGCGATGCCGATCCGCCCATCGGGCGGGATCGTCTCCTGCGGGCGGCCGAGCTGCTCGGCGAGGGCGTTCAGCCAGGCGACGGTGCGTTCCAGCCGGTTGGCCATCGTGGTGGTCGCCATGGCCTTGCCGTGGCGGGTCTCGCCGCGGCGCGGGTCGAAGGTGTGCGCGTCGAACAGCAGCTTCCCGGGCCCGACCAGCCGCTCCAGGACGCGGATGGCGCGGACGACCGGCGGGATCGCGATCCAGGGCGTCTCGCGGACGGCGCCGGCGGAGTCGTGGTTGCCGTGCTCGTCACGGGCGTGTTTGAACTGGCGTCCGTGGATGAGGTGCGTGACGGCCGAGCTGCCCTCGGCGGCCGGTGTGGGACAGCAGCCGTGACGCAGGCCCAGGACTTCGCCGGGACGCATGCCGGTCAGGTAGGCGATCACGATGAAGCAGCAGTCGACCAGCCGCACGACGAGCCCGAAGGCTTCATCGAACGTGATTCCCGGGTGCCAGGGCTGCCCGCCAACGGTGCCCCGGATGGGAAGATCCAGCGGGCAGGGGCCGGGGTGGGCGGCGGCGTAGGCCGGGAGGTCGGATCCGCGCAGAGCGATCTTGGCCTGCTTGGCCGACGCACCGGTCAGTCCCGCGAGGTAGTTCCAGGCGATGGTGCCCGCGTAGGCGTCGTTGGTCTGGTGGCAGGGAATCGGCTCGTTTCCCGCGCGCAGCCGGTGCAGCAAAGTGACCAGCGGCTCGGCGATCGCGTTCTTCGCCCGTGCCAGCAGCCGGGTGCGCTCGTCATGGGCGGCGATGATGTCCCCGGCGCAGTCTTCGACCATCCGCAGCGCCCAGACCAGCAGCGGGCCCAGGGTGTCCGGGGTGATCGGTTCAGTGACGTTCTCGCCTCGGGCCGAGGCCGCGGGCAGGTAGTCGTCGATGCCGCGGCCAAGCCAGGGCGGCTCAACCAGCCGGTCAGACTCGGGCAGGTAGAGCCGCGCGTAGGAGTGCAGCCGGGACAGTCCGACCAGGTAGTTGACCACGGTGTTGCGGCTCAGCCCGCGCCGGGCCAGGTGCAGGCTGAACTCGGCGAGGTCCTCGGCGCTGACCTGCCCGAGTTCGGTGATGCCGCGCTCGGTCAGCCAGCGGGCGAAGGTCAGCCAGTCCCGGGTGGTGCGATAGAGGCGTCCGGGACTGAGCCGGGCTCGCATCGCGGCGCCGTGGCGGGCCAGGTCGGCGTCGGAGAGGGCGTAGTTCAGCATCGCCCAGGCCGCGTGCCGCAGCGGTTCGCGGAACACCTCCGGGTAGCGGCTCCAGCGGATCAGGTCGTTGGACGACGACGGGTTCTGCGAGAGGTGGTGGAAGAACCAGGTGGGGTCGCCGTAGCGGGGCAGCAACGCCCGACGTTCGGGCGGGACGGTCTCCGGGTCGACGAGAACCTGGTCCGCTGCCGGCCGGGTGGTGGATGTGGCGAGGGCGTGGGTCATGCGTCGAACCTGTTTCGCAAGAGGTGGTCGATCATCGTGCGGTCGTGCTCGGTGACCTCGGCCAGGGCGTCACGCCACTCGGCCGCGGTGAAGTCCGGGCGGGTCCGCAGGTCGGCGAGGCGGGCATGATGATGTCGCCATTCCTGGTCCCAGATCCGGGCGCCGATCACGCCGCGCAGCTCGTCGAGCGCGTGCTGCAGGTAAGCCAGCCGCGGCAGATGACGAGGCATGATGACGGCGTTGGAGCAGGCCGTGCAGAGCAGGAACGACGCGCGGCAGGGCGCTCCGTCTTCGCCGAAGGGGCTGTGGGTGTAGCCGGTGCATCCGGCTGTCACCGTGTCCTGGGCGCCGGGCAGGTCGGTGCGGCTGGTGCGCGCGGTGAACGTGGTCCGGGCGTGGACCAGCGCCGACTCGATGCCCTCGGCGATGATCGGTGAGGATCGTTGCCAGGTCTGCGGATCCGGTAAGACATAGATCTGGTCGTGGGTGTCTTGCGTGTGCTGGGTCGGCGTCCGGTTGTGCAGGACGATCACGGTTTTGCGCAGGCGGCGGAGGCTGACCGACATCCCGTGCTCGGTCTTCCAGATCTTGAGCATGTTGCGGAAGGTGTGGTCGTCCACTCCGGACCGGAACAGCTCCGGCGCCGGGTTGGGGCGTTGGGGGTCGCGGACGCGGTTGAGCCGCCAGACCAGCAGCCGGTCGGTCGGTGCGCCGTCGGCGGCGAGAACGGCGCGGGCCGGTGCGGTCATCTCGATGGCCTGCGCGATCAGCCGTCCCGGCGAGTCCGCGCCCCAGTCGGTCAGGTTCCGGGTCTCGACCGTGCCGGCCCCGCCGCGGCGTCGTTTGTGCAGCTCGACCCGGTAGATGGTGTGGCCGTCCGGACCGGCGTTCGGGGTGGTGTCGGGGACGGTCAGCTCCGAGACCGGGGTCGCGTTCCAGCCGTAGGTAGCGACCAGCAGCACCGCCAGCGACGATGCCTCCTCACCGGTCAGGAACAGCCGGCGCCACGGACTTGCTCCCAGAATGTCGAGGTGCCGCAGCGGCGGCCGGACGCGGCGTGACTGGTCTGTCCGGCTGATACTGACGTGGTTGGGCAGGTCGCCGGTGCGCGCGATGTGATCCAACGCCTCGCCGGCCAGCCACTGCTCCGTTCCCTCGGGCAGCTGCCCGGTCCTCCACTGCTCGACCAGCTCGACGTGCTCGCGGATCCGGCGCAGCGCTGCTCGGACCTTCTGGGTGGCGAGCTTCTTGATCCGGTCGAACTCGTGGGGCTGGTAGGCGACCTCGCGGCGGGTCTCGGTCGGCATCCGCCTGGTCATCAGCTCGCGGACCGGCGCCGGCAGCGCCGGGTGCTTGGCCAGTAGCGGGCCCAGCTTGCTGACCTCGCGTCGCCCGACCGTGCTGTCGGCGCGGCTGAGCCGCCACGCGTTCCAGATCCCGACAGTCAGCTCCGAGAACTGCTGCGGACCAGGCTCGCGGGCGGCCAGCCAGCCGGCGAAGGTGACCACCTTCTGCCAGATTTCGCTGCTGGTCGGTAAGGCCCGCCAGCTGCCGGCGGGCCCGAGCTGGCCGGCGAACAGTTCGGCCAGTTCGCGCTGCAGCTGCGGCGCCAGCGGCAGCGCGCCGAAGTCGTAGACGGCTTCCTTCCGGCTCTGCTCAGCGATGTGGCGGACCACCAGCGTCCCGGGCTCCAGGACAGCAGGCCGATGGTGGACGCTCTCCGGGAGGACGGCGCGACGCCCCGATCGCGGGTTCATGCGCACTCCTCGGCGTCCAGGACGCGGTCGGAGGCCGCGGCGATCAGGCGCAGCAGCTCGCCGGTGTCGGTGTCGACGTCCTCCATCAGCAGCGAGCGGACCTGCAGGTCCGACACCGGGGCCAGATAGATCGACCGGGTCGTCTCGACACTGCTGTGCCCGAGCAGGTCCTTGACCATCTGCCAGACGTCGCCGTAGAGCAGCCGGTGGTCGCGCCGTTCCTCCGGGTCCAGGCCGAACCGGCGATCCATCGCATGATGCAGCGCGACCAGCATGTGCAGCGCGAACGAGTGCCGGGCCATGTGCGGGGTCATGAACGGCGGCTCGGCGACGTGATCAGCCAAAATGGACTGGCAGCGGACCGACGCGGCGTGGAAGACGGCTTCCCAGGAGTGCGGGGCAAACGGCGTGCCGTCCTCGGACAACCACAGCGCCAGCGGCTCCAGACCCTCGTCGCCGTCGACGAACAGGCGGAGCCTTTCCTGATGCGACAGTGTCGCCAGCCCGCGCCGGTGCTCCCGGCCTCGCTGGTCGTGCCAGTGCAGCACGGACTGCTTGAACCCCGACCGGCCGGTCAGCACCAGCATGCCCTCGACGCGGTCGTAGCGACGATGACGCTGCGCTCGCCGGATCGCGGCGCGGCGCGTCGTTGTGCAGTAGGCGTCGATCGCCAGCAACGCATCCGCCGCGACGTAGAAGGTGCGCACCCGCCTGCTCTTCGTCGCCTCGGCGCCGAGGCGTCCGGCGTAGTAGCGGCGCGGTGTGTCCTCAACGGACGGCAGCTCGAACGTCAGCAGCGTGCCCGCCTCCGAGCGTCGCAGCCCGGAGGAGAACAGCAAGTCCGCGAACGCCGCGTTGCGGTCGTCGTGGCGTCCCCGCCAGCTGCGATCACGGCGCCCGTCGGCGCCGTAGCCGCGCAGCCCGACATCCCGCCAGAGCCGGAACGCCGCCGGCGTCAGCCACTTCACGTTGCTGCCACGCGCGTTCCTCGCCCGCGCCGCCGGAACCTGAACCCTATCGCCGTTGCGGGAGATCGCCTCGCGCGTCGTCACCGGGCTGCTGGGGATGCAGCAGGCATCGACCGCCCAGCCGTAGAGCTTGGTCAACGCGGCCAGCTCGCGGTTCCACTTGTCCGGCCCGATCCGGCGTTCGTTGCGCGGGGACCAGCGTCGCCAGTCCTCCCAATCCAGCAGGTCCTCGGCCGTGGCATCCGACCAACACTTTCCGCGCTGCCAGAGGAAATCGAAGAACACGCGGTAGTCGGTCACGTAGTTGCGCTTCGTCTCCGGCGACAGCCGAGCGAACCGCGACCGGGTGAAGTAGCGCGTCAGCCGGGCATCAGCCCGCCAGTCCGGATCCAGCATGAACGGATCCCCCGGATCGATCCGCGCCGCTTCCTCCCGCTCCTCCAGTTCCGTCCACCGCTTCAGCACTGGGTGCTCGCCACGCGGCGTGCTGCCCTGCTGAGGAACCCAGAAAACCTGCCAACCAGCCATCGTCTACGCCACCACCGGCGTGCAACACAAGATCACGCAACAGGTGTACCTGATAGGGAAGAACCCGCAGGCGCTTTTCACCGTCTCGCCGAACCCGCGCTCGGCGAGATATTCGGCGCACCGCGTGCGGTTCCAGCCGAGGTCGATCAGCGGGAACACGTTGCGCAGGTACTTGACGCCGGAGTCCTTGGCGCGGGTGAACTCGTCGGTGCTGATGCCGATGGCCTGCTCGACGTACACGCCGCGCGGCAGCCGTCGTGGATGCGGGTAGCCGAGCAGGTCGCGCGCTGCCTTCTTCAGCGGCGAAATTTTGTACTCGCTAGTACATTGCCTCCGTGCCAAGCCTCGGCTGCCGTCGGGGTTGAGCACGTGCAGTGGCATCGACACGAACCGGTGGGCCGGGTCGAGCGCGTCGTCGCGGATGTTGCCCGCCGACACCGTCCGGACCGGGATACCGAACTTCTCCGCGTGCAGACGGAGCCGGGCGAGGTTCGCGTACACCGCGCGTGGTTCCCAGCCGGTGTCGGCGAACAGCGCGACATCGAAGCGAGGAATCACACCCTCGCAGGCCAGCAGTAGTACGGCGCTGCTCTGGACCCCGGCGCCTAGCGAGAGGCATCGCAAGACCGGACCGGTGTCGTGAGTGGAGGCTGGTGTGGTCATGCTGCGTTCGCCTCCTCCGCGTGTCCGGAGGGCTCGGTGGAATCGACGCAGACGAGTTCGGCGAGGTCGGCGAGCAGCAACCCGACGGCGTACGTGGCCTGCTGTGGAACGACGCCGTTGCCCAGCGCGCGAAGTTGCGCGGTGCGCGGCAGCGGGAGTTCCGTCACCCAGCCCGACTCGAGCCCTTGGAGCCACTCGACGAAGGCCGGGGACAGCACGGAACGCCCATGGACGCCCGGTTGTGTGGGGAACGGCGCTGGTCGCCCGAGCATCTGTTCCCAGCGCCGCACGGCCGGCGCATAGTCGTCCCAGTCCACCTCGGGATGCACCGATGCTGGCGAGGCGAGATCCGGGTCGGCGACGGCTACGAGATGCCGCCGCCCACGTCCGGGACGAGCAGGCACATCACCGCTGGGGGCAGCATCAAGTCGCCCTTCGATCCCCGCTGCGCCGGGCAACCCTTCGTCCCGTCGGTTGCCCGAGGCGTTGGCAGGAACGCCTCGGGGTCGACCAACGGAAGTACCTGCTGCGACAACGGCGGCCGAACCCCGACCCCGGCCAGGCGTCCCGCCGTGCCGGAGTCCGACTCCCTCGGCATCGGCAGCAGCCGCGCCTGGTCGGGTAGCGCCGGGCCGCCACCCTGCGTCTTGTGCGTGCAGTTCTTCGCGTCCGAGGCGGTCGGTGTCGGCAGTAGCCGCAACCGGTCCAGCAGCGACGGGCCGCCCTGTCTGCTGGCCGCCGAGATGCCGTTGGAGGAACCGTCGTGCGCGGTTGGTGTCGGCAGCATCTCGGCCTCCGTGGTCGGGGGCACCGGTACGAGGCCAGGCGAGCAGGAACACTCGCTCGCGGCGATGTGCCGCGCCGACGTCGGCGGCGCGGACGCTACGCCAGAGCGCGTCATACCCTGTTTCGGCCAGGTCGCCGAGTACACGGTGGAGACCTCCGCCTTTCCAGCGAAGCGCGGCGACGTTCTCCAGGACGAGCAGCGCGGGTCGTAGTAGGCGAACGCCCGCCACGATGTCGGTCCACAGGCCACTGCGCGCTCCGTTCTCGATGCCCGCGCGCCGCCCGGCGGCGGTGATGTCTTGGCAGGGGAATCCGGCGGTGAGCACGTCGACTGGCTCCACTGCGGTCCAGTCGATAGCGCGGACGTCGCCGAGGTTGGGCACGCCTGGCAGCCGGGCGGCGAGGATTTGGGCGATGTGCGGGTCGGGGTCGGCGACCCAGGCAACGCGTCCACCGCCGAACGCGGCCAGCACGCCGAGGTCTAGTCCGAGATAGCCGGTACACACCGACCCGACGGCCGGTCCAGGGCTCGCGCCGACCGACACGTTCTGCCGCGCGTCGTCCGGCACGGTTGGCGAAGTGGCCGCCCGCACCGCCCCCGCCGCCGGCGTGGTGACGGCGACGAGGGCGGGGGCGGAGTCGCGCCCTGACCGGGCTTGGGTGCGGGGTGGTCGGGTGGTCATGCCGCCCAGCTCTCCGACACACCCGACTCGCCGCTCGTGTTCTCGGTGTGTCGTGCTCGGCCGGTGAGGAACCGTCGTGAACCCTGACGGTCCGTCGAGATTGCTGAACCCGCCAAGCGCCGCAGTGCCGTGCGGAAAATCAGCACATCCTCGTGGCTGATGAGGTGCAGCGGCAGCCCGGCTTCGCGCTGTTTGCGGATGAAGTCGCGCTGGAAGAAGGACCCGCGCGCGACGAGGTCGTGCTCTGCGGCGCGCGCCAGCAGCGCGACGGACCGTTCGACCGGGATCAGGCCGGCGTGCAGGCCGCAGGCGAGGATCTGTGAGGGCAGGTCGATCAGCTCGGCGTGCTCTCGCCAGGGCCGGATGGTGATGGCGATGTGCCCGCCCGGCCGCAGGTAGGTGGTGAGTCCGGCGAGGATGCGGGTGAACCCGACCAGCAGCCGGTGGTGCCCGATGTTGGCGAGGTTCCCGCGGTCGAGGGTGTTGCCGTAGAGGTGGTGGTACTTCTGCACCCCCGCGCCCGGCGCGACCGACACCTGCCCGTGCGTGGACGGCCCGTACGGCGGAGACGTGACAACGAGCGCGGCCTGCCCGGCATACTCCGGCGGGAGCAGCGACGCGATCTGGCGGGCGTCGCCGTGGAACACCCGGCCCTCGTGCTCCACCCCAGCGTCGTGGGCGAGCGCGAGGTTGGCGCGGGCGACGTCGACCCAGTGCGGCTCGTACTCGATGCCAACCGCGCGGCGCCCGGCGTGCAGGGCTTCGACGAGGGTGGTGCCGATCCCGCACATCGGGTCGAGCACGAGGTCGCCCGGCTCGGTGTAGTGGGCGATCGCGTGCGCGGCCACAGCCGGGAGCATCTTCGCCGGGTGCGCGGTCGACTCGGGCGTGTAGCGGCCCTTGCGCTGGGCGGCCGGGGAGGTCTGCGCGGTCGTCCACACCGACACCGCCACGTCTCCCGCCGAATCGTCGGCGACCCGCTCCGGCTGCGTACCCGTGGTGCCATCGAGGTCGTCGATGAGCGCGCGCGGGACGCGCTGGGTCGGTCCGCCCAGCGGGTTCTCCGTGCTGGCCGGGACCGGGTTGGTGTCGGTGTCGGACAGAGCGCGCGGGAAGCGGTCGTCGGCCACAGTTGTGCCTTCCTGGCGGGGGTCTCCGGGCTGGGCGGGGTTGGGCACCTGGGCGCTTTTCATCGGATGACTCCGCTCTCGAGCGTCGCGTCGGCCGGGCTGTGGCGAGGCGGCTCGTAGTCGTGCGGCTGGGCGAAGACGAGGACGTCGGAGTGGATGCGCCGATGCGGGTCGGACAGCCCGCGCACAGACGCGCGGTGTCGAGCTCGCACCTCGTTCTCGGCCGCCGCGCTGTCGAGTTCGGTGAGGGATTCGGTGGCGAACCGGCCGCCGCGCACCGGCGCGTGCAGGGCCACGATGTGCTGGAGGTAGAGCAGGTCGGCGTTCTGCGCCGATGCCACGACCGCGCCGGTCGGGTCGATCAGCTCACCGGCGGGCCAGTCACAGTGGGTGAGCACGACGAGGATGCCGCCGACCCGCAGCAGCCGTGCCGCGACCAACGCCACGAGGTCGCTGGATTGATCGCCGCCGTGCTCGGGGCGCAGGCTCGTGATGATCAGGTCGGTGTCCGCCGGCGCGTCCTCGGCACCGTCGAAGACCTCGTCGCCGAAGTCCGATCGCGCCGAGGGGAAGGCGGTCACGGCCGAGCGATCGGAGTCGCCGACAAGGTCGGCCCAGAACGGACGCGCACCCGGACCGGTGGCGGTCGGGTCCGCCGCGACGCGCACCACGCGGCCGGTCCGGTTGAGCTCCTCGACGGTGGCGAGCGCGTCGGCCAGCGCTTGGTCCGGCTCGGTCGCCGGGGCGTGGTCGATCACCCCGTCCGCGCCGACCAGTGCAAGCGGCGCACGGCCGTCGGAGGTCGGCCAGGGCAGCAGTGCGACCCGCGCGCCGGACTCGCTGAACGAGCTGACGATCTTGCTGACGATCGGTTCCGGCCAGGCCGTGTCGAGGTCGATCGGAGCCGGGCCGGCCGTCCAGACCGTCGCCGGGGTGGGCGTCGACGTCGACCCGCGCGAACGGGAGCGGGTGCTCGCGGAACCGGGCTTGGCGGGACTGACCCTCGTGGTGGTCGACGCGGTCGGATAGGGGCGGCGATCCCCGCCTCGGCGGGTCCCAGATCGGGTGCTCGCCGGGCGGGTCGTGTCACCGCGCCGCTTCGGTCCGCGGCTCGTGGAGTGGTCGGACTGGGTCATGGAATCCTCGCAGAACCTCTGGGGTGTGCGCCGCGATACGTGGCGCCCTGTGACACCCCCCGACTCCGAAAAACGACCCACTTTTCCAGGGCTGTTATCTAATCTTTATCGTCAAACTTCGCTGTCATTTGGAAACAAAGAACGCGCATGAGGCTCGCGCGCGTGGAGCCCCTGGTTGAGTCGAGCGTCGCGAAGGCTCCAGATTTTTCCGGCAACGTTGAGGCGCGAGCACGGTTGAGGCTTGCGTCCTGGCCTGCCCGATGCCCGGCAACCTACTACCGGAACGCCACCAAAACGCCACCAAAACACTGTTGTCGCAGCTCGTAAGCTATTACCGCTCACCATAAAATGATCTTGCCCGGCCTTCCGCAAGGGTGTGCGCGGCGACCTTAGATGATCTTGGCGGCGGCCTGAAGCGGCCGATCAAGATCATCGGTGGCATTTTGGAGGCCATTTGGTGGCGGTTTCGTGGCGTTTTGGTGGACCTGATTCTGCTTACTTGCATGGTCGCTGTTTATCCGACCACGCAAAGGAGCCGACATGGCCCCGAATCGCATATTCCGCCGCACGCCTTTCGAGCGTGACTCACTGCCGCTGGATTCCGCGCGTACAGCGTTCGAGTGGTTGGTCAGCGGGCCGAACCCGGTCTCGATCGACGGCTGGCGCTTCCCCGGCCTGCCACGGCGGCGGGTGCCCCTCGACGAGCTGCGGGACCTGCTGCTCGACGCCACCCTTCCCATGTCGACCGTGGACCCGATCTGGATCCACCTGGTCACCCGCTCCCGCGACGAGGGTGGCACCTGGACCGTGGCGTGCGTCGGCGTCGCGCTGCCCGCGCTGTTCGCCATCGCCGCCGAGTTGTCCGCGCCGTACGCCGACGACCACCGCGACATCCACGCCGCGATCCTGACCGGCTTCCTGTCCGAGCTGGCGAGCATCGACCTCGCCAGGCCGTGGGTCATGTGGCGGCTGCGCTGCGCCGGATTGCGCGCGGGACACCTGTTCATCCGCGAGGCGCTCGACCGCCCGATGCCTACGGACGAGGACTTCCACTCCAGCGAACCAGCCCCGCCGTGGGGGCACCCGGACTTCGTCCTCGCCCGCGCCGTCGCCGACGGAGCGATCACCGGCGACGAGGCCGAACTGATCGGCTCGACCCGTCTCGAGGACTACACGCTCACTGCTGCCGCGGTCGACCGCGGCGTCAAGGTCACGGCCCTGCACTGGGTCCGCAGCCAAGCCGAAGCACGTCTGCTCGCCTGGCTCACCGACCAAGCCCCGCACGACGACCCCGCCGACCGCCGCGAGCGCGACGTGGAGATCCGAGCGGTGAACGCGACGGCCATCACCACCGCCGCGAGTGGTGCCTGCCGTACCCCACGACGACCGGCCCGAAAGTCACGCACGGTGACCAGGATCGGCGGAAAGTCGTTGGTCACGGTTCGGTCACGCGCCTGGAAAAAGGCCCTCGAATCCGGAGTCGAGGGCTGCGGGAGGACCCCAGCCGCTCCCGCGCACACCGCCTCGCTCGACCGCTTTGCCGGGACACCCCGGCGGCTGTCGAGCACGACTCCGGAGGTGCCGCGATGCGCCTGACCCATTCGCCCATCCGTCGCCGGCCCGACCGCCGCTCGCGCGACCGTCGGCCTCGCCGCGGACCCGTCCCCCTGCCTCGCGGGGCGGCTCGCCGAGCCCGGCGGACCAGCTCCTGCACCTCTCACCCCTCCACTGGCACCACGGCCACCCCTCCGATGTCTTCCGCGTCAGCGGGCTGCCGCCGGGCCACCCTCCGCCGCAAGCTCGTCGTGCTGATCGGCGTGCTTGTGGTCGCGCTGTTCGTGCCCGCCACGGCCGCGCACGCGGACACCGTCGTGGTCGCCCTGGCCGGATCTGTTGATCAGGTCCTGACCAACATCCGCAACTGGGTGATGGGCGTGCTCGCCGGTTTGGCGACCGTCTTCCTGTCCATCGGCGGAGTCCGCCGAGTCATGGGCGGCGGCGATCCCGGCGAGCAGGAGAAGGCCAAGGAGTGCTTCAAGGCCGCCGCGATCGGCTACGGCCTGGCCGCCCTTGCACCCCTGGTCGTCACCGTGCTCCAGGGCATCGTGGGGGCCTGAGCCATGTCCACGACCAGGCCCACCCGTCGTCGGACATCAGCCACCCCGACCGTCCACAGCCTGCGCCCCGCCGAGCCCACTCAGGCTCGCGCTGAGGCCACCGGCGCCAGCCGGGAACTGCTCGCGCTCCCGGCCGCGAGCGCGCGGCGTGCCGGTGGCCGGCGCACCCGGCCCGGACGATGGGTTCGGCGGCTGCGCATGACGCGAAGCCGAGCGCTGGTGATGCTGGCGCTGAGCCTGGTCGTCCTGCTCGGCGGCACCCTCGCCGTCAGCGCCGCCGCAACGCCCGGCGGTCCGGCCGCCGCACAGCCCGCGCCCGCACCACCGTTGCCGCTGCCGACCGGCGATCCATGCACACCGGACTCACCGTTGCCGGTCTGCCATCTGCCGGCGCCGACGACCACTCCGCCGCTCACCGGCGTCCCGCTGCCGATCCCGACCGGGCCGAGCACGCCGGTGACGTGCTTCCCCGGTTCGCTGCAGTACGAGTGCACGCACCCGTCCACCGCTCCGGCTCCTCCGTGCACGGGGGAGGGCTGCATCCCGCAGCCGCCGACTTCGGCACCGCCCACCAACCCCGGCACCGGCCAGCCCGGCAACGGTGACAACGGCGAGGCCGACTGCGGGATCACCGACATCGGCGGCTGCATCACCAACGCGATCAACGCCTTCTTCCGGGGCATCGTCACTGCCGCGTTGAACCCGCTTTTGGACTTGCTGTCCAAGACGCTGCTGACCACACCGACGCCCGACTCGCTGCCGCGGATCGGGGAGCTGTGGAGCAACTCCTGGCAAATCCTGCTCGCCTGCTACGGGCTGTTGATCCTCATCGCCGGCGTCCTGGTGATGAGTTACCAGACCCTGCAGACCCGGCACTCGATCAAGGAGCTCGCTCCCCGGATCGTGGTCGGGTTCCTCGCCGGAGCCCTGTCGCTGTGGGTGGCGACCAAAGCCATCGAGCTCGCCAACGGACTGGCCCAAGCGATCATGGGCGACGGCGTGGACGCCAGCGCGGCCGGCGACACGTTGAAGAACCTCGTCCTCGGATCTCTCAACGGCGGGATCTTCACCATCTTCCTCGGCATTTTCATCGTGGGGATGCTGGTCGTTCTGCTGGTCACCTACATCGTGAGGGTTGCGCTGACGGTGATCCTGATCGCCGGGGCACCGATCGCGCTCATGTGCCACGCCACTCCACAGACCGAAGGCATCGCCTTCTGGTGGTGGAAAGCCGGGGGCGGCTGCCTGGCCATCCAGGTCGGACAGTCGCTGGCGTTGATCACCGCGATGAAGGTGTTCCTCGCGCCCGGCGGCTTCACCTTGTTCGGCCCGACCGTCAGCGGGTTGGTCAACCTGCTCGTCGCGCTCGCGCTGATGTACATCCTGTTCAAGATCCCGTTCTGGGTGCTGTCCTCGGTAAAGGGCAGTGGTGGTCGTTCGATCCTCGGCTCGATCGTGCGCGGCTTCATCGCGTACAAGACCTTCGGCCTGCTCGGCGGCCGGGGCGGCGGTGGCCGCAAGTCTCGCTCCTCCGGCGGCGGTCGCGGAAGCGACGGTGGCGGTCGGGGACCTGCGGACCCCTACGCCCACGCCCGCACCACCGCTGACGGCCAGTACGTGCTGCCGCTGGCCGGTGTTCGCCGCAGCCGTCCAGTCGCGAAGCCCAAGCCCGCTCCCGCGCCGAAACCGAAGGCCGGGGAGGGCCGGCAGCTGGCGCTGCCACTCGGAGACGACTGGCCGGAGAACAAGCCGGTCCTCGGGCGCGACGGCCAGTACCGGTTGCCGCTGGACGCCGAGCGCGTCAAGCCGACACCGCCTCCGGCATCGCCCAACCAGCCGGGCAGTCGGCGTCGGAGCGGGCAGCAGATGGAGCTGCCGTTCGATCCGTACAAGGGCAACCGGGCCACCCGCTCCGGGCAGTACCCGCTGCCACTGGACGGCGTGCGCCGCACACCGCGCCCGTCGATCCCGACACCGGCGACGCCACCGCCGCGACCGGCCTCGCCCGCCGGGCAGCAGTTCCGGCTCCCGCTGGATCTGCCGAAACCGCCGCGGCGTCCCTCGCCGCCACCACTCAAGCCCGGAGGTAAGTCGTGACTTCGCCTGTTCGCATTCCCGCCGACGTCGACATGGCTGACAAAGTGATCGGCCCGTTGACCGCCCGCCAACTAGCGATCCTCGCGGTGACCGGCCTGGTGCTCTACGCCGGGTGGACCACCACTCGCGCGGTTATGCCGCTACCGGTGTTCCTCGCGCTGGCTATCCCGATCGGGGTGAGCGCGGCCGTCATTGCGCTTGGTCAGCGCGATGGGATCTCGATGGACCGGCTGCTGGTCGCCGCGATCCAGCAACGCATGGGACCGCGCCACCGGGTCGCCGCCCCCGAAGGCGTTCGCCCCGCGCCGGAATGGCTGACCAGCCAGACCGCCGCCACGAGTGCGAGCCGGACCACTGGCAAGGGCAAGCCGGCCAAGGCCAAGAGCAAGGCGGCGGTGCCCGAGCAGATCTCGCCGTCAGCGTTGCGGCTGCCCGCCGAGGCGGTCGCCGACACCGGCGTGGTCGACCTGGGCACCGACGGCCTGGCCGTCGTCGCGGTCGCTTCCACGGTGAACTTCGCGCTGCGGACACCGTCCGAGCAGGAGTCCCTGGTCGCCAGTTTCGGCCGCTACCTGCACAGCCTGACCGCGCCCGTGCAGGTGCTGGTGCGCACCGAACGACTCGACCTGTCCGGCCAGATCGCCGAGCTGCGGGAACGCGCGGGCGGGCTACCGCACCCGGCGTTGGAAGCAGCCGCCATCGAGCACGCCGACTACCTGGTGCAGCTCGGCGAGCAGACCGACCTGCTGCGCCGTCAGGTGCTGTTGATCCTGCGCGAGCCCATGGGCGCCGCCGGGCCGACCGACGGGCTCGGCGGCCCCGGCCCCCTATCCGTGCTGTCCTCGCTGACCCGCGGCAAACGCCGCGTGAATGCCGAGACCACCCAGGCGAGCGCCGGGGCGCGACGGGCGGCGGAGTCACGGCTGGTGCGCCGCCTCAGCGAAGCGATCGAACTGCTCTCGCCCGCCGGGATCGTGGTCACCCCGCTGGACGCCGGGCAGGCCACCGCCGTGCTCGCCTCGGCGTGCAACCCCGACACCCTGCTGCCGCCCTCCGCTGGCCTGGCCGGTGCCGACGAGGTCATCACCACCGCCGGCGGCACCGACCTGGACGACGACCTCGCGGACACCGGCTTCTGGCCGGAGGACGGCCGTGCCGCGGTCGAGGAGGACGAGTACGGCCCGGACGACGGCGAGGTCGACGACTGGGACTACGAGGACGAAGACGACGACTACCTGGAGAGGGGCCGGTTGTGATGACCACCCGAACGCGGCGCGGCCAGCGCCGTCCCAACACCCGGCCCGCCGCCGCCCACCACCCGGCAGCCGCGTTCACGCCGGACGCCCTGTCCGTCGGCGCACGACATCTCGAAGTCGGCAACGAGTGGGTGTCCAGCTTCGCCGTGACCGGGTTCCCGCGTGAGGTGCACCCCGGCTGGCTCGCACCCTTGCTGACCTATCCCGGCCGCCTCGACGTCGCGCTGCATGTCGAGCCGATCGACCCGGCCACCGCCGCCGCACGGCTGAAGAAACAGCTCGCCAAACTCGAGAGCGGCCGGCGGCACACCGCCGAGCACGGCCGCCTCTACGACCCGCAGGTCGAAGCCGCCACCGAGGACGCCTACGACCTGTCCTCCCGGGTGGCGCGCGGCGAAGGCAAGCTGTTCCGCGTCGGGCTCTATCTCACGATCCATGCCCCGTCCGAGCGGGCGCTGGCCGACGAAGTAGCGGCGCTGCGCTCGCTGGCGGCGAGCCTGTTGCTCGATGCCAAGCACACCACCTACCGGTCACTGCAGGGCTGGGTGTCGACCCTGCCGATGGGCCTGGACCTGATCGGAATGAGGCGCACTTTCGACACGAGCGCGTTGTCGGCGGCGTTCCCGTTCACCTCGCCCGACCTGCCCGCGGCCGACCCGACCTCGGTGGCCGCGCCGTCCGGCGTGCTGTACGGCTACAACGTCGGATCGCAGGGGTTGGTGCATTGGGATCGTTTCGGCGAGGGGATGCACAACCACAACAGCGTGATCCTCGGGCGCAGCGGCGCGGGCAAGTCCTACCTGGTCAAGCTCGAACTGCTCCGGTCGCTGTACCGAGGGATCGAGATCGCGGTCGTCGACCCGGAGGACGAGTACGCCCGCCTGGCCGCCGCCGTCGGCGGCACCTACGTCCACCTCGGTGCCCGCGACGTCCGCCTCAACCCGTTCGACCTGCCCATCCACACCCGCGCCGACGGCCGCCGCACCGCACCAAAAGACGCCCTCGTACGGCGGTCGCTTTTCCTGCACACCGTCATCTCGGTGCTCGTCGGCAATGAGCTGGAAGCCGCCGAGCGGGCCGCGCTGGACCGGGGCATCGCCGCGACGTACCAATCGGTGGGGATCACCGCCGACGCCCGCACCTGGACCCGGCCCTCACCGACCTTGCGGACCATGCGCGACCAGCTGGCCACCGCGGGCCAGGCCGGCGACCGGGCCGCCGCCGAACTCGCCGCGAGGCTGCACCCATTCGTCGAGGGCGCGTTCAAGCAGCTGTTCGACGGCCCGACCACCACCAACCCCGAAGGCCACCTGGTGGTATTCAGCCTGCGCGACCTGCCCGACGAGCTGAAAGCCATCGGCACGCTGCTCACCCTCGACGCGGTGTGGCGGCGGGTATCCAATCCCGCGATCCGCCGCCCGCGCCTGGTGGTCGTAGACGAGGCGTGGCTGCTGATGAAAGAAAAGTCCGGCGCGGAGTTCCTGTTCCGCATGGCCAAAGCCTCCCGGAAACACTGGGCAGGCTTGACCGTCGCCACCCAGGACACCGCCGACGTTCTCGGTAACGATCTCGGCAAAGCCGTGGTGGCCAACGCAGCGACCCAAGTGCTGCTGCGGCAGGCGTCCCAAGCCATCGACGAGATCACCCAGACCTTCGACCTGTCGGCCGGGGAGCGACAATTCGTGCTGTCGGCGGACCGAGGTCAGGGATTGCTGTCAGCGGGCACCCAGCGCGTCGCGTTCCAAAGTATTGCCTCGCCCACCGAGCACTACCTCGTCACGAGTAATCCGGCCGAACTCGCCGGATACGCCGCGGACGTCGACCCCGGCGACACCGAAGCCGAGGAGCAGTCCTTCGTGGACCTGGGCTTTGCCAGCGAGCAGGCGTACGCGACTGAAGGCGATGAGTTCGGTTCGTTCGGTGCTGATGACGACATCGAACTCGACGCCGCCTGACGTCGGCCGTCCCTTTTCCGATTGAGCATTTCTTTCTTGGAAGGACCCGTAATGCTTTCCTGGATACCGGCTGCCCTCAACCACCCCGAGCTGCCCACTGCGCTTGCTGCTCACGGAATCGTGCGGACTGGCCTGACGAATGGGTGGCTCGGGGACTACCTGCGCAACCCCGGCGGTGCGCTGCTGCGGCTGCTGGGTCACCTGCGGGACTGGGCGATCACCTGGGGGCCGACCGTCGCCCCGGTGCTCGCGGTCGGCATTGCGGGCTTCGTGATCGGCCGGCGCCGGTGGGCGCGGAGCTGTCACGCGAGGCTGATCGCCGACGCCCGCCAGGTCACCGTGCTCGCCCCGCCCACCGTCGACCCCGCGGGCGGCGCGGCCTTGTGGTCCAACCTCGTCGGGCTGCTGCGCCCGGCCTGGCGCCGGTGGTTCACCGGCCAGCCACACGTGGCCTGCGAGTACACCTTTTCCGAGGCCGGGGTCGGCATCCGGCTGTGGGTGCCCGGCGTGATCCCACCCGGTCTGGTCGAGCGTGCCATCGAGGCCGCCTGGCCCGGCTCACACACGCGGGTCGGCACCGCCGACCCGCCCTTGCCACCGCCAAACTCCGAACAGCGACGGCTGGTCGTCGGCGGCGAACTCCGTCTCGCCCGCTCCGAGGCGCTGCCGATCCGCACCGACTTCGACGCCGACCCGCTCCGCGCCCTGATCGGCGCCCCGGTCGGGCTCGGCCGCGACGAGTACGCCTGCGTGCAAATCCTCGCCCGCCCGGTCACCGGCCGCCGGGTCGCCAAAGCCCGACGCTCCGCGCGGCGAGTCCACACCGGCGGCTCCACCCGCGTCGTCGGCCGCCTGCTCGACCTGGTCACTCCCGGCGTGAAATCCAGGTCCACGCGGAACACCACGAAGTCAGGGGCGCTGCACAGTGATCCGCAGACCTCGCTCGAGTACGCGGCGCAGAACCGCGCCATCGTCGCCAAACAACGCGGCTCGCAGTACGAGACCGTCATCCGCTACGCCGTCGCCACCCTCCTGCCCGCCGACGCGACCGAGAGCGAGGTCCGCCAAGCGCGGGACGTCGCCCGCGGACGGGCACACGCGCTAGCCGCGAGCTTCGCCTCCTACACCGAGCACAACCACTACACCCGCCACCGCGTCCGCCACCCCGGCCCTGTGCTGGCCGACCGGCGCCTCGGCAAGGGCGACCTGCTGTCCGTGGCCGAACTGGCGGCGCTGGCGCACTTGCCGACCGACGAGGCGATCCCCGGCGTGCAGCGTGCCGGCGCCCGCGCGATCTCCCCGCCACCGGGCATCGCCACGCCCGACCCGCAGGCCAAGCCGATCGGGGTCACCGACACCGGACACGAACGCCCCGTGGCGCTGCGCGTCCCCGACGCGCGGCACCACCTGCACGTCATCGGCGCGACCGGCTCCGGTAAATCCACCTTGCTGGGCAACATGATCCTGGCCGACGCCGAGGCCGGGCGCGGGATTGTGCTGATCGACCCCAAGGGCGACCTCGTCACCGACATGCTCTCCCGCCTGCCTCGCTCAGTGGCGGATCGTGTCGTGATCTTCGACGCTGACTCGAAGTCTCGGCCGCCGTGTCTGAACCCGTTGGACGGCGGGGAAACCGACCTGACCGTCGACAACCTCGTCTCGGTGTTCCGGCGGGTCTACAGCGCGTTTTGGGGGCCGCGCACCGACGACGTGATGCGGGCCGCCTGTCTGACCCTTCGCACCCAGGAAGGCGTCGCCACACTCGCTGATCTGCCCAAGCTGCTGGCAGATCCCGCCTTCCGATCACGGGTCACCGCCGGGATCACCGACCCGGTGCTGCGGGGGTTCTGGTCCTGGTACGAGGAACTCACCGACTCCTCCCGCAGCCAGGTGATCAGCCCGCTGATGAACAAGCTGCGGGCGTTCCTGCTGCGGCCGTTCGTGCGCGACGCCATCGCGGGCGGACATTCCACGGTGGACATGGGTGAGGTGCTCGACGGCGGGATCTGCCTGGTGCGCATCCCGAAAGGCTCGCTCGGCGAGGAAACCACCCGGCTGGTCGGGTCGCTGGTGGTCGCACGGACCTGGCAGGCCACGACCGCCCGTGCCCGCACGCCGCAACGCCAGCGGCGGGACGCGTCGATGGTGATCGACGAGTGTCACAACTTCTTGAACTTGCCCTATCCGATCGAGGACATGCTGGCCGAGGCGCGGGGTTTCCGTGTCGCGATGACGTTGGCGCATCAGCATCTTGGTCAGCTTCCCCGTGAGTTGCGGGAGGGCATGTCCACCAACGCTCGCAGCAAGATCTTCTTCAACGCCTCGCCGGAGGACTCTCGCGAGCTGTCCCGGCACACCGCGCCCCGGCTGTCCGATCACGACCTGGCGCACCTGGGCGTCTACCACGCCGCCGTGCGGCTCGTGCTCAACGGGGAAGAGGCGCAGCCGTTCACCATGCGCACCCAGCCGCTTCCTCGCGCGATTCCTGGCCGAGCACGGGAGATCCGCGGCATCGCTCGCCGGGTCTTGCGCAGCCGAGTTCCTGGTGCCACTGCGTCTGCGCCCAGTTCGCAGACCCCAACCCGGCCACCGCAGCGGCCCGCCGGGACCTCGGGGCCGACGCGGCCGAATAGCGGCGATCGCCGAGGCCAGTCCGGCGTCCGGGCGCGGAGCGCCGATCCACGCCGCCAGCAGTCCTGACCCGACTCGGCCACACCCACAAAGACGGGTGGAAGTCCATTTCGCACAACACTTTCCGGAGGTTCGCGTCATGATCACCAATCCCACCAGGCAGCGCACTCTTCGAGGCCACAAGGCAACCCGGCCCACCCCGCGCGCGGCGAACAACGCCGATCACCAGGCGGTGCTGGCGTGGCGGCTGACGCCGCGCGATCGGTGGATCATCCGGATGCTGCACGAGCACCGCGTGCTCACCGCCCACCAGATCACCGCGCTCGCCTTCCCGTCGTTCCGCTCGGGCCGGATGCGGTTGCGAGAGCTGTTCCAGTGGGGCGTGGTGGACCGGTTCCAGCCGTTCATCACCGTCGGCACCGCGCCGATGCACTACGTCCTCGCGCCCGCCGGGGCTGCGGTGCTGGCCGCCGAGGACGGCTTGGACGTCAAGGAACTCGGCTACCGCCACGACCGCGCCTTCGGGGTAGCCCATTCGCTGCGGCTCGCGCACACTGTCGGTGTCGCCGAGTGGTTCACCGCCCTGGTCGACCGCGCCCGCCACAGCGACGCCGACGAGCACAGCACGCTCGGCGCGTGGTGGTCGGAAGCCCGCTGCGCGCGGCACTTCGGGGACCTGATCAAGCCCGATGCCTACGGCCGGTGGGCCAGCGCCGGTGGGGAGATCGAGTTCTTCCTCGAGTACGACTTCGGCACCGAAGTCCTGGCCAAACTCGCCGGGAAACTGGCCGGCTACGCCGCCCTTGCCGAGGCCACCGGGATCACCACGCCGCTGCTGGTGTGGCTGCCGACCTCGCGACGTGAGGCCACCGCCCGCCGGCTGCTGGCGCGGGCCTGGCGCGAGCTCGACGATCCGCGCTCGGTCCCGGTCGCCACCGCCGCGGCCGAGCTGCTCAACCCCGAGGCGGCGCACCCGAGTCCTGCCGACGAGGTCTGGTTGCCCCTGGACACCACCAGCGGAAATGCGGTGAACACCCGGCGCGAGTTGCACCGGTTGCTCGACGCCTGGCCGCACGTCGCGCCCCCCAGCACCAGCAGCACGGACGGCGAGTCGGCTCTCGCGCCGGACTCGACGCTCGCGCTAATGGCCCCGGCCCCCGCGCCGATGCCGCCGGCCGCCATCTCACGCGGGCCGAGCACAGGCAGGCGGTGAGTACTCGATGATTCTGAAAGTCGGCGCCATTGTGATCGGCCTGATTCTTTTTATCCCGACGTTGATCGGGAACGGAGTGTCAGCCGCGATCTCCGCCCTGTTCGGTGGTGGAGACAGCCAGCCCAGCGCGACAGCGCTGGCCGACATCCCCGCCGACTACCTCGCGCTATACCGCGCGGCGGCCGGGGAGTGTCCAGGGCTGGACTGGTCGATCCTCGCCGCCATTGGCAAAATCGAAAGTGATCACGGCCGCTCGCCCCTGCCCGGCGTCCACAGCGGCGAAAACGGTTATGGAGCGGGCGGGCCGATGCAGTTCAAGTCCGCCACCTTCGCCGGAGTGCCTGCCCGCCACCAGATCCCTCCCGGCGGTGCCAGCCCACCCTCGCGTTACAACCCACACGACGCCATCTACGCCGCCGCCTTCATGCTCTGCGACGACGGAGTGCGGCGGGGTGATCTGCGGGCGGCGATCTTCGCCTACAACCACGCAGACTGGTACGTGAAACAAGTAATCGACCAGGCCAAGCAGTATGCCGACGCTGCCGCCACTGTCGGTACGGGCGACTGCAACGCCATTCAGGCCACCAACGCGGTTGCGGTTGCCGCGATCAACTACGCCTGCGGGCAGAGAGGGCTTCCCTACGTCTGGGGTGGAAACGGACCCGACGGCGGGCACGCGGGCTTCGACTGTTCGGGCTTGACCAGGGCCGCCTACGCCGCCGCCGGAGTGACCTTGCCACGCACCGCCCAGACCCAGTTCAACGCCGGTCCCCACGTCCCGGCCGGACAGCCGCTATTGCCGGGCGACCTCGTCTTCTATGGCACACCCAACAACATCCACCACGTTGGCCTCTACATAGGTGGAGGTTCTATGGTGGACGCGCCAGACTTCGGCCAGGTTGTGAAAGTCGAACCCTACCGGTACAAGGGAGATGACTACGCAGGTGCTACACGTCCCGCCGGTTCTGTTGCGGCGTAACGGCGTCCACGTCGCCAACGGCTGCGCCGATCATAGCAGAGAACGGTCGGCCGTCGCTGTCGACGAGCAGGATGCGTTGGGTGAACAGCGGCGGCGTGGTGGCGTCGAGCGCGACGATGTTGTGGTAGCTGGCCAGTTCGAAGAGCGCGTGGGTCACCTCGCGGATGATCGTGCGATCGGGGTCCGCCTCGATCGACAGGCCCTCGACCCGGATCTCCAGCACCCGCTGCTGCGGCAGCACGGTGATCACGGTGCACACGTGCGCCGGGAGTCCGCCGTCGATACGCAACTCGGCGATGTCCTCGGCCAGCCGTACGGCGGCGGCCTCCAAGGTGTAGCCGAGGCCGACCCCGGCACGTGCGCCCCACATCACAAGGCAATCCACAGTGGACTCGAAGCGTGTCACGGTGATACTCCTACGGTCAGCCGGATCCGCTGTGCGGCAGTCGAAATTTTTCACCACACAGCGGATCCGGCGCGGACCGGCATCGGATTGGAAGGGGGTGGGCTATTTCCCGCGCCGTGCGCGGAGTTCCGCGCGGAGGTCACCCAACGTGCGGCCGTCGGACACCCGCCGAAACGCGTTCCAGCCGTTCTGGTGGTTGCCACCCAGTGCGGTGGTCGTACCGCACGGGTTGGCGAAGACACGGCCATCGGCGAGGATCAGGGTTCCGTCGACCCGGATGCGTGCGGTGTGCCGGACTCCGAGGTTGCCGCGGTTCCAGACCAGTTCCTCGCCCGCCGTGACCAGTCCGGCGTCCAGCAGTTCGGCGATGCCACCGCGCGCCCACTTGATCAGAGGTGGCGAAGTCGACGGCGGCGGGGTCTCCGACCAGATGGCGGCCTCGGTGGCGTCGCCGTGCAGCCCCATCACGGCGGCGGCGGTCGGCGCGACGAGGCTCGGCCAGCCGTCGTCGAGCCCGCGCCACTGGCCGACCCGCTGCCAACGTCGCTGGTACGCCAGCAGCATCTCGACATCCGTGGCGTGGTCGCGGGGCAGCGGGTACGTCGGGTCGGTCGGGTGGGTCAGGCGCACCACGAGGTCGCCGTCGTACAAGCTGTCGGCCGGGGGCTGGTCGGCGACCCAGTTGCCCGCGAACAACGCCACCTCGCCCGCGCGGTCGGGGTCGGCGTCGCCGATGATGTCCACCGCCGTCACGAGCATCGCCCACACATCGTCGGGGATCGCATCGGCGGCGGGACGAACTCCGGGGCGAGGATCACCGTGTCGGGCGGCAGTCCCTCCCACGCCCGCATCGCCGCCTCGTCGGGCGGCTGTGACGCCCCGGCGGTTGCGGTGGTGTCATCGGGCTGGGGGTCCGGTCGCGGCGCGTCCACGGCCACGTCGGCGGCCAGTTCGGGTGGTTCGTGAATGTCGCGGTCGGTCGCCATTGTCTATACACTCCTTTGGTTTCCGTGTGATTGGCCGGGTGGCCGACGTGTATGGACGCTTCGTGATCGCGTGGTTGTCAACGGGCATGTGTGCCATGGGCGCGAAGTGGACCCGTGTGGCGCAACGATTCCCAGGTCCGCGCCACCTGTGACCACAAGCGACAGTTGTCACCAACAAGCCGTTACGACATCGGGTTCTCCGCGGAAGTGCCAGGGATAGTTGGCACCGATTGCAGGACCTTCTTGTCACCTGGCGCAGGTACCGACGTAGTTGTGACAAGATCGAGTGACTTCGGATGACCGTCGCGCGTCGCGGCGTAGGGCGGAGTGCGCGACTGGCTTGGATGGGTCGGTGTACGTGAGCGGACCCAGCGGGGTCGACCTGTTGGGTTCGGAGTTGTGGTCGCACCACTGTGCTTGGGATGACCTGATCGAGCGCGATACCGGCTTCGCTGCGTTCCGTGACGTCCTGAGTTTGCGTCCGGATTGGACATCTCGTTGGTCGGCGACGTGGCGGTATGCGGGCGACGAGGTCAGTTCACCGGTGCGGGATCTCGGTTCGATGCCGGCGGCTGGTTGTGAGCCGGTTCGGCCCTTCTCCTGGAGCCGGGCTCAGCGGCACCGGCCGGGGCTGCAGTTTCTCGTGAGCACGGGACGGCTGCACGCCTACGAGTCGTTGGAGGAGGCTCGGCTGCTGCTGGCCCTGGACTTCGCGGCCGAGTTGGTCGAGGT
Organism: Amycolatopsis sp. NPDC051102; assembly: GCF_040682815.1. Lineage (NCBI taxonomy): Bacteria > Bacillati > Actinomycetota > Actinomycetes > Pseudonocardiales > Pseudonocardiaceae > Amycolatopsis > Amycolatopsis sp. NPDC051102. The sequence continues at coordinate 246,750 of NZ_JBFBBT010000003.1, forward strand.
GATCTCGCAGCCTTTTCGGCTGCGGTTCTGGACCGGCGACGGGGAGCGGGGGCATGTGCCGGACTTCCTGGCCTACACCCGGACCGGCCGATGGTTGATCGATGTGCGTCCGGCCGCGCGGGTTGGTGAGCGGGATCGGGTGGCGTTCGCCGCCTCGGCGGAGGTGGCGTTGCTGCACGGCTGGCGGTACGTGGTGGTGACCGGGTGGAAGCCGCATGTTCTGGCCACGGTGGACACTCTGTCGGCGCAGCGTCGTCCGCTGACCGACCGGCTGGGTCTGGTGGAGGTCCTGCTCGCCGCGGCGAGCGAGCGCCCGAGGTCGTTCGGTGAGCTGGCGGAGCTCACCGTCGCGCCGGCGGTCGCGCGGGCCCCCTAAGTGATGTCTCGTAACTCGTGCTGTGGTTGGTAGGGTTGGTGTTGCGGTCAGTCGGCGAGGCGGATGTTGTGCAGGTTCGCGATGCCGGACACTGTGTCGGCGAGTGTGCTCGCGGCGCGGCGGTAGTCGCGGAGAATCTTGAAGTTCTTCATCCGCGCCAAGACGTGCTCGATGCGAGCGCGGATCGTGCGGTGGGTGGCGTTGAGGTCTTCTTTCCACTCGGGCAGGTCGTTGCCGTCGCGGGGTTTGCGGTAGGGCATGACGACCTCGGGGTTGCCTTGGTAGCCGCCATCGGCCATCACCGGCCGGCCGGCGAGCTGTTCGGCGATGCCGGAGTCGCGGTAGACGGTGCAGTCGTTGCGGCTGCCCGGTTGCGGATCGCCGGTGGCGATGACCAGCCGCGTCTCGGCGTCGATCGCGACCTGTACGTTGGTCGAGTAGCGGTAGTTCTTCGACGGTGTCGCCAACCGGTGATCCCGGGTGGGCACCAGCGTGCCGTCCACGATCGCCACCGCATCCACTCGGCGTTTACGGACCGGCGCCAAAGCCAGCAGCGGGCCGACCGTGTCGATCACTCGATGTGCCGCCGAGTGCGACACCCCGAACAACGGGCCGATCTGGCGCATCGTCAAGTTCGTCCGCCAATACGTTGCCACCAGCAACACCCGGTCGGCCAGCGGCAACGCCCACTGCCGACCCGGGCGACCGTCCGCGATCTCGTCCCCGCCTCGCTTCGCGACCAGCCGCACCAGCTTGCGGAACTGGCCCGGCTCCAAGCCGGTGAAGGGGGCAATCCACTCCGGCCGCGACGCTGTGATCACCTGCACCACACCAACATGATCAACTACCGGCCCAGCCAGCCCGACACCGGGTTACGAGACATCCCTTAGACAGAGTTTACGGGCAGGCTAGAACGCAAATAGTACTTTCATTGCCAAAGGTCAAGGATGAAAGAGTTGGCGAAGTATTACTGAGCCTGCTGGACGATCCAACAGTCACCGCCTTCGCAGTTGAGGCCCTTGGAAAGATGAGATTCACAGAGGCCAGAGATCAGGTGGTGGCGCTCCTCGAAAATTCCGATAAGAATGTCAGGGATCAGGCAAAGAAGGCATTGAAGCGTATCGACAGTTGAGCTCGTCTCTGCTGGCACATACGGACAGCTGGCGCCGCGGTGCATCGTGACGCGCTGAGGCCGTCTCGGTTGCAGTCAAGCTGATCATGCGTTGCACGCCTACTCGCGGCGCAGCCTGGAGGCGCTGTACCGGCTGCGCCCCGATTCCCTGCTGCGCGCCTACGCCCAGCCGCCGGTGGTGCGCAGCGCGTGCTGACCGCCCCGTGGCGCCAGCCTCCACGGTAACCCGTTTGCCCGAACGTTCACCACGGGCAGCGGTACTCCCGGGCCTGCCGTCCCGGCCACGCGACGATCGGGTCGAACGTCGCGCCGTGCGAGAAGTCGCGGGCGAAGGCGAGGATCAGGTCGCGGGCGGTGGCGGGGGTCAGCCGCCGTCCGTCGACCACCGGCGCCGCGTCGCCGGGCACGCGCCGGTCGACCACCGCGTAGAGGACCGCCAGCACCGAGTACCACTGCCGCCACTGCTCCTGGAACCGCGGCAGGAAGGGGCGTTCGATCTCGCCGCCGCCGGTGGCGAACACCGACCTGAGGTCCCGCAGCGCCACGTCGGCCTCGCCGCGGTTCAGCATCACGTGCTGCAACGCGTACGACTCGGCCTCGAACGCCGTCTGGGTGGGCGTGCCGATCCCGAAGCCGGCCGACGGGCGGTGCTCGCGGCCGTGCAACGCCTCGTGGAACAGCAGCGCGCCGAGCTGGTGCGGCGGGAAGTCCAACACCCGCGGGTGCAGCCGGACGCGCCTGCCGAACTCGGGGAACTCGGCATCCTCGTCCTTGCGGTTCATCTCGTCGAGGTCGTGACCGGCGGCGATGACGAGCTTGTGGTCGCTGTAGAAGGGGAAGACGAACTCGTCGCGCAGCTCGACCTCGGGGCCGGTCACGCTCTCGATGGCGATGCGGCAGCGCATCGCCTGGTCCGCGGTCAGGCCCAGCGTGCCGCTCACCGCCGATTCGAAATCGCGGGCGGCATCCGAGCCGCCGGCGCGCACCGTGCCGGACTGCTCCGGGTGCTCGCCTGCCATGGCGGCGCGGTCCGGCGTGACGTCGACGTTGACGAAGTCCACCGGATCGAAGTCCGGTCGGCCCAGCGGGGTGAAGCTCACCGCGGCCACGCCCGCATCCTCGCGGGGGCGCGGGCAGACCACGTGCGTGTCGTAGACGTGGAACCGCGTGCCCTGCCGCACGATCGCCACCACCGTGCGCAGCGACGACGGCACAGCCGCGCGCGCGTCGGCGGCGGCGGCGAACCCGGTCGCGTGGATCTCCTCCTGGGCGTAGAGCGTCCGCGTGCCCGCGCCCTCGCCGCGCACGGTCAGCAAGCCGACCGGGGCGGCCTGCTGCCGTCGCGGCCGGCCCTGCTGCCGTTGGAGGGCGATCAGCGCCAGCGCGGTGGTCCGGTTGCCCGCCGTGCGCTGGAGCCGGAGCACGTCGTGGAGCGCGTTCCGGCCCGGATCACGGGTTCCCGGCGTGCGGACGGGCGTCTCGGACTCGTGCTCATGACCACGCATCCTCGCTCCCGGTGTCCGACGTGCAAGGTGCATCGAAAATAAGCCTCGCGGCCCCGGCGGCCAACCGGCCACGCGGGTGGGAATCGCTGCCCGTTCGGGCAGGAGGAGCGAGGTGTTTGCCGGCGGCGCGCACGGCCTGGACGAGGAGATCGGAAGGCTGTTCACCACCTCGGGCGGAACCTACGGCAGCCCTCGGATCACCCTGAACCTGCGGGAGGCCGGCTGGACCACCCCAATGTCGACATCGGGGTCGGATTGGCCACCGGTCCAGTGGTCCAACCGCCGAAGGCGCCCGGACGACGATCTTGGTGACAACTACCGCATGCAAGTGACAACTATGGCCTGTAGCCACACCACCGTCTACACGAGACAGACGTCTTGTTTGCCGAACCCGCTTGACTTCATGGGCCGAAGGAAGCGTCCATAGTCGTGTAGCCCGAACACACCGGCAGCGCACCGGGGGCCACACCCGCTCCGGCCGGGGCATGACCACCCACCACCGATCACGAACCCGAATCGAGGGATGTCCTGTCCAGCAAGACCCGCACCCGCAAAACCCGCACCACCACCAGCACGACCGGATCCGCTCCGACGCTGCGGTCGGTTCCCGAGCAGACCGTCGCCGCGAAGGTCCGCACGGACACCGAAGACAAGCTGTGGGAGGCGTTGCACGCCGCCCCGAACAGCACCGCCGCCGACCTGTCCACGGCGGCGAAGATTGGGAAGTCGACCGCGCAGAAGATCCTCGTGAAATGGGTCGCGGACGGCAGCGTCACCCGCACCGCCGGGATCGCCGAGGGCGGGCGGCGCGCCGCCGACTTGTGGGCAATCACCGAAGTCGACGCCACCCAGGTCGACCCAGCTCCGGTGGACACCGCTGCGGCGGACGACACCGACGCGACCGACACCACGCCCACCGAGCCGGAGGTTCCTGTCGTCGTTCCGGTCGTCCCGGACGCGCCCGCCACCGACGACGTTACCGACGACGTCATCCACGACGAGGGTGACCCCGGCGAGCCGACCGACACCACACCGACCGACACCGCAGCCGACGCGCAGCACCCGGTCGGGATCGAAGCGGCCGACATCGTGAAGGCTGAGCCTGTCGTCGCCGAGGTGAGCGAGCCCGCCGCCGACGGCGCGGCGACCGACGTCGACAAGCCGACCGAGGATGGCGCGGACGCGACGGGCGAGAAGAAGGCACGGTTGGCACCCGGTGGGTTGCGGGGGATGGTCGAGGACTACTTGCGCGACCACCCCGGCGAGGAGTTCGGCCCTACCGCGATCGCGAACGCGTTGGGCGGGAAGTCGTCGGGCGCGGTGAGCAACGCGCTGGACAAGCTGGTCGAGAGCGGCGTGGCGGCGAAGACGCAGGACAAGCCGAGGCGGTTTGCGCTCGCCCCGGCAGAGCAGGCTGCCCCCGCGCCGAGTAACTAACGCCCCGACGGCATGGCGAATGTGGTTGTGTCCCAACGGAATCCCGTTCGGACACAACCACATTCGCGTCCGCTCGCTATCCGGTCGGCAGATCTCCGGGGTATGGGGACGGCGTGTGTGCCTGGTTGGCTAGATGTGCCCACCAGGAGCCGGTTTCCTGGGCTGACAAGGCAACTCCGAGCGCGGTCAGCACCCGCAGTATGTAGACCTGGATGAACGAGATCTGGTTGCGCCCAACCTCGTGCGTTGCCGCGACATCGCCTGCGTCGAGGGCGTCGCTGAACGCTTTGGTCGGCGGCGCGGTTGTCGCGGTCGCCCTCGCACAACGCCGTCAGGACGGCATCGGTGGCGACGGTGTGCCCGGCTTCGGCTGCCCAGGCGACAGCGGTCTCGGCGATCGCTGCCATTGCCCTGGTGTCGGCGACCGCTGCCCGGCCCGCGCTGTCGGCCGGGGCGTTGAGCACCGTGATCCACCGGTGCCCGTTCGGGCTGTCGGCCAGCAGCAGCGCAGTGTCGCTGTCGTCGACAACCGCGATCAGCACGGGCGCGGCCGTGGCCTCGACGAGTGCGGCGGCCCAGCCGGGTATGTCCGGGGAGTCCCCCATGACGGCGGCGAGCTGCCAGTGGTCGTCGTGACGGCCGACGAGCTCCGCCTCGTGCGGTGCCAGCATGTCGGTCAGCGCGACCTGAGTGCGGGCGAGGATGAGCGAACCGGTGAAGCCCATGATCGTGACCTTGTCGTTCGGGCGGTCAGCACGGTGGCCACGGGTGCGGTTGGGTGGGTGCAGTGGGCGGTGACGGCCTGCGCGGCGGACGTCGCCGGCGGACTCCAGCAGCTCACGTGCGTACTTCAGGGTTGTTGCCCTCGGCGTAGCGGTCGGCGTCGAGCACGAACCGCAGCGCGGTCACCACCCGCTCGTAGGCGAACGGCGCATCGACAGGCAGCACGTGCAGGCCCACGAGCCGGGCCGGGCCGCAGCAACCTGTGCAGGACCTCGCGCATAGCCGGAGCGGCGAGGTCGGCCAGAGGCCAACGCCGGCCCAGCACGTACTTCCGCGGCGCCGGCCACGGCGAGGCCGACCTTCGCCGCGGGTGCCGGCGAGGTAGGCCGGCGGCACCCGGCGGCAAGGTGGGCTCTGATCGGGATCGGCAGGCCCCGGAAGCCGGTCCAGGTGAAAGTCGCGGTCTTCGGCGTGGTGTCACCGAACACGGGCAGATCAGCGTCCGGACCGGATGCGACCCCGGCACCTCCGTCGGGGCGGTGCGGGTCGGGCCGGAACCACGGACCTCCCTGGGCGGATACCCGCACCTGCCCGTCGGCGAAGGCGTAGGCGTACCAGCCGCTGCTGGTGGGGCAGCCACGGCCAAGCCTGCCTTCCCGTCCGGGCCGGGTACGGCGACGAAACCGGCCTCAGCGGCACGCTGGCGGACGAGCAGCGTGGCGACGGCCTCCTCGTAGCCGTTCCGTTCGGTGGCCGAGAGCACGGCGGTCGTCTCGGTGTCGCCCGCCGCGCCGAGGCGGGCCAGCTCGACCGGCTCGCCGACGTCGGCCAGTGAGCCCAGCCAGCGGGCGTTCGGTCCGGTGCCGACGTAGAAGTCGGCGTGATCACGGGTCATGCTGGATACCTCCGGGTGTAGCGCGGCCGAGGCTCAGACGGCTTTCACCCAGAGGCACCGCGCGGGATCCCAGGTCGCCTCGGTGTAGAGGCGGTTGAGGTCGGGCAAACCAGGGCCGATCATCCAGCCGAGTTCCTCGCAGTCGACCAAGCCGGGCCACCACCCGGTCCACACGTCCCGGCCGCAGTCGTGGTCGCGGTCACGGCCGCACCGCTGCAGCCCGGTCACCAGGCACCGTGCGACGTCACACCCGCCGTCGTACTCGTCGTATTCGTGTGGCTCGCCGACGGCGACGGCGCAGTTCGGACAGGTCGCCTCGAAGTCCAGGAGGCGGAACTGTTTGCCCTGAGCGTCTTCGTTGTTGTCGTTCATCACGCCTCCCGCGTCCGTCGGTTCATCGTCGGGCTCGTCCCAGAAGTTCGTTCCATGCTTTGGCCTCATGCGACGCGTTCATCCGGATGGACTTCCATGCCGGGTTCGTCTCGGCGATCGCGAGCTCGGTGACCAGTGACGACCCTTGGGTCATGACCTCGGCGATCCGCAGGTGCATCGACGCGGAGTCCATCGCTCGCCGATACTCGTCCGGGCCGGAAGCGAAGAGTCGCTGTGCGTTCGCAAACTCGTCTTCGGCGGCGGCGCAATGATCGGCGGCGGACATGGCCTGCCTCGTGATGGACGGTGTTGTAGTGACGGCCTCCGACATCGTGAACTCCTGTTGTGCTAGTGAGGATGGATCGGTTACGTCGGTCTTACTGCGAACGCTTTCCGTTGGACACGCAGCCACGCGCACCCGGTCGTGATCCACACCCGACCGTGGGCGAACGTGAACACCCAGTTCGTGTCGTGGCTGTCCGGCCACAACCACGGCCAGCGGCTGTCCGGCTGGTAACCGTGTCCGTGGCCCTCGTCGGCCCAGACGTCGAGTAAGTCGCTCACTGCGTCGGCGTAGGTGAGCGGGTCGGTCGCGTCCAGCAGCAGCCGTCCACAGGCGACGGCGCGCACCGTGGTGGGGTCGGCGTCGCCTTGGAGTGACCCGAGCCAGACGGCGTGCGGTCCGCGCCCATCGTAGAAGTCGGCGGTTGTGGTCACCGGTCACCGCCGTGGCGGTTGCGTCGCGTCGCGGAGCCGTTGTTCGACCTCGTAGCTGTCGCGGGCGGTGAGGATGGTGGTCAGCACGAGGACAGCAGCGCCTTCGGAGACCGGGTTGACGGATTGGCCGTCGAGGGTGAGGGGAAGGCCGAGGGCGGTAACGGTGTGCCAGTCGGACTGGCGGACGCGGTCGGCGCAGTAGTAGCTGCCGACGAGTGCGCCGTTGCGGGTGACAGTGCCGTACAAGGTTTGTTGTGCGTCGGCAGGGTCGGCGACGATCGCGGTCACCTCGCAGCCGTTCTCCGTGAAGCGACGGATGACGGTCTCGGGAACTTCGTAGGGCGTCATGGTGATCTCCTGTGGGGTGGGGCGTTTCTATACCCGGCTCGGAAGGTCGAAGTAGCATTCGTCGTCGTTGAGGTAGACGCCGCGCTCGAGGCGGGCGCGGACGGTGCGCCCAACGATCTCGACGACGCGGGTGTAGTGGTAGCGGGTCGAGGTGGCTCCGGCGTCCTGATCGCGTTCGGTGGTGGCGGTGGTCATCGCGGTCTCCCGTCGTGTGGTGGGTTGTCGAGGTTTCAGCGAGTGGTGAGTGCGGTGCGCAGGTCGGACAGCGGGCGGTCGTCGCGGACACGCCGCCAGAGGTTCCAGCCGTTGACCGTGTAGCCAGCGAGGCTGGTGGCGGGCGCGGTGACGGTGGAGACGGCGAACTCGTGCGGTCCGCCGTCGTGCAGAACTCCGCCCTCCCGGACGGTGGCGGTGTGCCCGTTCCACACCAGCCGCTCGCCCACCTCGACGAGTCCGGCCTCCATCAGCTCGGCGAGGGCCCCATCCGGTGGGGGGCCGCGAGGCGCCGGCCCGAGGGGCGGGGGCCGGGACTCGCCGGCGAGTCCCGCAGTTAAGCAGTCCTGGAGGCAAGGCGGCGGCGATCGGCCCGGCCAGCGTCGCCCACTTGGTCCGGTCGTGGTCAGAACGACCACCCCAGGGCGTTGGCGGCGAGCGCGGGCAGGTACCCGACCTGCGCGCCCGCGCCGAGCCACACCACGGGCGGGTCGGTGCGCGTGGGGCCTTCGTACTCGGCGTCGTCCGGGGTGCACGCGACCCGCGCGACAAGGTTCTCCAGTGGGTAGCCGGGTTGCGTGGCGAGCCGTACCGGGGCGGTCGGGTCGTACTGGCCAAGGGCGGCGATCAGGTCACCCACGGTCGCGATGTCGGTGTCGATCATCGAAGGTCATCTCCAATTCCGGGGTTCCGGGTGTGCGGGTCGGTTCAGTGGGTGGCACGCAGGGCGGCGGTGGCGGCGCGACCAATGGCCTGCGCGGTGGTCGTGGGGTCGGTCATCACGTGCACGGTCGCCCCGGTCATCGGCGTGCGCCCAGGGACGTCCGGGGCGATCCACAACACGGCGCAACCGGTGGTGCGCAACCGGTCGAGAAGCTGCTGGCCGTTGCGGCGAGGCGCGTCGCGGAACTTGCCGTCGGACACGATGACCAGCAACCGCGCGGCACCGGGGCGCGACAGACCGAGCGCGCCGTCGAGGGCGTCGATCGCGGTGTCGATGGCTTCCCAGTTGTCGCGGGTGGCGAAGTCGGTCACAACGGCGGGGGCCTTGCCGGGGCGGGTGATCGGGCGGACGTGGTGCCCGAAGATCACGGTGGCGGTGTCGGCGGGCACCGGACTCTGCGCGGCGGCGTTGGCCAGAATCCACGCGGTCGAGGCGACCGGTTCCGCGAAGCTGCCCATGGACCCGGACACGTCGCACGCGATGCCGAGCCGGAGCGGCGGGGTCGGAACCGTGGTGCGGGTCGTGCGGGTGAACGGTTCGGCGGTCGGCATCGCTCCGGCGGCCAGTTGCGCCTCGCGTGCCAGCGCACCGCGCATCCGAAGGCGGCCGGGCGGGATGGTCGAGGTCGTTTTCGTTGGTACCCGGTCACGAACCCCGGCCGTGGTCAGTGCGCGCCCGAGCACCCGCGCGGCGGTGCGTTCGCCCGTGGTCGGCGGACGGGTGCTGATCGTTTCGGTGTGCCCGTCACCGGGACCACCGACCGTGAACACAGTGCGGGCGGCGTCATCGGCCTTCCTCTCGGCGGCGTCGGCGGCGGCCTTCTTGCGGGCGGCGACCTCGGCGGGGTCCTCGGGCAGCGTCGCGCGCGCCACCGCGCGCGCCACCTTGCCCAGTGCCTTGCCGATCGCGTCCGCCAACGGGGACCGCGACGGGGTGCCGGCCGGGGTGGGAGTGACCGACGGGTCGGCGAGGTGCGGCGGTGTGGTGTCGGGGTCGGGTCCGATGATCTCGCACCATTGGCGGCCGAGTTCGAGCATGGCGGCGGTGTCGTCGTCGGCGGTGCGGAACGCCTGACGCCACACCGCGCGCAGCTTCCCGAGTTTCTCCGCGCCGAGCACGTCTTCCACAGCGCGCGCGACGGGCGCGGTTTCGGCGCGGGTGAGGATGCCGCCGTCGGTGCGCCCGAGGAACAGGGCGGCGGTGTGGGAGGCGTCGCGCGGGGTCATTTTCGGGGCGAAGGCGGGGTCGTCGAGTTTCATGCCGCCCGTGACGATGGTTTTCACGCACGCGCGCAACCAGTGGCGGTCGTCGGGGCGGCGGCGAATCTGTGCCCGTTCGATCCGGGGCTCTTCCAGCAACAGCGCGGCGTCCACCGCGCCGGGGTCGGCGTCGTTGGGCACGGCGGCGAGCCATTTGGTGTGTTTGCTGTGCGCGCACTCGTGGGTCAGCGCGCCCCAGGTGGGGGCGTAGCGTTTCCGGTCGCTCATCCGGTGCGGTTTGGCGGTGGCGGGGTCGACCGGGTGCAGGTGCGTACCGTCGACTTCGATCATGGCGGTGGCGGGCAGGAAACACGCCGGGGCACCCTGTCCGGCGCCGGGCGCGATGGTGACCAGCAGGTCGTCCCGGTCGGCGATCGCGGGAACTTCGGCGGTCAGCGCGGCCGACAGCGCGTCCCATCCGGGGGCGGCGGGGAACACGGCCGAGGCGGTGGCGGCGGGGTCGGCGATCATGTGCGCGGTCATCGCGGTATGTCCTTTCCGGACGGTTCGGGCGCGGGTGGCGGTTGGTCAGATACGGGCACCGAGTGCCAGCGGGGCAACGGTTTTGCCGAAGGCGGCCTTGACGGCGGTGGCCACGATGTCGCGGTCCTCTTCCGGGGCGGTGCCGATCAGGTTCCCGGCGGCGGCGTCATCGCCCAACACGTCTGCGATCTTCTGGAATGCCAGCAGTTCGCGTAGTTGCGGTGCCCACCGGATCTCGCCGTTGGCCTGTCGGGTGGACAGGTTGCGCGCCACGGACACGGCGCGCGTGTCGATCTTGAGTTGCGTGGCGAGGTCGTAGTCGGTCGACACCTGGATCTGTACGGAAAACCGCGACGCCAACGCATCCGACAGCACCGCGCCGTGCACCCCGGGGTTGTGTCCGGCCACCACATAGAAACCGGGCGCGGCGTCAATGACCTCGCCGCCGTTGGCCTTGATCATGATCTGGCGGCGGCCGTCCATCGCGGGGTACACCACGGCGAGCACGGTCGGCGGAATGAGCGTCGCGTCGTCGATGAACAGGGTCCGGCCTTCGCGCATCGCGCGGACCAGCGGACCGTGCACGAACACAAATTTCCCGTCCGGGGTCTGGGTGTACTCGCCAACGATGTCGGCGACCGTGGTGTCCCCGTCACCCTGAACCGTGACCAGGTCACCGAAAGCGGCCTCGACGACTGAGGTCTTCCCGGTTCCGGGTGGCCCGTACATCAGGGCGGCGACCCCGGCGTCACGCAACTTGCGCAACGCGGTCACGTCCGGAAGTCCGGACAGCTTGCGCGGGTGGTAGAGCTGCCCGTTCGGGCGCGTTACCGGACCGGTCACGGCCGGAGTCGTTGCCGGGGCGGCGGGCGTGGTCGTCGCGGGCGGTGTCGTCGGGCGGGGTGTGCGGGAGCGGCGGGGTGTGCCCGACGGGACCGCCACGGGCGCGGCGGCGGCGTCGGCGGTGGTCGGGGTCGACCGGTAGCGGACCGGTTTGGTCGAGGTTTGTTCGGCGTAGCCCCCGGCGGTCAGCGCGGCGAGCGCGTTGCCGATCGCGCCCGATGACTTCCCGCCGAGTGTGGCGGCGATGTTGCGCGGGGTCAGTTCGGTGCCCGCCTGATCGGTGAGGACTTGCGCCACCTGTCGGCGGAGTTCGCCGTTGGGCAACCGCCCGCCCGCCGGGGCGGTGGTCGTCGTGCCGGATGCCGCCGGGGCGGCTGTCGGCGTGGCTGGCGTGGTCATCGCGGGTGGGTCCTTTCGATCTAGTGCGGGGCGGCGGGGGAACGGGTCAGACCGTGGCGGCGGTGAAGTCGTCGGCGGCGTCGATGACGTCGGGGGCGTTCTGGTGGGCGTAGGCGGCGGCGTCGGCCGATTCCTGGGTGGCGTGTCCAGTGTCGTTCCACCCGCAGTAACAAAACGCGGTCACCGTGTTGTCGGTTTCGGTGGTGGTGTCGGCGTAACACATAATCGGCCCCATTCGTCGGACATGGCTCGCGCCGGGTGTGGTATTCGGTGTGGTTTCCGGTCCCCCCCGGCGGTAATTCAATTATGACTCTGCCGCGCGCCGCGCGCAATAGAAATAGGCCCCCATTTTCAAGACTCCTTTCGCGATGTTCGCCGCCGCCATTCGCGGCGAATAGAAAGTCGTCCATACGGTCACAATTCCGGCCGCCGTTGCGCCGATTTCCGCAGGTCAAAGACCCGGCCGTGCGCCGGCCACCGCGGACGGGAATGGTTTGACGGAGCACAGGGAGTGAGGTCAGTGAATAGCAAGAAATAAAACAAACAAATAGGAAAGGGAGGCAAGGGTGAGCGTAAGATGGATAGAAAGGGTGACCAAGGGAGCAGCATGGAAGCGACGACCACGCAGCCCGCCCCGATGTGTCTACCGGCTTGTGGGCAAGCGAGTCTGGGATACCAGCGGATCCCCCGATGGCCCGCATGGCCAGCGTCTTCGCAGGCCGCAGGGGGTGGTCCTCTAACCTGATCCCCCGTATGAACCCCATCATGATCCCCCGTATGAACCCCCAACGGTAGCCACTGTGCGTGTCGATGATCGTCGAAACGACTACCCTGCGTGACATTCGGTCAAGGTCCGCATTGAGTAGGAATACGGTGGGCTGGTTCCGCCGTTCGGCGTAACGTGGAGGGCTCCATCGCTACGAGACGAGGAGGCCGAGACCGGCTCTGTGGTCGTGCTGAGCAGGCATGACCGTTCAGGTGGCAGCCGCAGGGGGCGCGTCGCCGGACGAGGGGACGACGGGCGCGGCGCGAGGGCCGGGTCACTGCACACGGGGAGGCGCTATGAAAGTGGGGGACGAGAGGTTCCTTCGGGGTTTGTACGACCTGAAGTACCTTTTCGGAGACAAGTGGGCACCGGCCATCCTGGTCACGCTCTCGGGCGGCCCCATGCGGCGAAAAGAGATTCTTTCCACGATCAGCTCGTATTCCATTGGTGAAGAATGGTCGGACAAACACGCCGTCCTGCACGATAGCATTCTGGCGCGCACATTGAAAAAGATGACCGAAGAAGGTCTTTTGACGCGCGTCCGGTGCACAAAGACTTTTCCGGTCACGGTTACTTACGAGTTGAAGCCGGAAGTCTTGGAGTTCTTGACGCAGGCCGAGGTGCTCGTGGCCTGGGCCGAGGAGCATCAGGAACTCATCGCGCAAGCTCAGGCATACAGCCGCCGGAACGGTGACGAGATGGGCCCGCTGACCGAAATTGGTGAGCTGGACGAAATCGGTCTCACCGATGACGAGGACGACGAATAGGCCGAGCTGGCAGACATCCGTACGCTCCGGGCCGGCAACGGCAGGCCCTCGCCGCCGTGGCGCCACCGCCTCAGCTGGCCGCGATGCGCCCACGTTCGCCCTGGGACTGTGCACTCGCGGCGCCAGCTGACCCGTCCTCGTGACGCTGCCCCAGCCGGGCAGCCAGCCCACGAGCCTGCGGAGTCGGCGCCGCGTCGACCTCGGCGAGCCGGGTGGTCAGCAAGGTCAGCGTCCGCGGGATGGCGTCCAGCTGCCCGAGACGTTCCTGCAGTCGCATGATGTCGCGGTAGAGCAGCTCGTTGTGCGGATCGAAAGCCCGCGCGACTTCCAGCAGATCCAGGGTCTGCTGGGGATCGGAGTCCACCAGCGCGCGGGCCAGCGCCGCGACAGCGTCGATGGCGTCGCGGCGGATCGCCTCGCGGGCGGGCTCGATCCACTCGTTCGACATGCCCTCCGCCAGCGGCCCGCCGTAGCTGTTGACCACCTCGCGGTACGCATCGACACGCGCTGAGTCGGTGGCGGCGGCGCGGCGGACGGCGACGGCGTGCGCGAAGCGCCAGTAGTCACTGCGAACGCTCGCGGGATCGAGCTGGTAGCGGCCGTTGCTGGCGGAGACGACGTCGGTCACCGCGCCGTTCGTGGCGGCGGCCAGCGTGCTGCGCATCCGCGACAACGCCGTGTGCAGGGCGTTGGTCGGCCGCGCCGGCGGGTCCTGGCCCCACAGGGCCGAGACGAGCGTCTCGCGGGTGGCACCGTCCGGATGCAGCGCCAGCAGTACCAGCAACTCCTTGGTCCGGGGCTGCAAGGCGCCGGTGATCTCGCGCGCATCGCCGGTGGCGCCGGGTTCAGGGTGCCAGTGCACCCGCAGGTCACCGAGCACGGTCACGGTGAGCAGCGCGGGGCTGGTGTCCGGTTCACCGCCGCTGGTGGTGGTCGGCGGTGTCTCGGCCACGGGTTTGGCGGGTTCGCTGGTGGACGCCGGTTCGTCGGCTTCGCCCTCGTCGTGGTGCTCGGTCTCGTCGTCGGCCAGGTGGGACGGGACCTGCCGGACGCTGGAGGCCGGTGGGCGCAGCCGGATGCCGGGCGGCTGAACCTGAGCGGGGCCGAGGATCTCCAGATCGGTGTCCGGGAGCGCCGGTTGCGTGACCGCGGCCGTGACTTCCAGCTCGATCTCGTCCGCGCCCGAGCCGCCGGTCTCGAGCGGGTCGGCCTCGCCTGGCGCTTGGTCGTTGCCGGCGGGGTGCGCCGCCACGATGCGAGGACGCGGCACGGGCGGCGCGACGAGGTCGTCGGTGGCCGGCGGGTCAGGTTCGGCTTGACGCAGCAGGGCCAGCAGCGCGGCGGCGTCGCCGCCGCCCAGGCGGAACATCCGGGTGCCGCGCAGGGCCTCGCCCAGACCAGGGCCGGTAGCCGAGATCGAGCCATCGTCGCGGACGTAGGCGGTAACGCCGGGTTGCCACTGGCCCAGCAGCAGACCGGTGACGCCGAACGGCGCTCCGTTGTCCAGGACCGCCTGCAGTCGTGAGTGGTGTGCTGGTGGTCGTGCCACCAACACCAGCGGCGGCCACGTCCCCGGCTCGGCCTCGGGTTCCCGGCTGGCCGTGGCTCGCACCAGGGTCTCGGCCTCCACCGCGTCCAGCGCACTGTCCAGGTCGGCGACGACCCGCACGGCCGAGGGCAGGTGCTCCCGGGTTGCCCCGCGGCCGAGCACCGAGACCAGGTCGTCGGCCGGGACGATGACGATCGCCCCGGCCGACGTCGCCAGGTGGTCTGGGGAGCTGGTGAGCGCGGTGATCAGCAGAGCGCGGGCCGCGGCGGGAGCACCGGCGCCGACCAGGCCGAGGCCGCGGGCGGTCGCGAGGTCGAGGGCGACCTCGCGACCGTCGCGGACACCCAGACCCGGCGCGACGGTGGGGGGTCGGCCGGCGCCGGTCTGGGGTGCGCCCACCACAAGGGGCGGCGCGGGCGGGACACGCTGCGGACGCTGCTGGTCCTCGTCGTCCGGGTAGTCCTCGTCGAGGTCGATCTCGTCGTCGGTCTCGGAGCGCAGGTGTGCCAGCCGCAGCTGGTAGACCACCGGTGCGACGGGCAGGTCGTCGCGGTCGCCGCTGCCGGGCCGGTATCGGCTGTTGTGGCGGCGGCGGGCGACGAGCAAGGCCGCGCTGATCGCGGCGGCCAGGCCGAGCCCGACAAATAGCTCCGCTCCCCAGCGGAAGCCGGGTTCGCTCGTCGTGGGAGCCGAGTTGGTGCCGGTCGCGGTCGGTGGTGCCTGCTGGGTCGACGGCGCTGGTTGCGCTGGTGTGGACGGTTGGATGCTCGTCGGTGGCACAGCGGTGGTCGGCGGGGCGGGCGCGGTCGGCGGGGCGGGAGTGGACTGGTCCGGGTCGGCTGGCTGCTGGGGTGGCACCGTGGGCGCGCTGGCGTCGTGCGGCAGTGCGAGTTCCTCGCCGGGGAAGATCAGGCTGGGTTTGGTGAAGGTATGCCCGTTCGGTTGCGGCTTGCCCTTGTTGAGGTCGAAGATCTCCGGCCACCGCGCGCCGTCGCCGAGGCTGCGTTCGGCGATGCGCCACAACGAGTCGTGCACCCCGTTCTGCGGTGCCAGCACGACCACCGACTCCGGATATGTGGGAGCGGCGAGGATGGTGCTGTCTCCGGTGGTGGTCTGGGTGGCGAAGACCGCGTTGCGCACCACCGGGGTCTCACCGGCGGGGCCTGGGTGTTGCCGGGCTGGGGCGGTCGCCACGACTTGCGATCCGGTCCCGAGCGCCGCGGACAAGGAGGTGGATGGTGCCGGAGCGGGCCGGTTGCCCAGCACTGCCAGCAGGACCGCGCCAACCAGCACGGCCGCCAGCGCGTGCATCGGACCGGCGGCGGAGAAGTCCGGCAACCGGGCCGCGTCGAACCCGCTGCGTGCCAGGTCGACTGTGCACCGCAGGACGTCGATGGTGAACGCGGCCCAGGTGATCCAGCACAAGCAGGCGAGAAAGCTCAGCAGGAACGTGGTCGTCATCGGGCCGAGCAGCACGCCTTGGACCTCGGCCCACGTCGGGACGTGGTTCGGCAACGGCCAGCCGACGTAGTGCCACAACGTCCAGGGCAAGCCCACCACAAGCGCGAGCAGCCCCGCGGCGGCGATAAGCCCTCGGAGCACCCGGCCGACGAACCGGAACATGCTGGTCAGTGCCCACCACACGCGGCGGCCCGCGCCCGGTGGCCGTGTCGGCTCCCGGCCGGACTTGTGCGATGTCGAGGTCACAGCTGACTCGTTTCCTTGGCAGTACAGGGCTTTAGGGATCGATGCTCACCACGCCACGAGGCAACGGATGCACGCGCCGGGTGTGCCTTAGTGACAATCGCCTGTCAGGTCACCCCCGCCGTGACGCGTTCAGGCGTGTCCGCGGTGTCGGTGCGAGGTGCGGCGGGCTCGCGTGGCACGGACGCAAGGCCGTTTGTCGGTCCCTTCGCCGCGGACGGTCCTCGGGCTGTGGTGCTCGCCACAGTCACAGCGGGCTTCTTCTTTTTCGTGGTGCGGTTCGGTTTCCGGGTCGTGAGCCATCCCGTCAGGTCGGCTGCCGGAATGTTGGTGAACCGCGCCAGCTCGTCGATGTCCAGCACGTCGCTCGCGTCAGCGAGTACTTCGCCGAGCTGTCGTTCGACCTCGTCGAGTTGCGCGGCGAGCTCGGTTCGGGTTTTGGCGAGTTCGCCGACTTGCTTTGCCGCGGCGGATCGCTTCAGGCGCCGAGCCGTGTCGGCCGCCTCGACTCGGCGGTCGATCTCCTCGGCCGTGGCGATCTCGTCGGTCGTAGCCATCCTGATCTCCTCTGTGTTGGCGTACTGGTGTGAGCGTTGGAGCGCGGCTATGGGTCGATGGTCACCACCCCGCGCTGGGGATGAGCGCTGCCGCTGCCGTGAACGGTGAGGCTGGAGATCCCGACCATGCCCAGCAGTTGCGTGTTCTGGGAGGCGGTGATGGTGACCGTGACGGTGTCGCCGGAGACGGTCACAGTTCCGGAGGCGCCGACGGTGGCGAGATAGCTTTGTGCGTCGGCGACCGCCTGGACAGGCACCAGTTGCAGGGTGCCGGTGCTGCGGTACGCGGAGAGGTCGATGGCCTCAGCGCCGGCGCGAGCGGCGGCTTCCGCCTGCCCGTTGGCCTTGACCTTGGCGGACAAGGCCAAGCCCCCATCCAGGGTCAGCCCGGCCAAGGCGAGGATCCCGATGGTGAGTACCACGACGAACGCGGTCGCCCGGCCGTCGTCGGCCCGCCACCAGGTCCGCCGCTGCGTTCGCCACCAGTGGCTCCGCCGTGCCCAGCAGAGTTCCGACTTATCGTGTGCCTGGCGGATCATGCGCCGCCTCCGGAGGCATTTCCCGAGACCGAGCGCCAGGTATCGACTGGTTCGACAGCGGTGGCGGACAAGCGTTTCTGACCGGGAACACCGAGGATCAGCGCGTCGCCGAAGTCGACCGCACACGACACCGTCACGCTGACCGTGCCGCCCGGTCGCATCCCGCCGGTGGCGGTGTCCACGCTCAGCGACGCACAGGTCACTCCGGCTGAGGACAGCGCGTTGGTGGCGGTGGACTGAGCCGCTGCGGTGGCGGTGGCCGAGGTGCGTTCGATGCTCGCCGCGCGGGCCGCTTGGTGCGCGGCATCGTCCAGCCGCAGCCGGGCATCCACCCCTCGGTGGATCACCACGGCGACGAACACGAGCAGCATGACCAGAAACGGTGCCGCTATGGTGACTTCCGCAGCCACTGAGCCACGGTCCGCGCGCCACCAGGCCACCCACCAATCCAGGCGGGGGTGATAGCGCCCCAGCGGGCTTTCTGGGCCACCGGACGGGCGCATGGCGGGTGTCCGGGCGGCGGGCGAGTTCGTAGTCGTCATAGCGTTCGATCACCCACCGCTGGCCAGATCGGGAACGAACCGTTCGACCGGGCCGGACGCCTCGGCGTGCACCGGCAAACTGAGGAACGGGACGACCGACGTCGCGGTCCCGGAGATCCGGATCGACGCCGAGTTGGCGGTGCGGTCGGCACCGACACTTGTGCCGGTCAAGGGGCCGCGTGCGAGCTGGTCGAGCATCTGCTGCGCGCTCGCGCTGCCCGCGGCCGCGGTTCCGTTCTGGGCTCGCGCGGCGGCGAGCCCTTGAGACGCGGCGGCCTGGGCGATGTGCGTGGCGTGCGACCACAGCGCGAACTGCACGATCGCCAGCAGCATCAACAGAAGCAGCGGCGTCGCGATCACCAGCTCCGCGCTGACCGCGCCGCGGTCACCGCGCAGCAGCAGCCGGATACGGCCTCGCGAGGCCGTCCTCCCGTGCGCAGGCCGCTGCCGGCCATCACCGCAGCCTCTGTCGGCGCGGCGGTGACGCCACCGCTGTGCCTGCTCCCGGCTCATCACGGTTACAGGTTGATGCCGTTGGCCTTGGCGGTGACCTTCGCGATGATGATCGCGATGATCGCCAACGCGGCCACCACCAGCAACGCTGTCACCAGCACGGTTTCGGTCGAGTACCCGGCCTCGGGTTCCCGGCGCAGCACTTCCCACCGTGCTTTTACCGTCGTCCACAATGTCACCAGGTAGAGGTGCATCGCGCTTCTCCTCCCATTTCCACGTGCCCCCACCACTCAGAGTCCATTGAGGACTTGCGTGAGTGCGGGGTAGGCGATGAACGCCAAGAAGCCCAGGAACAACGCCATCACCGGCAGCGACATGCGTTCGGTGGCGGCCTGGGCGTCGCCTTCGGCGTCGGTGATCTGATGAGTACGCAGCGCACCGGCCTTGGCCGCGAGCGAGGTGCGCACCTTCGCGCCCTCGGTGCCGGCCAGGCTGACCGAGGCGGCGAGCTCGGACAGCTCGGTGACGTCGAGTTCTTCGCCGAGCTGGCGCAGCGTCGCCCACGGTGTCGTGCGGGTCAGCCGGGCGGTGTCCAGGGCTCGGCGGATCTGCTCGAACGCCCATCCTCGGCCGATGGCGACCGAGTCGTTCAGCGCGCTGTCGACCCCGGCGCCACCGGCCAGAGTGATCCAGACCAGGTCGAGGTAGGCGGACAAGGCGTGGCGGAACCCTGTGCGCAGCTTCGCCGCGTCGGACTTCGCTTGCAGGTCGGGCAGGACGAATCCCGCAGCGGCCAGAACGAGCCCGGCGATGATCGGAAACTCGATCCCCAGCGACAACCCGGCCAGGGTGAGCAGCAGTTGCAGCAGGACCGGCGCGAGCAGCCCGGCGATCGCTAGGGTTGCCTTCTCCGCCAGATGGGTCGCGGCCGGGCGTCCGGTGACAGTCAGATCGCGAGCCAGCCGCTCGCCGGGCAGACCGAGCGCGCGCAGCGGCGCGATGAACGGGCGGCCCAGCCGGGCCGCCCACCCGGTGCCCTCGGTGGCCAGGATCGGCGTCGGCGCGGGCGCCGCCGTGCTACGTGCCAGCACCGCGCCCAGAGCGGGCCGGGGCGGGAACGCCCACACCGCCAGCGCCCACAGGCCCAGGCCCAGCCCGGCTCCCAGAATCAGTGCGGTGATCACGGTGGTCACACCTGCCTCTCGGCGACGAACGCGGGCTGGTCCTCGGAATCGGCGGCCAGAGACAAGAACCGTTCGGGCTCGGCGACCCTGGCGACCCGCACCAGCCACGCGAATCCCAGTCCAAACAGGACGCCGATGCCCAGCAGGACGATCTGCCCGGTCGCGGAGTCGTAGGCGGACAGGTACGGGCGGTTGAGAAGCACGACGGCCACGGCGAAGCACAAGGTGGTGCCGACGATCACCCGCACGCTGGTTCGGGTCCGGGCGCGTCCGGCTTCGACCCGCATCCGCATCGAGGCTTGCTCGCGGGCGGTGTGCGCGAGGGAGCCGAGCAGGTCACCGAGCTGGCGGGCTTGCTGTTCTGCGGCGAGCACCAGGGCGGCGATGACGAGGTCGCCGGTGGGGTCGGCGAGCTGGTCGGCCAGGTGGCGCAGGGAGGGCGCCAGCCGGTCTCCGTTCTCGATTCGCACCGCGAGGTCGGTGATCTCGCCGCGGATGGCCGGCGGTGCCAGTGGCGCGGTCGCGAGGATGGCCTGCTCCAGCCCGGCGGCGGCCGAGAGCGTGTCGCGCAGCATCTCCGTCCAGGTCGCGATCGCTTCGATCCGTGCCACCCGGCGGGCGTGCTCGGGATCGCGGCCCAGGACACGAGGCAATGCCCAGACCGCGAGCCCGGCCAGCACGGCGCCGACAACCCAGCCGGTGGCCACCCCGGTGAGCACACCCACCGCGACCGCCAGTCCGACCCGCAGCGCCTGGCGCTGGTCTCGCGGCGCGGCTTGCGCGCGGCGCGACTGCCCGCGGCGGAACAGTCCGGAGCGCCGGTTCGCGTCCACGCCGCGCCGGCCGATGATGACCAGCAGCAGCCCGACACCGACACCGACGCCGAGCAGGGCCGACAGGGCGGTGGTGGCGCTGATCGTGATGTTCACCGCGGCCACCAGCCTTCCGGTTGCTCGAGCAGGCCGGGGTCGAACCCGGCGTCGACGAGGTCGTCGAGGGTGTCGGTGCGCAGCGCCCCGGCCACTGGACGGGCGCGGCGGTCCGCGCCGGGCCGATAGACCTCGTTGGAGACCACCTGCGGGCCGTCGGCGCCGACGACCTCGCGGATCGAGGACACGACGCGAGTGGTGCGGTCGGTGCCGCGGGCCAGGTGCACGACAAAGTGCACCGCCGAGGCGACCAGCAGGTTCGTCGCGTCCAGCGGGAGGCGTTCGACGCCTTGCGCGGCGTAGGAGGCCAGCCGGGTGAAGGCGATCCGTGAGCTGGAGGCGTGCAGGGTCGCCATCGAGCCGTCGTTGCCCTGGCTCATGGCGTTGCACATCGGGATGACTTCCGGTCCTCGGATCTCGCCGACGATCACTCGGTCCGGGCTCATGCGCAGGCCCCAGCGGACGAGTTCGGCCTGGGATATCGCGCCCTCGCCCTCCACGTTGGCTTCACGGGCCTGGAAGGCGGTCACGTCGGCGTGAATATCGGGGTCGAATTCCAGGCCGAGTTCGAAGGCGTCCTCGATGGTCACGATGCGTTCCATCGGGTCCATCTCCGAGGCCAGCGCTCGCAGCAGGGTGGTCTTGCCCGCGCCCGTGCCACCGGTGATCAGGATGTTCTTGCGTGCCCGCACCAGCGCGCGCAGGAATTGCTCCAGGCCGGGGTCGATGGTGCCGCGAGTACGCAGCTCGGGCAGGGTGACGGTGAGGTAGCCGTGCCGGCGGATCGACAGCGAGGTCACTCCACCTGCGGTCAGGCCCATCACCGCGAACAACCGCTCCCCGCCAGGCAACTGGAGGTTGACCGCTGGGGAGCCGTAATCGAAGCGACGTTCCTGGCTGGACGCGCGGGCCGCGAGCAGCCGGACCAAATCGGTCAGCTCCTCGTTCGAGCCCGCGATCGGGGCGACCCGCGCGCGGCGGCCGTCGTTGTACTGCACGAAGACCCGGTCGTAGCGATTGGCGTTGATCGTCTCCACCGATGGGTCATCCAGCAGCGGCTGCAGGCCGGCCATGCCGAACAGTTCGTTGATGACCTCGGTGATCACCCGCTGCTCGACATCCCGGCCGACCAGCGACCGGTTGTCCATCAGCTCGTTCTCGCTGTGCGCGGCGACCGCGTCCTCCAAGATCGCTCGCGCCAGCTCGCGACGGGCCTCTCTGGTGACCGGGACGCTGGTGCGGCGCTGCTGGGCATCCACCCGCAGGGGCAGCTCGGTGCCGAGCGTGTCGCGCAGGTGTTGGCGAAGCCGCCCGACAGCCTCGGTTGCTTGTACCGGCTCCGGCCCGTTCGGCGCTGGTTGCGGGGTCGCCTGCGCCCAGTCGGGGTGTCCTGGAGTGTTGGCCTGTTGCCAACCTGACGGTTGTCCCTGCTGTTGCTGCTGGTGGGGCCGCAGGGGCACCGGAGCCGGATAGCCATTGGGCGGAGGACTGTTGGGCGGGTACGTCATGACGCTTGCCCTCCGCGCGAGGTGGTCTCAGTGTTCGGCGGCAGGGGTGCAGGTGCCAGTCGCAGGCCGTTGGCCGAGACCGCGAGGGTGGGCACGCCGGGCACCGCGCGCAGCATGGACATCGGCTGGTTGTCGGCCGGTGCCTGTCGGGGCAACGCGGGCGGCGGTGCCTGTTCGGCGATGAGCACTTTCGCGACCCTGTGCGCGACCTGTCCCAGCGCGGAATGGGCCGGTTCGCTGCGGCCCCACCGCAGCGTGCTGGGCCGTCCACACAACACAGCGGCCCCGTGCGGGTCGTCGGGAACGCGGCCCAACGGCAGAACACCGAGTTCGCGGGCGACTTCAGCGGTGGAATACCCCTCGCCGACCAGCAACATCGCCGGATGCGCGGTCCAACGGCCGATCGCCGGCAGGCGACGGGCCAGGTGCGCGAGGTCGTCGGCGTGCGCACGGGTCAGCAAGACCATCGCGTCGGCCGAGTGCACGATCGGCATCGCCGGAGACCCGGCGTCGATCCGGCCGCAGTCCACGATCACCACGGACTCCGGTGCGCCCGCAGCTGCCCGCAGAACGCCAGCGCCCGTAGTCGGATCGGCCAGCGCGCACAACGCTGCTCGCGCGCGGTCGGCGTCCGGTGGCGCGGCCACCACCGGCAGCCCGCCCGGCAGGGCCTGCGCGTGCTGCCACAGCAGCGCCGGGTCGTCGCTACGCCGGGCGGCGACCGCCAAGCTCACCAGCCCCGGCGCCGATTCCAGCGAGAACCGCGTTCCGACGTCCCCGCCGGAGGGGTCGGCCTCCACCAGTAGCGCGCGCGAGGGCGATGGCCAGCGCGCGGCCAGCGCGACCGAGAACGTGGTCACTCCAGGCGACCCTTTCACCGACAGCACCGCCACCAACATCACTGACCACTTCCCGGAAGCATCACGATCGACAACTGACCCGCGGGCACGGCGGCGATCTGGCGGGCGGCGGCCTGGCTCAGCTGCACCGACACCACCGTGACCTGCTGGTTCGGCGGCGAGGTCACGCTGGTGACCACGGCCGGCCACACCGTCGTGGAGTCCGGCGTCGGCGGGCTGCCCAGCGCGGCGCCCGATTGGCCCGGCACGAACACCACCGACACGTGCGCGCCTGGCGACACCTCCACCGGGAACTGGCCCGCCTTCAACGACAACGCCGCGATCGCCTGCCCTGTCATGGGAACACCGGCACCGCTCACCGCGTCCAGGGTCAGCAGCGCACCGGCGGGCAGGCTCGAGGACATCGTTCTACCCACCACGCTGGTCGCCTGGTTCGCGTCCACAACAGACACGCCGGGGTCGACGGCGACGTTGACCTGCTTGAGATCCTGGGCGGTCAGCACCTGCCCGACCGCAACCGGCCGCGCCAACGCCAAGACCGATTCCCGATTCCCGGAGTTCAGCGAAACCACCAGGAACGCGGCCGCACACGCCAGCACAAGTAGCGCACCCAGCAGCAGGTGCGGGATGCTGCGACGTCGTTTCGTCCCGCGCAGCCGCGAGGCGGGCTTCTTGCCGTCCGCCACCCAGGGACCGCTGGCCGACTTCGTGGGTCGGTCGGTGTCCGGCTGGGTCGTGATGTTCGTGGTCACGCCGGTACCTCCTCCAGGGATGGGGGTAGTGCGCCGCGTCGCCAAGGTTCTTCAGCGAGCGGGAGAACGAGTTGCTGTTGGTGTTGCTGTGAAAGGAGGTGCTGCCTGGGAAGGTCAGCCGCCGCCGTTGTTGAGGGCTTGGGACTCCGCGACACGGAAGGCCGTGTTACCGGACGTGGTCAGGTCTGGGAACGTTCCACCTTGCCCCGCGCCCGCCCAGGTGACCGTCCAGTGCACCGTCGCGGCGACCGGGAACGCTTGCCCCGCTTGCTTCGCGGACGAGGCGCTATAGGTGTGGCCACAGTCCGGCGAAGGCGCCTTTGGGTCAGTCCCGGCCCGGAACGGCGTGCCCGCCCCGGTACACGTCACCGTGCTGCCGTCACCCATGGACCACGTCACCGATGTCGGCGTCGCGGTGGCCGTCACCGAGACGCCCGGCACGGAGGCTGTCGCCGATACCGGCCCCCACCCGCTCGAGAGCCACATCCACGTGGGCAAGTTCACCAGCTGATCGCCGACAGGGTTCGCCGCGATCGTCGGCGTGGGCAGCCGCAACTGCTTGCGGGCCATCTGCGCCAACTCGGCCGGCGAGGGCAACTGCGCCGCACCGGGTTGCTGTCCATCCGCGATCCACACAGGGGGCCGGTACAGCCCGTCGGTGACGCCCGCGGTCGAGCATCGCCATACGTACCAGGAGCCCTGCTGGCCCTGCGCTGGTTGGGCGGCCTGCGCCAAAACCAAACCACCCGCTGCTGGAGGGGCGAAGACAGCGGGTTGCGCGGTGGCGCCGCTGATGTTCAGTGGCTTGGTAAAGGCGGCGGTGACCACACCACCGGACGGCGGCTGGTAGTCGCTCTTCACATAGGAACACTTGGCCAAGTTCGAGTTCC
Organism: Amycolatopsis sp. NPDC051102; assembly: GCF_040682815.1. NCBI lineage: Bacteria > Bacillati > Actinomycetota > Actinomycetes > Pseudonocardiales > Pseudonocardiaceae > Amycolatopsis > Amycolatopsis sp. NPDC051102. The sequence goes on from NZ_JBFBBT010000003.1 coordinate 271,176, forward strand.
CGCCGATGATCGTGTCGCCGGGGTTGCTGTTGTCCTTGCCTGGCTTGCCGGTGCCCGGACGTCCAGGTTTGTTGCCGTTTCCTGGGTTCCCCGGCTTGCTGTTGTCGCCGCCTTTGCCCGCACCGAGGTCACAGACCGGGGCCGGCGTCTGGTCGCACGTTGTGCTGCCGTAGCCGCCGTCGGCGAGCGCTGGAGCCACACCGCATATGCCGCCGACGACCACCAGCCCTGTCACGATTGAAACGCGTCGTAGTTTCAACATGTCCCCGCCTCATGCACCCCGTACTCCGAGACTTTCCACGATCCATCCGCCTGCTTCTGGACGATCGCGTTGATGAGGTGCCGACCGCCCGGAGTGTCGTTGGCGAGCTGCCCGGTGTCGGCCTTGTACTTCAACCAGCGCGAATCATCGGAGCAGTCCGTGATCACGATCTTGTTCGGGTTGTCAGGAGGGGCGACAGAGGAAACCGAAGGCTCGTAGGTGGGTTCGCCCTTGGTCACCAAGCCGTTGTAGTGATCCGCGTACAAGGCCCGTGACATGTTCGTCAGCGCGATCCCGGTCGCGTACCGCCCCAGCTTCGGCGACTGCCAGTCCGATGTGGTCCCGGCCGTGACGAAGTCTTGCCACATGCCCCGGTACGACGTGAGCCCGTCCTGCTTGGCCTTGTCGACAGCGGACAGCGTCGTAGTCGGCGGAGCCGATGTCGACGGCTCCTGCCCCGTCGGCTGGGTCACGCTCGGGGGCGGGGTGGTCGCACCGGAACCGCAGGCGGCGAGCATCATCAGCATCGCTCCAAACCCCAGCACCGGCCCGGCCCGGTGCCCGTCTGCGGCTAAAACCTTGCGAGCCACCTCACGCCCCCTGACATCAGTGAACATCGTCAATGTTTTTCGTGATACACACCACATCTACACCAGTGACCCTCGCCGACTGCAAAGTGTGTATGTGACTGACTTTGAAGTCGGTATGGGTTTTCCTGGAGATCTTCACTCTTTCAGGTCATGGGGATCACTATCCGAGGTTGCCTCGGCAACTCTAGGGCCGCGACCAGCGGATTTCCGGGGTGAAGGGTGGCAAATCGGCTGCCGAAGGTAACTGACGGTGGTGTCGGCTTATGCCCAGCATGTTCGCCTTGACCTGGACGGGCGTGGGCGTCTCCGTCGGTTTGGCCCTGGCGATCGGCCTTCGACACCTGCTCAGCGTCGCTCCGCCCGCAGCTAACGCGGTGCGACTCACGGCTGTGCTGCTGACCGCCGTCACATTCGGCGCTCTGACCTGGCGCTTCGGACACCAGTTCGATTTACTGCCGTACGGTGTTCTGGCTGCGTTCGGCGTGGCACTCGGGGTGATCGACGTCTTCGGGCGGCGACTACCCAGCGTGTTCGTCTATTTGAGCGTCGCCCTCGTTGGTGTACTGTTCGCGACCTCGGCGATCCTGCACTCCAGGGGACTGGACTTTCTATGTGCGCTGGTCGGGATGGCGGTCGTCGCCGTGTTTACCTCGCGCTCGCGCTTGTATCCGGGAGGAGGACTGGGAGCCGGCGACGTGAAGCTTGGGTGGCATGCTCGGACTGGCGCTCGGCTGGCTGGGCTGGCCGGCACTCGTCACAAGCCACCGTCCTCGGCTGGTTCGCAGCCGCCTTGGTATGGCTGCTGCTTCGAAGGACCCGGCGAAGGCCGCACGGCGCTCTGGTGCCCATGGGACCGTTCCTGCTCTTCGGAGCGTTGATCGCGGTCATGTTCGTCCCGACCTGACGTTCGATCGTGCATTGGCCGTCGGCCCGAGGGTCCATTGAATCGTCAGGGGCTACTCGATAACGCCGACTATGCACAGAAAAGCACTGGCCTATATTCGGCCGGGGCGTTAGTCCGAGTCCAAATCCGGCCATCGGTTGTGGGTCTACATTCTCTGCGGTCAACGCATCCAGCCAGGTCGAGAAAGGTTCGCTAAGTCGGTATGTGGACGATAAGCCCTTGGGTGAGAGCTTCGAGCTCGGGCAGGGACTTCTGTGGTAATGATTTCGGCGGGCGAGGCCAAATAGGTGCCAGGGGGTAGACGGGGACATGCCTGTGATCTGGCGGATCAAATAGTACGTACCCCAGCAAGTCTGCTACTCGTATGCCGCAAGCATAGAAACGTTCGTTTCTTCGACGCTGGGCCAGGTCATGTGGATTGGCATCAACGGGGTGAAAGCTGAGCATGCCAGTCGCGCCCTGCTGAAAATCGAACCACCCTTCGCCGGGTTGAGCGAGTCTCGCCAGGTACACGCGAAATCCCCTAGGTACACGTTCGGCGCACTGATGTCGCCTGTTTGCCGGAATTAACGACCGATAATTTTGGCTCACGTTGAGAACAATAGCAGTCTTGGAGAACCATCGAGCGATAAGCTCAAGCGTCGCTCGGTCCATGGATGCCGGAAGGCTTCGAGTTGCAAGCAATCTGCCAAACTGAGTTTCTAGCCGACTCATCCACCCGTTGTTGCAAGGCTCGCATATCTCGCCTGCAGTGAATGATGACGCTGGCATCTGTCGTGCACTGATTACGTTGCCGAATGAATCATAGTGAGTAGGAAAGAATTTTTCCTTCTTGGCATCGAATATCCTCTGAAGATGCTGTGAGAAGATATGCTCGCGACTCATTTTACGTCCGGACTGACCGCACATCCAGCACTCGCCCGGACCTGGAACTTCGTCGGTCCGGGTCGCGAGGTAAGCTCCGCGCTCCGCTAACTGACGATCGTATGCTCTCCTGGGCCTGTCCTTATCGCCCTCGTCCATCAGCGAATGGTACGCCGACGGTGCGACGTCTACCTCATCGCGCTCGGCCTGCGGTAGTAGCGGGAGGCGACGGCGAAGGTCGCCGCGGAGAAGATCTTGCGATTGGTCTGCGATATGCCGTAGGTCGCAGCGGCGAGGTTGTGGTGGCGTGGATCACCGTTCCAGGGGCTCACGTTCGTAGAAGAATCCCCGGTGGGGCACCGTCGGGCAGTGTGGCGACCAAGACCGGCGTGTCGGCACCGTGGTCGACCTGGCTCGGCGTCCACCAATGGTCAAGTCCTTGCAAACTATTACACCTCACCCCCTAGCATCAGTGACAATCGTTAATCTTCTTCGTGATACACAACGTCTGCACGACCTACCTCCACCGCCTGCAAAGTGTGTACGTGACTGACTTTGGCGTCGCTATGGCATTTCTAATGAATCTTCACTCTTTCGGGCTATAGGCATCACCGCCCGAGGTTGTTTCGGGTAGCACTGGGGATATGAACAGCGGTTGTCCGGGGCGAAGAGTGGCAGATCGGCTACCAAACGTAACTGAACCCGGTGGTGGCTGATGTCCGCCGCGTTCGCCATGGTGTGGACAGGAGTGGGGATACTTATGGGCATCGGGCTGGCGCTCGGCGTTCGTCCTCTGGTCACAGTAGCTCCGCCGGCTTCCAGCGCGACGCGGCTCACGGCTGCGATTCTGACTTCCCTCGCCTTCGGTGCTCTCGCCTGGCGCTTCGGACACCAGTTCGATTTGCTGCCTTACAGTGTTCTCGCTGCCATCGGCGTGGCACTCGGCGTGATCGATGTCCTTGAGCAACGGCTACCTAGCGTGCTCATCTACTCAGGCGTCGCCCTCGTCGGCGTACTGCTCGCGACCTCGGCCATCCTGCACTCCAGAGGACCAGACTTTCTGCGTGCGCTGGTCGGGATGGCGGTCATCACCGTGTTCTACCTCGCGCTCGCGCTGATATCCGGAGGTGGGCTGGGAGCCGGCGACGTGAAGCTGGGCGGTCTGCTCGGACTCGCTCTCGGCTGGCTGGGCTGGTCGGCACTCGTCACGGCCACGATCCTCGGCTGGTTCGCAGCCGCCCTGGTGTGGCTGCTGCTTCGGGCAACCCGCCGAAGACCGCGGGGCTCGCTGGTGCCGATGGGGCCGTTCCTGTTGTTCGGGGCGTTGCTCACGATCACGGTCGTTCCGACGTGACGTTCGCTGAAGGTTTGGCCGCCGTCGCGATCCTTCGGGGCAGCAGCACAGCGTGACGCACGAAGGCGTGGCTCCGCCGAACGGACACGTAGTGCGGTGCCAGGGCCGTGATCGCGTCGGCCGCCGCACGGTCGGAGGCGAGACTGTGCCTGCCGCCGAGCAGGTGGCCGTAGATCCGGGACAGCGCGACCGACCTGGGGTCCTTAGGCGCATCCCGCCTGAGCGCCTTTCCGAGATGGTCATGATCACTCGCACGGGTGATGGTCCAGTTGGGCGGGTTAGTCCTCGTCGAAGTACGCCTCGGCGGCGTGGCGGATCTGTGCGAGTCGCTTCGACACGGCACTGTGGTTGGCATAGCCGAGTACTTCGGCGATCTCGGTTTTGCTGGTGAAGCCGCTGTTGAGCAACACGACGATCTGCCGGTTCCGGGTGTCCAGCACTGTGAGGAAGTCGTTGGTGATCAGGTTGCCCAGCACCTCGCTTTCCGGTCCCTGGACTGGGACGGTGTCGGTCAGCTCGACGAACCTCACCGTTACCTTGCGGCGTTTTCCGTGCAGCTTGCGTTCGAAGTCTTCGCGGGCGTACGACCAGTGGCTGGAGAAGTCGTCCTCGACCCGGTGGGAGCCGACCGCGTCCAGGATGCCGCGCAGCCGCCCGGTCCGATCCGCCGCCGCCACGGTCTCGGCCACGGCGTCGCGCGCGTCGTCTTCGCCGAACCACACTTGCCCGCCCGTCCTCGGATTGCCTGCTATGGCTCCGGCGAGCACGCTGCCGTCCTCCAAGACGACCGGTCCGGGAGTCTTGCCCTTGTCGACCTCGGGGAAGTCTCGCAGGCGCTCTTGGATGGTGGTGGTGACCGCAGGCACCCAGAAGTCCAGGTTATGGGCCAGCAGCCGGATCGGGTCGTCGAGCGAGAACGCCTTCATCTTCGACCCCGACATCAGGTGCGGCCACACCGTCCACGCCCAGGCGCGGGCCAGTTGCACTTCGAAGTCGGGTGGCAGGAAGTCGTCGATGCCCGCCCAGTCGGCCATGAACGGCCACTGGCCGCCTCGCAGCAAGGGCAGCCCGAACATGTCCAGGACGCGCTTGGGCAGCAGGTGGAACAGCGGCGCGTACTCGAAGTACCGCGTCCGTGTCCGCGGTACGAAAATGACGTTGACGTCGCCGAGGTCGGCGATCCTGGCCATCGGTTCGGGCAGGTTGTCGAGGTCGAAGAAGCGCCGTCGGAACTGGGCTGCCTCCCACAGCATGTTCCACTGCGCGACCGCGAGGAACTCTTCGGGCGAGCTGCGGGGCGCTGGGAGCGTCACGTACTCGGGCGGAGCCGGTTCGAGCGGCCGGACCACGCCGCCGAAGATGTACCCGGCCGAGATGTTCCGCAGGTGCGGGTATTCCTCCGGACAGGCATCGGCCTCGGGGAGAAACACGTCATCACGGCGCCACTCCAGCATCTTGGCCGGGGTCGGCTCATGCTCACCGCGCATCTCACCGTTCGCCATCTCCTGCTCCACGCTGTGACTGTTCCGCTCGTCGATCTGAGTCATACCTCCATCACGACAGTCTCCTCCGGATTCGTTCCGGACACGCCCGACCCGAGGGCTCCTCGTCCCGGCGAGGCCGACAATGATAGGCCGACACGTGCGGTACGGACGCACGGCTGCGAGGTGCCGAGTAGATGATCGTCGAGTCTCCCGATATACTCATGCAAGGCGGTCACGCCCGCCCGACTCCGAGCCGGAGCGCCCACGCCGCAGCCGGCAACCGAGGACAAGCCGTCTCCGACGCAGCGTGTACCTGATATTGCCTGCTGACCTCGTGGGGCGGCGTGGGGGTCCCTTTGGGAGTCCGTAATGAGCAAATCCAGCAGAGCTCGTACCCGAGCAGTGCGCCAGCGTATGTCCGAGTCCGGCGCGAGCTACGCGCGTGCCGCTCGTGAGGTAGGCGACCCTCGCCAGCAGTTTGTGCCGAACCGTACCGACTTGGTCCGTGCCCACATTCGAGCGCTGTTGTCCGGGCAAGCCCAGGACACCCAGCAGCGAGACGCTGAGATCCAGGCGTTGGAGGCCGAAGGACATCGCATTGTTGATGGCGGGCAAACCGGGCTGGACTCATGGGAAATCCTCGACTGGCGCACCGGTGAACAACTTGCTCACGGCGACGATGGCCTCGAAGGTTACGACGCGACGGCCGACCGCCTCGATCCCGATGACACGTGGATCCACATCGACCAGCTCGAGTCGGAGCCTGGACCTCGCCCTGTGACCGCAGGCATCCCCGACAGCCTGAGTGAGGCGCTGGATGACTGGATCTCCATGCGGAGCACGACCGACGAGGAGATCGCGGAATTCATCGGCTGGTCGGTGGACAGGGTCCGCGACCACAGGTGACCGTCATCAGGACGAAACCGAAGTGGGGTCAGAGCTCCTAAGTGATGTCTCGTAACTCGTGCTGTGGTTGGTAGGGTTGGTGTTGCGGTCAGTCGGCGAGGCGGATGTTGTGCAGGTTCGCGATGCCGGACACTGTGTCGGCGAGTGTGCTCGCGGCGCGGCGGTAGTCGCGGAGAATCTTGAAGTTCTTCATCCGCGCCAAGACGTGCTCGATGCGAGCGCGGATCGTGCGGTGGGTGGCGTTGAGGTCTTCTTTCCACTCGGGCAGGTCGTTGCCGTCGCGGGGTTTGCGGTAGGGCATGACGACCTCGGGGTTGCCTTGGTAGCCGCCATCGGCCATCACCGGCCGGCCGGCGAGCTGTTCGGCGATGCCGGAGTCGCGGTAGACGGTGCAGTCGTTGCGGCTGCCCGGTTGCGGATCGCCGGTGGCGATGACCAGCCGCGTCTCGGCGTCGATCGCGCCCTGTACGGTGGTCGAGTAGCGGTAGTTCTTCGACGGTGTCGCCAACCGGTGATCCCGGGTGGGCACCAGCGTGCCGTCCACGATCGCCACCGCATCCACTCGGCGTTTACGGACCGGCGCCAAAGCCAGCAGCGGGCCGACCGTGTCGATCACTCGATGTGCCGCCGAGTGCGACACCCCGAACAACGGGCCGATCTGGCGCATCGTCAAGTTCGTCCGCCAATACGTTGCCACCAGCAACACCCGGTCGGCCAGCGGCAACGCCCACTGCCGACCCGGGCGACCGTCCGCGATCTCGTCCCCGCCTCGCTTCGCGACCAGCCGCACCAGCTTGCGGAACTGGCCCGGCTCCAAGCCGGTGAAGGGGGCAATCCACTCCGGCCGCGACGCTGTGATCACCTGCACCACACCAACATGATCAACTACCGGCCCAGCCAGCCCGACACCGGGTTACGAGACATCCCTTAGCACCCCTCTACGGCGAAGCGGGTGACCCTCCACGGACCGTCCTGCTGCTTCTTGACTTCCCGCGGTGATCGAGCGCTGTCCACCGGGATCTGCGGCAAGCCGCAACATCCCACTCGAGCCGTCTTTGATCACCGGAGCATTCGCAGCAATCCTGGCCAGTCCGATGAACTAAATAAGGCCGCCGACCGGCCCGCGGCTGGGGTATCGCGCCGGTCGGCGGCGGTTCCGGACGGCGCTGCAAGGGGGAGGTTGGCGCCTCCGGAAGAACCCAAGAGTACGCCGGAGCCCGGTCTCTACTGAAGGCTGCACGTGAAGTAACCCGATCAGGGGAGCCGCGGGGGGCCTGTTGCCAGCTAGCTCGCCAACTTCATGATGAGGAGACGGTGCCCAGTCTGGATCGTGAGGCTCTGTCGGCGAGCACCGGATTGGCGAAAGTTCTTGCCGCGGTTATGACGCTTCGCGGGCGCTTTTGCGCCGTTACGGAAGGAACTGTTGATTTCGGCAAGTTCTGCGGATAGCGCTCGACATGAAGAGCAGGCGACCAGGTGCGTTTCAACCTCTTCGGTCTGCCGCTTCGGCAGGCCATCTCGTGTCCAAGATCCGAGCATATCGATCGTCGGTCCGCATTGCTTTGTCTGAGCTGCACCCAAATGAGCCTGCAGATACCCCTGACGGAGAGCTTCCCGAGCTCGGTATGCCAAGGCCGACACCCCGTTGGGCGTGAGTCCGAGGCTCGGCGCCAGTTCCGCTGGCGTGTGCCCTTCAACTTCGGTGAGCCATAGCACCTTTCGCCAGCGATCAGGCAGTCCGACAAACGCCTTTTTCGCGAGAGCTCTTTCACTGCTTGTCATCACGGTGTCATCGAAGGGGACGCTGACGAGCGCGGGATCCACCGCTTCTACGATGTCGTCGGACAGTTCGACACGGCGTTCCTTGCGAGTCCTGTCGTATGCCGTGTGCCGGAGCGCTGTGAGGAGATATGCGCGGATCGCTGAGTCAGGGCCACCGCCGGCGCGGAGAATTTGGAGGACCTTGATGAACGCTTCCGAAACGAGGTCGTCGGCTTCGGTCGCTGTCCGGGAAAGCTGGCGAGCAAGGTTACGAGCCGAGTCCACGTGCCGTGCGTAGAGGTCGCCGTACGCCGCAGTGTCTCCACGACGTACCGCTTGAATCAATCGAGCATCGTCACCACCATGAACGTCACAGGTCGACCGGACAGCTCCGCGGGAAGCGCTCGGACCGGAAGCTGGTGGCTTGGATGGTTGTGGCTGCTGGGCTGGGACGAGTAACTCGGGTGCTCGCACTCCTCGCTTGGAAGCACGAGTGCGACGGCCCCCACAGGGGCGTCGCGGGCTGCCAAGGGAGTCGAGTTGACCTACCTGTTCGCTGCGGCCCTCTACGAGACTGGTGGCCATAACCGCACTCCAATTCCTGATAGCTTTCATGAGCCCGCGGACTTGATCGCCGGGATCAACTTGGTCTGCTCTTCTGGGCGTTCCGGCGGAGCCTGCTGATCTTGAGCGGCGAGCTCGTGTCTGCCCGTTCCCGGCGGGAGAGTCAGCAGAGACTCGGAGAAGGCTGGGAACAGGGCAACCATTGCGCGGACGCAGCACAGTGGACAGAGGTTGTCCGGCACCGGCGGCCGCTGCTCCCAAATCTCTTCGATTGGAAGGCTGCACAGGCCGTAGAACTCGTTGTGGGGCCAGACGACGTGCACGCGTCCGGCATAGTGATCCGCTGTTCCGCCCTGCTGGTTGGTTCCCCAGTACAGCAGTGGTTCAGGTCCTTGCTGTGGCTCGGCCATGACTCACCGGGCCGACCTAGTCGGACAGTCTCGGCAGCGTGAAATGGCCGCCGGGAGCCTGTCTTGGCCGACAACACCATCGGCGCCACCTGGTTGTTGACGGGCAACTCGCCTTGACAGGCCGGTCTCGATTTGTCGAACGTACAACGCGCGTCGGCGCGCAAGATCGCTTGTGGACCATCGTGAGGCAGAAAGAGAAAGGATGCTCAACCTTGCGGTGTCGAAAGTGTTCTCTCGCAGGGTGACCATTGACAGGGCCAGCGGGGACGGGGAGAGCAAGATCGTTGGGCTCATCATCGATGTCCTTTCGTCGCTTGCTCGACGCAGGCCGAGTCGGTTTCGGGAACCGGTGTGCCGGATCCGGGTCGGCGCCGGATCGGCACACTCGGCGATCGAGGGGGCTTTGGCCGCGACGTCGCCGGCGTGGACCGGTCACCGTCCCACGGAGGCCATGGCCCTCGTGGTAGCGATCACTGTCGTCGGCGGCGGGAAGTCCTTCAGTGCGTTCGGAGCGCATTCCCAACACCAGAGACCGAATCGCTCGTCGTCTGGGGATGGCAAGACGATGTTGTCGCCTTCGGGAACAGCTGACACTCCCAGCCGAAGAAGGTCCGCGTGGACCACGTCGTCGAGTGCGTGGCCGGGGCCGGTGATGAACGTCCATCGCTGGGTCTGCGCGCGTTCGATGACGGGACCGGCGAGCATCCGGATCTGGAGGCCGGCTTGGACACACCGACCGAGTTCGAGCGGCATGGTGATCGCACCCAAGAGCCCACCGACGGGCATGAGGATGCGCTGCGACGAGCGGTCAACGGTCGCTGCTAGCCCGTATTCGCTGCGATAGGAGTTGCAGCGTTCTTCGGAAGTCAGGTCCGAATGTGCGACTGGAGTGCGAGTGGTCGACGTTGTCACGGCGAGCCACCTCCTTCGACAGAGCAGGGGGTCAGGCAGCGCGAGTCAAGCGGCGCTGCGGCGATGTGCCACGCGGGGTCGCTCGGCGGCGAGCCGTCGAGCGACTTGTCGGCATTGCGTGCCGGGGGCTGCGTGACCGGGCGACTGGTTGATAAACACCCTGGGAGGCGATGGTGGTGGAGCCCGTCGTCAGCGGTGCCTCGGAGCGCGGACTCGGCGGTATGTGTCCACGGCAGCGTCGGACTCGACGCCGCTCGCCTACGTACCACCAGCCGGCACCGACTCCGGCCACGCAGCCCGCCATGAGAAGGAGCGCCGCTGCGATCGCCAGCCCAGACCCCCACAACGTCTCAGCGGGGGCTTGTATGGCACTGGGGGCGACCACGGCCGTCGCAGCTGCGATGTTAACTTGTGTACTCATCGCTCTGCGCTCCTTTTCGACCGGGGGTGCTGTTGTTTCGACCCTTAGACCGTAACTTGTGTACTCAGATTAACTAGTCGACCGATTGGGTGAATTGCGGATACGCTATGCAACCAGACACCCTGTGGAGGTGGAGGAGTCTGTGAACCAGCCGCGCCGGGAGCTGCCTCCGGCTGTCATGAAGATCGTCCTCGGCAACCAGCTTGCCCGTCTACGTGAGGTAGCTGGCGTCACGCAGGAAGACGCGGCCGGTGTCCTCGGATGCACCCAGCAGAAGATCGCTCACATCGAGGGCGGCAGCGGCATCCAGTTGATCGAGCTGAATGCTCTGCTCGATCGGTACGCCGCGAACGAAGCTGACCGGGCCTACACGCGAGACTTGCAAGCTGAGAGCAAGCACCGCACGAAGCGTGGCGCCTTCAGCACCAGGTTTCGCCAGTACATGCGCTTGCTGGTCGACATGGAACCGAGCTGCAACCGGTACTTCGCGTACCAGGCCCTGGTCGTCCCAGGGCTGCTGCAGACCGAGGACTACATGCGAAGAACGCGCGGGCCTGGCGGCCCTCGCTGTCGCCCGAGGAGATCGACAAGTACGTCGCCGACCGCATCGCCCGGCAACCCGTACTGGACCACGTCGACCAGCAGTTCTGGTTCATCATCGACGAGGCGGCCCTGCGCCGGACCGAGGGCGGTCCGGTCATGAAGGCCCAGATCATGAAGCTCGTCGAGATCATCGACAGGTCGAACGTCGAACTCCAGATCGTGCCGTTCAGCGTCGGCTACTACATGGGGCAAGGCCACGACTACACGATCTTCGGCTATGACACGAAGCCGGCGGTTGACATCATCTACCTGGAGCAGCATGACGGCGGGGAGTACGTCGAGAACAGCAAGAGGACGGCGCGGTACCTGACTCTCTGGGACCACCAGCGGGCCGCGGCCAGCGGGCCCGAGCAGACGCGACGGACCTTGCTGGAGATCGCCGCATCGTTGTAGCTGACCTGCGACTTGAGATCGAAAGGGCACGAGGAAGCAGATGAACATCCAGGACGCAAACAAGCGCCACCTCGACACCAACTTCACCAAATGGCAGAAGTCGCCCCTGAGCAACCCTCCGGACAACCAATGCGTCGAGGTGTCGTTCAGCAGCAACGCCGTCGGGTTGCGAGACAGCCGGAACCCGGACGGCCACGTGCTGGTCTTCGATTTCGGAGAGTGGGAGGCGTTCCTCGGCGGAGCGGCGGCCGGGAGCTTCAACCTGCCGAAGAACCAGTAGTGCGCCCGGGCGGCGATCCCATCGTCGCCCGCAGGCCAGCACCCGGTTGTCTTCAGTCACGGTCTTCGGTATCCCTGCGTTTGCGCTGGTAGCGGTCCACGATTGATCGAACCCCCACCACGGGAGAAGGACTACCGTCCAGAACCCGTCCGCTGCCCGCCCGTGTTCCCGCCAATGTCGCGCTCGGTTACATCAGCTCCTACCCTCGGGCAGGCGAGATCACCAAGTCGATCGGAGGTTGATGCAGTGGGTACACGTCGAACATCGGCGCCGAAGCACCCTCCAAACACGCGGCTGCGATGGCAACGGCTTCAGCGTGGTTGGAGCCAAGAGGAAGTCGTCGAACAGATCAAGCGGAGCTTGGAGCAGGCCGATGAAGGCGAGTGCGGTCTGAACGCCGACACCGTCCGACGTTGGGAAACCGGCGACCGCAAGCCCGACCCGCGCTACCAGAAGCACCTCGTGCTGGTCTTCGGGCTACCGGCCAGCGAGCTCGGCCTGCTCTCGGCCACGGAGATGGCTCTGTACCCTGCAGATCCGGCCGTGCCTGCGCCTACGGCCAACATGCTCGTCAACGAGCAATTCATCGACGCTGTCGTGAAGAAGGTGATAATGGTGCTGCTGGGCGGCAACGCTGAGTTCAGCCGACCGGTGTTCTTGAAGGGCCTGCTCGGGGCGAGCCTCGCAGCACTGCTCTCGAACGACATCGCGATGCCCGACGGTGTCGAAGCACTTGCCCGTAAGCAACGGACGCAGTTGGATTCGCGAGCAGTCGACGCGTTCGCTGCGATCACCGCCTCTCATCGTGACTTGTACTGGACGAGCGCTGCAGTTGAACTTCTGCCCTCGGTTACAGCTCATGCTCGCCTCGGCGAAAGCATGATCAAGTCGACTTCGGAAGCAGACTCGCCGCATGCTCGCCGGCTAGCTTCGGCCGTCGCCGAGTCCGCGCTCCTCGCTTCCCGACTACTGTTTTTCGACCTGGGTCAAGAAGACGCGGCCGAACCGTTCTTCCAGCTTGCCGAGGACGCGTCTGCCAGCTCGCTGGATCACCCCTTAGCGGCTGCGGTACTGGCGCACCGGGCGTTCGTCCCCGGCTTCGCCGGACAGGAACAGCCGGCCCGCGACTACCTGGCGGCCGCTCATGCCCACGCACGGTACGGGGCGGGGCCGCTGCTGCGGTCGTGGCTGCACTGCGTCGACGCCGAGGTATCCGCCCGCGTTGGCCAGTCGAGTACAAGCCTTACTCGTGTCCGCTCTGCCGAGGATGCGCTGGTGAGCGCCGGAATCGACCCCGCCTGGCTCGACTTCTTCGACACCTCTCGACTCGACGGCTTCGCCGGCAACGCCTTGCTGCTGGCGGGCCGAACCCGCGAGGCAGCAGGCCGGCTCCAGAGCGCGTTGGACAATCTCTCCGAGAACGCCATGAAACAGAGGGCAGTGCTGCTGTTCGACCTCGCTGCGGCGCATGCACCGATCGATCCAGAACACGCCGTTGCAACCGTCCGACAAGCATGCGACCTGGTCAGTAAGGCTCCTTACAGCACCGCACTTCAACGCGTGCCTGAAGTTCGTGCGGCTCTGAGCGCTACGCCCTACGTCGACGAGCTGGATGAACGAGTCCGAGCAATGACCGGGCTGACCACCAAGGCTTGATCAGCTGCACTCGGCGTTGTGGGCAGCAACGCGCGCAGGTAGTTCCGCGAGGTTCGTCAGCTGGAACAGGCAGCGCTCCTCAACCTCGGGCATTTGGAGGATGTGTCCCCACGGTCCGCGGCGGATGAGCGCAGTCAAGATACCGGCCTCCTGGGCCGGCCGGACGTCGTTGTCTAACCGATCGCCGACGTACAGCACCGAACTCGCTGGGACCCCGGCCTCCTCGATGACCCGATCGAAGAATCCGGGCGATGGCTTCTCAACGCCCCAACCGTCGGAAGTACCGATGACGTCGACCGGCAGTTCTAGCGCTTTGAGGATCTCTTCCGCCCGTGCGGTTTGGTTTCCGGCCAGACCGACCCGAAGGCCGGACTCCTGGAGCTCCCGCAGGCAGGGCCGCACATCGCTGTACAGGTTCTCCTCGGCGAAGGTCTCCGGCTGGCCCGCAGCGGCCCGTCGCTCGCGTTCCACGGCGAGGTCGAAACCAGGCTTGAAGACCTGGAAGGTCTCCCGGTAGTCCTTTCCCTGAGCAATCACGGCGCCAAAAACAGCCGAGAACGTGTGGCGAGGCACTCCAAGCCAGTCAGCCCAGGTTCCGTACTCGCGGGTTTCGTCGACCAGTATCTCGCCCACGTCGAAGAAGACCGCATCGATCCTTGCCACGTGAAGATCCTCCCTGCCCAGCATGACGGTCACTGCCATGGTGCCCGATGTGGTTGCGCCAATGCTCGGGAGGCTGCCCTGCGGTCGTCCAGCGGACGTGTTGTGGACGGTACCTCGTCCCGACGTTGGCGAGTTGACTATGCGTCTCAGCTCATGCACTCAACGTTATAAAGCGTATTTGATGTGTCGGGCACGCAGGGCCCTCGGCCTTCGTGGCCGTCGTGACCTGCAGTCGTGCGCATCGACCCTGGTCACGCTCTCATGAACGCACCGGCTGCGGCGAGGGACGCCCCTCGACCTCGCCGCAGCCGGTTGCCCACTCCAACGACGACGCAAGCCGCCCCGCATTCCACCTGGGCCCACCTGTCGCCAGAAGGGCAATCGGGATCGTGATGAGTACGTTCGACGCGGCACACCTGCTTGACGTTGCGCTCGGCGCTATGGACAAGGCGATCAACATCTTGATGCGCGACCAAGCCGGCGAAGTTCGGGCCAAGGGTGATCGCGATCTGGTGACCGACGTCGAGTTGACCATCGAACGCCTCGTACGAGACCACCTTCAGGATCAGACACCGGACGTCGGCTTCGTCGGCGAGGAAACCGGGGCGACCGGCAACCCGGACGTGTACTGGGTCCTCGATCCCGTTGACGGGACTGCCAACTTCGTCCACGGGGTCCCGTTGTGCGCGGTGGCTCTCGGGCTCGTCCACGCGGACCAACCCCTTCTCGGCGTCATTGACACGCCGTTCCTCCACCACCGGTACTGGGCAACGATCGGCCACGGGGCCTTCCGAGACGGCGACCCGATAGCCGTCTCACGCACAAAAACCCTTGAGGAATCGCTGATTTCTCTTAGTGATTACGGATCAGGAGAGGGAGGTGTAGCGCGAACGAGGGCATCCGCCAGGTTGGACCAGGCACTTTCTCGACGCGCACAACGAGTTCGACGACTCGGGTCATCGGCGCTCGAGCTGGTCTGGGTCGCAGATGGCACTCTCGATGCCAGTCTCACGCTTGGCAACCGCAGCTGGGACACGGCGGCCGGAGCGATCATCGCCCGCGAAGCCGGCGCACTCGTCGTTGACGCGGACGGTAGCCAGCACAACACGAGTTCGCGTTGTGCCGTTGCGGTGACCCCGAGCTTGGCGGACACGCTGATCCACCTTCTGCGCATCCTTCGAGGTACTCGATACTGGCCGATATCAACGACCGAAGGCGAGACAGCCTCGACCTGAGCCGGCCGTCCACGACCGGGCTACCAGGTCATTCCTGCAATGCACCTCTTCTGACGGAAGGCCACACGGTTAGGCGGAAGGCTAAGGGGCTCGCCCGTGCCGGTCCACCGGTTATCGCGTTGACCCGAACGCGTTCTCATGGCCGATGAGCGGACGTTTCTCCGCTTGGCGCGCTCTACTGCGAGGGTGGGGGCGACCAGGTGGCAGCCGTCTTCCGGCATTCGGATCGATATGGGCGCCCGTTCGCTGTGGGAGGGGCCTCGGGATACTGGGTCGATGAGTCGTCCCCTCGACCAGCCGTCGCACGGCGACGTAGCCAACGACGTCACCGGCGGCGTGTCCGGGAGTCTGGTCCAAACCGGCGCCATCCACGGTGACGTGCACCTTCACCAGCAAAGCCGCACGGTGGTTCTGCCGCACCGGGCAGGTGTAGCGCCGCAACGCGCGGCGGCGTTTCAAAACCGTCCAGGCGCTTCGCGCCTGCTCGTGCGGGCGCTGGGGCGCGGCGACACCGCGGTGCTGACCGGCCAGCCTCGGGTACATACCGGTGTGGTGTCGGGCTTGGGCGGGATCGGGAAGACACAGATCGCGCTGGATTACGCCGAACAGTTGTGGGCTTCGGGCGAAGTGGGATTGTGGGTGTGGGTGACGGCCGGCTCGCGGGAGGCGATCGTCTCCAGTTACGCCCAGGTGGCCATGGACGTGACCGACGTCGAGGACTCTGATCCCGAGCAAGGCGCGAGGCGGCTGCTGGAATGGCTCGCCGCCACATCGACGCGGTGGCTGATCGTGCTCGACGACGTGCAGAACCCGGCCGATCTGCGGGGCCTGTGGCCACCGGCAGCGTCCGGCGGGCAGGTGGTGGTGACCACCCGGCGCCGTGACGCCGCACTGCGCGGACACGGCCGTTGCCTGATTAACGTCGACGTGTTCACACCGCCAGAAGCCGAGGCCTACCTGCACGCCGCCCTGGCCGACCAGCCGCGCCTGGCCGTGGGAGCGGCCGAACTGGCGGCCGAGCTGGGATGTTTGCCGTTGGCGTTGGCGCAGGCTGGCGCGTACATGCTGGACCGAGGCCTGTCCTGCACCGACTACCGCGCCCGGTGGACAGACCGTCGGCGGAGCCTGGCGTCGTTGCTGCCCGAGCCCGACGGGCTGCCCGACGAGCACCGAGCCACCGTCGCAACCACCTGGTCACTGTCCGTCGAGCAAGCCAACCGGCTCGAACCTTCTGGAATCGCGGGAATGCTGCTGGAGGTCGCCAGTCTGCTGGACCCCAACGGCATCCCCGCCAACTTGTTCACAACCCCGGCCGTCACCGACCTGCTCACAGCCGCTACGGGACGCGAAGTCGATGCGGAGCAGGCATTCGACGGGCTGTGGTGTCTGCATCGGCTGAACCTGATCAATCTGGACGCGAATTCGGTGTCCAGGGCCGTGCGTGTACACGCACTAGTGCAGCGCGCCACCCGCGACGCCCTGCAAGTCCCACAACTCCCCGCAGTGACACGCGCAGCAGCCGACGCGCTCAAGCACATCTGGCCAGGGATCGAGCGGAACACCGCATTGGAGCAGGTGCTGCGCGCCAACACCGACGCGCTCGCCGACGTCGCTGGCGAGCCACTGTGGGAACCCCATGCGCACCCAGTGCTGTTCCAAGCCGGGAACAGCCTCGGCGGGACTGGGCTGGTCGCCGAGGCAAAGGACTACTTTCGCCAGATCCACACCACTGCCACCCAGCAGCTGGGCCCTGACCATCCCGACACCTTGAGGTCCCGTCGCTGTCTGGCTCACTGGCAGGGTGAGGCGGGCAATCCGGCCGGTGCTGCGGCCGCCCTTCAAGAGCTGATCGACGACCACACGCGGGTGCTGGGTCCTGACCACCCCGACACCCTGACCACCCGCGACAGTCTGGCTCGCTGGCGGGGTTGGGCGGGTGATCCGGCTGGCGCTGCGACCGCGTTCGAGGAGGTGTTGGGCGATCGGTTGCGGGTGCTGGGCCCCGACCACCCCGACACCCTGATCGCCCGCAGCAACCTGGCGTACTGGCGGGGTGAGGCGGGTGACCCGGCTGGCGCCGCAGTCGTGTTCGAGCAGGTGTTGGGCGATCGGTTGCGGGTGCTGGGCCCCGACCACCCCGACACCCTGATCGTCCGCGGCAACCTGGCCCGCTGGCGGGGCGAGGCAGGCGATCCCGTCGGTGCCGCAACCGCACTCCAAGAGCTGATCGCCGACCACTCGCGGGTGCTGGGCCCCGACCACCCTGACACCCTGATCGCCCGTCACAACCTCGCTTACTGGCGTGGTGAGGCGGGTGATCCGGTCGGCGCCGCGACCGCGCTTGAGGAGGTGTTGGCCGATCGGTTGCGGGTGCTGGGCCCCGACCACCCCCGCACGCTGTTTACCCGTGGCAACCTGGCGCGCTGGCGGGGCGAGGCGGGCGATCCGGTCGGTGCCGCAACCGCGCTCCAAGAGCTGATCGCCGACCAGTTGCGGGTGCTGGGACCCGACCACCCCGACATTCTGACGTCGCGCAACAACCTGGCGTACTGGCGGAACAAGGCGGGCGATCCGGCCGGTGCCGCAACCGCATTCCAAGAGCTGATCGCCGACCAATTACGGGTACTGGGACCCGACCACCCTTACACTCTGATCACCCGCCACAACCTCGCGTGCCGACGTGGCGAGGCGGGCGATCCAGCTGGTGCCGCAGACGCGCTCGAGGAACTGCTCGTCGACTGCTCGCGCGTGCTGGGCCCCGACCACCCGCGCACCCTGATCGTCCGCAACAACCTCGCCCGTATGCGAGAGCTCTCCTCCAGGGAGCCACCCTTTTAACCGGCTCAGTCGATCGCCGATATCACCTCAAGTTCGCGACCTAGCCGAGTGTTTGCTAGCGCAGCCCGCAACGTACTCTCATGCCGCATACAGCGCGCGGCGCATCCCAGCAGAGTAGCCGACCGTCCGGTACTGCTGTGGAACGGCCATTCCGACGCGCGCCGGTTCCACATGAGGGGCCCGAACCCTGAGTCGGGGTTGTTCGGCAGCCATATCGTACAGTTGCTGGGCACACCCGACCTCGACGTCGCTGGCTACACCCGCGAGTTCGTCGCGCTCTGCCTGTACTCCGTCGAATCGACGCGGATCGTACGGTGTGGCCGCGACGTCAAGGTGCGTCACGGCCACACCGATCTGGGGCAGTGGTGTCAGCTGACGGTCGGGGCAGCCAGCGCGGAGCGTGTGGTGGCGGTGGGTACGCCGGGAAGCAACCGGTGGATCTGCTCGTTGATCCACAACTGGTAGTTGTTGAGGTTGGTGTAGATGGCGGCGCTGCCGCAGAACTCGGCGATGGTGCGGGACGCGTCCCCCAGCAAGTACCAGTCGCCACCGTGACGCTGAAGCAGCCCGGAGCCGGAGTCACCGTTGCAGACGCCGCCGCCGGTGGGCGGGACACCGGCGCACAGCTCGCCGGCACCAATAGCGCCAGGGCTGCACTTGGCGGTGCGTAGAAGCGGGACGTCGAGCTGGCTGAGCTGAGCCGGTGCCGGACCGGTCCAGGCGGCCGGGTCGGTGGTCAGCCCCCAGCCGATCACCAGCGCGGGTTGCCACGGCCACGCGGGGGCGATGCGGGCGGGCCGGACACCATTGACGTGACCGTTGAATCGGATGAGGGCGAGGTCCCAGATCTTGCCGTCCTTGTCCGGCATGCCCCAGGCCCAGGCTGGTGGTACCGCAATTTTTGCGCCGGTGCGTACGACACCGCCTTGAAGTCGGTTCGTGGAACCGAACCGGGCGTGGTAGATCGCGGGATTTCCCCGGTCGATGGCCGGGTCGCGCAGGTCGGTGCGGAAGCTGGTGAAGATCTTCTTCACGGCCGGGGTCATTCGCGCTCGCACTTCGGGGCTGGGCGCGTTGCTGAGGCAATGACCAGCTGAGACCGCTACCGAGGCCGGTGCGCCGACCTCGTCGTAGCCCTGAGCGAGCAGGGTGACGCCGCAGGAGTGCCAGTTCGGGTCGTCGTGATCGAGCAGCTGCAGAGACCCGGCACCGGCGTAGGCGACCGGTGCCGGGTCGCCGCCGATGATTCGCGGGGAGGCCGTGGCGGCCGGCGGTGGTGCGGTGTCTGCAGCGGTCGCGGCGGAGACCCCGAGCAGCATGGGAAGGAGCGCCAAGGCAGTCGCGAGTGTCGTTCTGAAGCGCACGAGGAGAAAGATCCTTTCACGGTACTACTTACAAGTGCTGTCGCGCAGATGCGACGCGCCGGGTGCGGCGTGGATGCCTGGCCACGCACGAGGACTGGTTTGTGCGTAGCCAGGCACCACGGATTCCCGTGAACCAAGGAGGCCGACTTCTTGACTTCGCAGGTACACGGGAGATGAAAGGCCAACCCCGGGTGGCTGGTCGAGTCCCGCCGATGCCGTCGGATAGGTATTCGTGTGACGGCAGAGGTTCTGGCCCTCTGATCATTCACCTTATCGGGATACGGACGTTCGGGAATTTTAAGTACCTGTCGGCCGCCAGGGAGGTTCCGGTAAGTCGCTGTCTGGTGCGGGTTTCTGGGCGAGGACCGCGGCGGTGAAGCTGCCGCAGACCGGCGGGTCGGTGAGTGGCCCGTCGGGATACCAGGTGAACGCCGGGACGATGCCGGGTGGCAGCTCGAGCGTGCCGTCAATCATCGTCTCGATTTCGTGGCGGGTGGCGAGACTTCCTGTGCCGGGACCGTGAAACTGCAACGCCTCTTCGAATTCACGAGCCTGGGCAGCGAGGTCGGGGTGTTCGGGCAGCAGCAGGTGTGTCATGGCCAGGAACCCGCCGACAGGCAGCCGTGCGAGATGGCCTTGCACAACGTGCGCGACGTCGGCACGGCTGCCGCCATGGAAGGACATCACCCCGCCTAGCAACAACGCCACGTGGTCATAGCAGAACGAGATCAGTCCCGGGTTTTCGCTGCCAGTATTGTAGAGAGCATCCCACATTGCAGTCGGGTCCCAGGGATCGGCGTCGACGACGTAGACGCCGTTGTCGTCGTCGGCGATCGTGCGTAGCTCGGCGAGGGTCAGCGGGTCGCGTTCGACGTAGATCACGCTGGCGCGGGTGGTGTTTTGAGTGCGGCTGCGGTTGTTCGCCTCGCCACGGCGGACGTGGGAGTGCAGGTCATCGTCACCGGCGATGTGGGGCAGCCCGGCGCCGGCGACCACGATGGAGCTGACGGACTGGTGGGCGACAAGGTAGGCGGCGACGCGGTCGAGGAACGCGCGCTCGGAGCGGAACACGAATCCTGCGTCGTGCACACGGGCGGTCATTCGACGGGCGGCGTCACGTTCGTTGATATGGGCGAACTTGACGGACGCGACGGAGCGATTATCGCTGTCTTTGGCTTCGCGGAAGGCATCGAAAAGGTAAGCGAGGTTGATCCGGTCCTGGTCAACTCCACAGGGGCGCCACCACGGCGCACGGTCAGCGGGCTGATGGCTAGTGGTGTGCGGTGTCGTTTTTGTTGATGTCATTGGTGTACTGGTGCCTCGGTGGAAAACTGGATGGTTGGGTGCGCGATACTCAGGCAGCATCGATCCGCGAGGTTCGCGAGGTCGACGGCCCCGAGAGAAAGTCGGTGCTTCGCCAGCTCGCAGCTCGTCTCCGTGCCCAGCGGGCCGCGGGGCGTAGCGCGTCGAGCTGAGTGGCGGCGAAGTCCACGGCGAGTTTCGGGTTTCTCCATCACACGTCCCTACGTGCGAATTTGTCGATGTGTAGCTAGCGGAATTGGTCAGCGACTGTAGGTTTTGCCGTTCTCTCGTTCGATCTCCGCGACGACGCGTAGCCACACCGCCGACGACGACACCCCGAGCCCGTCCGCCAGACGCAGGATCTGCCGTGCGTCCCGCAGGCCCGGTACCCGTTCTCCCAAGCCCCACAGGTGTGACTTAAAGATGCGCGGCCGCCGGGCTATCGTGTCCGCGCACTCGCCCTGCTGCTGACGTTGCTCCCGTAACCAGCGCCCACCGCCATTCCGTTCATTGGTCCTCCCGCCTGCGGAAGTCCCACACCGCGCGGATCACCAGCTCCTCGCGCGACACACCCAACCCATCCGCGATCTTCACCGCGGTCTCCACCTGAGTCAGCGCCTGCCGGCCAGTCTCCAAGGCTCCGAGCGTGCCCGCCGACAACCCGATCCGCCTGGCCGCAACCCTCAGCGGGAGGTACGCGCGTTTGCGGCGCCATCGGATCCAGCCACCGACCATCCGCGTGTCCGGCACCGGCACCGGCTCATCCGGCCCGCCGAGGACCACCCAGTCCGCACACGCCCTCAGCACAGCCGACGACGTCGCCTTACCAGCCACCGTGACCCCTCTCGAACTCCCGCAGCGCCAACACCGCAGGCACCGCGCGGTCCACCCCGAAGGCATCGGCCAACGCCGCCATATGCACCAGCGACCACGATCGGCGATGCTCGTAAGCAATCGCGTAGATCGTGCCCACTGACACCCCGGACCGCCGCGAAAGCTCCAGATGCGACCAACCGTGAATCGCGCACGCCCTGTTCAGCCACGTTCCCAGCCGCAGTTCCGGCAGGACAGGCAGCCACACCGCCAGCGGCCGAGGCCCCGGACCGATCCGCACGTCCATCACCGCACCTCCCCTTCCCCGGCCTCGTCCGCCTTAGCCCCGTCCGGGTCGGTCTTGTATCCTTCTTTCCACTCGAGACGCTTCGTCAGCCGCTCCACACACAGCAGCTGAATCGCGTGGTTGGCCAGCGCCTCCAACATGTGATCCGGATCGGTTTCCGCCACCGACTTGAACATCCGCGCGTCCCAGGCGATGCGGCGTTCAAGCACGTACCGGCCGCTCGGAGGACCGCAACTGGGTCGAATAGGCCGGCGTCGGCGAGCTGGAGGCGGGATAATCGATGGGGTCGCCTTCTCCCGTGTGATCAGTGCTCGCGCCTTCGCCTGGTTTCCGGACCACGCGGCGAGCCCACGGCGAGGGCTGGCTCGCCGGTAACGGTCGTGATCATAAGGATCATCCAAGGCTTCCTGGAGCGGGTAGATGGTGTACGGGGGGTCGGGATCGCGAGTTGGCCAATGCCGCAGTCGGGCCGTGGGTGTGCGCGAGTCGAGATAGTCGTGCAGCGGGCGCGCGCGTGCGGTGCTCCACCAGTAGGTCTCGGATCTCGCGCCGTCGGTCACTGGCATGACGGCTCCGCGGTAGCCGCAGACTCGGTCGCATCGCCTGGCGGCTCGGCACCGGCGTTGCCCTCGCTGCATCGAAGTTTCTCGCAAGTCACAGCGGCTGAGGTGTCGCGGTAGCGAGGGCGGCGGGACCGCGCGGCATTGATGACGTCACGGCGGCACTCCGCTGACGCGCACGCCGGTGCCAGCACACCGGTGACGTCGAACGTAGCGCCATGGACGCGGTGGATCCGCGGATAGTTGCTGGACGGCGACCGCAGAACGGTCGCGCTCGGCCGACTGGCTAAGGCCGTGATCATGACAAGGCCCCTCGCTCGCAGCGGTGATTACGCTCCGAGACGGACGGTTGTGCCGGTCGCTTCCTCGTACTCGGCGTGGCCGTGAGAGCAGCTCCCGTCTTCTTCCGGCTGGCTCTTGGATTCGCATGCCGCTGATCGGCCTGAACCTCGGTGCAGTTCCTCACGTGGGGTTACCGTCCGAACGTCCGCCGCCGTCCTCGTCGTTGGTGGTGTCGTCGTGGTTCGCGCCGAGCGGGTTGACCTCAGCGATGACCGCTGGGGACAACGCCGCCGAAAGTCGGTACAGCCGCCCGGCGGTCTGCGCGCAATCCTCGGCCAATGCCTCGATTTCCATCGCCATCGAATCGGCCCTCGTCGGGTTGCTCGCGACCTGTTCGGCCAGGCGAAGGGTGGTCCGTAACTCATCGGCCACCTCCGCCGCAACCTCTCGAGCGTCACCGGCCGACTGGTCGCGACGCGCGTAGGAGTGGATGAGGACCCGCGCTCCGGTTCCGACCAAGTCGTAGCCGAGCTGCCTGTATGACGTCCAGTCATGCTGGTCACGCTCGGCATAGGCAAGCCGAATCAACGCAGCCGTGTACGCATCGGTGATCAGGCTGAGCAGTTTGATCGGCGGTGCGCCCGGCTGATCCGGCGATCGTTCGGATCCAGTCATCAAAATGGTCCAGAGATTTGGTCAGCTAGTCGACAAAGGGGAAACTCAGGGCTGCGTCCCGAGTGCAAGCGCGAAGGACTCCGCCAGCCATCTCCGGTACAGCGTCACGCAATACTTTCGCCCATTGAAAGGTCGAGCGCCGTATGTTCGGCATGTGGAGACTTTCTATGAAGGTGGTGAACCGAGACACATAGTCAACTCGTCAAGATCGTCCCGAGGTACCGTCCACAACCCGCCCACTGGGCGTCCTTGAAGCAGCACGCGTTATCGGATTTGCCCGTCAGGTGCCAAGACAGCGACCTACGGGTAAGTAGGACGGCTCTTCACGTGGCCATTGTTGAAGCGGTCTTCCTCGACGTGGGGCGAGGTATTGGTCAACGAAACCCGCGAGTACGAAACTTTTTCCGACGGGCCGCCGCCAGTCAGCCCGAGACCCGTTCGGCGCTGTGCCCTCGACGATCGACGTGTCTCCACAACGTCCTCCTCCGAGCGGCCCGCTGGCCTTCACCCGAAGGTAGGAGCTTGAGCGGCCGGACGCGACGTTCGCTTGAAACGGACGGTCCGTGGACGGTCTCTGGGCGGTAGCCCCTCCGCTGACGCTCAAGGTTCGATCGACGAGGGGCTACCAGAGCAAGCGCCTCTGATGCCTTAACTTGGATACAAGAGGAGTCAGCGTGACCGAACTTGGAATGCCCACTGTGATGTCGCGCTCTTCAGCGCCGTCCGGTCCGGTAGTCTTCACGCGGGGGCATCATTTCCAACTGAACGGTAGTACCTCCGTCGATGATCTCGTCGGGAGCCTTCACGCTCCACTCTCGGTCATCCTGCAGGTGACCAAGCGTTGCGACTTCGACTGCGATTTCTGCTCGGAGATCCTGCAGTTGCCCGACCCCACACTCGATCAGCTAGACACCATGCGCACCAACCTGGCCGGCGTCAAGCGAGTGTTCCTGTCTGGCGGAGAACCCCTGATGCGCAGGGACTTCGGCGACGTGGTCGACATGTACTCCGACGACTTCATCCTCGGCATCCCGACGAACGCCACGCGAGCCTTGCAGCACGCCAAGCGGCTCGCCGGCAAGGTCGCCTACGTCAACGTTGGATTGGAAGGACCACGTTCGATTACTCAACGAGTCCGCGGTGACTACGACAAGGTCATGGCGGGAATCCGCGTATTCCAGGAGCACGGGCTCCCCCTCTCGCTCTCGTGCGTCGTGCTGCGTTCGGATCTGCACGGCCTACCGTTCACCTACCAGATCGCCGATACCCTCGACGCAGGCAAGCTCAAGCTCATCATGCCGCTGCGCAAGGGCAATGCCCTCGACCTCGACGAGCACGAGTTCATCAGCAATACCGAGGCTGAAGCGAAGTTCAACGAGCTGGTCGGGCTCGCTTCGACCTTCGCGTGGCGGCCGGCGCTGCGACTGACCGCATGGACGCCGGAGACCGAAGGGCACATGATCTGCATCGAGCCGACCGGCAAGGCCAACGCGTGGCCCGTCTACGATGCACCCGACCTGTTCGAGCCGCTGGGAAACGTGCTGGAGGAACCGGTCAGCGAGATCTGGAACCGCTACCGGTTCAAACGTAACCACGTTTCGAAGTACCTCGGCACCAGCATCCACACCACGCTACGTGGCGGCAGTGATGCGTAGCACCAGCAACATCGCCCGACAGACGACACCGTTCGGTGCCGGGCAACGCCCGTTCGGGAAGGACCGGCCTATTCTCGCGACTCTCGCAATGGGCTGGACCGGCGACGTCCACCTTCCCGCCTGGGCGTGCGCGGTCTACTTGACTACGGTCAGCACCCGCACGCTCAGCTTGGACGGCCGGCACCTCAACTTCGGCTTCGAGGTGCTAAGCAGACAAGAACCGGACTCACAGACCGAGATCGTGCATCGGCTGGACAACATCCTCGTGGCATGCCGTCGGCAGGCCAAGACGCTTGCCGGGCACAACCTCGATCCCGACCTCGCGAGGCTGGCCAGTTTCGCGAGCGACCAACGACGGTTGCCCGGCGTCGACACGGTGCGCCAGCACTGGGCGAACCGATCGGTGAAGGGGCGTGGCACGGCTCGGATGCTGGACACTGCCCACGACCTCGGCCAGGCTCAGGAGACCGATCTGATCGCTACCTGCGATCGTGTCGCGCTGAAGTCCGGGTCGATCGCCGCCCCGGACGGCCGTGCCTCGCCTGCCGACATGGCTCGGCGCGCGCTGACGCGGACGCTGGCGATCGCGTTGATAGCGGCCCGGGCCGCCGGTAGATACGACTGGACCAGCCCGATCGACCTCGACGAGCTGGTCCTGAGTGCGGCCTGGGACCAGTTCGACGAGCTGGCCACCGCGCCTCCGAGCGTCCCAGCCCCCTGACTCGCTCGTGGTGGTGGCCTGGCAGCACAATGGCCGGGCCATCACCTCGACACCGCGAAGGAGCGGACGTGTTTGTCAGCACCAACATCGCGGGTAGGAAGGGCCGGGCACCCCGTCGTCCCGCCGGGACGACGCTGTGGGCATCCATCGACGTCGAGTGGACCAAGAACTACCGCATCAAGAACGGGAACAAGCCGTTCTGCTACTCGGTCGTCTATGTCGCGATCCCCCGCGGCACAACCACTACGAATCTGGTAGATCTCCCGTTTTCCTTCACCAGTGTCTACCTCGAAGACCCTGAAGAGACGGCCGAACTGCTGGCCTCGGCCAACGCCGCGGTCCGTACCGCCTTCGCATCCGCCGACCGCGTGACCGGCCACCAGTTCACCAGTGACCTGGGTGTCCTGACCAACGCCAGCGTCGCCCCGTTACCGGACATCGCCGCAGCCCGTGCACGCTGGCTCGACCGCCGCTCTGGTGCTCTCGACGACCGCCGAGTCATCGACACCCGCTACGACACCGACCATGTCCTGACCTGCACGTCCCGCCGGCTCGTCGACGTCTGCACCGAGCTGAACCTCGACGTCACCCAACCCGAACTGCGCGGCACCTCCATGACCGCCCTGCACCGCGCCTACCTCGAACAGCGCTCCGACGAGGCTCGCGAGCGCGTCAGCGTCCTCAATCTCCGCCATAGCCTCTCCACGGCCCTGGTCGCCCTGCGCGCGACCGGCCACGTCAGCTGGAACGGCACCCTCAACGTCAACCAGATACTCGCCACCGGACTTGACGGGGCGTTCTCCTGGCTCGGCCACCGCACCTTCACCGACCTGCTGTGAGAGGACCATGCCGATTCGCGAATGTCGGGTCGCAGCTGTCGACGGCACCCACGCCTCCGGCAAAACAACCTTGATCCACGCCCTGATGGCCCATTTTCGCCGCCAAGGCGTGAACGTTGCCACGATGGACGAGCCGGCGCGATCCAGCCCGTTCATGGAAGAAATCGTCATTCACGGACGCGGCGCCTTCGACCTGGCCGCGGAAGTCGACGTGTTCGCCGCGCACCTTCAACTCCAGCTGCGCACCGCGCGCAACCACCAGCTGCTCATCGCCGACAAGACGATCATCAACGTGCTCGCCTACGCCAGGATGTTGCTCGACATCGCCCCCGGCAGCCTGGACGCTACGGTCCTCGATGCCATGGAGCACTTCTGCCGGGCATGGGCGCCGACCTACGACGTCGTGTTCTTCACCCATGACCAGTACAGCCAGCCCAGCGACGCCTTCCGCGCCAAGGTCGCCGGCATGCAGGACACCGCGGCCACTACTCTGCGCGCGCTGTACGACCAGCTTGGAGTTCCCGTGATCGACGTTCCGGTAGGACTTGAGACGGAGCAGCGGGTCGCATGGATTGCCCGGCGAGCCGCCGACACTGGCCTCGTCCTCGCGGGATAGCCTGTGGCCTTCAACGCCGCCGAATAGCCCAGGAAGACTCGCCGTGCCTTACACCAGCTTCGTTGACGTCCTGATCATCCTGGAACGTGACGAGCAGGTCCTGCTCGCCCAGCGCGCTGGTACCGGATACGCCGATGGCCAGTGGAATTTGCCTTCGGGCAAGCTCGAAGATGGTGAGGACATGGTCGCTGCCATCATCCGCGAAGCCAAGGAAGAGATCGACGTCGAAGTAGACCGCGATGACCTGGAAATGGTCACGTCCGTTCACTACCTCAACCCTGAAGGGCAGGCCAGGGTCGGGTTCTTCTTCCGTGCTCGACGATGGCGGGGAGAACCGCGCAACGCTGAGCCGCACAAGTGCTCGCAGATCGCATGGTTCCCGAAAGATTCGCTGCCGGACAGCACCGTCCCATACACCCACGCCGGTGTGGAGCTCTACCGTCGTGACGAGCGGTTCGGGCTCCAGGGCTGGCCGTACCCAGCCATGCCGGCTTTGACTGGACGCTGACTGCTGATTCGGCGCAAAAGGGACCCGGGCTCGCGGCGACGAACGTGTGTTTACATTGAGCACGCTCATGCTCCGTTGTGGAATGACGGGGAAGCGGGTGGGTCAGATGTGGATGGGCGGCGTGGCGCTGTAGTCCGCGTGGAAGACGTCGTCGTCGACGACGAGTAGGCGGTCGGCGGCGTGGATGATCCAGTCCTGGAAGTTCAGCGTGAGCTCGGGCTCGGGCTGGCGGGGTTGGCGGATCGTCGCGGTGTCGCCGTGGACGGTGATGGTGGTGCCGGCGTGGAGGACGGCCTGGGCGGCGAGCTGTTCGACCCAGCCGCGGATGATGTCCAGGGTGTCGCGGTCGGTATTGCGGGCCGCTTCGATCATCAGCCCGGCTCTGCGATCGCCGTCTGCTCGGAGGGCCCAGTAGAGGTTGATCACGGTCATCGGGGGACCTCCTTGGAGGTCGGGGTGGTGCGGACGTCGCCGATGGTGGTTCCGGTCATGGCCTGGCCGACAAGTGCGACGACGAGGGCAAACAGCGGCCACGTCCAAGTGCCAGTGGCGGTTTCGAGCAGGCCGATGCCGAGGGCCAGAACGCCGGCGAGGGTGTAGCCGAGGCCTTGGACGACCGAAGACAGGGCGGCGGTGGTGTCGGGGTCGCCGCGGGTGCGGCGTCCCAGGTCGACCAGGGCGAGCCCGAGAGCGCCGAGGCCGACGCCGAGTAGTCCGGTCCAGAGCCACGTGACGCTGGCAGGGCTGATCATCAGGCCGGTGAGTCCGGTGATGCTGGCTCCAGCGAACGAGATGGCGAGCGGGGTGTGGGGGACGCGGCGGGTGAGGTAGGGGACGGCGAGGGAGACCGGGACGCCGAGCACCATGGCGGCGGCGAAGTGGAGCTCGGATTCGGCCGGGGTGAGCCCGGCGGCGTGCAGGATCGCCGCGAGCCGACCCATGAGCACGAAAGTCACCGCCGACAGCAGTCCGAAATGGACCGTCAAGGTGGCGACGGTGCCGCGGGGGAAGAGGGTTCGCGGGCTGACCCGAACAGCTCGCGCCGATCCGGCCAGTGCGGTGAGGTGGCGGCTGCTGCCGATCCAGATGACGAGTGCGACCGCGGCGAGGATCGCCCAGCAGCCGAGCCCGACCTGCCAGGCCAGAGCGGTCGGAGTGAGCAGCGCGCCGAGCGCTGATCCGGCTCCGAGGCAGGCGGTGTAGCAGGCAGCGGAGCTCGGGGTCGCGGTGCGAACGATGACGGGCAGGAGGGCTCCGAGGACCGCGATCGCCAGGCACGCAGCAGTCGTGCCGGCGAGGATCGCGACGTCGCCGGGCAGGGTCCGGGCGACCAGCGAGAGGGTCAAGACGGCGAGCGCGGCGGTGATGACGCCGCGGATGCCGAACCGGGCCCGCAGCCGCCACGCGGCCCAGCCGCCGACCGCGAAGCACCAGGTCGGCAGCGAGACCAGTGTGGCGGCGAGGACGGGAGACAGATCGGCCGCGGTCTCGATGCGGGTGAGCAACGCTCCCATGCTCGTGACCGCGGGCCGGAGGTTGAGCGCGAGGACGGCGACGGTGACGCCGGTGGCGACGGGGCTGAGGATCGCGGCGCGGGGGACGTGGGCGGTGGTCATGAGACACCGCCAGGGCCTCTGGCCAGGATATTTACCAGCCGTGTCCAGGCGGAGCGGGCGCAGGTAGCGCCCTCGTAGGGCCAGGCCCTCCGCGTCGAATTGGCGTCCGACGCGGTGGGGACGGCGCCGATGACGGACCGTAGGTAGAAGTCGGCGTGGGTTGAGCAGTTGGTCACGGCCAGCGGGTAGCGCCACTCGGTGCGCAGGCTGAGGCTCATCCGGTGACCGGATAACGCGATCGAGGCAACAGGCGGTGAAGGTGTCACACATCGGAATGTAGGTTATGTTCGACAATTTGTGCAAGATAGTCGACATTGTGAGGGTGAGTATCTGGCCCGGTAGGCTTCCCGGCCAATGACGCAGCGCACGGACGAGTCGCCCGATCACGAGCTAGAGCAGCACCTCGCCGCGATGGGGCTGCGTCTTCGTGCTGCCCGTCGAAGGGCGGATCTGACTCAAGGAGAGCTCGCTGACCTCAGCGGGGTGGATCGCGGCTACATCTCGCGCGCGGAGCACGGGGCCACCAACGTCACCGTGCTGACGTTGTGGCGTCTAGCTCGCGCGCTGAACATGCACGCCGCTGACCTGCTAGATGATCGGCCGAGTAGCGACGACTAGATTGGCTGGCCTGCAGCCGATTGCGCTCTTCTGCAGGGTCAATAGGGCTCGATCAGCCATCCGCCGCCGCGGTCGTCGGCGTCAACGAGGTCGGGGGGCTGTGGTGGCCCAGCGCCAAGCTTCGCGTAAGGCCGTTATCAGCTTCTCGTCGTCGGCGAAGGTGGGATGGTCTCCCATTGGCAGCCATACTTCGGTGTCCGGCACATCGCCGCGTAGCCGGGTCAGCAGGATTCCGGTGTAAGTGAGTTGGCGCTGCTCGTGTTGCTCGCCGGCGGCGTGGTTGGTGTTCTGGTTGCGAGCTGGGGGAGTCAAGGGGGCGTCGAGGGTAACGCTGCGGCGCTGGGCTCGTAGGATCACCCGGCGTGGCGGTTCAGCCATCGGGGTGCGCTTCCTGTGGGCGGCTGACAGTGGTGTGCTCCTTCCCATTGTGTAGGTCGTCACGCGGACGGAGCTAGTTACGGCCGGGCCGAGGGCTTCTGCGAGACACTGGCGGCGACCTGCGCCGTTGTCCGCTCAACCTTCCGGTTGACTTTCCCGCAGTAGGCCCGGTTGCCCGTTCGTGCCGAGGCGGAATCCGTCGCCCGTCGCACTCGGCCACATCGGTCGGCGCGGTCACGACTGTCCTTGGGCGCACGCCGACGCGGCCACCGAGTCGATTGTTCACGCGAGGCCGTTTGGCGCTAGGGAAGGTCGGCGTTGCGTGCAGCTCGGCGGACCGCGTCGAGGACCAGTTGGATGTGGCCGCCTTTGATCAGCAGCTCGGTGATCCCCATGCTCTTGAGCTGCTCTGCCGAGAGCTGCAGATCGCGGCCAGAGAAAGCGACAATCCCGACACGGGATTGATGTTGATGGAACAGGCGCCGCGCGCAGCGGTTGGCCCTCGAGCTGAGCGTCGAACACCGCGACCGACGGCCGATGCCAAGTGGCCAGCCGAATGGCCGCAGCGCCGTCTCCGGTGTCGGCGACAACATCGATGTCGGGCTCGGCAGCGAGCACGTCGCGCAGCGAGGCCCGCACCAGCGGCGACTGGTCCACGAGCAGGACGGGGACCAGGCTCATCGGGCGGCGGCCTGCCCCGGCTGAGGCACGTGCGCCTCCCGGGATTTCGGCGTCCCAGAACGCTATTGACGGGCCGCAGATCAGGCATGACGCAGTTGCACTACTCGCCGTGACAGCCACCTGGGTGGCGCAGAATTCATCTGTTGGAGGTGATGCGGATGTGGGCGCCGATCTGTCCTCGTGGACCGGTCCGCGGGGCTCGACGTCGGACCCTGCTGTCGCACCCTGCGACCAGAGCCGTTCGACTCTGGTCGTTACCCCATGTCACCGCCATTCTCGGTACACGTCGTCCGGCGACGCGGGTATCCCCCCGACCTGCTGCCAGGCGGCCAGGTCTGCCGGGCAACACTGTGCGCCCGGCAGCCCGTCTCACTGAACGCTGGCTTGATCATCGGGTCGCGCAGCCGCTGTCATAACCCGCCCCGCCGAGTGCGAAAGACAACCCGCCTCGAGCTGCGTGGTCGTCGCTATCCTCCGCAAGGCAAGGTGGCATCGACATCCTGCTTCGCGATGCCTGGAAATGTGCCCCTACTCGACCGGGCCGGCCGTCGATGTGGCCATCCACGCACCACCGTCGAAAGGCTCTCCACCCGACGGGCGTGATGCACCACGCTGCGCCGAGCAACGTTGCTGCACTCGGGGCAGCGCGGCGGGTGCAGATGGCTGACTGCTTAACCACCCGCGACGCCGCGTTTACCCCCACCTAAGGCTGTTACACCCTTACGGCGACGTGTATCGCTTGCTCATCGCTTCGTTGCGAAGCCGCCCCTGAGGCAACCACCTGGACGCTCGTGCACGTCTCTGGCTCCGGCAGCTACGCCGCGGGCAGCGATGGCGGCCGAGCGCGTCGCCTTCGCGCTTGCGGTCCCCGGCGTTGAAGCTAGTCGCGCGAGTGGTGTGAAATTTGGCCGTGACGTCATGGAGGGAACCGGGCGATCCGGCCGTCGAGGTGGAGCAGTTGAAGGAAGCGCTGGCGACGCAGCCGGTGATCGAGCAGGCAAAGGGAATGATCATGTTGGTGCGGGCCTGCACCTCTGACGATGCGTTCATCGCGTTGCGGGAGATATCCCAGCACGCCAACGTGAAGGTGCACGACGTGGCCGCAGTCATCGTCGCGGCCGGCAGCCACGCCGAGCAGCCCGGCGAGTTAGCCGGTCTCGACCAGCAGGCGATCGCGGTGGTGCTGGAGGAGGCTCGGCGGCGAGGCTTGAACACGACGTTCGGCTGAACAGCAGTCTTTTTCACGTCGAAAGCGTGGTTCCCCACGTCGCGGTGCGTATGGATCAGTCAGTCACCATTCGGTGGCGGAAGTCGACACGATCGGTTGTCTCCGCTTCGAGGCGGAGTTTCCGGTGGGATATGAGCGGGTGCGCAGTGCATGTGCTGCCGCGGCGAAGCCGGCGGGGTCGCCTCGTCCTGCCGATTTCGTCCGGTTCATAGCGTGAACAAGTCTGTGGGGGAGCTGCAGCGTTTGGTTGTCGGTTGTACCGTCCATGGGGCTGCGGTTCAGCCCTGGAACCGTCGCGCCCGTAACTCGCCTGCCCCGCGGAGGCGCGCGGGGGCTGGACTCGTGCACCGGCGGTTCGGCCTCACGGTTGGTCCAAGGAGGCCCTGACCTTGTCCTCAGAGTTCGTCCCCCGGCCGCGGCGCCGATGGGTGTACTCACCGGCGGCGTCGTTCGGGGTGACCAGGACGGCCGAGGCGAGCGTGGTCACTGTGCTCGGCGAACTGGACTTTACGGTCACTGGCGACCTGGTTGCTCTGCTCGGGCGGGAGGTTGGTCTTCGGCCGCGTGCGCTGGTGGTGGACGCGTCAGCGGTCAGGTTCTGCGCCGCACGCGGGGTGACGGTCCTGGTTGAGGCTGTCGCTGATGCTGAGATCGCCGGGGTACCGTTCGCGGTCGTCGGCCGGCAGCAGACGTTGCTGCGGCCAATCACCGTCCTCGGCTTGGAGCAGGTCTTGCCGCTTCACCACAGCGCGGCCGAAGCCGTGGCATGGCTCGGGCTGCTGCCCCAGCTGATAGACCTCCACGCCGGCTTATCCCCGCTGCCCGGACACCCAGTCACCCCGCACCGCTCCTGCAGCCGACGCGACCCCGACGGGTCGGTCCTCATCGGGCGGAGCCGAACGGGCTACGGCCAGGCCGATGGGCGGAAACGGGCATGATGTGTCGGTGACTTTCCGCGAGTCGGAGGCCGGCGGCTTTCCCGCGGCGTCCTCGTCCGCCGTGTCGGTGTCGCTGCGGCACGTCGAGGCTGCGCTGGTGCTCAGCGTCGGCGGTGAGGTCGACCTGGTCACTGCGCCCGAACTGAACGACGCGGTCACCGCTGCGCTGGCCGAGGCACCTGCTGTGCTGATCGTCGATTTGACCGCGGTGACCTTCTTCTCTTCGGCCGGTTTGGCTGTCCTGTTCGACCTGCAGAGCAGAGCCGGGTCCGCGACCGCGGTCCGCGTGGTGGCGACCTCGGTTGCCGCCCGGCCGATGGCCATCACCGGCGCCGACCGGCTCATGCCGGTGTTCGCCACGCTCGCCGACGCTCTCCTGCCTGAGCACCCCGCCAAGTCGCCGCCCGAGCTCGGCGACGCGAGTCCCTCCGGGAGCGGCCAGTGATGTCGGCGTCCGACGGGACTTGACGAGGGAGGCCAGGTATCGCCGGATCCGGCTCCCCCTGCGGCGGTCGCGGACCTGGCCTGCGTAGGGGGCGCACGACGCCCCGTTGCTGAATCAGCGTCGCCGCCAGCTCACCGCGTGGGTCGGGTCGCAGGTCTGCTCGCGGGACGAATCCAGAATCGGGCGCTCGCGGTCTACGAGGCGCTGGCCAACGTCGTCGAGCCGCGCCGATCCCGGCGAGCCCGGCACCCTCGACCTGCACGCCCGCCGGAACGGCGGCCGGGTCATCGTCACGGTCACCCACCGAGGTCACTGGCACCCTGCCCCGTGCCGAGGCTGCTACACGGGCGCGGGTTGCCGCTGATCCACACCTGGCCGACGAGAGCGCCTTCACCACCGCCCCGGCCGGCACGGTCGTCGAAATGAGCTGGACCTGCGTCCCGGATATGTGACCACGCTACGGGTTCTCGACGAATGTGCGCCGGGACGGTTGAGTGCCCCGGTTGCGTGGGTAGGTCCTCAGTACTCGGGTGGGGACTCGGGGACAGGCGGCGGCCTGCCGGGATGACCACGCCGCACCGTCGGGGCGGTGCCGGACAACAAGGGTCATTTCGGCAGGCCGCCGCGTCCTATCCGTCGCGTGTTCCCTCGGATCAGCCTTCGACGCAGCCGCCGAGCCGGCGGAGCAGAGTTTCACCCGCGGCATGTGATGCGATAACCGATTGAGTGAGCGACCGGCTGGGCAGTATGTGGCTGGCCCGGCCAGTGCCCTGCGCAACGTCCGGGCCGTGGCGCTTCACCGCCCTTGCCGACTCGGGACGGGACGTGGGCGGTGCGACGCCGCGGTTGAGACCAGCAGCCGCCACCGAACCCTGTTCGGCCTGCCCCCCTGGCAGCCCGGCACCACGGGGAGGCGCGGCGCGCCGGGCCTTCCCGCGTCGACGAGGAGGCCCCTGACATGCCCGCCACCGCCGCACCCCGCAGCCACCGTGACATCGACGTCGGCACTCTCGCACGCACCCGCCTCACGGTGACCACCACGGCCGACGCGGCCACCGTCGCGGTCGCCGGCGATCTGGACCTGTCGAGCACGGCGCGGCTGCAGGAACGGCTGGACGAGGAACAGGCGTTGCGGCCCGCCGCGCTGATCATCGACCTGAGCAGGGTCG
Source organism: Amycolatopsis sp. NPDC051102 (assembly GCF_040682815.1). Taxonomy (NCBI): domain Bacteria; kingdom Bacillati; phylum Actinomycetota; class Actinomycetes; order Pseudonocardiales; family Pseudonocardiaceae; genus Amycolatopsis; species Amycolatopsis sp. NPDC051102. The sequence goes on from NZ_JBFBBT010000003.1 coordinate 305,991, forward strand.
GGTTCTGTTCTTCGGGCGGCCTGTCAGTCCTGGTAAACGCGGTCACCAACGCCCACGCACGGGGAATCGCCTGCGCGGTCATCGCCCGCCAGCGCGCCGTGGTCCGCCCCATCAAACTGCTCCTGCTCGACCGCATCCTGCCGATTCACGCCGACCGCGCCGACGCCGACGAGTGGCTGTCGCTGGTAGCGCGGTTGCGCTGAGCCCCAGCAACTCCGCTCGGCAACCTCCGACGCTGCTGCCGCAGCCCGGCCTTGAAAGCCGCGGGCTCGACCTGATCCGAGCACCCGAATCGCCCGCACGAGATGCGCAGCGGAGACCGGCCGTCAGCACCAGGTGACAGCATCCGTGCGCCCGAGGCTCATGATCGCGAGCGTGCACGACAAGCGGTCGAAGTTATGGTTTGACTCGGCTCAAGATCGGGTAAGAGCGAACGGCCTCTGTGGCAGCTGTGCTGCGTCGTGCGCGCGGAGAAGGGACTGAGCTGATGGTCGGCAGAGCGGATACGGGCCGGTGACCGACGACGTCGCCGACCCGGCCCAGATCGAGGGCGCCCTACAGCTGTCCGTGCGCGAACAAGCGCCCTCGGCGGCACTGGTGCTGGCCGCGGCAGGTGAAGTCGATCTGCTCACCGCCGAGCAGCTGACCGACGCGGTCACCGCCGCTCTCACCAGGCAGCCGCCGGTGCTCGTGATCGATTTGACCGCGGTGACCTTCCTCGACTCCTCCGGCCTGTCGGTGCTGGCGCGAGCGCACGCCGACGGCGGCCGGGACACCATCGTGCGGGTCGTCGTGGTCGAGGAGAGCCTGGCGCACCGTGCGATCACCTTGACCGGGATGCATCGGCTCCTGCCGGTGTACACGAGCACGGTGGACGCGCTCGCTGCAGACCGACGGCGATGACCTCCGCCGTGGACTCACCTGCTGACGACACCGTCCTTGCCCCGGATCTGCAGCACGAGGACGTGCCAGCCGAGGCGGCCCAGCTGGGGCAGCTGCGGGACCAGCTCGCCGCATGGGCTGCCGGCATCGGCTTGCCGCCCCGGCGAGTCCAGGACCTGCTGCTGGCGGTGTACGAGGCGATGGCCAACGTCGTCGTCCACGCCTACCCCGACCGCGACGGCACCTTCACCCTGCACGCCTGCCGGACCCGCGGCTCCGTCACTATCACCATCCGCGACCACGGCCAGTGGCAACCGGTTCCCCGCTCCGGACTGCTGGGCGGGCGCGGATTGCCGTTGATCCATACCTTGGCCGATCAGGCACTGGTCGAGACGAGCGTCGCCGGCACCACCGTCACGATGACCTGGACCTACGACGACCAGCAACCTCCGTGACATCACGGGAATCGCAGCGTTCATGGCCGGGTCGGATCATTCGGCGACCAAGTGCGCCCGGAGTTGTTCGAGTGTTCTGGCCAGCAGCCGGGAAACGTGCATTTGCGACACCCCGATCCGCCGCGCGATCTCCCGTTGGGGGAGTTCGTCGACGAACCGCATCGTGATGATGGCGCGTTCGCGAGCGGGCAACGTGGCCATCGCGGCCTGCAAAGCGTCATGGTTGTCGAACCGGGTGAACCCGGATTCTTCGACCGCGAACTGATCGGCGACGGTGACCGTGTCCTCGGCGCCGCGGACCGGTGCATCGATCGAGTGCGGGCGGTAAGCCTCCGCCGCCAACAGCCCTTCGCGCACGAAGTCGACGCTCATCCCCAGATGCGCCGCTAGCTCGCTGGGTGTGGGCGCCCGCCCGAGGTCGTGAGCAAGCGTGTCGATCGCCGTGCTGAGCTTCTGCTGAAGATCCTTCAAGGAGCGGGGGACACGCATTGACCAGCCGGTGTCGCGGAAGTGCCGGCGAACCTCGCCCATGATGGTCGGCACGGCGAAGGACAGAAAGTCGGCGCCGCGGTCGGGGTCGTAGCGGTCGACGGCGCGGATCAGGCCGGTCCGCGCGACCTGCAGCAGGTCGTCGAACGGTTCGCCCCGGCCGCTGAAGCGCCGAGCGATGTGTTCGGCCACTGGGAGATGCTCGGTGATCAACCGAGCCCGCAGCACGCCGCGCCGGGCGTCCTCCTCGTCGAGCCCGCTCCGTTCGAGGAACAGCGGAACGCAGTGCGCGTACTCGTCGAAGCGGCGCTGGGACGGCAGGGTGGGTGTCTCAGCGGACGGGTTTCGTTCGGGCGCTTGGACAACCATGCGCACCTGGTACCCAATCACTGGCGAAACCACACGATCGGCTCACCCGGCCTGCGCATAGGCTGTCCACCCCGGCGGTCGGTGGGGTAACGCCACGATTGCACCAGAGTGGTGTCAGTCGTAGATGCCTTCGACAATCCAGCTGGACTCGGTGCCCACGGCGGTCTTCAAGAGCAAGGTGACCTCACTGTCGTCGACAGTATCGAGTTCCAAGATCACCTGGATCCGGGCGAGATGCCGGGACCGGCCGCGGCTTCGGAAGCGCATGCCCGGCAAACCCACGGACCGGCCCAGCCAACGACCCGCAGTGGCAGGACCCTCGGTGCGATTCTGCAACAACCTTGCGGACCGGATTACTACCCTCGAAGGTCGCCCAAATGCGTGTCACCAGATCGCGGCGGGCCGTTTTGCTCGGCACCGCCGCTCACGCATCCTCAACATCGTGACGCTTGACTTCCGCGACCTCAAAGGCACGCTCGCTGACCTCGACCGGACGCTGCTGACCGAACTTCGCCAAGCCGGCTACAACGAGGACACCTCCGAGCAGCTGACCGCACTTGACCACGCCGATCGCCTCATCGTGCAGATCAAAGAGCTTCTCGACGACCACCGCGAGGACCTTACTACACCCGGCCCACCCAGCCCGAACGTCGCCGTCTCTCGTCACTACGGCAGCTAACCGCCAACTGGCTGATCCCCTGGCCGCGTGGAACAGGGCCACGTACGAGCGACACCTGCGCCTGGCAAGTCGTCTCGGCTGTCCAGGACGGATACAAGGGTCCAGGTCGGTGCCCGGCTGCCCGGCAGGTTCGGGGGGCCGATGCCCTGCCAGGCTCCGGGCATCGGCGCGCCACCCGATTCGGTACCCCGCCAGCGCGAGACCTCACCGCGGCTCCGTGCACCGTCTTAGACTGCCGCCCTCTTCCGCCCTGCCCTCTTCCGCGCCGGCTTCTCGGCCGGTTGCGACTCGACCTCCGCAGGTGCCGTACGAGCGGTCTCGTACGCCTCGATCACCTTGCTCGACAACCGACCACGGTCGGCGACTTCGTACCCGTTCGCCGCGGCCCACTCGCGGACCTGCTGGTTGTACTCACGAGAGTTGCCCTGCCCCGTTCCTGACGACCTGGTGGCCTCGCCAGTGGACTGGCCGAGCGCGACCTTCACCCGCCGGCCGCCGACGCGCCGCGCAGCCTGGACGAAACGCTCGAACTCGCCGCGCAGCGCCTCGGCATTCTCGGCCGACAGGTCGATCTCGTACGCCACCCCATCCAGACCGAACGCGACAGTCTCCGCCGCCTCGCCGCCGTCCAGATCGTCGAGCACCTCGACACGCACCTTCTGCGCCATCACCGAACCCCTTCACCGATTCCACGATCAACCCGCGCCCCGTCCACCGGGGCCGGGCCTGCGCAGACGTTACGCTCGGACCGACTGAGCGGTCTGTCCAGCACGCCACAAATGGCCGCCGAACGAGCTGCGCCGAACGCCGACGCGGTGCCTTCACGGTGGATTCCTCTGCACCCGTGGCTCGTGGCGACGGTTCGTCCGCGTGGACAGACTCGGCTTCCGGACCGCCGACGCGCCTTCGCTCACCGATGGCGGGTGACGCCGGATGCTTGGCAGCTTCCGGACCAGCACGCCGCCGCGACTCGATCACCCAGAGCGTCACCCGTCTCGGTGATCTCCAGCGCCGGACGTCATTGTCGACGCCCGACGCCCTCTTGTTGGTGCTGAGGTGATCGGTCCGGCACGCCCCCCGACCGTCCCGATCATCGCCAGTTCTGGCTCGGCGGCACACCGCCCCGCGATGTGCCGCCGAGCCCTATGCCTCACCGTCACGGCTGGGTGATCGCCGCCGGCCCCTTATCCAGACTCGCATGCCCGTCCGTCGACGTCGGAATTTGCCGCGGTCCCACCGACCCGGTGCCAACGCAATCAGACCTCCGCCCGAGACGGCGCCGACAAGCCGCTGAGCAGTGGTACGCCATGTTCACGCCGGCGGAAATGTACTTCATCCCTCCGTAGGTCCTCTTTCGGTTCAACCTGAGCAGCCGGAGGGGCAGGGTCGCCAACGGCGTGAGGTCCTCGGCCGGGCAATCGACGAGGGGCAGCGTTTCGAGGTGCCGCATCGTCCCAGATCGCCACCGCAGTCGAGCAGCGCTTCCCCGATTCGAGGGTGAGGTTCACCGGCTCGGCTTGACAGACGTCCCCTGCGTCTCGCAGTATCCGAACAGGTGTTCGATGACTGTTCGGGTTCGCTCGCGGCTTCCCCACGCGGGTGTCTCCGGTGCGTGTTCGTGGTGCTGGAGGTGCGTGGTGGCAGTACCGGAAGCAGTGGCCGGGCTCGCGGCGATCCCTGGCGTCCGCACAGCCGCGCAGCTCGGCGAGCCGACCGCGGACACGTCGACATCCGCTGGTTCGTTGCCGGTGGCATCGGCCCTCGCCGGGCTGCTTCCGGGGGGCTTGCGGCGCGGCAGCGCTGTGTCGGTCGGCGGCTCGACCGCCCTGGTCTTGGCCTTGCTGGCGGAAGCCACGTGCGAAGGATCGTGGGCGGCGATCACCGGCATGCCCGAGGTCGGCGTGGTGGCGGCAGCCGAGCTGGGCGTCGACCTCGACCGGCTCGCCCTCGTGCCCAACCCTGGGGCGGAGCTGGTCGCCGTCGTGTCGGCATTGATCGACGGTTTCGACCTAGTCGTCCTTGGTCCGGCTGTCGTCCGCGGGGTACAGCCGCAGTTGGCGCGTCGGCTCGCCGGCCGGCTCCGCAACCGGGGCGCGGTGCTGGTGGCTGCCGGTCCCTGGCCAGGCGCTGACCTCGAACTGCGTGTGTCGAAACGCCGGTGGCGCGGTCTGACGGACGACGGCTTCGGTCATCTGGAGTCCTGTGACGTCGTGGCGACCAGCCGCGGCCGCGGCGCCGCGGTTCGCCCGCGTAGCGTCGAGCTGCGACTTCCCGGCCCCGGTGGTGCAGTCGCTGCCGTCGAGGCATCCGCCGGCCGGGCGCTGGCCGAGGTCGCCGGATGATCCGCAGGTCTCAGCGGCCGTACTCGAACCGGTCGGGACTCCCGCGGGGTGCTCGATGATCGACGAGGCCGACGGCGCCGTTCGGTCCGGTGCGCGCGGCGAGTTCGGCGGGCTGATCCCGGTCCGCCCGGCGACCAGCACGCTTGTCGTCTGCCTACGTGGCCACCGGCTCGATCTGGACCTCTACGACAAGCTCAAGCCCTACAGCCACCGCTACCGGCTGCACGGCACGCTCTGCGAGGTCTGCCGCGCGCAGGAAGGCTGCGACCCGGCTGCCCGGCGCCTCGCCGAGTGGGCCCACCTCGACGTCACGATCCAGCACACGCCCGGCACGAAACCGGGTGACGGGCTCATCCTGGTCGCCCGTCCGCCGACCGCGGGAACGCTGGCCGGTCGGATCGAACTCCATCTCGACGGCACCGAGGTCGGCGCGGTGACCGCCGGCCTGTGCGCGAGCTGCCGGACGGCCACCCTCGACTACGTCCACGTTGCCGCCGACTACCGGCGCCTCGGCTTCGGCCGCACGCTGGTCGCGGCCGCCGTGGCTCGTGCTCCGTCCTACCAGTGGACGGCACCGCTGCCGGACGGCCCGGTGGCGCAGTCGTTCCGTGCCCGGATCGCCATGCGCCGCCCTGGTCAGCGCTGCGTCCACGCCGGTGCGGTCGATCTCACGCGGTGAGGGCCAGGGGAACAAGTGGGAAGCGGTCGTCGAGGAGTGCCCGCAGGAGGTCGGGCAGCTGCGCAGGCAGAAGCTTGTCGCGGCAGGTCGAGACCGCGGCGGCTGGCCACCAGCGGCGCTCGAGGTGGTGGACTCGGTGCTGCGGGCTAACGCGGACCGGCTGGCCACTCTGGAAGGTCGGGCGGCCGTCCTGCGCGAGACGGCTCGTCAGGCGGTGCTGTGCAACTTCGAGGAAATGATCACCGCCAAGGGCTGGACCTTCTACTTTGCGCTGGCGAGCACGATCGACTACGTCCGCGATCCCGAGGCTCGTGCCAGGATCGCCGCGGCGCTGGAGGAATACGAGGCGACCCGGATACGAGGCGTGGTCGACTTCTACCGGAAACTGGCCGACATTCTCGGGTTGCGCCTGCGTGCCGGCTATCGGTTCAAACACCTGGCGCTGGCCAGCGGGGCATTGCTGCAGGCACTGCTGCTGCGCTTGACCGTGGCCAGGAACAGTCCCCACGACCCGTTCGTGTCTGCCGTCGACTGCATCTGGACCGCCCACCGGCTGATCACCGAGCCGCTGCCGGGTCCGGGACTCGACACCCCGGTCGCCGACTGGTCGTTCGCTGCGAGCACCTACTTCGCCCTGTTCGAGGCCGTCCTCGAACAGGACCCCCGACGCCACACCATCCGGGCTGCCGGCAAAGAAGCTGTCACCGGCCGCGAACGAGCAGACAGGGCCTGGTGAGGGCTGACCAGCAGCGGTCCGTGGGCGGCGAGCTTGGTGAACAGGGCCTCAGCTTCGGTTCGCTGTTGGGCAGTGGCCCGTCGTGCAGCCACTTGCCGTCCGGCTCAAGACCGATGTGCGGGCGGGTGCGCCGATAAGAGCTCCTATGTCAGATACCGACCAGGGCTCACTTTGAAACGGATGTTCCCGGTGCGCAATCGATCGGCGTAGGTATCCAGAATGAATCCACATCGAGTAATAGCGCGCGAGCGACGCACGCTCAGGCGTCGTTGCTCAAGATGAGGGATGCGCGAGCTCCTTCATAGACTGACAAGGTGGCCAGGGGGCCGAGGGCGAAATAGTGGCTCCAGATTTCCCAGATCTCGAGCCAGTGTGGGCTTTGCATGGGGAGCCGTGTGATCGGGAGGCCGGCGGCTTCGGCTTCATGGGCGCCGATGACGGCGTGGTGCGAGCGCGGCGACTCGATGAAGGGCTGTGCGATCGTCTTGCACAGGGCGTCGATGTCGGCTGGAGTCCGGTCGGAGTGGCTGGAGATGGCTTGGCGGGCCAGGTCACCGGTGCGGGCGAGGGCTGATCGGGCGAATTGTAATGTGGTGGCGTCGATGCCCGCGAGCATGGCGGCCTGGATGGCGAAGGTGTCCGGTTGGGCGTTGACGGCTGCGATGGCGCCGTCAACTGCGACGATGAGGTCTTTGGCGGAGACGAAGCCTCGGTCGGCCACGAATATCTGCGGGTCGATGGGGCCCAGGTCAGAGGTGGCGGCCATGACGATCTCGTGTGCGGCGAGGGCGAGAACGGTGCCGGCGCTTTTGGCGGTGTCGGGAACCAGGAGGACGAATCGCGCGCTGGCTTCCTGTGCCATGCGGGCCATTCGGACGGCGACTTCGCCGTCGCCGCCCGGGGTGTGCAGCAGCAGGTGAAGGTCCTTGGTGGGATCGAGTTCCATCAACGTCTCGGCGAAATGCGTGATGGTGTCGGGCACGATCTGGTCGATAACCACAACGAGGTTGCAGTCGTGGTTGTTCTGGTAGGCCTTGATCAGGTGCTGGCGCCGAAAGCGGGGTTCGTGGCGGGCACGGTAGAGGGGCGTGACGTGCCCGGTGGTGACCCCGCTCGGTGGGTGGAGATGGGCCTGGTTGGTGGGAGGGGCCGCGTCGGTGCCGGCGTTAGCAGTCTCTTGCCCAGATTCCATGCTTCGATCGCCATTCGACGTCGCCGGGCCCAGTCTGCGGCGGCCGGCGAGATGGTTAGGGGAATGGGGAGCACAGTGTCGTCGGACGACATGGGCGGGTCTCCTGTCGAGGTAAGCGATCTTCCCTACCCGACAGTAATGCTCCCCGAAAAGTGCTGATTGCTGCAAACGAGTGAAGACGCGCGTTCGAGGTGACAGTTTGGTGAAGGTGGGCCGCCCTTGGGGTGGGTGGCCCACCGAACGTCATCGTGAGGTGATCAGCTCGCGAGGGGCACGGCTTGATGACGGATCATCTGTCGCGTCAGTGGTCGCTCCGGGCCGTGGTGGACCCTGGTCATGATCGATGCCTGAGAGGTCTGCTGCCGCGTCGGACCGGCGAACACCATTGTGCGCCGGATTCGGTCAGCGTGAACGGTGCCGACGCCGCCGCAGGCTCGCAATTGGCGGAACAGCCGCATGCCAGTGAGGATGGTGTCCTCCCAGTCCTGCGCGGTAGCCCAGGCGACCTCGAACGGTGCTGCGCTCGAGCGGATGTAGTCGAGGAGGGGAGCTTCGACGTAGGTGTGCCCGCGCAGGAACCCGCGGTCGCTGGCGTAGCCGAACACCAATGCTGCGATGCCCTCCTCCACGACTACGGCGCGGCCGCCGTCTTCGTTCTCGTCGAGCGTGGGGTTGCTGCGGCGCTTGCGGTTCAGCAGTGCCCTGGTGACCGGTGACCAGCCCAACAGTGTGGCGTAGGAGAGGTGGAAGACGTCGTGCAGGCGGTAGAAGTCCTCGTTGCCGGCGGCGTCGGTCAGCGGGTCGCCCAGCTTGCGTCCGTCGGCGAGGACGATCGTCACGGCCCGGCCGTCGCGCGGCCGCGTGGCGGCGGTGAACTGGTAGGAGACCCGCTGAGGTAGTTCTTCGGCAATCGGATGCGGGCTCAGCAGCGGGTGGGCGCCGGGCTGAGCGACAGGCACAAGGCCGTCCGATGCCGGACCTCCCCTCTGGCGTGTTGTTGACGCACGCTGCTCGGGCGCGTGGTGCCTGATCAGGCGCGCCGCCGTGAACGGCAGGGTGCCGCCGGGGCGCACGTACGGGAGATCGTGGGAGGGCGCGTGATACATCGGTTCTCCAAACTGGGTGGAGTCTGGACTTGCGTGTGGACGAGACGGTGGATCCGGGCCCGCGAGCCACCGCTGTCCCTGTTGATGGCTGAGCCTACAGCAGTCTGTCTGGTTTTCCGCAGGGGGTTGCCGTAGGATGACACAAGCACCTGTTGGATTACCTCACACGAAAGGGTGGTGCAGGTGGATCCCGCCCTCGGACGGCGCGCCGAAGTCGAGCAGTACATCCTCGAGCTGATCGCCGAGGAGAAAGACTGTGACGTCGAGCAGTTGCGCGAAGAACTCACAGCTCAGGGGGCAGATATGCCCTACGACTCCGTGCTGCTGGTCGAGCTGATGGTGCGGGTGGAGGCGCGCTTCGGGGTCAAGCTCCCGACGGACCTGCCCACGGCCCGGGATATGCGATCCATCCGCAGCTTCGCCGAGCGAGTCTGCGACCAGCTGACCGACGCCGCGCTGACGGAACCCGAGGCGGCGAGATGACGTGGAGCACTGGCCGCGCCCCCCGCTTCGCCGGGCACAGCGCGGCTCGTGATACATCCCGCGCGGGGAGAGCGAACTATTTGCCCGTCACGCAGTCAGGAGCAGTCAGATGAGCGAGCAGCCCGACGCTGCAGGGACGCAAGCCGACAAGCGCGCCCAGCAGGAGTTGGCAGAGCGACTGCGAACCAGCAGGGAGTACGCCGGCCTGTCCCAGCAAACCGTCGCCCATAACACCGGCATCCCACGGTCGGCGATCTCCGAGATCGAGCGAGGTAACCGCCGTGTCGACAGCATTGAGCTGAAGAAGTTGGCCATCGTGTACGGCCAGACCTTGGAATACCTCCTTGGAGAAGACGCCGCCTCACGGGCCGATGACCCATCACTGAAGCTGCTCACCCGTGCCCACGCCGGCCTGACGAGCGGCGACCGGGAGAAACTCTTGTCCTTTGCTCAGTTCCTCCAGTTTTCCCAAGACCCTCTCGAGGGCGCCGATGAGGCCAGCCCAAACCTGCGGCGATCCGCGTCTGAGCACGCGGGCGCCAGCGTCAGTGACGGCGCGGACAGCACGGACGATCGCCCACCGACCGCGGGTGGTGAGCAGCGCCGATGACGAAGTGGTCGGTCGCGCACCGACTCGCGCACATGGCGGCGATGCGCACGCTCGATGATGCGGGCCAACCCGCTGACCGGCGCACGGACGTGGCTGCGCTGATCTCGGCTGCTAACCTTCGTGCGCTGGCTGATCCAGATGCCGAGCGGTTGTTCGGCCTCTACATCCCGCCAACACAGACCCACCCGGGCGGGATCTGGATTAACGCGGCGATGCCGCCCTCGACACAGCGTCACAGCGCCGCGCACGAGCTTGGCCACCATGTGTTCGACCACGGCCTCACCTGCGATACGGACTTTGCGTCACTGTCGGCGACGCCCGCGACCTCGACATTGACCGAAACCACCGCGGAGGCGTTTGCGGCCTGGTTGCTGATGCCCCGGGCAGCGCTGGTCCGCACTCTGCGCAGGCTGAACATCAAGCCCGGGGACCTTCGCCCCGAACACGTCTATCTGACCGGGTTGATACTCGGCACCTCGTACCGCGGAACGGCTCGGCACTTTGGAGTTGCCCGCCTCATCGAGCCGCGAGCGGCGACAGCTTTGGCCCGTACGGCCCCTGCCGCGATCAAGAACCGCTTTGACGACCCGACCGCGCCGCCGCGCAGCGGCAACGCCGACGTGTGGCCGCTGCAGCATCTGGTCGGCTGCGGCGAGGTGACTCTCCACCATGGTGACCGGTTGGTACTGCCGGCCACGGCCGACGCAGCGGCCGAGGGGCTCATTGCCGACGATGTGGCGCAGTTCGTGCACCAGAGCTTCACCTCGATTGTGCTGAGGGCGACCGCGCCGCCGGACCGTAATGGCGCGGTGCGCCGTCATCTGCTGTCGCTGGCGGGCGACGATGGCGGCCTGCAGGTCTCGGTCGAATCGGGCCCGGTGCGGCCGCGAGCGCAACGGGCTGTCCCGAATGTTGCCAACGTCAACAGTGAGGCCGATCTCGACCTGTTGCTGGCCCAGCAGCAGGCTCAACGTGTCGCTTCGGCGATGGGGGAGGACCCATGCGTGTAGCTGGAACCGTCCTGCGAGGACAGCACTGCGGGCAGGTATGGGCGCAAGCCTCGGACCTGCTCCTGGCCGAGCGTGACCGCAAACTTCTGCATCTCATCGTCGAGATCGCCGAGCCCGGGGTGGAGGATCCCGCGTTCCGCGCTGTCGTCGAGGAGTTGCTGGCCCGCCGCGGTCACGACCCGGTACAGACGGTGGTCAACACCGTCTTCCCGGCCGCGCTCGCGGCGTCCTCGTGCACGCCGGAGCGTCTGGCTCAGCGTTACCGGTCGATGTATGACCGCATCAAGGCCGAGCGCAAGATCAACCGTTTCGGTACCTATTTCGGGCGGCTGGTGGCACATCCCACGCAGAAGGGCCCGGTCGACCAGCTCAACCGCATTATCAACCGGTTGCGTACGTACGGACACAACGGCAACCACGTCGCAACCGCATACGAGGGGGCGATCGACGTTCCCGAACCTCGCACCGAGGAAACCGAGATGCCGGACACCTCCGACGGACCGTCCATCGAGGACGCCACTGACGACCTTGGCGCTTGCATCTTCAACGCCCACACTGATTCGATGCCGTTGGGGTTTCCGTGCTTGTCGCACGTCTCCTTCCAGCACACCGGGAACCGGCTCAACGCGGTAGCGCTCTACCGCAGTCAGTATATGGTCCAGCGTGGATACGGCAACTATCTCGCGCTGGGGATGTTGCTGCGCTATATCGCCGAGTCTGCTGGCTTCCGTCCAGGAACGCTGACAGTCATCACGGGACAGGCTGAGGCCGAAGGCGCTGCTGGTGACCTCCGTGCCGCACTGGCCAGTGTGACGCAGTTGCCCTTGTTCTCTTCATCGGCAGCAGCAACGACCGTCCCACGCGGACGACGCTCGTCGTCGCGGCCGCCGAACGTCTCTGGCCAGCTGTCGCTGGAGGCCGACCCCAGCTAGGACTGCGTAGTTGCAGTTTTCAGCGCGGCGGCTTGTGCCTTGACGGCATCAGTGATCCCCCACTTCGGGGGAAACCACGGGGCCGGCATCGGCTCGCTGGATTGCCGGTACTGCTGCTTGATTCGTGTACGACCGGAGATCCCGGGAACGTCCGGGTGGGCTACTCGGGCGTACTTGTCGACTTCGCAGAACAAGTTCTGGCAGTCGATCAGATGGAGTCGACGACCGCCCAAGTAGTCGAACCGGAGGCCGAGCCGCGCGAAATGTTCTTCTTGTGTGTCGGTCATGTACGAGATGACGGCTGCCTCGATGCCGCGGGCACCGGCCCCGAAGCACTTACGAATGCCGTCGCGGGCCCCGGGACCGGCCACCACGAACTGATTCTCCGAGAAGTCTAGAACGGAGCTGTAGTTGAGGTCGATCGTGAACTGATACGCCAAGAAGTCCCCAATGCCCGGGTACTGCCGCAGCTGCTGGAACACCTCGGCGAGGCCTTTCGCGCGCCGCAACCGCTGTGGGAGACCGTCACTGATCATGGTCTCGGCCAGCAGTAGGTGATCGTGGTGCTTGCGACGACCGCCCAGCTGAGGCGGCGGGATGACGTAGGCCGGCGAATACAACTTGCGGCCTGCCTTCCACGCGGCGTCCAGCACCGCCCGCGCGAGCCCAGGCTGCCACGAGGCCCAGGCTATCGGCCCGAATTGATCCTCGAGCAGGCGCCAAGTGTCGATCTTGTTGAAGAACTTGAACAGTAGTATCCGGAACACGACATCAACGGGATGTTGTGAGCCCTGGTAACCCACGTCGTGGATCGCATACTGACTGACTCGGTCAGCAGCGCGGTAGCAGTTGGTGAAGCGGTGACTGGCCAGGATCGGGTCGTCAACAGGTGCCTGATCGCCGTTCAACCTCGCGAAGTAGGTCGCCTGGCGGGCAGCGGCAAACCGCCAGTAGGTATCGAAGACCGCGGTGGGACGTAGCCGTCTTCCCGCGATCGTTACGTCCGGAATGGACTCACTCACTGTGGTCACAGCGGCGGGAGTATCACTCGTCATGTGTAGAACCTATCGCGAGTACCGGCTGGATGGGGACGCTTCGTCGGCGTGCCACAGACGCTTCCTCCGTTCGAGAAGCACCTATCGCCTGTCCGTGGGCTCCGGCTCGACTGCCGGTAACTCATGCGGACATTGAGGTCACCCCGGTTGTGTCTCACTGGACGGCGCGGGCAGGCGTCCGGTCACACGGTCGTTCGGCGGTGGGGCCATCGCCGTCTGACTCCGACTACGTCTCGCACGCCCCGCAGGCGTTGGCGTCTGACAGTCGGGAACGGCCTCCGCGTACCGTTGGTCGATCGACTTCCTGTGCACCGGCGACACCGCGCAGTGGCGCGCCAGATGCATCACGGCGCGGACGTCGCCAGTTTCTTGATGTGGGTGTCCAGGTGCAGCTGATCTGGGGTACCGGTGAATTCCCGAATCGCGGCCAACAAGGTGCGGTCGGTGTTGCTGGTCAGCTTGGGCTCCAAGATGTCGAGGAGTTCGCTCCACTGAGTGCGGGCCTTGTCGGTCCGGAGCACCGATGCATAGACAGGGTCAAGGAAGAGCCTGAGCGCGATTCCGGCGGCAGTACCATCGAACTGCTGGAGCAGGTCGCGGTAGATGGGGAGTGCGGCCCAGGATACGCCGTAGCCGTTCCCGAGGAAGACCTTCGCGACGGTCCGGATGTACGGCGCTGCGACTGGTGCTGGGACCGTGCCCTGATCGCCTACGAGTTCGGCGAGACGACGGGCCGGGGCTGCCTCGTTGTAGAAGTTGTTCATGCCGTCATGAGCTGATACGAGGGCCTCGAGGGCCTCCGCGATCTCGACAGCCCGCACTTCCTCCGTGAGGTATGCAGCGGCATCGACGAGGTCGATCAGTTCTCGTGCTGCAGTGGCGATGTCGGTTTCGGCGCTGGCGCGAGCGCGGGCATGGCGCAGTCCGTAGCTTCGCCGGGTATCTTCGGAGACAAAGGGCCAGAGCTTTGGCCAGAGCATCCGGACGTTGTCAGCCACTATGGGTGAGCGATCCGGGTCGGTGTAGAGGCCGAACAGTCCGTTGGCGAGGGTGTCGGCCCGGTCGCGGGGGAGTTGGTCGAAAAAGACTGCGGCATCGCGAACGGCGTCGGTGTCGAGGCGGTCTTTCTTGATGTTGGCCAGCAGCCGTCCAGTGGTTGCCGTGACCGTGTCCGGCGGGGTGGTGATCACTTCCCGGATGCAGATCTGCAGCCAGTTCGCCAGGTCCAGGCCGGTGAGCGTGACCTGGTTCGGATGGGCTGCGCTGGCGTGGTTGCGCATGAACCGGATGTGATCGAGGCGCTGGAAGCCCACATCGGTGAGGAGGCCGATTTCACGGGATGCTCGGAGCATGTTCGCGTCGTCGACCTTGCTGAGGTCGGATTCGTCCTTGAGGTGCTTGCGCAGGTCGCTGCTTCCGGCGGCGATATCGTAGAAGTACTTAAGGTCGAAGCCTGCTACCCGTCGGCGCAGTTCATTGACCAGTTCGTCCCACAGATAGTTCAGGGCGGCGTCGAACAGTCCTACGGCTGATGCGGCGATCATCTTGCTGATGTAGTGCGACCGCGCGAGCATGTCCGCATCGAGTCCGACCAGCACCCCGGACATGTTGGACAGCATCGTGTGCCGCTCACTCACATCGACGAACACTTGTTCGGCGGGCAGACCGACCTGGGACAGTTGAGCACGGACGACCATTTCGAATCGCTGCAGGTCGGTCAGCACGTTTGCGGTGGCTGCCACCTCCCCGGAGGTGGTCTGAGCAGGTACGATGTCACTCACGTGTGAATAGTAGTGAACCTGAAGTGCTTCCGCCTGGTTTCCTCGGCAGTCTTGGTATCTGTCGAGGTCAGTGCGGCGCCGACCTCGCGTAGTATCGTGACGGACGCTGGCCGCCGCCTCCGCGGCGTGAGGCGTTGCCGCCAGCGCATCTGCGCTGTCACAGTGCATACAGGGCGAAATCGCTCGCTGCTGCCCGTCCGTTACCTCTTGGTACGGCGCCCGACCTGCGCGTCATCGGTCCTCGAAGGAGTGCGAAGTAGATGCCCGTTGGCAGCCTGGATCGACGGCATGCACACGCCACCGGCCAGGCACTATTCGACCACGGCTCCGTCGATGCCCCTACCGGGAGGATGTCGCTTGTCAGCGTTTCGAGGATGCGTGCCCGCCAAGGCAAACTCCGCGATGCTTCACTACACACCGACGAACCCCTAAGTAATGAAGGTGGCTGACTACTTGACCCAGAGCCGCAAAATGGCGGTAATAATCGCTACAACGATCCCGGTCACTAACGCCCCGCTGCCCAGTGAGCCAAGTCGGCGCAACACTCGAGCGCGCGGTGACTGATTCCGTAAGCGAGCCGCAGGCGCGAACTGAGCGGACGGAATCGCAGCATCTTCTGCAACGGCGTTTGTGAGGCAAACTAAGTGCTCGCTCAGGATAGGCCTTCGTCGCCGGTCAGCCGGACACTCGGCGAACCACAACAACAGCTCACCAACCGTCGCACCAGACGCCGGCGATATGCCGGTAAGACGAGCCGTGTCGCGTGTCAACGCCCACGCTACCCCGGCGACGCGGCGACGTCTGAATCCGGGCTGATCCAGATGCCCCACGAGCTCAGGTTCATACGAGGTCATTTGCTCGCGCGAGCCAAGGAGCAACATCAAACGAGTACATCGAACAATATTAACCAGCAGCCGGGTTCGGGGTGAAAGACTCGTAGAAGCGAGGATCGCCGCTACTATTGCCGCGATCGACGCACCTCCGGCGATCAGCCTTGACTCCTCCGAGCCTCTCGTCGTCGCCTCGAATTGCATTTGAACCGCTACCACACCGGCGAACAGCGACAAGATCGCTATGCATTCAGCAAGGTACTGCCTGAACGAAGCAAGTATCAGCCTCCTCCTGTTCGCTTCGGCGACACCGATATATGCGAGATAGCGGACTTCTTCGCTCCCTACAGGTCGAGTTAGAAGAAGCATGGTCGTAATCACGCGCTTGAAGCCAAAAAGAAGGACGAGTGACTTTGCAAGCCCGCCTGGTGACGAATTTTCAGGCCATGAACGTGCAGCAATGAGCCATCCTCGAACAGGCGACAAGAGCGCTCTTATTATCTCAAATTCTCCCGGACCATCGAACGAAGACGAGCTGTCTTGGCCAACCTCGTCCGGCGGCTCCTGAGCCGAAGCAGCCGAATCCACCACGATCTCAGACATTCACCCTCCGCGCTCGGCAAGGCAGGCTGACCAAGCTACGTCGGTGCGACGTCTCTACCTGTTACAGTCGTTAGGCATGGGTCACTGCGGACCTTCCTCCACAGGGCGAAGCTGACAGCGAACGATACGGCACCTGATCAGCGTCTACAGGCTCGCACTGGCGAGCATCGTATTGCACTGCTCCGCTGGGCCCCAGCAACTGGACAGCCTGAGCAAGAAGCCAGGTACATGATACGCGCCGTTCGAATACGCACCGTTACCAGTAAAGGCACGTCCGCCGAACATCCTCTGTTCGGCCACCGGCGAGCTGCCAGCCAGCAATTCCCGGATCCGGTCGGCCAGGTCCCTGTCGCAGGCCACTGCTACTCCCTTGGCGTTTTCCACGGACGTCCCCGCGAGCCGGACGTGGCCCGCCAGTCGCGGATTGCTGCCGCGAACTTCCCGGGTGCGTCGGACTGTACGAAGTGGCCCGCGCCTTCGACGGTCACGGTGTGGTGGTCGGCGAAGGTCTGCTCCATCGCAGTCGTTCTGTGGCCCGGAAGGCGATGTCAGCGTCGCCCCAGACTATGAGCGTCGAGTGTGACGCGAGATCGGGGAGCCCGGCCTCGACCTCGACCAGAGAGGCACGGCCGGCGGCGATACGCGAGGCACCAGGGCGTACTCGTGCGTGGTAATCGGCCATTCCCGTGGTCAAGGGGGCACGACGTGCACATCCACTCGGGGCACGTGGTCGGCCCCGTCCACACCACCGTGGCCTGCTCGATCGCCAGTTGTCGAAGCTGGCGGTGGGCCAGGAGGCGACGGTGGGCACGTCCGAGAAGGTCACGGGCTCGGTCACCCGACTGAGCACCCTGCCGGACCCGAACGCGGACACGACTGCCTACCCGGTGACGATCACGGTCGACGAGCCCCCGGCCACGATGGCGGCGGGCAGCTCGGCAACCGCGTCGATAGTGGTGGCCACGGCCCATGATGCGCTGACAGTCCCCACGTCAGCGTTGAACCGGAACACGGTGACCCTGCTGAACGCCGACCGGACGACCACGGTCACCCGCGTGACCGTCGGCGCCGTCGGCCCGACCCGCGCGGACATCACGGAGGGCGACCAAGTGGTGCTGGCGAACCTGGACTCCCCACTGCCGACGAGGGACCAGTCGAACCAGGGAGGCATCACGGGTGGCGGCGGCCCGATGATGCGCGCCCGCCCTGGGCGGATGTCGGACTCGACCCGCTTCCCGACGCCGACCTCGACACCGCCTACGCCAGCTTCGACGAGATCACCGCCGCAGTCGAAGGAGCCCCGTCATGACGACCGCCCTGCACTGGGGCATCAGCCCGTACCACCGCGAACGCGCCCACACCGCACTACCGGGAACCGACGTCTCGGTCTGCTCCCGCCACCTCCGCCAAGGTCAGCTCGTGCTCGAATCCCTGAGCACACACCGGCCGGCGAATCTGCGCATCTGCCCGGAATGTGCCGTCGACACGCTGGCGATGCTCTGCCCCACCCCGACACCACATCCCGCGTAACCCAGCTCGCCCGATCGTCGCCGCCCCGACGCGACGGCGTCCGTCGGCCCAGTGAAACGAGGACGATCGTGGATGAGGTGCTGAACTCGCCCCTGCGGACGGCGGTGCTCAATCGTCTCGACTACCTCGACTCCCTCGCCCGCGACCCGGACGAGCCGTCGAAGGCAGTTTGCCGACACGGTAATCGCCCGGAAGCCCGGCCGCTCGTCACAATCGAGTCAACGCCGAGCAAGTTCTTGAATGAACTGGCTGCGACAAGTTCAGACAGGCGCCAATCCGGCAGTGTGCTCCGGTGAGAACCCATGGCCAGAAGGCTAACGCCTTGGCGAGGCTGGGCCGTGACCGGCGACTGAGCGGTGCAGCCCCATGTCCACAGCCATCGACACTCGAAAGCGTCCGCGGAGTCGGGCTTGCACCTGGCCGGTCAGGTCCAGGCGAGTAGCGATGACATGTCGAGGAGCGTCGGGCGGACGGAGGAATAGGTGGCCCAGCCGGACCCAGACGCTGGTGAGCACGGGCCTTCTATCAGCTGCTGGGTGGGGTCGCGGAAGCATGCTTCGCCGCTGGATCAGTATCGGATGAGAGACATGAGCGACCAGTCCAGCGACCTACCCCCTGATTGTCGCCCGAGCGCGCGGAACCTCGCCAGCAGGCAACGCCCAGAGTGACCGGCACATGCATCAAGCCCGTTACGTTGAGCGGACCGGAATCGGCCCGGTGTTGCTGCCACTGCAACATTTCACTCGCTCTAGCGACTTTCTTGTCATGACCATAAGTGAACTGGCTACACCCACCTCTGGCGTTTCATGGGCAGCGGAGACCGTGGCGCAGACAACGACCTTGTGGAAGTTTAACGAACTGGCCACCCGATGAGTCGTCCACGCCCCTCTCGTGTGTCGGTCCCGGTCTCGGCCCGACGCCTCCGGGCCGCGCGGCTACAGCCGCGCGCTCCGGAATTGTCCGTCTCGCGGCCGCACTGGAACCGCGTCAGTCGAATTTTCAGCTGGCACGGCTGGGGCGTATTGGGCAGAGGCGTCGCCACGTTGGCCACTGTCGCAACGGGTCTGGCCGCGGTAGGCGCACTGTACTTCACAAACCAATCACTTCAGTCCACGCAGCGACAGATCGCTCAGAACGGCCAACAAATTGGACTCAGTGAGCAAAGCCAATACACCGAACGGTTTGGCAAGGCTGTCGAACAGATCGGCTCAGATAAACTCGATGTCCGACTCGGTGGAATTTACGCGCTGGAACGGCTGGCCGATGACTCATCTAGGGACCGAAGCACGATTGCGCAGGTAATCAGCGCGTTCGTCCGCACGCATAGCACGTGCATGGAGAGACCGTCTCAGCCGCCTCCTGACGTCGCGGCAGGACTGGGTATCTTGTCGACGTTGCGCCGGGTTGTGCCTGGCCGAACGGATCTGAGAAAGCTGTGCCTGAGTCAGACTGACCTCAAAGGGTACAAGTTTGCCAACTTCGACCTTACTGGTGCCGATCTGCGTGGATGCCATCTGGGGTCCGTGGGCGATGCCGAGTCCGTGGCCGATACCGAGTTTGAGGATGCGAACCTTGCAGGCGCTACCATTGAAGGCGTGTGGCGCAACGTCCACGCGGTGGGCGCGAACCTGCAGCACGCTCAACTCGCCTTGAGTCTTCACAATACGGAATTCATTTTGTCCAATCTCGACTTCGCCAGAGTAAGTCTCCTCAAGGGACTCTCTCCAGCCTCCCCTGCGGAACCGGCCGCGGTCTTTCTGCATGCTTCATTGCGGGATGCACGCTTTGGCGGGTACGCGGAGGGGATTGATTTCTCTGAAGCCGATTTAACTCGCACAGATTTCTCGTTTGCCGATCTCTCGGGCGCTCAATTCAGCACAGGTGCATGGAGGACCACAATGGCCGGTACCAAATTCGTTCACGCCGGGCTGCGCGGCGCTGACCTAGAGGGCTTGGACCTGCGCTCAGTGGACTTCACCGGCACTGATCTGAGTGGCGCTAACTTGCGCGGTGCTGATCTGAGAGGCGCAATCACTGTTGGTGCATTGTTCGACGGCGCCGACCTTACTGGAGCACGCCGATAGAGACGAAATCGTTCGGCAGGGTTAGGGGACGGCGGGCCGCCCCCCATGTTGTACGGAGGCAACGGCGACGCCGCTTGAGCATCTGGTCATGCGTGGCGCGACACCCGAAAGGCGTTGCAGGCCGGAAAAAGCGGGTCCGGTCATCGAGGGGGAGGGTATGACCGAACCCGCGGCGAACACGCTACTCGTCTTCGTCACGATCGAGCGCTCGCGCCGCTTGAAGCCCTGACGATCCAGCTGACCGACCTGCCGCCCGCTCTACCGCGCCGCAGCACCTTTCGTGGCTGGTCATGCTCGTGTCTGCGGGGTTATCAGCCGCGCGTGGATGTCGGCGGCGGAGACTGCCTGAGGCCCTTGGTAGAGATCGAAGCCGTGGCGGGTTGTGGGGTGTCGTCGGTGAGGGTGCTGGCGCCGAAGGCGTGGATGGTGGCGAGCGCGGCGACCAACGGTGTGTTGCCGGCCGGGGTGCTGGTAAGCGCGGTGACAGTGGCGGCGGTGAGGGTGACCGTCGTCCACGGCACGGTGGTGAACGCCTGGATCGGGACGTGGTCGTCGAGGACTTCGGTGAGGGCCAGGTGGATGCCGCTGTGCCCAGCCGGGAGTTCCCGCAGCCTCCGCAGCACGGCCGGTTCGCCGGTGAGGGCGTGGGCGGGGATGGCCAGCTGCAGCTGGCCGGGGGCCAGGCCGCTGTCGGCGGCGAGTGCGGTGAGGGTGTCCAGCAGGACGTCGTCGTGGACGGTGCTGCCGGGCAGGCTGAGCAGAATTGCCGGGTCAGGAGTGTGGGCGGCGGTCCAGGTGGTGGCGTCGCGCGCGGCGGTGGTGAGGATGTGCGGGAGTGCGGCGGCGAGCAGGCCGGTGTGGTCGGCGAGGTCGGTGATGGCGTCGAGGTCGCGGCGGGCGCCGGTGGGGCTGATCCAGTAGGGGTGGTGACGGACCGCGGCGAGTACCCCGGTCGGTGTGCGGATGGGGTGGTAGTCCAGCTGCAGCGTGCCGGTGTCGAGCGCGCTGGTCAGCTCGGCGAGCAGCTCGACGCGGTGATGGTCGTCCTCGCCGGATGACAGCGTGTGGGGGTCGGCGTGGATCCAGGGTGCGCGGACGTCGGCGCTGTCGTGCAGGGCGCGACGGGTGCGGCGCAGCAGGTCGTCGAGGGTGTCGGTGGGACGGGCTTCGGCGATGCCGATGCGGGGGCGCAGCTGGATCTGGTGGGCGTCGATGTGGACGGGGTCGCGTAGCCAGTCGGAGAGTTGTTTGACCAGGTGGATCACGGTGGACCAATCGGTGAGGTCGTAGAGCAATACGAGAACGTCATTACCGCTGCGGCCGGCGAGCTGGCGGTGGCGGGCGGGATCGTGGGCGCCGCGGATGCGGGCGTGCAGCTGGCCCAGCAGCCGGGCCCGCAGGTCCTGGGGCAGGACGTGGTCGAGATGGGTCAGCCCAGACAGGCGGATGGTCAGCAGCGCGGCGAGCCCAATCCGGAAGGGCTGCACTCGCCGACTCGAGCAGTCGAGGCCGTCGTCGATACGCAACTTCTCGACCACGGCACCGCCTGGCACGTATCCTGTCCGGTTCGCCATGGAGAAGAGGCGGTTGTGAACATCAAGAAGTTGGATGAGCTGCGGCAGGTCGACGACCGTACGCTGCGGTTTACGCCAATGGGCCTGGGTCTCGGCGTACAGATGCGTCCAGAAGACGCGGCGGAGTTCCAGCAGCAGGTCGTGGCCCAGTTCGAACTGGCTCCCGAGGTCGCCGAGGGCACGCGCAACAGCTTCGAAGACCTCCGGAAGGTCTTCGCCTACGGCCTGTTCTGCTACGAGATCTTCACGCTGGTCAATGACCGCGGATTGCTGGTACTGGAGCAAGCCCTCCGCGACCGGTTCATCGACCATCACAAAGGCGCCGTGGCCTTCGTCGACCTAGACGGTTGTCAGCACACTGTGTCCGCGCCCAACTACCAACAGCTGTACAGCGTGGTCCGCAAGAACCCCCGCCGGAAGCTGCTGTTCGATGACGGAGAGACGATCGACTTCAACGGCACACTTGGCGGCCTGCGCACCTGGGCTCGGCACCTCGGCCTCCTGCGAGGACAGCGCAACCACGCCGTCGAACAGGCGATCACAAGGCTGCGCAACACGGCTGCACACCCCGCCGGCTACCACTTGACCACGCCAGTCGACGCCGCCAGGACCCTGAGTGACCTTGCCGAAATCATCAACCACCTCTGGGGCGTGACGACCCCGGGCGGGCGCCTATATCCCACTCTCATCCGGCGCGAAGTCGTCGTCCTCGCATGGGATGCCGCCGGGACACAGCAGCAGACGGCTCTCGCCGACGAACTCTCCGCTGCCGTGGATCCGGGCGACCAACTCTGGCAGTGCGTCATCGTGCGCGCCGTCTTCCGGCCCGACCAGCACATTACCGACCCTGGTCTGTCCGAGTTCGACTCCCGATGCGAGGTCACCCAGTACCCAGCCGACCTGCTCTGGGGGCCAGGGTCAATCACCGATGCCGCTGCCTGGTATGCCGAGCACCGGCCCGAACCCGACGAATGTGACTACCTCGACCGGACCTTCCTCATCCGCCACGACGGCGCCGACCTGTACCTGCCAGTACGGCCCTCGGTGGCCGCGTCCCTGCCGGATGCAGACCAATGCGGCAAGTGGTACGCCATCAAGGCTGACCACCCAACCGACGCCTACCACCACGTCCGCAACCTCATCGCCGGCGTTGGCTGCGCACGCCGCGGACGGTGCTCGCAATGCCCCGTCGAAACCATCCGCGTCGGCAGCTACCAGGAGGTCATTTCGCTCACAGCAGCACCAGCGACCCCGCTACCCCCCGACGTCACGACGCCATGGGCGCATCCGCGATCCCGCGCAATCACCTAACTTCTTGGCAGTGAGACGTCGTAGCTGCTTTCGATCGATAGTTGGCCCACGGGAAACGGCTGGTTGGTTCTGTTCTCAGCCTTGCACCGCTCGGTCAGGGAATCGAACGCAGCACGTTGCGGAAGCCATGCGAAGGCCTTCTCCGCTAGGCGATCACGAACGAGGGAGCATTTATGCTCCATAAACGGCGACGATCGACGTCGATTGACACCGAATCAGAGCGTGAGCGAATGCAAACATCCCAGCTAGATCGACTGACGTCGACCCAGGTCTAGAACCTCCAGTTAACCGGAGGGTTCTTGGTTCGAGTCCAAGCGGGGGAGCTTCCAGACGAGAAAGCCCAGGCCATCGGCCTGGGCTTCTCTGCGTTGTGGGGTCGTGACGCCTGGAGCGAGGATCCGGTGATCAACACTTCCAATAGTCGCGCTCCGCGACCGCGGGGGAGTCGAGCTGGTCGGCGGCTGTGTTCCTTCAGGCTCGCGAGGAAAGTCACGCTGCACCGACAGATGACGGTCGAGGTGGAGTGGCACAAAGCCCGCAAGGGGGCAAAAGGCGCTGGTCAAGCCAGTCCGGAGAACGACCTATGCCGACAAGCGCGGCGATTCCCTACTCCAGTCGGTGACCGGGTGACTCCGGGGCGTCTACCCTTCGGGCCTAGCTGGCCACTTCAAGGAGGCACCATGCGGAACTCCCGCGCCGTGACCACGGTCGCTGCCGCGCTGCTGCTCGCGGCGGTGGGCCTGGCCACCGGCACCAGCGCCCAGGCGAACACCTCGCCGTCCGGGCATGGCCCTGTCGAGTACCGCGTCCATGATGCGCTGGCCAGAGCTCGGACGCTGGACGCCGTCGGCCTCGACATCGTCAAGCGACAGGGCGACGACCTGTTCGTCGTCGGCGACGAGACCACCGGGGCCGAACTGTCCCAGCTCGGCTTCGTCACCGAGGTGAGCAAGCGGTACGCCGCGGCCACCTGGGCATCGCCGCGGCTGGCGCCCGGTGCGGCGCCGCAGGACGAGACCTACGACGGCGGCTACCACACGGTCAACGCGCACTACGCGAACATGACCGCCGCCGCGGCCGCGCACCCCGATCTCGCCACCGTCGTCAACTACGGTCAGTCGTGGCTGAAGCAGCAGGGGCGGGGCGGCTACGACCTGAAAGCCATCTGCGTCACGAAGAAGGCCAGTGGCGACTGCGCGCTGAACCCGAACTCGGCGAAGCCGCGGTTCCTGCTGCAGGCGCAGATCCACGCGCGGGAGATCGCCACGGGCGAGCTCGCCTACAAGTACATCAACTACCTCGTCAGCGGCTACGGCACCGACAGCACGGTGACGAACCTGTTGAACACCACCGAAATCTGGATCGTCCCGATCGTCAACCCGGACGGCGTCAACATCGTCCAGCAGGGTGGCAACAACCCGGTGCTGCACCGGAAGAACGCCGACTTCACCAGTGCCGACCTCTCGCGCTGCGGCGATTCGGCGGGCAGCCAGCCGGGCGTCGACAACAACCGGAACTTCGGCTACCACTGGCAGAGCAACACCAGCAAGTGCGACCAGACGACGTCGACGTCCAACGGGTCCGCCGACTCGGAGCCGGAAAACAAGGCGCTGGAACAACTCTGGACCCAGCTCTTCGGTGACCACCGCGCGGACGGCGCGTCCGACCAGCCCGACGCGACCGCCCGCGGCACGGCGCTGATGCTGCACAGCTACGCCGGCATCATCATCCTGCCGTGGGAGTACTCGAACACCGTCCACACCCCCAGCGACACCCAGTTCCGCGCGATGGGCAAGGCGATGTCGGCGTTCTCCGGCTACCCGTACGGCCAGGCCGGCGACCTCCTCTACAACGCTGCCGGTGGCTCGGACGACTACGCCTACGGCAAACTCGGCATCGCGTCGTTCACCATCGAACTCGAAGGCCCCGGCGCGTGCGACGGCTTCACGCCGAGCTACTCGTGCGTGAACGGCACCTTCTGGCCGTACATGGTCAAGACGTTCAACTACCTCGCGAGCAAGGCTCCTTCGCCGTACAAGTAAGGGGGTCGCCGTCGGCGTGGTCAACCGCTGATCACGCCGATGGCGATGCCGAGCATCGCGGTGTTGTAGAGGAACGACAGCACTCCGTGCGCGAGGATCCGCAGCCGGATGCCGGAAGTGCGTGACTCGACATCGGAGACCGCGAACGAAGTGCCGACGGTGAAAGAGAAGTACGTGAAGTCGATGAACGTCGGGTGCTCGGAGGCGGGGAACACCAACAGTTTCTCGGGCAGGGCGCTGTAGTACGCCTGCGCGTAGCGGTCGGCGTAACCGAAGTGCAGGATCGCCCACGCCAGCAGCACGGCAGGCACCCCCGCTGTCTTGCCGTGCAGCGCCGCGTCGGTGCCCTCCTCGGCGAACACCATGGTCAGGCCGGACATGATTCCGATGAAGCTGGTGCACAGGGTGAACAGGGTGCCGCTGCGGCGGCCCAGCGCGCTCTTGACCCACGCGCCCCGGTCGTCGCCGGCCCGCTTGCCGCGGCTGAGGCGGATGACGCGGATCGCGAGGTAGACGACGGCGACGAGGTCCCACAACGCGATCCACCTGATGTCTTCCGACAAGAAGATGGGGACGCCCAGCAGGACGAGTGTGCTCTCCATGATCCGGGACAGCACGATGGACGGACCGATGCGCATGACTTTCCTCGATCGGAGCGGGAGGGGACGGCCCCCGCGGGTTGCGGCCCGCGGGGGCCGGGAGGTCAGCTCGCGGCGCGCAGGATCAGCCTGACGACCGTGTCCGGACGGGAGACCGCCACGGAGTGCGAGGCACCCTCGACGGTCACGGTGGCGCGTGCGCCGGCCCGGTCGGCCATGAACTTCTGCGCCCGTACGGGGATGTTCTTGTCGGCACCGGCCAGCACGAACCACGAGGGGATGCTCGCCCAGGCGGGTTCCCCGGACGCCTCCGCCAGGGCGGCGTCGGAGATGGGGCGCTGGGTGCTGGCCATGACGGCGGCCTGGCGCGCCGGCACGTCGGCCGCGAACTGCTGCCGGAACAGCGAGGGCTTGATGTAGAGGTCCTGCGAGCCGTCGGGCAGGGGGACCGGTGCCAACGTCTCGCCCAGTGTGCTGCCGGGGTACTTCGCGGCGAGCTCGGCCGCGGCTTCCCCCTTGGCGGGGGCGAAGGCGGCGACGTACACCAGCGCCTTCACCTTCGGGGAACGGGCCCGCACGTTGGTGATGACGGCACCGCCGTAGGAGTGGCCGACGAGCACCACGGGCCCGTCGATGCCGGCGAGACGCGCGTCGAGGGCTTCGGCGTCGGAGCGGACTCCGCGCAGGGGGTTGGCCACGGCGATCGCGGTGAAGCCGCGCTGCTGCAGCTGCTCGATGACCGGGGTCCAGCTGGCGCCGTCGGCGAAAGCGCCGTGGACGAGGACGATCGTGGGCTTCGGGCCGCCTGCGGGGTGGGCGGCTACCGCGTTCGCCGTGCCGAACCCGCCGACCGTGGCGAGCACGGCCAGCAGAGCGGTGATGCGTACGGTGACGCGGCGGGTGAACTTGGGCATTTCCGGCTCTCAGTCTGCGATGAAGGCGATCAGGGCGGCGTTGACTTCGGCCGCGTGGGTGAGCAGCAGGCCGTGCGGCGCACCGTCGATCTCGACGTAGCGCGCGCCGGGCAGGCGGCGGCGGAACTCGCGCGCGGTGGCGTCGATCGGGAGGATCCGGTCGGCGGTGCCGTGCAGGATCAGCGACGGCACGTCGATGCGCTCCAGGTCGGCCCGGAAGTCCGTCAGCCACGTCGGAACGCACGCGTACGCCGCCACCGGCGCCGAGCCGATGGCGGTGACCCAGTTCGCCCGGAGCGCGGCCTCGCTGAGCCGGGAGCCGAGCGTCTCGTCGGTGTTGAAGAAGTCGACGAAGAAGTTCTCGTACCAGGCGTAGCGGTCGGCTTTGGCCTGCTCGGCGATGCCGTCGAACACCGACTGCGGCACGCCCGTGGGGTTGTCCTCGGTCTGCAGCAGGAACGGCGGGAGGCCGCTGAGGAAGGCCGCCTTCGCGACCCGCTCCGAGCCGTGGGTGCCGAGGTAGCGGGCGACCTCGCCCGAGCCCATCGAGAAGCCGACGAGGACGACGTCACGCAGGTCGAGCTCGGTCAGGACCCGGTCCAGGTCACCGGCGAAGGTGTCGTAGTCGTAACCCGTCATGGTCTGGCTCGACCGGCCGAAGCCCCGGCGGTCGTAGGTGATGACGCGGTGGCCGGCCTCGACCAGCGCCTCGGTCTGCTTCTCCCACGACCGCCCGTCCAGCGGGTAGCCGTGGATCAGGACGACCGGCCGGCCGGAGCCGTGGTCCTCGTAGGAGAGCTCGACGTCGGTCGAGCCCTCGGTGCCGACGGTGATGGTTCCCATGTTCGCCTTCCCTCCCGGCCGCCGTGTGCGGACCGGGCATGGCACGAACCTAGGGAGCGGACGGGGTCGACCGCGTCCGTCAGACGACGTCTTCGGCGTACGTAACCGTGCTGCCCAGCACCGCGGCGAGCTCGCCGCGGGAGGTCACCCCCAGTTTGGGGAACATCCGCTGGAGGTGCGTGCTCACCGTCCTGGGCGAGACGTAGAGCCGCTCGCCGATCTCGCGGTTCGTCAGCCCCTGCGCGGCGAGCTGGGCGACGTGGAGCTCGGTCGAGGTGAGCCGGTCGACGGCGGCCAGGTCCCGGCGAGGGGAGGACGCGCCCGCGGCGCGCAGCTCTTGGCGTGCCCGCTCCGCCCAGGCTGACGCGCCGAGCGCGTCGAAGACCTCGCGCGCGGCCTGCAGGACGACGCGGGACTCGGCGGGGCGCCGGTGCCGCCGCAGCCACTCGCCCAGGGCGAGGTGGACTCGTGCCCGCTCGAACGGCCAGTCGACGGGAACGGCGTCGAGGGCCGCCCGGTAGCGCTGCTCGGCGTCGGCCGGCGGGCTGAGCAGGGCGTGGCCGAGGCGCAGCCCGCAGAGCAGGGCGGGGGAGGGCGTCAGCTCGCCGAGCGGGGTCAGCTCGGCCAGGATGTCCCGCGCCACCTCGGCGGAGTCGCTGCGGACGGCCGCCTCGACCAGCTCGGCGACCCCGTAGAAGCGCAGCCACGGGTGGAAC
Organism: Amycolatopsis sp. NPDC051102; assembly: GCF_040682815.1. NCBI lineage: Bacteria > Bacillati > Actinomycetota > Actinomycetes > Pseudonocardiales > Pseudonocardiaceae > Amycolatopsis > Amycolatopsis sp. NPDC051102. The sequence continues at coordinate 333,837 of NZ_JBFBBT010000003.1, forward strand.
GCCGGGTCGGCCGGGTCGAAGACGCGGCGCAGGTGCCCGAAGGCGTCGCCGTAGCGCCCCTGGCAGAGGGCCGCCTGCCCGCGGGCCGTCTGGACGATGGCCAGCGCCGGGCGTGCGCCGCCGGGGAGGGCGGTGCGTTCCGCCTCCGCGGCCCACGCCTCCGCCTGCGGGTCGCCGCAGACGGCGGCGAGCTGGGCGCGGATGGCGTGCACCATCGCGTGCACGAGACGCTGCCCGGTCTCGCGGGCCAGCTCGGCGGCCTCCTCGGCGGCGAGCTGGCCGGCGCGCACGTCCCCGAGCCGCGCGGCGCTGCCCGCCTGGACGCAGAGGGCGCGGGCCAGCATCGACAGCCGGCCCTGGGCCCGCAGGGCGTCCAGCGACCTCGCGGTCAGCCGGTTCGCCAGCGCGGGGGCACCCACCGTCACCGCGGCGCCGCCCAGGAGCTGGTCTCCTTCGGCGTCCTCGGACGAACGGTCCAGCTGACCGGCCAGTGACTCGAGGACGGCTCGCCCGCGCTCGACCGGCGCGCAGTACGCCCGCAGGGCCACCAGGTCGGCGTTGTCCGCGTCCACGGGCATCCGGTCGACGGCGGCGGCGACCCGCCGTCGGGCATCCGGCCCCGGCTCTCCCCAGAAGCAGTGCAGGACCGCGCTCCACAGCATGCGCAGCCCCAGCACGGGCTCGCCGGGGGCGAGCCCGACGGCCAGCTCGGCCAGTTCGGCGGTCGCGGTGCCTTCGCCCTGCGCCGATCCTTCGGCCAGGGCGATGCCGACCCAGGCCGCCCGGCCCTGGTCCCGGACCGAGAGGTCCAGCGACCGCGCCTGGGCCAGCAGGTTCGCCGCGACGGCCGGCCGGCCCGACTCCAGGGCGAGCTCGGCCGCGCGCAGCAGCCGGTCCGCGCGAGCGGACGGGTCCGCGGTCAGCTCCGCCGCTCGCCGCAGCGCGGCCAGGGCCGCGGCGACCCCGCCTCGCCGCAGGGCCCGCCCGGCGGTGGAGTCCAGGTCGCGCGCCGCCTGCTCGTCGGGGCCGGAGGTGGCGGCGGCGCGGTGCCACGCCTGCCGGTCGGGCTGCCCCTGGAGCTCGGCGGCGAGCGCGGCGTGCGCGGCCTGTCGCTCCGCGGCGGTTGCGGCGTGGTGCAGCGCCGAGCGGACGAGCGGGTGCCGGAAGTCCATCCCCCACCCCGCCACCAGGCCCGCATCGACCGCCGGCCCGAGGGCGGCGACGTCGACCGCCGTCCCGAGCATCCGGGCCGCGGCGGCGAGGCACTCGTCGAGCGTCCCGTCGCCGTTGAGGGCCGCGAGGAGCAGCACCGCCCGGGTGGCGGCCGGAAGCCGGGAGACGCGGGCGGTGAAGGTCCGCTCCAGCCGCTCGGTCAACGGCAGCGGACCCGGCGTGAGCGCGTACGCCCCACCGACCGACTGCAGCGCGACCGGCAGCTCGATCAACGCCAGCGGGTTCCCGGCCGCTTCCTCCAGCAGCCGCCGTCTGACCTGCTGCCCGAGGCCGGGGGCCACCGCGTCCAGCAGCTCACCCGACACCGCGTCCGTCAGCGGGTCCAGGGCCAGCACGGGCAGCCCGGCGCCGCCGAGCCGGTCGTCCAGGCCACGGGTGACGACGACCAGGGCGAGGGGGTCGGACTCGATCCGCCGCGCGACGAACCCGAGCACGTCGAGGCTGGCCCGGTCCATCCAGTGGGCGTCCTCGACGACCACCAGCAGCGGTGTCTTCACCGCCGCGTCCGACAGGAGGGTCAGCGCGGCCAGGCCGACGAGGTAGAGGTCGGGCACGGCCTCGTCGGCGAGCCCGACGGCGGTGCGCAGCGCAGCTCGCTGCGGCCCGGGCAGGTCGTCGATCCCGTCTCGCAGCTGGTGGACCAGCTGGTGCAGGCCGGCGCAGGCGACGTCCTCCTCGGACTCCACGCCCACCGCCGTGAGCACCCGGACGCCGTGACCCGCGGCCCGCGCCGCCGCCTCGGCGACGAGCGTCGACTTGCCGATCCCGGGAGCGCCGAGGACGACCACGGCGCCGCCCGACCCGGAGGCGGCCCGCTCGACCAGGGCAGCCAGTGTCCGGCGCTCCGTCTCGCGACCCAGCAGCACCGGTCGTTGCATGCCCCGCTCCACCTCCTCCGTGCGGCTCCTGCTGTCCGCCAGGCACCGCGTCCTCGCCCGGCGATCCGCACAATGACATGCGAGCCGCTTCCCGGGACAGGAGGGTTCCACGGCCTGCGAGCGTATTCGAGGGCCGGCTCGGACGGTCCACGGGCTTCACGGGCGACGGCCCCGGCGCCGGATCAGTCCGCGCCGGTCAGGTAGCGGAACCCGAGCAACGACACGCTTCCCCCGACCACACGCACGCCGATCATGCGGCCGGTGAAACCCGCAGCGACCTCCGTGGACAGATACCGTCCGTCGAACGCGCCCAGAACCTCCGCCGAGCCGTCCTCCCGGAGCACCGACAGCTCCACCAGATCCGGCTCCGTCACCTCACGGAACGGACCCGAAGCCGGCGGCCGGAGCGCGCGGATCCGCAGGGAAACCCGGGAACCCGCAGCGACGGCGGACACCGTCTGGACCGCCGGGCCGATGGCGAGCGTCGCCGTGACCGTCTCGCCGTCGGCCGTCAAGCCGTACCAATGGCGGTCGTCGATGCGCACCAGGAATGTGGCGGTTCCCGAGGAAACGTCCACGTGGGCCATCGCCGTCCAATACTCGTCCAAGGCACGGGTCAGCAGGAATCCACTGAGGACCAATTCACCCGGCCCGGTCCAGCGGACCCGGGGCGCGGCGCCCGGCGCCACCCAGCGCGGGTGCAGTTCCGGAGTCGCGAAATCGTCGGTGAAGCCGTTGTCCGCCACGGGAACCGTGAACCGGTCTTCGGCCACGACCGGCCAGCCGTCCACCCAGTCGATGCCCGCCAGGAACGTCTCGCGGCCGTTGACGTGGAACTGGGGTGTCTTGCCTCGCGGCCGCACCCCCAGGTACACCATCGCCCAGCTGCCGTCCGCGCACTCGACCAGGTCGCCGTGGCCGGTGTTCTGGATCCGGTGCGTGGTGCTCCGGTGGGTCAGGATCGGGTTCGACGGGGCCGGCTCGTACGGGCCCTCGATCGAGCGGGCGCGGGCGATCGTGATCGCGTGGCCGCGTTCGGTGCCGCCTTCGGCCAGCAGCAGGTACCACCAGCCGTCGACGCGGTACAGGTGCGGGCCTTCCGGGGCGGCCAGGCCCGTGCCGTTCCACAGCAGGCGGGGCTCCGCCAGCATCGACCCCGTCGCCGGGTCGATCGGCACGCAAGCGATGCCCGGCAGCGCAGGCGAGAACGACGCCCACGTCAGGTGGCAGACGCCGGCCTCATCCCAGCAGAGGTCCGGGTCGATGCCCTCCGCGCCGGTCACGTGGACCGGGTCCGACCACGGGCCCGCCGGGTCCTCCGCCGTCACGATCAGCTGGCCGCGGTGCAGGATGTTCGTGGTCACCAGGTGGAACCGGCCGTCGTGGTGGCGCAGCGTCGGGGCGTAGACACCCGTGTTCGCCGCGCCGTCGGACGGCGGCAGCTGGCTCGGGCGGGTCAGCGCGTGGCCCAGCAGTTCCCAGGAAACGAGGTCCGTGCTGCGGCGGATCGGGACGCCCGGCACGTACTCGAAGCTCGAATTGGCCAGGTAGTACGTGCCGCCGACGCGGCAGATCGACGGGTCGGGGTGGAAGCCCCCGACGACCGGTTCCGTCACGCTTTCTCCTTCCCGGGTGCCCGCCGCGAGGATGGCGCGGCGGGCACCGGCGCGGGTCAGGCGTTGCAGGTCTTGTTGCGGTTGATGCAGTTGACGACCTGGTTCATGATGCTCTGCGACATCACGTTGGCGAAGTCGTCGTGGTCGGACAGCGGGTTGTGCTTTTCGGACGGGAACGAGTCCACTTTGTACTGCTTCTTCACCTGGATGTCGTGCGGGATGTCGTAGACGAGGGTGGTCCGCAGCTGCGGCACCGCCGTGAACCCGGCGGCGCAGCGCCCGGCCCTGTCCGGGAACACGATGTGCGTGCGGTGGTTGGCGCTGTCGGTGTTCTGGCCGTCCCAGCAGCTCGGGAAGTCGTGGATCCGCTCCACCTTGCTGCCTTCGGGGCAGATCGGGTACTTGTCGGTCAGCCGGTTCTCGAAGCCGGTGCAGGTCCACGCGGCCCGGGTGTTCTTGGTGCCGTTGATGGACGGCTTCGCGTCGCCGCTGAGCGCGCGCAGGAACTTCGGCATCGCCGTCACCTTGCCGGTGGGGCTGCCGCGGAAGGTGATGCCGACCTTCGCCGGCCGCTGGATCTGCCCGTCGTTTTCGGGCAGCTCGTTGTTGGCGTCCGGGCCGGGCAGCGGCGGCGTGGCCGTCGCACCACCGTTGTTGCCGGCCGCCTGGCCGAGCGTGCACGGCGCGAGAGCGTCGAGACCCTGCGGGCGGGCGGCGGTGCGGCCGATGGCGATGGCCATGCGGTCGATGGTGGCGACGCGCTTGTCCTTGAGCGGGCCGAGGATGGCGTTCTGGACGAAGTTCGGGCCGCCCTGGCCCTGCGTGCTGACGAGCCGCTGGTTCGCCTCCTGGAGCTGCGTGTTCAGCAGCTGCAGATTGCGGTCCACTTCGGCCTTCGCCGACGCCGGGACGGCGGGGAGCTTGCTCGCGACGTCCGGGCAGGTGATCTGCTGCGCCGCGCCGCCGGGCGCGCCGCCGCCGTTGCTCACGCCGCTGCCGCCGCTGCCGGCCTGCTCCCGCAGCTTGCAGGGCGCGAGGGCGTCGAGGCCCTGGGGCCGGGCGGCGGTGCGGCCGATGGCGATGGCCATGCGGTCGATGGTGGCGACGCGCTTGTCCTCGAGCGGGCCGAGGATGGCGTTCTGGACGAAGTTCGGGCCGCCCTGGCCGCGCGTGCTGACCAGCCGCTTGTTGGCCTCGTCGATCTGCGTGTCGAGCAGGTCGAGGTTGCGGTTGACCTCGGCCATCGCCGAGTCGGGGACGTCGGGCAGCTTGCTGGCGACGTCGGGGCAGGTGATCTGCTGGCCGGCGGCGTCTTGCGCGGCCTGGTCGCGGTCGCCTTGCGGGGACTTCGCGGGCGCATTCTTTTCGTTGTCGCCGGTGTCGATGCGCACGACCGGCCAGAAGTAGGCGGATTTGTCGCCGTTGCGGCAGGTGGTCCCGGCCGCGTCGAGGCTCTTGTTGTTCGAGTCGGCGTTGGAGGAGAGGTTGCCGACGTAGTCGTGCAGGTGCTGGGCGCCGTTGCGGACCCCCGGCTGGGCGACGAAGTTGTCCGGGTTGAAGTGGCCGTTTTCGTTGCGGCCGCAGTCCACGGTGAAGGTGCCGGTGGACGCGCCGCGGGCGTTGGCGGGCGCGGTGTTGTTCGGCGCGACCTTGAGGATGTCGATGTAGAGCGCCGGGTCGGCCTCGTCGGCGCTGGCCTGGCCGGGCTCGCCGAACGTCGTCGCCGCCGCGATCCCGCCGGCGGCCACGGCGAGCGCGATGGCAGCGGTCGCGATCTTCGTTCGTCGGGAGATGCGGTGCTTTCCCGTGTTTCCGGGCATGGGGTCACTCCGTGGGGTTCAGGGACAGGAGATTCCAGGGAATCCACCGGCCCGACACCGGTGGGCGGTTCCCTGTTAGCGATAACAATGCCCGTCTTGTGAGACGTTCACCGATTCTTTCGGGAGATCAATGCGGTGCGGGCACGGCGTTATCGTGTCTCGTGGGCGTCCCGTTGTCCAGAGCTTTGTCCCGTGAGGAAAGAGTTCGGAAATGTGGTGAACCGAAGTGAACCGGGAGCCGTGTACCCGGGTGAGGCGTGGAGTGCGATCAGCTGTCGAGCGGGATCAGGCGCGGCGTTTCCCCAGGCCCGGCCGGGAACCAGGCGAGGAAGGTGACGCCGTCCTCCTGGGCGTCGAACCGGGCGATGCGCGTCGACTCGGGCTCGTAGAAGACGTCGCCGGGGGTGAGCACCGATTCGGGTTCGCCGTCGATCCGGTAAACGGCGGAGCCCGTTTCGATGCTGCCGAAAACGGGTCCGTTGTGGACGTGCAGCCCCGGGCTGTGGTGCGGGGCGATGGTGATGCGACGCCCTTCGAAATGGTCGATCACGCGCGGCTCCGGCAGCTGCTGTTCCAGCACCAGCGTGCGGGTGACGGCCGGGACGGCGGCGGCCTCGGCGTCGCCCACCGGGTCGCCGAGCTCGGTCGGGGTGCCGTCGTCGGGGATCTCCTCGATCGCGAGGTGGGTCATCGGCGTGGTGTCGGTGGCGCCGTGCCAGTGCCACTCGCCGGCGTCGACGCGGACGGTGTCACCCGGCCGGATCAGCTGCGCCGGGCCGCCGCGGCGCTGGACGTACCCGGTGCCTTCGGTGACGACCAGGACCTGGCCGAGCGGGTGCCGGTGCCAGCGGGTGCGGGCCCCCGGGGCGAACTGCACGCGGTCGACCCGGGTGCGCGACGCGCCTTCGGGGACGGCGAGCGACGTGACCCACGCGCTGCCGGTGATCGCCTCGGCCGGCGCGGGCGTGCTGGTGGACGGAACGTGGCGGACGTGCATTGCGGTTCTCCCTGGGTTCAGAGCGCGGCGAGCAGCGCGAGCACGCCGGAGACGGCCTGGTCGAAGGGTTCGGGGCCGTCCGCGGCGCGCGCCAGCACGTAACCGCCCTGCAGGACGGCGACGATCGTGGCGGCGAGTGCGGCGGTGTCCAGCGTGGCGGGCAGTTCCCCCGCGGCCCGGCCCTCGTCGAGCACCTCGGCGAGCCGGGCGCGCACGCGGGTCAGCGTCTCGTCCACCGGGGCGCGCAGGGCCGGGTCGGCCACGATGTCGGGATCCTGCGTGAGCCTGCCGATCGGGCAGCCCTTGAGCACTTCACGTTCGCGCCGCAGGTAGGCGGTGACGCGCTCGACGGCGGTGCCGGGAGTGCGCAGCTGCTCGTCGGCGGCGGCCAGCAGTTCGTCGGCGCTGCGCCGCACGGCGGCCAGCGCGAGGTCCTTCTTGCCGGCGAAGTGGTGGTACATGCTGCCCTGGCCGGCGCCCGCCCGCTGCTGGATGGCCTTCGGGCTGGTGCCGACGTAGCCGCGTTCCCACAGCAGTGCGCGGGCGCTGTCGATGAGCTGGTCCCTGGTCCCCATGCTCCCGAACTGTACATACTAGTAGGTACAGAATCAACGCTGTCACACCTTTCCGCCCGCCGGTGTCTTGAGGCCGAACGGAAAGGAGAGATCCCCATGGACCTCGCACTGTGGATCGCCGCCGGTCTGCTCGCCGTGGTGGCGCTGACCGGAGGCGTCAGCAAGGCGTTCGTGCCCAAGGAGAAGCTGGCCGCCGCACACGGCGGGGAATGGACGGCCGACGCCAGTGCCGGCTTCGTCAAGGGCCTCGGCGTGCTCGAGCTGCTCGCCGCGCTCGGCTTGGTCCTGCCCGCGGTGACCGGGATCGCGCCGGTGCTGGTGCCGGTGACGGCCGTCTGCTGGGTGCTGCTGATGGTGGGTGCGATGATCACCCACGTCCGGCACGGCAGCGCCGGGTTCGCCGTGCTGAACCTGGCGTACCTGGCCGTGGCGGCGTTCGTCGCCTGGGGCCGGTTCACCGCGTGAGGGAGGGAGACGTCGTGATCGAGGCATTCGTCGCCCACCGGAACCTGCTGTTCACCGTCGCTTACGAGATGCTCGGCTCGGCGGCCGACGCGGAGGACGTGCTCCAGGAGACGTGGCTGCGCTGGGCCGAGGTCGACCCCGACCAGGTGCGCGACGAGCGTGCGTACCTGGTCCGGATCACGACCCGCCTCGCGCTCAACCGGCTGCGCACGCTGAAGCGCCGCAAGGAGGCGTACGTCGGGCCGTGGCTGCCGGAGCCGTTGCTCACCACCCCGGACGTCGCCGAGGACGTCGAACTCGCCGAAAGCGTGTCGATGGCGTTGATGCTGGTCCTCGAAACGCTGGCGCCGACCGAACGCGCGGTGTTCGTGCTGCGCGAGGTGTTCGACGTCGGGTACGACGAAATCGCGGCCGCGGTGGGGAAGACGCCCGCCGCGGTCCGCCAGATCGCCCACCGGGCGCGCCGGCACGTCGACGCGCGGCGGCCGCGCGAGGTGGTTTCGGCGCGGGAGACCCGGGCGGTGCTGGAGTCGTTCCAGCGGGCGCTGGAAGGCCAGGACCTGCAGGGACTGCTGGACCTGCTGGCCCCGGACGTGGTGCTGATGAGCGACGGCGGCGGAGTGAAGCAGGCGGCCCTGCGCCCGGTGACCGGAGCGGGCAAGGTGGGCCGGTTCATCATCGGCGGCATCGGCAAGGCGGCGGTCGACCTGACCGGCACACCGATGACGGTGAACGGCAACCCGGCACTGGCCCTGCACGTGGACGGCTCGTTCGACGGCATCATGGCGGTCCGCGTCGAAGGCGGCCGGATCGCGGGCCTGTACTACGTGCGGAACCCGGAGAAGCTGGGCCGGGTGGACTCGGAGACGCCGCTGACCCTGCGTTGAGGGGGCCCGGTTCCGGTGGACGATCGCCCTGTCCGACAACGAGGCGGTCGTCGCGACGACCGTCACGGACGACTGCGGCGCCTACGCGTTGCAGTCGACCGCCGACGCAAGGCCGGTCCGGCGACCCGTGCGCCGGACCGGCGTCCGCTGCTCAGCCCAGCCGCTTGTCCCAGTCCTCGAAGGCGGCGACGAGATCCTCCGGGCCGCCGGCGGCACGCAACCGCCGCACCTCGGCCTCGATGTAGTACCGGTACAACGGGACCAGGCCCGCCGTCAGCTCCGGCTCGGCCTCCGCCGCGTCCAGCGGGTGTCCCTGGCGGACCCGGGCGCCCAAGCGGACCAGGGACTTCGCCGGTGCGTCCGGCTGGGCCAGGTACCACTCGAGCGACTCGTCGTTCGTCGCCGCGCGGCCCGACGGAAGTGTTGCCGAACACCGGAAGCGGACCGGGAAGAACACCGCCTTCGTGAACCACACCTCGTCCGACAGGAGACGGCGTGGCTCGTGGAACTCCGCCGTCACCTCGTCGGTCGCCAGGATCGCGATCGCGAACCGCGCGCTCTCCAGCAGCAGCTGTGCCGCCGATGGGCGGGCCACCTCCCGGGTGACGTCGTCGCCGAGGAGGACGCGGCCGTGTTCGGCCAGCTGCAGGCGGTCCAGGGCCGGGAAGCGGCCGTCGTCCTCGCCCGCGCGCAGTGCGGGCAGAGAGGCCCAGAACACCGAAAGCTTGCGGTGCAACGGGCTTCGCTGCTGCAGGGCTTCCGTCGTGGCCGCGACGGACTCGCGGTCGCCGTCGCGGACGTCGGTCAGGACGATCGCCAGGTCGATGTCGCTCACCGCGGGGGAGTAGCCGCCGTACGACAGGCTGCCCAGCAGGTACGCGCCGATCAGCCGGTCGCCGAAGGCTTCCTGGTAGGCGCCGGCGGCTTCGGCGGCGACGGTGCGGGCCGCGGTGGCCGGATCGGTCGTCGTCACGCCGCCACCGTGTCGCGGCGCGCGCACTCCGCAATGCGGTCGGAAACCACGCCGATCACCTGCCACGCCCGGTCCAGCACGTCGATCACCGCGTCCACGGACCAGTCTTCGCGCCGGCGCAGGATGTCGTACCCCATCTCGAGGTGCTCGACGTCGGCTTCGTCGTGGAGCTCGAAGTACTCGTCGTCCGGGAACGCCCGTGTGCCCGCCTGGCTGAACACCAGGCTGCCGGCTTCGAGCGCCAGGTGCGCCAGCACCGCCCGCTGCACGCCCGGCAGGATCGCGAACTGGTCGACGAACCAGGACGCGCCCATCTCGATGACCGGATCCCAGACCAGGTCCCGGTCGTCGGCGCGGCTGCGGGCCAGGATCCGGTCGTGGCCCACCTCCTCCTGCTGGTGCTCACACGCGAGCGCCCGCAGTTCCGGGTCGCTCTCGAAGGTGACCCGGGCGCTGATCATCCGCTGGAACGCGTTCGACCACGGCTGCAGGTACGTGAGCACCGCCTTCTTCGTCCCGGCGGGGGTGTTCTCGTCGGTCAGCAGCCGGATCAGGTCCGACGACTCGTACTCCCGTTGCCGCTGCTCGTTGTGGCGGGCCACGCGCTCGACGTCCTGGGTCACGCTCTGCTCCTCACGGTGGTGCTGCACGAGATCATCTTTCCGGGGCCGCTAGGCAAGATCAACAGGCGAGAGGGGGGCCGGCGGGGGCCGGTCGTAGACGGGGAGCCGGAAGTACGTGGTCACGTCGCCGCGGCGGGCCGCCGCGCGGAAGCTCACCAGTTCCAGGACGCCCCGGCTGTCCGCCAGCGGGCCGGGGGCCAGCGCGGCGGCGAGGGCCCGGAACCGGCCGGGATCGACGCCCTGGTCGTGCAGCAGGGCGGCGGTGCGTTCCACGGCTTCCCGGTCGTCCGGCGCGAGGTCGGGCAGCCGCAGGTACGTGGTGGACTCGGCGGCGCGGTCCACACCGGACCGGAACGCCAGGCAGCTCAGGGCCGCCTCGCCGGCGTCGGCGCGGTCGCCGGCCAGCACCCGGTAGGCGGCCCGCGCCTGGCGGGAGTCGTGGTGCAGCGCGACCGAAGCGACGCGGTCGACCTCCGCGAGGTCGGCGCCGTGGTTGCGGTAGTAGATCTTCACCCTCGCGTGCGCCTCGTCGGCGAGATCGACGGCGAGGAACTCGATCTCGCGGTCGCCTTCGACAGTTTCGACACGACGGCGGGCGTCGGCCCAGGCGGCGGCCATGCCGAGCCGCTCCATCGCTTCGGCCACGGCGATTTCGCGCTGCGCGTGCGGCCACGAGTACAGCCCGAAGTAGGTCTTGTGGACGATCCCCGACGGCGGGCGCCAGGCGATCGAATGCCACAGCGGCGCCGGCGACGGACGGCCCGCGCGCGGGGTGAACGTCTCACGGACGTGCTCGAAGCGGCGGGCCCGGAAACCGCTCTCACCAGGCCAGACGATCTCGTGGCCGAGGCTGTCGAACAGCACGCGCAGCTCCGGTCGGTCGCCCGACCAGTTCACCGACATCTCGGCCGGGAAGCCGTCGTCCGCCACATAGGACGGCTGGGTGGGGACCGCCCCGATCCGCTCGTGCGCCCACGGCGGCAGCAGGGCGCGCAGCATCCGAGTCGTGCGGACAGACTGCTCGAGCGGGACTTCGAGCGCCTCGCACGCGGCCGACCACAGTCCACACAGAAAGTCGCCGAAGAGACGCCCCTGTGCCGGATAGTTTTCCCTTATATATTCAGGAAACTCCGGCACACGACTCGTCACGAGCGGATGCTATCAGTTTGATGCTTGCTCAACTAAAAGGCTGCACCCGGGTGGTCCAACCAATTGCGCCATGTGGGTACGCCGGTGCCCGCCGCGGCCACGGAGGGCCACAACGGACGCCGGCGGTGTCCTGAAGAGACAAAAGCGGACAACGCGCAGGTCTCAGACCCGGGCGGGCACGACCGTCATCGCGTGCTTGACCAACCGGATCAACGCGAGCTTGCTGGAGTCGCGGTCGCGTGCGTCACACATGACGATCGGCACACGGTCCGGGACGACGAGCGCCTCGCGGATCTCGTCGGCGGTGTACCGCGGCGCGTTGTCGAAGCAGTTCACCGCGACGACGAACGGGATCTTCCGGCGTTCGAAGAAGTCGATGGCGGCGAAGCTGGTCTCCAGCCGGCGGGTGTCCACCAGCACGACCGTGCCGATCGCGCCGCGCGCCAGGTCGTCCCACATGAACCAGAACCGCGCCTGGCCCGGCGTCCCGAACAGGTACAGCACGTGCCGCGGCGAGATGGTGATCCGGCCGAAGTCCAGCGCGACCGTCGTGGTCGTCTTCCGCTCGACGCCGGACAGGTCGTCCACCCCGGCGCTGGCCTCGGTGAGCACCTCTTCGGTGGTCAGCGGCGGGATCTCGCTGACCGAGCCGACCATCGTGGTCTTCCCGGCGCCGAACCCGCCGGCGACGATGATCTTGACCGGGGTGGGGACCATGTCCACCCCGGTGCCGTCAGTACTTGATGAGGCCATCGAGAACCGCCTGGAGTGTTTCGAGGTCCGGCGACTGCGCCGGGTTGTGGGCAGGGGAGCGCGTGATGACGAGGCCGCGTTCGATCAGGTCGCCGACGAGCACCCGCACGACCCCGAGCGGGATCTTGACGTAGACGGCGATCTCGGCGACGGACACCGGGTGGCGGCACAGCTGCACGATCGCCACGTGCTCCGGGCCGAGCCCGGCCGGCTCCTGCTCGGAGCGCAGGGTCATGACCTGCGTGGACAGATCGAGCCGCGCGGTGCCGGCCGACGTGCGGCCGCTCGTGATCGTGTACGGCCGGACCAGCGGCCCGGCGGCCTCGTCGTACCAGCCGTCGTCGCTCATGTGGCCTCCCGCAGGACCGACGCCGCTTCCCGCGGCGCGGACGCCATGTAGTCGCCGACCCGCTTCACCAGCCGGCTCATTTCGTAGGCGATCATTTCCACGTCGACGTTGTCCGCGGCCAGCACGGCCAGGCAGGCACCCTGGCCCGCCGCCGAGACGAACAGGTAGCCGCGCTCCATCTCGATCATGTTCTGCAGCACCGGGCCGCGGTTGAACTGCTTGCTCACCCCCTTGGCGAGGCTCTGCAGGCTCGAGGCGATGGCCGACAGCTGGTCCGAGTCGTCCTTGCTCATCCCGGCCGACTTGCCGATCAGCAGCCCGTCGGCGGACAGCACGATGGCGTTCTGCGCGCCGACCACGCGGTTCACCATGTCATCGAGCAACCAGTTGAGATCGGGTTTGGGGTTCCCGTACTCGTTCATTCGACGTCAGACCCTGACTTTCGGTGTGTGGACTTTCCTGTGTGCTGTCGCGGACTACGCGTCGTCCGGGCCGCCGCGCCCGCGGCGGGTGCCCTTGTGGAACGCCGCCAGCGTGCGTGCGGTGCCTTCGCCGGGCGCCACGACGTCGTCGCTGTCGTCGGGTTCGTGCTCGAGCTGGGCGACGAGGTTCTGCTGCGGTTCCCGCCGGGGCAGCCGGGGCCGGTCGTCGGTCGGCTTGAGCTGCGGTTCCGGCTCGGCCACGGCGACCGGCTCCGGCACCGCCGCCGGGACGGACGGCAGATCGTCCGGCGAGGCGAGCGCGCGTGCCGGGTACGGCCTCGGCTTGGTGTCTCGCTTCATCGGGATCTGGCCGCTGAACGAGCTGGGCGTGTCCATCGTGCGGAGGGCGCTTTCTGCCGCCTGCGGCGCGGGGGCGCCCACCGGGGCGAGGACCGCGGTGTCCTCCGCCGGGGTGGTGCCGGGGGTGCCGCCCTGGTCGGCGTCCTGGCCGGCCAGGTGCTGGGTGGGGATGAGGACGGTCGCGCGGAGGCCGCCGTAGCGGGACGGGTCGAAGGTGACGGTGATGCCGAGCCGGGCGGCCAGGCGCGCGACCACGAACAGGCCGAGGCTGGAGTCGGCCCGCAGCGCCATCGCGTCGAACTCGGGCGCTTCGGCCATCATCGCGTTCGCCCACTCGCGGACGCCGTCCTTCATGCCGAGGCCCTGGTCCGAGACGTCGACGACGACGCCGCGCGCGACCATCCGGCTGGTCACCTCGACCGGCGAGCCGGGCGGCGAGAACGACGTCGCGTTGTCGACCAGCTCGGCGACGAGGTGGATCGTGTCGGCCACCGCGGCGCCGACGATCGCGACGTCGGCCACCTGCTCGACCTGCACCCGCGCGTACTGCTCGGTTTCCGAGACGGCCGCGCGCAGGACCTCCATCAGCGCGACCGGCTTGCGCCAGCGGCGGCCGGGCTGCTTGCCGCCGAGGATGATCAGGTTCTCGGTGGTGCGGCGGGCGCGGGCGGCGAGGTGGTCGAGCTGGAACAGCGACGCCAGCTGCGTCGAGTCGTCCTCGCGGGCTTCCATCTCGTCGAGGATCTGCAGCTGCTGGTGGACGAGGACCTGGTTGCGGTGCGCGATGCCGAGGAACACGTTGTGCACACCGCTGCGGGCCTTCGCCTCGCTGGCCGCGGCGTTGACGGCGGTCAGCTGGGCGACGTTGAACGCCTCGGCCACCTGGCCGATCTCGTCGCGGCCGTGGTCGAGCTGCGGCAGCTCTTCCTTGAGGTCCACGGATTCGCCGCTCTTCAGCCGTTCCACGATGTTCGGCAGCCGGTTGCGGGCGAGGTCGAGCGAGTCGTTGCGCAGCCGCGCGAGGCGCGTCATCAGCGCGCGGTCGACGAGCGAGCGGGACACCCGCACCGCGACGATGATCGCGGCGAGTGACGCCAGCAGGGCGACGATGCTGCCGATGATCACGTTGCGCAGCTGCGCGTCACCGGCGTCGATCGCGGCCGCGGAAACCTTGTCCGCCTGGGTGATCGCCAGGTCGTTGAGGCCCTGGGCGACCTGGGTCGTCGCGTTCTCCCAGTCCGTTTCGGACACCGGCACGGTGTTCTGCTCGCCGGTCGACCACGGGCCGTGCTTGACGATCGCCTCTTCCGCGGTGGCCAGCTGCCGCCACGCCGTGCTGGTGGTCAGCGCCTGGTACTTCGTGCGGACGCCGGGGTCGAGGAACGGCGCGATCTGCGCCAGCTGCGTCCGGTAGAGGCCGGACAGCTGCGCGAACTGGGCGAAGTCGTCGGGCGCGAACGTCCCGGCCGCGAAGGCGGTCGACGCCAGCGACGTCTCCCGCGACATCATGTCACCGGCGCGGAACACCGACGTCGCCGTGATGCCGCCGGTCGCGGCTTCGGCGTCGGGCACGATCCGGGCCTGGGTGTCGAAGAGGTTGGACGCGGTGTCCATCACGCCGTTGTAGTAGGAGTTGACCTGGGCGCGGTCGATGCTGCGGAAGCTGATCTGCGAGCGCAGCACGGGCAGCTGGTCGAACTGCGCCTTCAGCGCGTTGACCTTGGACGCGATCTCGTCGGGGGCGTTGGAGATCGTCGCGGCGAAGGCGTCCTTCAGCACGGACAGCTTTTCGTCGGTGGCCTTCTGCTGCTGCTGGAGCCGGGCCGGGCCCAGACCCGGGTCGTCCAGGTACTGCAGCGCGGTCTGGCGTTCCTTCTGGAACTCGGCCAGCGCGGTGGCGGCGGGGATCGACACTTCCCGCACGGATGCCGCGACGAGCCGGACGTAAACGCCGTTGAAGAGGAAGTAGGAGGAGACCGCGATCCACAGCACCAGCAGCGTCACGCTGGGAATGAGAACGGTCCTGGTCAGCCTTTTGCGGATCGACTTGTCGTACGGCTTGTCCGACTCGTCTCGGGGGTCTTTGTTCAGCACGGCGGTTCACGAACTCCTGAGTGACGGTCGGCGAGGAATGGGGACCCGGACGAGGAAGCGGACACGACGATGGGACACAGCGGCCGCCGTCACCCGTCTTCGCCTCACCCTCCGTGTTGCCGCGGAATCGATCAGGGTCCGTTTTTTACCATGAACCCCGGACCCTCGTCCGGTGCGACCCGGCTTGCGGACACTCGTCCGCCGTGCGGCGAACGGTGTTTACTTTCTGTCCGGAGACGATTACCGGCATTTGCTCTGGTAGCAGGCCCGGGACACATTTCGACGACTTGCGCACTGGGCCGAACGGGTGAAAGTGGATTCCGCCGGTCCGGGGTGTGCGGTGGTTCGCGGCGGCGGAAAGAAGGGCAATGCCGCTGCCCGGAAGCGCCGGTACCGTTCGACGCGTGTGCCGGTACGGGGAGACGACCTGCAAGGTCCACTACGTCTGCGTGGCGTGCCGCAAGAGCCACAAGCACGCCTGGGACGGTGCGGAGCACCGCTGCCCCGGATGCCGCCGGCCGATGGTGTTCGCCGGGCACGACTTCGCGGCGCCGCCGCGGCGTGACGGCTCGGGCTGGGCGGCGGTCGCGGCCGTGCTCGAAGCGGGCTTGAAGTACGAGGGTTTCCAGCCGTGCGGGTGCGGCCGGGAACCGAAGCCCCGGCCGCGCACCGCGGCGCAGGTGCGGGCCCGGCAGCGAGTGGCCCGGCGGGCGGGGGTGCCCGACACCGAAGCGCTGGCCGCCCGCGATCCGCACGACCTTGCGGACTGACCTTTACATCTGTCGAATGATTGTCAACTGAGCTGTACATCACCTATCCTCCTGTCAACCTCACCGTCGAGGAGGATGCGATGACCGAAGTGACCGGGACCGTGCCCGCCGGCTCGACCGAACTGTGGCGCGACCGCAAGCGGTACCTGTGGCTGATCGGGCTGGTGGTCCCGTCCCTGGCGTTCCTCGCCATCGGGTTGCACGCCGCCACCGGGTGGGGCGGGTGGTTCTGGATCGGGCCCGTCGTGATCCTCGTGGTCGTGCCGGTGATCGACCTGCTCGCCGGGCTCGACCGCAGCAACCCGCCCGACGACGTCCTCGCGCGGCTGGAGAACGACCGCTACTACCGCTGGATCACCTTCGCCTTCCTGCCCGTCCAGTACCTCGGCTTCGGTGCCGCGTTCTGGCTGATCGCCCACGGCGGCCTCGGCGTCGCGGACAAGATCGGGCTGGCCGTGTCGATCGGGTGCATCGGCGGGATCGGCATCAACACCGCGCACGAACTCGGCCACAAGAAGGAGAGCCACGAGCGCTGGCTGTCCAAGATCGCGCTGGCGCAGAGCTTCTACGGCCACTTCTACATCGAGCACAACCGCGGCCACCACGTCCGCGTCGCGACTCCGGAGGACCCGGCGAGCAGCCGCGTCGGCGAAAGCTTCTACCGCTTCTGGCCGCGGACCGTGTTCGGCTCGCTGAAGTCGGCGTGGCGGCTGGAGCGCAAGCGCTACGCCCGGCGCGATCGCCACCCGTTCCGGCTCGGCAACGACGTGCTCAACGCCTGGCTGATGTCCGCGGTGCTGTGGGCGGCGATGACCGTTTGGCTCGGTGCCGGGGTGCTGCCCTACCTGGTCGTCCAGGCCGTGGTCGGGTTCTCGCTGCTGGAGGTCGTCAACTACATGGAGCACTACGGCATGCGGCGGCAACGGGTCGGCGCGCCCGGGCGGCGGCGCTACGAGCGCGTGAACCCGAGCCACAGCTGGAACTCCAACAACATCGCCACCAACGTCCTGCTCTACCACCTGCAGCGGCACAGCGACCACCACGCCAACCCGACGAGGCGGTACCAGACGCTGCGCGACTTCGCCGAGTCGCCGGTGCTGCCCACGGGGTACGCCGGGATGATCGTGCTGGCGCTCGTGCCGCCGCTGTGGCGCCGGGTGATGGACCCGCGGGTGCTCGCGCACTACGACGGCGACATCTCGCGCGCCAACATCCAGCCGGGCAAGCGCGCCAAGGTCCTGGCCCGCTACGGCACCCGCGTCACGGCGGCCGTCGACGTCGCCGCCGACACCCGCGGTGACGCCACCGAAGGCGGCATGTGCCCCGGCTGCGGGTACGTCTACGACGAAGAGCGCGGCGACCCGCGGGAGGGCTTCCCGGCGGGCACACCGTGGGCGGCGATCCCCGACTTCTGGTGCTGCCCGGACTGCGGCGTGCGCGAGAAGGTCGACTTCGTCGCGCCGGGGAGGGTCAGCCCGGCCGGGAGCGGCACCACCTAGAATGGGCGGTCATGAGCGGGGCACTTCCGGCGCCGCCCGAGGGCGGCCAGCACCGGCGGCCGATCATCGCCGCGGCGATCGAGCTGACGGCGAAGTCGGGGTGGCCGGCCGTCACGATGGCCCGGCTGGCGGAGCTGGTGGGCGTCAGCCGCCAGACCGTCTACAACGAGATCGGCTCCAAGGCCGCGCTGGCCGAGGCGATGGTCGCGCATGAACTCGACCGGTTCCTTTCGGTCGTCGGCGCCGCCTTCGACCGCCACCCGGACGACCTCGTCGAGGCGATCTACGACGCCGTCCGCGCGGTCCTCGAACTCGCCGACGACAACACGCTGCTGCGCGCGATCGCCTCGGCGACCCACGGTTCCGCGCCCGAGCTCCTCCCGCTGCTGACCACCGACGCCGGCGCGCTGCTCACCCAGGCGAAGGCGATGCTCGCCGTCCGCGTGGCGGCCTACCGGCCCCCGCTGGGCGACGACCAGGTCGCGGTGGTGATCGACCTGGTCGTCCGCACGGTGCTCAGCCACGTCATGCAGCCGTCGGACACGCCGGCCCGCACCGCCGACGCGCTGGCGTGGGTCGCGGCGCGCGTCCTCGGCGTCGAGGCGGCGACGCCCCTGCGGCACACGTGACGCCTCAGCGGAGGCCGTGCCGGTCCAGCCACGCCGAAATCTCGGCGGCGATCTCCTTGGGCCGGTCCTCCTGCGCGTGGTGCCCGGCTTCCCCGCACGCGACGACGTCGAGCGCGGCGATGTGGTCCCGGCACCACCGCGCCATTTCTTCGCCGATGAGCAGCGTCGGCGAGCCTTCGAACGTCATGAGCAGCTTCGGCGTGCCGTCGCTGGTGGCCAGCCACTCGTCGTAGGCCTCGATGCGCGTGACCAGCTCCGCCGGTTCGCCGCCGAGCGGCAGCTGCCGCGCCCAGGCGAGGACCGGGCGACGGCTCTCGGGCGTCGGGAACGGGGCGAGGTAGGCGGCCAGGTCGTCGGCGCCGACCGGGGTGCGGACCCCGCCGGTGAACGCCTGGCGGACGAACAGGTCCTGCGTCAGCACCATGTCCTCGCCGACACCCGGCGTCCGGATCTTGCGGGACCGCTCGGCCGCCTGCGGGGACAGGTCGGTCCAGGCCATGGGCTTGACGATGGTCTCGAAGAAGGCGAGCCCGCGGACCCGGCCGGGATGCCGGGCGGCGAGGTCGAAGGCGAGCGCGCCGCCCCAGTCGTGCCCGACGAGGACGACGTCGGCCAGGCCGAGCGCGTCGAACCAGGCGTCGAGGTGGCTTGCGTGGTCGGCGAAGGAGTAGGGGATGTCCGGCTTGGGCGAGCGGCCCATGCCGATGAGGTCGGGGGCCAGCAGGCGGCCGCCGCCGACGTGCGGCAGGACGTGCCGCCAGCCGTGGGACGAGCCGGGGTTGCCGTGCAGGAAGACGATCGGGGTGCCGGTACCGGTTTCTTCGTGGTGCAGCATGGCTTTCAGGACTCCAGTGGGGTGTCGAGGAGGATGGTGAGCTCGCGGGCCAGCGCCGCGGTGCGGTCGCCGTCCCGGCCTCCGAGGGGCGCGAGGAGCCGGTCGAGGAGCGCGGCCACGGTGGCGATCGCCGGCTCGGTCACCTCGCGTCCGCGCGGGGTGAGTTTCAGCCGGACGGTCCGGGTGTCGGCGGGATCGCGGGTGCGTTCGACCAGGCCGTCGGCGTCGAGGGTGCGGGCGAGCTTGGAGACGTAGAGCGCTTCGAGCCCGGTGTGGTCGGCCAGTTCGCGCTGGCTCGGGCTCTCCCCGGCGCGTTCCAGGCCGAAGAGTGAGGAGAGGAAGACGTACTGCGCGTGCGTCAGCCCGATCGGCGCGAGGGCGCGGTCCACCGCCACCCGCCACTTCGTGGAGAGGCGCCAGACGAGGTGACCAGGAGTGCTCATGCCAGATACAGTACATGGCTACTAATTACATGGCTACTATGTGGCAGAGGTCGCGTCGGTGGTCTGCCGCGGCTGGTCGTGAGTGGTAAGGAGAGTTCTAACTCGCCTTACCACTCACGACTGCGGTGCGGGTCAGCCGGCCAGTTCGCGGATGCGCTCCATGGCCCGCCGGACTTCGGCGAAGCCGGTGGTGAGCGGGCTCAGCCCGATCCGGATGCCGTCGGGGCGGCGGAAGTCGATCAGCACGCCGTGATCGATGAGCACGCGCGAAAGCCGTTCGGCGTCCGGGTGCCGGAGGGTGACGTGGCCGCCGCGGCGCTCGTCGTCGCGCGGGGAAGCGACGGTGAAGCCGAGCGGGACGAGCCACGCGTCGGCGAGGGCGAGCACCCACCGCCCCAGCGCCACGGCCTTGGCACGCACTCGGTCGATGCCGACCTCCGCCAGCAGCGCCACGCCCTCCTGGACGCCCACCATGCCGAGCACCGGCGGCGTGCCCGACAACGCCCGCCGGATCCCGGGCGCGGGCACGTACTCCGCGGCCATGCCGAAGGTGTCGGCCGCGCCCATCCAGCCGGTGATGGGCTGGCCGAACGCCTCGTGGTGGCGCGCGTTGACGTAGAGGAACGCGGGCGCGCCGGGTCCGGCGTTGAGGAACTTGTACGTGCAGCCGACGGCGAAGTCGGCGCCGGCGGCGTCCAGCTCGACCGGGATCGAGCCCACGCTGTGGCAGAGGTCCCAGACGACGAGGCCGCCGCGCTCGTGCACCAGCCGCGTCACGGCGGCCAGGTCGGTGATCGCCGCCGACCGGTAGTCCACATGGGACAGCGTGACGACGGCGGTCCGCGGCCCGACGACCGCCGCGACGTCGTCGCCTTCGACCCAGCGGATGGTGAGGCCGAGTTCGGCGGCGACGCTCTCGACCAGGAACCGGTCGGTGGGGAAGTTCGCGGTGTCGGTGACGAGCTCGTCGCGCCCGGGCCGCAGCGCGACGGCCGCCCGCAGCGCCTTGTAGAGGCACACGGACGTCGAATCGGCGACGATCGTCTGCCCGGGCGCGGCCCCGAGCGCGACGCGGCCGAGCTCGTCCCCGATCTCCCCGGGCAGGGTGAGCCAGCGCTCTTCCCAGGACCGGATCAGCCGGCCGCCCCACTCGTGGGCGACGAGCTCCTGCAGCCGGTCCGCGGTGGCGCGCAGCGGGCGGCCCAGGGAGTTCCCGTCGAGGTAGGCCACGACGCCGGGATCGTCGATCGGCACGAACCGGTCACGGAACGCGGCGAGCTCGTCCGCGGCGTCGAGGCGGTCCGCCTCCCCGGGCGAGATGTCGGTCGTCATGTCCGCCATCATGACGGGCACCCGCGGGTTTCGCGCCGGCGGCGCTCGCCGCTCGGCTCAGCGGTTCTTTTCCTTGACCCGCTCGGTTTCCTTCCGCACCTCGGCCTGGGTGGCGCGCTCCCGCACCAGCCAGTCCGGGCTCTGCGCCTTCAGCTCGTCGATCTGCTCGGTGGTCAGCGGCTCGGTGATCCCGCCGCGGGTGAGGCCGCCGATGGAGACGCCCAGCTTCGCCGCGACCACCGGACGCGGGTGCGGGCCGGTGCGGCGCAGCTCGCGCAGCCACTCCGGCGGGTCGGCCTGCAGCGCGTTCAGTTCGTCGCGCGTGACGAGGCCCTCCCGGAACTCCGCGGGGTGGCTTCGAGGTACACGCCCAGCTTCTTCGCCGCGGTCGCGGGCTTCATCGTCTGGGCGGTCTTGTGCGACGTCATGCCGTCCAGGGTAGCC
Source organism: Amycolatopsis sp. NPDC051102 (assembly GCF_040682815.1). NCBI lineage: Bacteria > Bacillati > Actinomycetota > Actinomycetes > Pseudonocardiales > Pseudonocardiaceae > Amycolatopsis > Amycolatopsis sp. NPDC051102. Next base: position 354,983 of record NZ_JBFBBT010000003.1, read on the forward strand.
AGCGTCACTCCCGGTAACCTGACCCGGTGACCTCTTTCAAGCTCGCCTACGTCCCGGGAGCGACCCCCGCCAAGTGGGTGCGGACCTGGGCCGAGCGGGTGCCGGAGGTGCCGCTGACCCTGGTTCCGGTCGCCGCCGCCGACGCGGCCGGCCTGCTGCGCGCCCGCGACGCCGACGCGGCGCTGCTGCGGTCCCCGATCGACCGCGACGGCCTGCACGCGATCCCGCTCTACACCGAGACGACGGTGGTCGTGGTGCCCAAGGACCACCTGGTCGCGGCGGCCGACGAAGTGTCCATCGTGGACTTGGCCGACGACGTCGTGCTGCACGCCCTCGACGACACGCTGGAGTGGGAGTCGCTGCCGGGCCGGCCGGCGGTTTCGCGGCCCGAGACGACGGCGGACGCGATCGAGCTGGTCGCGGCCGGCGTCGGCGTGCTCGTGGTCCCGCAGTCGCTCGCCCGGCTGCACCACCGCCGGGACGTCACCTACCGGACGGTCGCGGACGCGCCGCAGTCGAGCGTCGCGCTGTCGTGGCTGGAGGAGGAGACGACGGACCTGATGGAGCAGTTCATCGGGATCGTCCGCGGCCGGACGGTGAACAGCACGCGCGGCCGCCCGCAGGTGACGGCGGAACGCAAGCGCCCGGAGCGCAAGCCCGCCGCGGCCAAGCCGGTCCGGCGCGGCGGGGGCCCGGCGAAGCGGCGCCGGCGGGGCTGAGCCGTCAGGGGGTCGTGCAGACGCAGTTGCCGTCGGCGCGGTCGGGCAGGTCGGGGTCGTCGAACCAGTGGCCGTTCTCCCCGAGGTAGCGGAACTGGAGCACGGTCCCCGGCGTCACGTCGACCGACGCCGAGCGGCGGCCGTTGGACCGCGGGGTGAGGTGGTGGCGGCCCGGGGTCCAGTCGTTGAACGAGCCGACGACGCTCACCCGTCCGGGCGGGGCGCCGGCCGGGAGGCTGAAGGTGACGCGCTGGGTGCCGGCCCGGCTTTTGCTGATCTTGATCACTCGTGGGGGCCTTTCGCGGGAACGGTCGGGAGGGCGTGCTCGGCACTGAGCGCCGACATGATGGCACACCAGTGACGATTTGGTCACGCCGCGTACCCGAGTGGGTTACGGCGCCGCTCAACGGTTCGCCACTGACCGGGTGGTCCTGGGCTGAACCATGATCATTTCGTGTTCGGAGCGCGCCGCGGTGGGAAACTGACTGCCGTGACTGTCGCCGCTGATCGTCAAGTCAAGGACCCCTGTGCCTGGCTCAGCGCTGTCACCCACGAGCTCGCCGAGGTCCATCCGGCCGACACGCGAGCGGTGATCTTGACGGTGTGGGACGGGCTGGCCGCCGCCCGGTTGGCCGGGCTGTACGCGGCCGCGGCTTCGCCGCGCTGGCGAGCCAGACAGCGTCACGCGGAAGCGGTCGAGTTCGACCTCGCCGTGCTGCTGGCGCGCAACTGCACGGTGGCCACCGGCCTGGCCATCCCGGCCCGGCTGCCGCGAGCCGCGGTCGCCTGGCCCGCCGAACGCGCCGACGCGGCGGTCGCGGCGGTGGTGACGTTCTGCGGCACGGCCGAAGCGGTGCTGCGCCGGGCGGGCGAGCTGACCCCGGTGTGGGAGGACAGCCTCCTGGGCCCGGTGGCGCTGGCCCGCTGGCTGGCGGACTGCTGGACGGGCCGCCACGCGGGCAGCTGCCCGCTGCAGCTGCCGGTCCCGCCCCCGCAGTGGTGGCGCTGAGATGCTGTCCGTCAGGTGAAGTCTGGGCTCGGGCGGGAGGAGAGGAGGCCAGGGTGACCGAAGCAGCGGCCCGGTTCTCGAGACTCCCGGAGCCGGCGCGGCTGGCGGTCCGGGAGGTCCTGCTGGCCGAGCTGACGGCCGCGGCCGAACGAGCCCGGGCGGCCGGGTGCCCGGGCGAGACCCTGGTGGCGGCCTTGGAGGCCCGGTGCCGCCGGGTCGCCGAGGACGGCCGGGGCGCGGCCTCGGACCGGTGAGCGCGGCCGGGCGGTGGGAGGGATCGGGCTTGGCCCAGCGCCTTTGGCCGCCAGGTGCGGTTCGTCGGCGGCTGCGTGCGTGTGGGCCGGATTCAGTGCCGGCGGCTGGTGGAGCTCGGCTGGCAGGGGGCCTGCGGCCAACCGGCGATCGCGGCGGGCCGCGCCCCGAAACCGCGCCGCCGGGAGCCGGGTCGCCGTCAGCGGCCCAGGATCGCCAGTGCCGTCGCCACGATCCCGTCCACCCTCGCCGGGTCCGCCAGCGCTGCCACCAGCCAGTCGTCGCGGGCCGATCCTCCGACGGCTTCCTCGCCGATCCCGCCGAACACCAGCCGCAGCACCGTGGGGACCGCCGACGCCGGGTCCTCGCCTCGGTGCAAGCGGGCGTCGATCGCCGTCAGGGCCTCCTCCGCCAGCTCTGCCAGGCGGGCGTCCGCCAGCTCGTCGCGGCCGACCAGCTCCAGGGCCGGGAGCTCCGCCGGCATCGGGGCCACCGGGGCCTGCTTGTGGCCCAGCGGGCGCTCCACGTGGTCCGCGTGCCACTTCTCCCGCGTCCGCATGGCCGCCAGAACTCGCCGGACCTCGCCGTCGAGGGTGTCGCGGTCCGCCACCGGCTCGCCCGTCAGCTCCGCGCGGCGCGCCGCCCAGCCGTCCAGGGGCCACAGCTCGGCGCCCGCCGTGGCCGGCACCCCCACCCAGACCAGGATCTGCACCGCCAGGTCGCACAGCCAGGGGTCGCCGCCGAGGGCGTCGCCCAGCCAGGCCGGCAGGCGAGGTCGTTGCAGCGCCCCGAGTTCGCCGCGCCGGCGCCGATGCGCGTCGACCGTCGCCGGGTTGAGGCGGGTCGAGAGCCAGCCCTCCAGGTTCTCGATCGGGTCCGTCGCGCGCCGCAGGGCGTGGTCCACCACCGCTTCGACATCGTCGTGGAAGCGGTCGAGGCAGTCGGGCCGCAGCCACTCGAGCCCGCGGGCGCAGTCCGCGTGCCGGCGCCGGTGCTCCAGCGGCCGGGTGATCCGCGTGAAGACCAGCGGCCACGCGACGCTGTAGACCCCGCCGCGCAACCGGGCGAGCGCGCGAGGCGGGGCGGTCGCGGCCGAGCCGGCCAGCAGGCCGTCGCGGGCCAGCCGCCGGACCCCGGCGACATCGGCCTGGTGCACAGTGCCGAGCAACGTTCCTCCCCGATGTCGACCAGAAAATGGTCGGGCAACCGGAGAATGGGAAAGGGCCACGGCCGGGTCGAATCGGCGGTGAACTGGCCAACGGCAGGCCACCCCCGAATCACCTGATCGGCGCAGCCGGCGCCGCCGATCGCCGCGAAGTCCGCGTGCCACAATGGAAATCCCATGGCACACAAGGACGGGCTGCTCCGGGAACTCACCACGTTGCGGCGCGGCTGGGGAGTGGAAGCCGAACGGTTGCGCAGCCGGCTCGGGCCGCTCGTCTCCGGCTGGTGCGAAATCCACCGGACGACGAGCGACCGTGACGCGCGGCGGGTTCTGCGCGAAGCGATTTCCGCCGCGATCGCGGACTTCCCGGCCGACGACCGGCTGGCGGTGAACGTCGCGCTGGCCATCGCCCCCGGCGCGCAGCACGCCCTGCTCAGCGACCGGATCGGGATCCTCGCCGAACGCCTGAGCGTCTCCGAGCGCACGGCCCGGCGGCGGATCGACCGCTCGTTCGCCCGGCTCGCCGCGGAGATCGAGGCCGGCACGCGGCCGGGCGACGGCGTGCCCGACCCGGACAAGGGCTGGTTCGTCAAGCGGCTCAAGGTGCTCGTGCGGCTCGACACCCCCGAACCCGAGGTGACCGAGGAACGCCTGATCGTGGCGACCACCGACGACCTCGGCCGGATTTCCGCTCAGTTCACCGTGCCCCGCACCTACGACGACCGGGACGGCGAGCGGCACGTCGCCGCGGACGCGCGGCACGGCGCCCGGATCAGCGCCGGCCACCGGGAGGGCCAGCGGCACTTCCGCTGGCTGCTCGACCTGCCGCGGCCGCTGTCCCGCGGCGACAGCCACACGTACTCCCTGGTGTTCCGCCTCCAGGACGGCCGGCCGACCCGGCCGTCGTACGTGTTCGTGCCGCTGGTGACGTGCGAGTCGTTCACCCTGCGGGTCCGCTTCGACCCGCGGCGGCCGCCGCGGGTGGTGTGGCGGCTGGACCGGGTGCCGCCGTCGGTGCTCGCCGACCCGCCCCAGCCGGGCCCGGCGCTGCCGCTCGACGGCGCGTGCGAGGTCGCGCAGGAGTTCAGCGCACCGCAGCTGGGCTACGCCTACGGCCTGCGCTGGCTACCGAGCGAAGACATTCCTCCCGTGTGAATACTGGACCGGGTGGATCGGATCGCTGCCGCGCTGGGGGACGTCGACCCCCGCGACCGCACTACGCAAATGGCTGGTGAACGCAGAAAAACCGCATCGACTGACGAAGGCCCGATGCGCCCAAGGTGAGCCGCGTGGCGCGCGCAGCGCAAGGCGAGCCGCGTTGCGCCGCTGGGGGTCCGGGGGTTATCCCCCGGGAAGATACTGCGGACACCGGGAGCGAGGCCGAAGGCATCGCGAACAAGACGATCCGTCTCGTGGGGCGGGCGGGGCTCGAACCCGCGGCCAAGGGATTATGAGTCCCCTGCTCTAACCAACTGAGCTACCGCCCCCTGGCCTCGGCGCGTAGGCGGCACGAGGATTTGCATGTGCACAAAACACTCAGTTCGCTCCAAGTTATCACAGCGGCCATCCGGGCAGATCCGGTAGGCCAAACAGGTTGAAGTGCCCGCCGAGCGGCGCAGGCTCGTCTAGGTTGCAAGGGCGTCACCGCTGACCGGAACGGCGGGAGGAAGCGATGGCCTCTGTTCTGCGGGTCAGCTCGTCCCGGCACCGGGCGGCCCGGTTGGCGTTGCTGGACGCGTTCACCGCGGGGGCGGGCTTGGGCTACCTCGCGCACCAGTACCGGGAGGTTCTCGTGGCGAACCCCGCGACCGTCGGCTTGGTGCTGTTGTTCACGCTCACTCTCGCGTTGCTGATCGCTTCCGCGGTCCGTGCCCTGCGCCGGGCGGCTTCGCGCGTCGACGCCATCTTCGCGGAGGAACTGCGGAAGAAGCCTTCGCCCCGGCCGCGGTGACGGAAATCCTTGGTGGGCAAGGCAATTGCTGCGGAATCCGTTCAGCTCGCCGCCTGCGACGTGGTTGCCGGGGTCGGAGTCATGCTCGGGGTGGTCGGTGTGGTGGTCGCCGGCGTCGTGGGAGCCGTCGCCGTGGCGTAAGCCGCGTAGCTGAACCAGATCTGGCCGAACGTCTTCGGCGTGGTCTGCGAAAACATCGCCCGCACCTGGAAGGTGGTGGCGGTGAACGAACCCTGCACGGTGTTGAGCATGAAGCCGTTGAACTGGCCCGGCGTGTTCGCCGACACCACGATCACCTCCGGCACCCGGCCGAGGCCGTGGGTGACCGTGCACAGTCCGGCGCCGTCGGTCAGGCAGGAGGCTTGCGCCGCCTGGACGATCGGCGCCGGGGCCGGCCCGACGGCGGCCGACGCACCGCCGAACGCCACCGCGCCCGCCGTGACCACCGCGGCGCCGGCCAGTGCGGCGAGCGCGGTGCGTGTCCCGATTCCCCTGTGGTTTCTCCCCAGTGCGTTCACGCATCCCCAGTCGTTCCCCCGGCCGCTGCTGTTACCGGTGCCCGCTGTTCCGCGCCGGCCGCAAACTGTCCACATTGAACTGATCCGTGCACTTCGGCTCAGGCGGCCACGAGCTCCCCGGCCTCCTCCGAGGCGGCGGCGTAGCGGCGAGCCAGCGTCGCGCAGACGATCAGCTGGATCTGGTGGAACAGCATCAGCGGCAGCACGATCAGCCCGACCTGCGCGTGTCCGAACAGGACGGTCGCCATCGGCAGGCCGCTGGCCAGGCTCTTCTTCGAGCCGCAGAACACGATGGTGATCCGGTCCGCGCGGGCGAAGCCCAGCAGGCGGGCACCCCAGCCGGTCGCGGCCAGGACCGCCGCGAGCAGCACGCCGCACACCACGACCAGCACCAGCAGGTGCCCGACGTCGAGGCGGTGCCAGATGCCTTCCGTCATACCCGCGCTGAACGCCGTGTAGACCACCAGCAGGATCGAACCGCGGTCGACCAGCTTCAGCGGTGCCGAGTGGCGCTTGATCCAGCCGCCGATCCAGCGCCGTGCCAGCTGGCCGGCCACGAACGGTGCCAGCAGCTGCAGCACGATCCCGAGCACGGCCGAGCCGTCGACGCCCGCGCCGTCGCCGGCCAGCAGCAGCGCCACCAGCAGCGGGGTCAGCACGATGCCGGCCAGGTTGGACAGGGACGCGCTGCAGATCGCCGCCGCGACGTTGCCGCGGGCGATCGACGTGAACGCGATCGACGACTGCACCGTCGAAGGCAGCACGGCCAGGAACAGCACGCCCGCGGCCAGCTGCGGCGGCAGCACCGAGGCGGGGAGCAGGAACAGTGCCAAGCCGAGCAGCGGGAACAGGACGAACGTCGCGCCGAGCACCACCGCGTGCAGCCGCCAGTGCCGCAGCCCGTCCAGGGCCTCCTGAGTGGACAGCCGGGCGCCGTACAGGAAGAACAGCAGGCCGACGGCGATGGTGGTGGCGGCGCCGAAGCCGCCGGCCACCGCGCCGGACGCGGGGAGCAGGGTGGCGACGCCGACGGTGGCGAGGATGGCGATGACGAACGGGTCGAGACGGGGCATGGATCTCCTTCCGAAACAATTCTCAGCCACCCCGCGCTCATTGTGAACCCCGATGACCGGACTGACTGTCATCGCGAATCGCGATAACCTGCCCGGGTGCTGGATCCCCGCCTGTGCCGTTCGTTCCTCGCCGTCGCCGAGACGCGCAGCTTCACCGCGGCCGCGCGGCGGCTCGGGGTCGGCCAGCCGACCGTCAGCCAGCACGTCCGGCGGCTCGAGCGCGACGCGGGCGGGCTGCTGTTCGCCCGCGACACCCACACCGTCGAGCTCACCGCGCGGGGACAGGCGATGCTCGGGTTCGCGCAGACGATCGTGGACACCGAAGAGCGCGCGCAGCGGCACTTCCGCGGCGCCGAGCTGCGCGGCCGCGTGCGGTTCGGCGTGTCCGAGGACTTCGCGCTCGGCGAGCTGCCGGAGATCCTGCACCGGCTGCGCCGCAGTCACCCGCTGGTCGACGTCGAGCTGACCGTCGAGCTGTCGGACGTCCTGGCCCAGCGGCTGCGGGCCGGCCGGCTCGACCTGGTGCTGGGCAAGCGCCGGCCGGGCGCGCACCACGGCCGGCTGCTCTGGCGGGAGCCGCTGGTCTGGATCGGCTCGGCCGCCACGGTGCTGGAACCGGGGCAGCCGGTGCCGCTGGTGCAGTACCCGATGCCGTCGATCACGCGGCAGCTGGCGGTGGAGTGCCTCGAGCGGGCGGGCCTCGAGTGGCGCGCGGCGTGCCAGACCTCCAGCCTCACCGGCCTGCGGGCCGCGGCGGCGGCCGGGCTGGGCGTCACCCTGCACGCGCGCAGCCTGGTCCCGGCCGACCTGATCCAGCTCGACGGCCTGCCCGACCCCGGCGACATCGAGTTCATGCTGCTCGCCCGCGAATCGGTGGAAGGGCCGGCCGCGGCGCTGGCGGAGTTCGTCCTCGAGCGCGTCCGGCGCGATTCCTAGCCCTCTTCGCCGGTGAGCAGGCGGCGCAGGCGCCCCAGCGCGCGGTGCTGGGCGACGCGGACCGCGCCCGGGGTCGAGCCCACGGCCGCCGCCGTCTCCTCCGCCGACAGGCCGACCACCACCCGCAGCACCACGATCTCCCGCTGCTTCGCCGGCAGCACGTCCAGCAGCCGGGCCAGCCGCTCGTTCAGCTCGAACCGCAGGGCCTGCTGTTCCGGGCCGGCGGATTCGCTGACGCCGTCGGGGACCTCGGGCACCGGGTCGGCGCGGTTGCGGGCCGCCGCGCGGTGGGCGTCGGCGACCTTGTGCTGGGCGATCCCGTAGACGAACGCCAGGAACGGGCGGCCCTGGTCGTGGTAGGACGGCAGCGCGGTGAGCACGGCCAGGCAGACCTCCTGGGCGACGTCGTCCGCCGAGGCGAAGGACCGCTCGTGGCGGCCGACGCGGGCCCGGCAGTAGCGGACGACCAGCGGCCGGATGGTGGCCAGCAGGCGGGCGGTGGCCGCGTAGTCACCGGCGATCGCGGCGGCGACCGGCTCGTCGTGCCGCCGCCAGTGCGGCGGGAACGCTTCGGGAGGCGGGGCCGCGGCGATCTCCCGGACGAGCGCCCGGCTGCGCACCCGCAGCAGGGTGCCCTCGACGTCGAGGCCGGCGCGCAGCGAGTCGTGCAGCGCGGCGTTGGACGCGCGCAGCAGCTCGGTGATCGCGCGATCCCCGTACTCGGTTGCCGGCATAACGCTCACCTTTCCCTGTCCCGCTGGTCACCGTGCCGTGCGGCCCGGTGGCGCCGGAGTCGTTCCCGCACGTGGCGGAGGGTGGAACGGACGGTCGCGGGGGCGATCCGGAGCGCCTCCGCGATTTCGGCGGGCGTGAACCCGTCGAGTGACCACGCCAGGACCATCCGCTGCCGGCCGGGGAGGGAGGCGAGCAGGTCGATGAGTCCCGCGTGCTGCTCGACCAGCCCGGTGAGTTCCTCGTCGTCCCGCGGGTCGCCCGCCAGGGTCCAGTCCGCCCGGCCGCCGCCCGGCGCGTCCAGCAGCCGCCCGGCGACCCGGCGGACCCAGGCCCGCGGGTCCTCGAGGGTCGGCCACGCCTCCAGCGCGTGCAGCATCGCCTCGGCGGCCACGTCACGCGCCGTCTCGACCTCGAACCCGGCCTTGCAGAGGAAGGCGACGAGCTGCGGGAAGTCGGCGCGGAAGAACGCGTCGAACTCGTCGTGACCGTGCACGGACTCCTCACCACCCCTCGCCTCACAAGGACAGGTGCGCTGAGGTGCCGCCCACGTGTAACGATCCGATCAAGACTGCTCGGTAGGAGTAATGCACCGCGTTGCGTTGGTGACGCGTCGTGACAACCGGTGCGCGAACGGCGGGTTCCGGACGGGCGGGCGGCGGGCCCCCAGCCGGATGCGATCACCGTGTTTCGATCATGCCGGAGCCGGAAACCCCGTCCGGACAACGCAAAAGCCGACGGTCCGCAACCGTTCGGCCGCGGTGCGCCATGGGCGGGCTTCGCCGATCGGGTGACGTGATCGACATCGAGATCCCGGGAAGAAGGGCGTACTCTCATGTGTTGCAGTCTTGGTTGCCCGGAGGGTGAGCCGGGGACCGAAGCCAAAACCCCCTTGACCCAGGCGGATACGCTCGCGCGTCCGCCGGAGTTAAGTCGGTTGACGCGCCCCAACAATGGGAAGCAGTAGTAGTAGAGAAGGAGGTGAACGAAGGAAATGGAAGCCACGATGACGGGCTGGGCGGAACTCGCGGCCTGCAAGGACGAGGACCCGGAACTGTTCTTCCCGATCTCCGAGGTGGGGCCCGGCGCCCGGCAGACCGCACAGGCGAAGGCCGTGTGCGCGCGCTGCCCGGTACGCGCCGAATGTCTCGGCTACGCGCTCGACAACGGCCTGGACCACGGCGTCTTCGGTGGCACCACCGCGGACGAACGCCGCCGGCTGGTGCGTACCGCGCCACAGCGGCACCGAGCGGCCTGACGCGCTGCCGGTGACCTCTTCCCGGCGGCCTCGAGCATAAACACAGAATCCGGAAGAAATTTCATTCCGGTCGTGTGCGCGCCCGGGTGGGTGATTCCTCGCGGATCACCCACCCGGGCTTTTTTCACCGTTCCCCATCAGTGGGTGAACATGCGATTCGGTGCATCTTTCACGCGGACCTGGCATCGCGGTCGCCCGGCCACGTCGCCGGCAGGTCCCACGCCGCCGCCGTGGCCGACTCGAACGCGGCCATCGCCGTGATCAGCCCGTCCTCGATCGTGAGGAGGGTGACGCCGAACCAGCGGTATTCGCGCTCTCCCGGGCGACGCAGGTAGCCGGCCACCGCGGGCTGGCGGTTGGCGCGGACCGGCCGCATCCGGAACCGCCCGATGCAGTGCGGCGACGCGGGGTCCATCGACAGCGACAGAGCGTGGATGATCGAGGCGCGGTTGCCGAACCAGAGCGGGTACGGCGGCATGATCGCCTGGGCGTCCGCGCGCAGCAGCCGGGCGACCGCGGCCGGGTCGCCGTCCTGGTACGCCGCGATGAACCGCTTGAGCAGCGCGGTTTCCTCGGCCGTCGGGTCGCCCGCCGTCCACTCGGCACGCCGCGCGGGCAACCGCTCACGCAACGTCGCACGGGCCCGCTGGAGGGCACTGTTGGCCGACGCGACGCTCGTCTCGAGCAGCGACGCCGTTTCCTTCGCGGACCAGCCGAGGACGTCCCGCAGGATCAGCGCGGCCCGCTGGCGGGGCGGCAGGTACTGGACGGCGGCGAGGTAGGCCAGCTCGATGGTCTCCCGCTCGACCACGGCGTCGGCCGGGCCCGCGCCGTCGAGCAGCCGGTCCGGGTACGGCTCGAGCCACGGCAGGTCGACGGCGGTGACCGGGCCCGCCGGCTCGCCCGCCGGGCCGAGCTGGTCGGGCAGCACGCGCCGCGGACGGCGGGCGAGGACGTCGAGGCACGCGTTCGTCGCGATCCGGTAGAGCCAGGTCCGCACGCTCGCCCGGCCTTCGAAGCTGTCCCGGGCCTTCCACGCGCGCAGGAACGTCTCCTGCGTGAGGTCTTCCGCATCGGCCAGTGACCCGAGCATCCGGTAGCAGTGCACCTGGATCTCCCGGCGGTGCCGTTCGACGAGCGTCTCGAAGTCCTCACCCACGCCGGCACGCTAGCGCATCCGGGCTGGAAGACTGCGTCCATGAGCGGAACGGTGCTGGTGCTCGGCGGACGCAGTGAAATCGGGCTGGCCGTGGCGAAACGCCTGGTCAGCGGGGATGTGCGGCGGTTCGTCCTGGCCGCGCGGCCGGGTGCGGACCTGGCCGCGGAGGTGGCCGCGCTGCGTGCCGCCGGTGCCGAAACGGTGGACACGGCCGAGTTCGACGCCGACGACCTGGCCGCGCACGGCACCTTCCTCGACAAGGTCGCGGCCGAGCACGGGCCGCTCGAAACCGTCGTGCTCGCCTTCGGCGTCCTCGGTGACCAGGCCCGCGCCGAACGGGACAGCGCCCACGCCGCCGCGATCGTGCACACGGACTACGTCGCCCAGGTCAGCGTGCTGACTCACGCCGCGAACCTGCTGCGCGCGCAGGGGCACGGCCGGCTCGTCGTGTTCTCGTCGGTGGCCGGGATACGGGTGCGCCGCGCGAATTACGTCTACGGCTCCGCCAAGGCCGGGCTCGACGGCTTCGCGAGCGGCCTCGCCGACGCGCTGCACGGTTCGGGGGTGCAGCTCCTGCTCGTCCGGCCCGGGTTCGTGATCGGCCGGATGACCGAGGGCATGTCGCCGGCGCCGTTCTCCAGCACCCCGGACCAGGTCGCCGACGCGACGGTCGCGGCGCTGCGCCGTGGCCGCGGGGTCGTCTGGGTGCCCGGGGTACTCCGTCCGGTCTTCTTCGCGATGCGTCTGCTGCCGCGCGCGATCTGGCGCCGGATGCCGCGCTGAGGCCGTTGTGGCTTGTGCCACAGCACTTTCCCGTGCGCACTTCGGTACCGTGCGTGGCAAAACCGGCCGCCGCGCTCGGCCGATCGGGCAGCGTCACAGCATTCCGACAACTTTCTCAGCTGATTCCCAGCTAACGCGGTGATCCTCGGGAGAGGGGAACCGTCAGCGGGAAGCAAGGGGAAGTGTCGTGCTGTTGTCGTCGCGGGGGCGCCGCATCGGCGGCCGGGTCGCGCTCGGCGTCGTCTCCACGGTGGTGCTCGGCGCCACCGGCTACCTGTGGACGCAGCTGAGCGGCCTGGACGCCGGCATCGTCACCGCCGACGTGATCCCGCCCGCCGCGCAGGTCGACAACGATGACACCCCGCCCGGCGAACCGCTGAAGGTCGCCCAGAACCTCCTGCTCGTCGGGATCGACGCCCGAACCGACGCGTACGGCAACCCGTTGCCACAGAACGTGCTCGACGCGCTGCACGCCGGAAGCGGCGACGACGGCGGCGACACCACCGACACCATGATCGTGGTGCACATCCCGGCGGGCGGGGCGGCGGCGACCGCGATCTCGATCCCGCGCGACTCCTATGTGGACATCGCGGGCGGATACGGCAAGCACAAGATCAACTCGGCGTACAGCCGCGGCAAGAACGCCTCGATGTCCGGATTGCGCGCCCAGGGGCTGTCCGGCGCGCAGCTGGAGGTGGCGGCGAACGCGGTGGGCGCCAAGACGGCGATCCAGACCGTGGAGAAGTTCACCGGCCTGACGATCAACCACTACGCGGCGATCAACCTCGCCGGCTTCGACGCGCTGTCGCAGGCCGTCGGCGGCGTCGAGGTCTGCCTCAAGGCGCCGGTGCACGACAGCTACTCCGGCGCGGACTTCCCGGCCGGGACGCAGACGCTGTCCGGGGCGCAGGCGCTCGCCTTCGTCCGGCAGCGCCACGGCCTGCCGAACGGCGACCTGGACCGGATCGCGCGGCAGCAGGCGTTCCTGTCGGGAATGGCGAAGACCGTGCTGAACACCGGCACGTTCACCGACCCGGCGAAGCTGTCCGGCCTGGTCAGCGCGGTGCAGGGGGCGGTCGTGCTCGACCGGGGCTGGGACATCCTGAGCTTCGCGCAGCAGCTGCGGGGGATGACCTCGGGCGCGATCGCGTTCGTCACGATCCCGGTGCAGAGCCTGTCACTGCAGACGCCCTACGACGGCGACGCGGTGAAGGTCGACCCGGCCCAGGTCCAGCAGTTCGTCCGCACGGCCGTCAGCACCCCGGCCGTCCGGGCTTCAGGCGACGACACGACCGGCGGCGTCAAGCCGGTCGCGGCCACCGGAACGAAGACACCGCAGCCGGGCACTTCGGACACGAAGCAGCCGGCGACCACCACGGCCGCCGGCTGCGTCAACTGAGCCTCACACGAAGGCGGACTGTCCCGTGATCGCCTTGCCGACGATCAGGGTGTTCATCTCGCGCGTGCCCTCGAAGGAGTAGATCGCCTCGGCGTCGGCGAAGAACCGGGCGACGTCGTAGTCGAGCACGATCCCGTTGCCGCCGAAGATCTCCCGGCTCCAGGCGACGACCTCCCGCATCCGCGAGGTGACGAACGCCTTCGCCAGCGACGAGTGCTCGTCCTGGAAGATCCTCGCGTCCTGCAGGCGGGCCAGCTGCACCAGCATGCCCCAGGAGGCGGTGATGTTGCCGAGGCTCTTCACGAGCAGGTCCTGCACCAGCTGGAAGCGGGCGATCGGCCGGCCGAACTGCTGCCGCTGCTTGGCGTAGCCCAGTGCGAGCTCGTAGGCGCCGATCATCACGCCCAGTGCCTGCCAGGCCACGCCGCCGCGGGTGGCGCGCAGGATCTCGGCGACGTCGCGGAAGGAGTTGATGCCCTGCAGGCGGTTCTCCTCCGGCACGCGGACGTCGGTCAGGGTGATTTCGGCGTTTTCGACGATCCGGAACGCGGTCTTGCCCTGGATCTTTTCCGCCACGAAGCCCGGCGTGCCCTTCTCGACGACGAAACCCTTGACGTGGTTGTCGTCGAGGTCCCGGGCCCACACCACGACGTAGTCGGCGAAGGTGGCGTTGCCGATCCACTTCTTGGCGCCGTTGAGGACCCAGCTGTCGCCGTCACGCTTGGCCGTGGTGCGCATGCCGCCGGCGACGTCGGAGCCGCCCAGCGGCTCGGTCATCGCGAACGCGCCGATCTTGTCCATCGCGGCCATCTCGGGGAGCCAGCGGTCGCGCTGCTCCTGGCTGCCGCCGGAGTAGATGGAGTACATCGCGAGTCCGTTGTGGACACCGAAGAACGTCGCCACGGACGCGTCGGTGCGGCTCATCTCCATCGCCATCATGCCGGTGAGCAGGTGGCTGACCGCTTCCTTGTGCTCGCCGTAGCCCTCGTAGGGCAGGCCCGCAAGGCCGGCGCCGCGGAACATCCCGATCAGTTCCTTCGGGAACGTGCCGGCTTCCCAGTTCTCGTTGACCAGCGGCTTGACGTCGTTGCGCATGAACTCGCGCGCCTGGACCAGCAGCTTGCGCTCGTCGTCCGGCAGCAGCGCCTCGAAGTCGTAGAAGTCGGCGGTGAGCTTGTCCTTCAGCGGTTCCATTTCAGTTCTCCTCCAATGCGGACAGGATGGCGAGCTGCTTGCGGTCGCGCGTCTCGGCGAGTTCCGAATACGTGGAGGAGCCGTAAGCCTTTTCGACGGCTTCGATCAGCCGTTCCTGCTCTTCGGGGCTCTGGCTGGGAGTGCCCAGCCCGGCCCACATCTTCTTCATGGACTTGCCGATGTGCTCGGCCATGTGCCGGTAGCCACCGGGGCCGCCGCCCAGGTGCGAGCCGAGGAACGGCCCGACCGTGGCCCAGCGGATGCCGAGCGAGTTGGTGATCACCTTGTCGAGGTCTTCGGGCGTGACGACGCCCTGCTCGACGAGGTAGATCGCTTCGCGGCTCAGCGCGTTCTGCAGGCGGTTGCCGACGAACCCGGGGATCTCCTTGCGCTCCACGACCGGCGTCCGGCCGACGAAGGTGTAGAAGTCCACGGCTGCCTGCACCGATTCGTCGCTGGTGTGCGTACCGGGGACCACCTCGACCAGCGGGATCAGGTGCGGCGGGTTGAACGGGTGTCCGATGAGGACGCGGCTGCCGTCGATCTCGCCGGTGAAGGCCGTGGACGGAATGGCGCTCGACGAGCTCAGCAACAGCGCGTGCTTCGGAGCCTGCTCGACGAGCCGGCCGAACAGGTCCTTTTTGAACTCGACGTTCTCGGGACCGTTCTCCTGCACGACATCCGCGTCCCGCACGGCCTCGGTGACGTCGGCGGCGATGTGCACGCGGTTCGCCAGGTCTTCGGCGGTCGTGCCGAGGTGCGGAGCGTACGTCTTCAGCGCTGCTTCGACGGCGTCGGCGAGGTCGGGGCGGGGGTCGGTCACCCGGACGGTCAGGCCGTGGCTCGCGAACAGGGCCGTCCAGGACAGGCCGATGGTGCCGGCGCCGATGACGGCGGCGTTGGCGAACTTCATGACTGCGCTCCCTTCAGGTAGTCGAAGACCGGCTTGACCGGGGCGAGCGTCAGGTCGGTGCGGATGTGGCTCGCGGAGACGACCTCCAGCACCGGGAGATCCGCCAGCGGGGCCAGGACGTGCTGGAACAGCTGCAGCCGCGCCGGGCCGGTGTAGGCCTCCTTGACCACGACGTCGGTGATCTCGGTGCGGACCAGCTCCTGGACGCGCGGGGCGCCGTCGTAGCCGGGGATCGTCTTGAGCATGAACGTCGGGACGGTGATCTGGCGTTCGGCCTCGCGGGCGTCCAGCTCGTGGTGCTTGTAGCCCATGGTCGCGGTCGCCACCCGGAGCGTCCCGTAGTCCAACGTGCCCACCAGGACGCCGTTGTCGACATAGAGCTTCGGGCTGCCGGCGGTCTTGGGGTAGGCGCTGACCTCGCGCCCGGACGCGGTCGCCGGGAAGTTGTCCAGGTACATCGCGTGCAGGTACTCGCCGCGTTCGCCGTCGAAGCTGACCTCGATCGCCTGGCCGGACTCGGTGTACGGGCCGTAGCCGGAGACGTCGCCCATCTTCATGACTTCGAAGCGCACCAACGGTTCTTCGACCTGCAGCGGCTCGGGAACGACGGCGCGCAGGGCGTCGGCGTCGGTGCGGTAGACGATGTTCAGGTACTCGCGGTCGGTGAACCTCGGGACCACGGGCGCGAACGCCGGGGCGGTCAGCGGGGTCGTCACGTGCTGCCGGACTTCTTCGATCTTCATTCGCCTGTCCACTTCGGAGCGCGGCGCTCGGCGAAGGCGGTCATGCCCTCGCGGACGTCCTTGGACTGCATCAGCTTCTTGATTTCTTCGCGCTGCGCGGCCTTGGGATCCGCGGCACGCACGATCTTCTTGACGGCGGCGAGGGCCAGCGGCGCGTTCTCCGCCAGCTTCTCGGCGAGGCCCACCGCGACCGCGGCGGCGTCGCCGGCCGGCGTCACGCGGTTGACCAGGCCCAGCTCCCCGGCGCGGCGGCCGGTGACCGGCTCGCCGGTGAGCAGGAACTCCATCGCCAGGTGGTGCGGGATCCGCTGGGGCAGCCGGATCACCCCGCCACCCGCGGCGATCAGGCCGCGCTTGACTTCGGGGAGCCCGAACGTGGCGTCTTCCGCGGCGACGATCAGGTCACAGCCCAGCGCGAGTTCGAACCCGCCGCCCATGGCGAACCCTTCGACCGCGGCGATCAGCGGCTTGGTCAGCTCGGCTTCCGTCAGGCCGCCGAACCCGCGGCCCGGGATGTCCGGAGACTCGCCCTTGAGCGCGGCCTTGAGGTCCATCCCGGCGCTGAAGGTGTTCTCGGCTCCGGTCAGGACGCCCGCCCGGAGCGTGGGGTCGCTCTCGAGTTCGTCGAGGGCGGCGGCCAGCTGGGCCGCGACGGCGGCGTTGACCGCGTTGCGGGCCTGCGGCCGGTCGATCGTGATCAGCAGGGTGCTGCCGATCCGTTCGGTGCGTACTTCGGTCATGATCTTGCTTCTTCCGGTTCGGCTCAGTTCAGTTCGGCGAGGACTTCGGCGGTGTCCTGGCCGGCCAGCGGGGCCAGGCGGCGGATCGAGCCGGGCGTCGCGGAGAACTTCACCGGGATGCCGACCGTGCGGATGGCGCCTTCACTCGGGTGCTCGACGGTGTCCAGCAGGTGGCCGTCGCGGACGTACGGGTCCTCGTGGGCCTTGTCCAGCTCCAGCACCGGGGCCATCGGGATGCTGTGCTTCGCGCAGACCTCGGCCCACTCCTCGGTGGTCAGCGCCGGGGCGCACTCGGCGATCCGCACGCTCAGCCACTCGTTGTCGGCGCGGTCGATGGCGTCGCCGTTCACGCGCGGGTCCTCGGCGAGGTCGGGGCGCTCGGCCGCCGCGAAGAAGTCGCGGAAGTTCTTCGGGTTGTACGGGATGACGCAGGCGAGGCCGTCCTTGGTGCGGACCGCGGCGTGGCCCTTCGTCATCGACAGCGCGAACCCGGTCGGGCCTTCGGCCGGCTCGTAGGTGTGTCCGGCGAGGTGCTCGACCAGGTTGAACGCGAGCAGCGTGTCGGTCATCGGGATCTCGATCTGCTGGCCCTGCCCGGTCTTGTCGCGGTGCACCAGCGCGGCGAGCACGCTGTAGGCGATGGTCAGCGACGAAACCTTGTCGCCGATGATCGTCGGCAGGTAGACCGGCTCGCCCAGCGCCCGGTTGGCCACGTCGACCAGGCCGGAGGAGGCCTGCACGGTCTCGTCGTAGGCGGCGTTGCCGGCCTGCGGGGAATCGCTGCGGAAGCCCTGCGCGTGGGCGTAGACCAGGCGCGGGTTGCGCTCGGCGACGTCGGCGTAGTTCAGGCCGAGCCGGCTCAGCGCGCCGGGGCGCATGTTGGTGATCAGCACGTCGGCGGTGTCGATCAGTTTGAGGGCCTGCGCGCGCTCGGTCTCGTCCTTGAGGTTGAGGGCGACGCTGCGCTTGTTGCGGTTGACGTTGAGGTTCAGCGCGGTCATGCCCGGCGTGGTGCGGTACTGGCCCACCCGCACGGTGTCCGCGGGGGACTCGATCTTGATCACGTCGGCGCCCAGGTCGCCGAGGATCTGGGCCGCGTACGGGCCCATCACCACGGTGGAGAGGTCGATCACGCGCACGCCGTCCAGCGGTCCGGTCGTCATCTTTTCGTCCTTTCGTGCCTTGCTTGTTCGCTCTACTTACGAACGTAGGCGCGTCCGGCGTAAAAGGGAATGATCATGATGCGAACAATGGTATGACTCTGGTGGTCATACCATTGTTCTAGCTGCTGAGCGGTTCGGCGAAGATCTCTTTCGCGGCTTCGACGAGCTCACGCAGGTCGCCGTCGGTGCGGTCGCGCCGCCAGAGCAGGCCGGTGTCCAGCTGGGGGCGGAAATCCGTGAACGGCAGCACGGTGACGTTGTCGAGCCGGTAGCCGTGCATCGGGCTCTTCTCGTCGAGCATGGAAATGGAGAAGGCTTCGCCGCTGGAAATGATTTCGGACGTCCCGCCGTAGCCGGTGTTGGTCAGCCGGATGCGTTTCTTGACGCCGAGTTCGCTCAGCTGGTGATCGAGCTGGTCGAAATAGGCGGGGACGATTTCGCCTGGTGAGGCCACGTACGGGAATTCGGTCAGCTCGGCCAGGGAAACGGAGTCCCGCCCGGCGAACAGGTCGGCAGGCACGACGGCCCCGAGCCGTTCGGTCATCACGGGCAGCTGTTCCAGTGCGGGATCGGTGACGGGCAGCCGGGCGAGGGTGAGCGCGAGCTTCCCGTCGTGCACGCCCTGCACGAGATCGGCGGTGGTGCCCGGCCAGCGCTTGAGCTCGTACCTGTCCCGGACGCGCCCGGCGAGGGCGTTGACGCGTTCCCGCAGGTCAGGGTGCACCCCGGCGGGCATGCCGAGGAAGACGGTGCTGCGCTGCGGCGTGGTCGCCTCCCGGAGCTTCCACGGAATGGCGCTGACCTGCTCCAGGACGTCCCGGGCCAGCGGCAGCAGCGCGGCCCCGGCGTCGGTGAGGGTGACGTGGTGGGTGCTGCGGTCGAACAGCTGCTGCCCGAGCTCGTGTTCGAGGTCCTTGATCCGCTGGCTGAGCGGCGACGCGGCCATGTGCAGCTTCCGCGCGGCAGCGGAGAAGTTCAGTTCCTCGGCGACCGCGACGAAGTAGCGCAGGTGCAGCATCTCCATCCCCCGACCCTAAGGCCCGGCCGTGTCGTCCCTCCAATCACGCGAGATGACCTCCCAATCACGCGTGATGTCTCCCCAATCACACGAGATGCCCGTCTGATCACGCGAGTCCCGGCCCCGATCACGTGAGTCCCGCGTCCCGGACCTGCGAACTCGCGTACCTGAACGGTCGCCGGCGTACCTGGAGGGGCATCGCCCGTGATCAGCGGGGTATCTCCCGTGATTGGAAGGGTATCTCGCGTGATTGGCGGGACGACTCGCGTGATTGGCGAGACGACACGCGTGATTGGAGGGACGACACGGTCAGGGGCGGGGGAGGGGGACGGTGGTGGAGGTGAGGGGGAACGTCAGGGTGAAGGCGGCGCCGCCTTCGGGGGCCGGGCCGGCCGTCAGCGTTCCACCCATGCGGGTGACGAGGCCGTGGACCAGGGCCAGGCCGATGCCGGAGCCGACTGGGCGGCGGTCGCGGTAGCGCGCGTTCAGGACGCCGCGCTCGAACGCCACCGGGTAGTCCTCCGGCGCCAGGCCCGGGCCGCCGTCGCGGACCGCCAGGGAAGCCGACGTCCCGTCGGAAGTGAGCGCGAACACCATCGGTGCCCCCGCGGGGGTGACGCGCAGGGCGTTCTCCGCCAGCCCGTCGACGACCTGGCGCAACCGCCGCGCGTCCGCGAGCACCAGGACCGGCGACGCGAGTGCCGAGACCGACAGCGCGACGTCCTCCCGTTCGCACCGCAGCCGCCACACCTCCGCGCAGTCGCGCACCAGCGCCGCCAGGTCCAGCGATGCGACGTCCAGCCGGAACTCGTCGGCCCCCAGCCGGGCCAGCTCCAGCAGGTCCGTGACGAGCCGCTCCAGCCGTGCGGCCTCCCGCTGGATCGTCTGCCCGGCCCGGACCGCGTCCGGCCCGGTCGCGACGCCGTCCGCGATCGCCTCGGCGAAGCCCGTCACCGCCGTCAGGGGCGTCCGCAGCTCGTGGGACACCGACAGCAGGAACTCCCGCTGCCGCGCCTCGCTGACGGCCAGCGCGTCGGCCAGCGAGTTCAGCGACCCGGCCACCTCCGCCACCTCGCGCGGCCCCTGCACCGGCACCCGCACGTCCCGCCGTCCCGCCCGCAGCGAGCCCGCGGCGAGCGCGGCCCGGCGCAGCGGACGGCCCAGCAGCCGCCCCGAGACGAACCCCGCCGCAGCCGCCACGACGAGCCCGATCCCCAGCGCCAGCGCGATGTTGCGCACCAGCGCCCGCTGCGTCGCCTGGGCGTTCCGCGTCGGCAGGACCAGCGCGAACGCCGCTCCGCGCGGCCCGACCACCCGCGTCTCGACGAGGTACTGCGACCCCGCCACCGTGACGCGCTGGGACTGGTTGGCGCCGAGCCCGGCCTTGACCGCGGCCTGCACGGCGGCGCCCTCCCCGAGCGGCTGCCCGCCGGAGCGCCGGACCACCACCGAGATGCCCTGCCCGCGCACGACGTCGGCCACCTTGCCGACGCCCAGCCGGTTGCCGATGCCCGTTTCGTCCAGCTGGGACGCGACGACGTCGGCCTGCGCGGCCAGCGACGACTGCAGTGCGTTGTCCGCCGTGGTCCGGATCAGCCGGGACGCGACCAGTCCCGCCACGATCACCGCCACGCCCGCGACGGCCAGGCAGACCAGCGTGATCCGCCCGGCCAGCGTGCCCCGGAACCTCATGCCGGGTCCGCCGCGTAGCCGATGCCCCGCACCGTCCGGATCGGGCTCGACGGCCCCAGTTTCGCCCGCAGCTGTGCCACGTGGACGTCGACCGTGCGCGTCCCCGCCGCCGCGGCGTAGCCCCACACCGCGCTGAGCAGCTGGTCGCGCGAAAGCACCTGCCCCGGGTGCCGGAGCAGGTGCGTCAGGAGGTCGAACTCGGTCGACGTCAGCGAGATCTCGACGTCGCCCGCCCACGCCCGGCGGCGCAAGACGTCGACGCGCGCGCCGCCCACGGCGTACGTCTCCGCGGCCGGCGTCGGCCCCGCGGTCCGGCGCAGCACCGTCCGCACCCGGGCGGCCAGCTCGCGCGGGCTGAACGGCTTGGTCAGGTAGTCGTCCGCGCCGATCTCCAGGCCGAGCAGCCGGTCGAGTTCGTCGTCGCGGGCGGTGACGAACAGCACCGGCGTCCAGTCCCCGGCCGCGCGCAGCGCCCGGCAGATCTCGATCCCGTCCATTCCGGACAGTCCGATGTCGAGCACGATCGCCACCGGCTTGAGGCGCCGGACGGCGTCCAGCGCCCGGCCGCCGTCGGCCTCGACGTGCACGCCGAAGCCGTCGCGCTTGAGGTAGAGCGCCGTCAGCTCGGCGATCGCGGCCTCGTCCTCGACCACGAGGACGAGGCCGCGTCCCGGTGACCCCATGCCTGCTCCCGTCTCCGCCGTGGTTCAGAGGGGAGACGCTAGCCGGTCAGGGCGAGCCATCGCTGTTCATGTCGGACTCGATGCCGTTGAGCGTCGACTCGATCCCGCTCAGCTCGGAAGACGACACCGACGCCGGCGCCGGCGCGCTGCCGGACGGCGACCCCATCAGGTTGTCGCGGCAGGCCGAGCAGCCGAGCGCGATGAGCGCGGCGGCCCCGACCGCCGCCGCGACCCTCGCGCCCCTCACTTGGCCGGCTTGCAGTGCGCGGACGCGAAGGCGTCGAGCTTCTGCTTGGCCGCGTCCAGCTCGCCGATGCGGCCTTGCCGCTTGGTGGCGCGGTCGTCGAGCTTCTTCGCGCGGTCCTCGTGCCCGGCGGTGCGCTGGTCCTGGGCCCGCGCCTTGAGGTTGGCGACCGAGCCCTTGACCTCGGGACCGCCGTTGATCCGCTTCTCCAGGTTGTCGGCCTTCTTCTGCAGCTTGGGCACCCAGTCGCCGCAGACCTGCTGCGACTCCTCGGGGCTGAGCGTGATCGGCGCGACCGGCGCCGGCGACGTGGTCTGGGCCGAGGCCAGCGGCGCCGCCACCAGCAGGCAGGCCGCGCTCGCGCCGCCCGCCAGCGCGAGCCGCGTCCAGGTGGTTCCTCGCATCGTTTCTCCTCGTATCCGTTCGGGGGTACGAGGGAAACTCTGGCCGTGCGGTGTTCGGAGGGCGTCCGCCTAGTGTTCGGGCTTTGTAAGGCCGGCGGTGACCGACGTCCGCGCGAGGTCGAACGTCAGCGTGTCGCCGAAGGTCGGCAGCGCCGGGTCGAACAGCAGCCCGTCGGTGCCGCCGAGGAGCAGCCCGAGCCGGTGCCCCGCCGGCACGACGTGGTCGAGCGCGGTCAGGCTGAACGTCATCGTGTACGCCCGGCCCGGGACGAGCGGCTCGCCGTGCCACAGCGACGCGTGGTGCCCGAGATCGGCCCAGCCGGCGGCGACGATCCGGTGGTCGGCGGACACGACGTCGGCGGCCGTGTCGAGGAAGCACGCGCTGTCGGTATCGGTACTGGCGCCCCAGCACGACCGCGTCGCCAGGGTGCGCACGCCACTGCCGTACTCGGCGGTGTTGCGCAGCTCGGCCGGCCCGTAGTCGACGAGCGCGACCCCGATCCGGGCGGCGGTCTTGTCCGACGACGCGGTGACCGTCACCGACGGCGACCCGGCGATCCGCACCGCCGAGGTCAGGGGAGCGCCGGTGAACCGCGCAGCCGACACCCCGGCCGCCCACTGCTCGCGGGTGACGGCGGGATCGTCGGTGACGCTCGCCGTGCCCGACCCGTGCCGGCCCAGCGTGCCGTCACCCGACGGCCGGAACGTCGCCGGGGCCGTCGCGGGCGGCCAGTTCCGGACGTCGGTCCAGCGGTCCGGCGCGGTTTCGAGGTGCACGGCGGGCTCGCGCTCGACGCCGTTGCGCAGGCCGAGCAGCCAGCGGTCGAACCAGCGGTGCAGCGTCTCGACCCACTGCGCCCGCTGCAGGTCGAAGGGGTCGGTGTGGCCGGCCTGGCTCAGCCACGCCTTGCGCGGGACGCCGGCCCGGCCGAGTGCGTCCCAGTAGCGGGCGAACTGGTTCGGCGCGACGACCCAGTCCCCGAAGCCCTGCGCGATCAGCACGCTCGCCTGTCCGACGCGCGGGACGTGGTTCACGCTCTGCCAGTACGCGTTGTAGTCGCCGTTCGTGCCCGCACGCGCCTTGAGGTCCGCCTCGAACGGCTTGCACAGCTCGGCGGCGCGCTCGTTGTAGGTGAAGGACGACCCGGTGTTCTCCGGCGTGGCGAAGGGTGCGCCGTTGCCGATGACCTGGGCGTAGTTGTCGGCGACGCCTTCGATCGGCACGATCGTCTCGAGCCCGGCGATGCCCGAGGCGGCCATCCCGATCGCGGTCGCGCCGTCCTGCGACTTGCCGATCGCGCCGACGGCCCCGGTGGCCCAGTCCGCGGTCACCGGCCGGCCGCCGTCGGGGGCGTCGAACGCCTTCGCCCGGCCGTTGAGCCAGTCGACGACCGCGTTGCCGGAGCCGACGTCGTCGAAGCAGCCCGACGACCGGTTCGTCCCGCCGACGTCGGCGAGCACGACCGCGTAGCCGCGGGGCACGAAGTAGTTGTCCAGGAACAGCGGGAACTGCAGCGGGGTGCCGTCCGGTGCGTAGGTCTTCTTCTGCGTCTCGTTGCCCCGGCCGCAGCACGCGTAGTACGGGCTGACGTCGAGGATCGCCGGGACGCGCCCCCGCGCGGCGGGCCGGATGACGTCGGCGGCGACGCGGTCGGGCCGTCCGTCGTGGTCGTTGTCGGTGCCGGTCTCCACCCACGCCGTCTCGCGGATCGCGTCCGCGTAGGAATGGACCGGCCGGCTTTCCGGTGGTGACGCGGAAGCCGCGGGCGCGAGCCCCGCCGTCGTGAGCAGTGCGGCCGAGAACCCCAGTAGCAGTCGCATCGCGTCAGTGCATCACGGGTTTTCGTACCGCGCCAAGAACTTCTCCATGGCGGCGTCGACGGCTTCACGGTCGCCGGTGGTGACCAGGTCGAGCAGCAGCCCGCGCGCCACGGCGAGCCCGAGCCGGGCTTCGGCGGGCCGGTCGGCCTCCGGGACGCCGTACCGGGCGAGCAGGGCCTCGATCGGGCCGAGCCAGTCCTCGATGACGCCGTCGAGGAACTCCGCCGTGCCCGGGGTGCCGCCGAGGGCCTGGCCGTAGAGCTGGAAGAAGAGCTTTTCGTTGGCGCGCAGGCTTTCGTCGGTGAGCCGCCGCCAGAACTCGCGGCCCGCGTCCGCCGGGTCGAGGCCGGCCAGCGCGGCGCGTTGCCGGGCTTCGACCTCGGTCGCCACCGCCGTGAGCAGGCCCTCCTTGGAACCGAAGTGGTAGATCAGCATGCGGTGGCTGGTCCCGAGGTCCGCGGCCAGCGCCCGCAGGCTCCGGTCCGCGCCGCCGTGGCGGGCGATGTGGTCGATCGCCGCGTCGAGCAGTTTGGCGCGCGGGCTTGTGCCGATCATGTACCAGATGGTACACGTACCAAATGGTACAAAGTATTTCGGTGCACGCCAGGACGGCTGCCTCGGCCGACGCCGTGTACGCCCTGCTGCGGGACGGCGCGAGCTGGCCCACGTGGTCGCCGCTGGGGTCGTTCGAGCTCGTCCGCGAAGGGGAGGGCGAACCGGAGGGCCTGGGCGCGATCCGGCTGTTCAAGACCAACGGCGTCCGCTCGTACGAGAAGATCGTCGCGCTCGAGCCCGGCCGCCGGTTCGGCTACGCGCTGGAGCACGGCCTGCCGCTGCGGGACTACGTCGCCTACGTCGACCTCGCCCCGCGGGACGGCGGCACCGACATCCACTGGCACTCGACGTTCACGCCGAAGATCCCCGGCACCGGCTGGTTCTACCGGTGGTTCCTCGGCTCCTTCGTCAAGCGCGTCGCCGCCGGGCTGGCCGCCACCGCCTGAACGGCGTGTTACTCTCCCCAGGAGAGTGAGGAGGCGCGCCGTGGAGCCCGATCCGTACGACCGCAACTGCCCGACCCGCCAGCTGCTCGACCGCATCGGCGACCAGTGGACGGTGCTGATCGTCGGCGCGCTGAAGGACGGCCCGCTCCGGTTCACCGAGATCGGCCGCCGAGTCGACGGCATCTCGCAGAAGGTCCTGACACAGACGCTGCGCAGCCTGGTCCGCGACGGCATCCTCGCCCGCACGGCGTACCCGACGATCCCGCCGAAGGTCGAGTACGAGCTGACGTCCCTGGGCCGCAACCTGTCCGAGCCCCTGGACATGCTCGACCGCTGGGCCCGCCAGCACATGGCCTCGGTCCGGGAAGCCCGGGACGCCTACGACGCGGAGCACACGCCCGCGTCCGCGTAGCCGGGCGTCCAG
Organism: Amycolatopsis sp. NPDC051102; assembly: GCF_040682815.1. Classification (NCBI taxonomy): domain Bacteria; kingdom Bacillati; phylum Actinomycetota; class Actinomycetes; order Pseudonocardiales; family Pseudonocardiaceae; genus Amycolatopsis; species Amycolatopsis sp. NPDC051102. Next base: position 379,977 of record NZ_JBFBBT010000003.1, read on the forward strand.
TGGACAGCTCCTGGACAAACCGTCGCAGTACGGGTTCTGCCGCCCCGTCCGCGGCGACACTGTCGCGGTGCTCAACGAGACGGTGCCCCCTCCGGGTTGGGGAGTCGTTGCGATCACCGCGTTGTTCGCCTTCGCGGTGACGCTGATCTCGGTCGTCACGCCACCCAACGGCCGGCGAAGCCTCCTGCGCAACGCCAACGTGCTGGGCACCCTCTTCCACGAAGGCGGCCACGCGGTGGTGGCGCTGCTGGTGGGCGGGGGTGTCCGCCGAGTCGAGATCGACAGCGCCGAAAGCGGCTTGACGGTTTCACACGGCCATGCGGGCCTGGGCAGCGTCCTGGTCTCCGCCGCCGGCTACGCGATGCCGCCACTGGCCGGGCTGGGGGCCGCCGCTCTCCTCCACCGCGGGCACGTCTCGGCCGTGCTCGTGCTGACCCTCGCGGCGATGGTGTTCCTCCTGCTGCTCGCCCGGGACCCGCGCACCTTCATCATGATCGTCGTGGTGGGTGCGGTCGTGTACTCGGCTCTGCGCTACGCCCCGGGCTGGCTTCGCACCGCCATCGCCTACACCGAAGCCTGGCTGTTGCTGACCAGTGGACTCAGCGCCGTGCAGGTTCTCGTCGCGAACCGCCGCCTGAAGGGGTTCCGCGGTCACACCGACGATGCCGCCATGCTGGCCAAGCAGACCAAAATGCCGTCGCCGCTGTGGATCGGCGGGTGGTTCCTGCTGAACGGCTGGGCGATCTGGCACGCCTTCCCGCTGCTGTTCTCTTAGCGGGCAGCCAACCCCGCCTCGTGGGCCAGCAGCCCCGCCTGGGTCCGGTTGGTGCAGCCCAGCTTGACCAGCATGCGCGAGACGTAGCTCTTCACCGTCGCCTCGGCCAGGTGCAGCTTCGCCGCGATGTCCGCATTGGACAGTCCGGAACCGAGGCACGCCAGCACGTCCCGCTCGCGCTCGGTGAGATCGGCGATGCGCCGGCGCGCGTCTTCGCCGCGTTCGCGGCCGTCCGAAGACAACGCCACCAGCCGGCGGGCGGCCGACGGGGAGAGCACCGTGTGGCCGTCCGCCGCCACCCGGACCAGGCCGATCAGGTCCTCCGGGGGCGTCGACTTCACCAAGAACCCCGCCGCACCCGCACGCAGCGCCCGGATCACGTAGGTGTCCGCGTCGAACGTCGTCAGCGCGACCACCGCCGGCGGGTCGGGCAGCGCCGTGATCCGCGCGATCGCCGTCAGCCCGTCCACGCCCGGCATCCGCAGGTCCATCAGCACCACGCGCGGCCGGTGCCGGACCACGGCCTCGACGGCTTCGGCGCCGTCGCCCGCCTGCGCGACGACCTCGATGTCGCCGGCCGAGCCCAGGATCGTGCGCAGGTGCGCGCACACCATCGGCTCGTCATCGACCACGAGCACCGGGATCACTGTGCGTGCCTTCCGCTGTCGGGACGTAGGCGGGCAGTATCGCACCGACCCGGAACCCGCCGCCGGGTACCGGGCCCGCGTCGAAGCGGCCGCCGACCAGTTCGACGCGCTGCCGCAGCCCCGTCAGCCCGGCCCCGGAACCGCTGCCCGCCAGCGCCGGGTCGGGCGGCCGGGCCGCCGCCGTGCTGTCCACCGAGACGTCCAGACCACCCGGGTGGTAGCGCAGGGAGACCCGCGCCGACGCGCCCGGTGCGTGCTTGCGCACGTTCGTCAGCGCCTCCTGCACCAGCCGGTACGCCGTGCGCGCGACGGTCGGCGAGAGCTCCGCCGGATCGCCGTGCACCACGAGTTCCGTCGTCACCCCGACCGACCGGGACTCCTCGACCAGCCGGGCCGGATCGCCGGGCTCCGCCGGGCTGAGCGTCCGCGGCCCGGGCTCGGTCTCGTTGCGCAGGACGCCGACGAGGTCGCGCAGTTCGTCCAGCGCCAGCGCGCCTTCGCGGCGGATGTCCTCGGCCGCCGTCCGCACCGCCGGGTCGGGTGAGGTCACGCCGAGCGCGCCCGCGTGCAGCACCATCAGGCTGAGCCGGTGGGTGACGACGTCGTGCATCTCGCCGGCGAGCCGGCGCCGCTCCGCCGCGCGGGCCTGCTCGGCGAGCAGGTGCTGCTCGCGTTCGGCGCGTTCGGCCCGGTCGCGCAGCGACTGCAGAAGCTGGCGCCGCGCCTCGAAGTACAGCGACGCCAGCGCCGGCAGCGCGGTGCTGAGCAGGCCGAACGGCGTGGTCGCCCAGCTCGGCGTCCACGGCCGCGCGGCGATCACGGCCAGGACGCCGGCCACCCACAGCACGGTCCGCCGGTCCAGCACCCGCGCCGCCTGGGACAGGATCACCGGCGCGATCGTCGGGACCGTCGTGAGGGCGAGTGGCTGCACCGGCACCAGCAGGCCGGGCGCGAAGGTGTCGGACGCGAGCATGGCGACCGCCGCCGCGGTGACGACTGCGCACACCGGCCCGGGGAACCGGAACAGCAGCACGAGCGTGAGGTCGCAGCCGATCTGCAGGACCAGCCCGGCCGCCGGGCCCCACGCGCCGGTGGTCCGGTCGCCGAGGAGGAAGAAGAGGGTGTTCATCCCGGCGAACGCGAGGGCGGCGAAGATCAGCCAGCCGCCGTCGGAGCGGCTCGGCCACAACGGCCGCCGGGCGATGGTCACGCGCCTCACGGTAACCGCCCCCCGGCGCCGCCGCCCCGGGCGTGCAACGAAAGTTGCCGGTGATCACCCTCCTCGTCGGGTATCGCCGGGGACCCCGGAACCGGTGGACTGGGGCCACGCGGTGAGAGGGAGACGGCGGATGTCCCCGGCATTCGCCGTGCGTACGGTGCCCGCCGGCGTCGCTTCCCTGCCCGACGCCGGCGGGTCCCGGTTGCCGAGAGGGGAATGGGGATGAGTGAACTGTCGTTGCCCGCCCGGGCCTACCTGCTGGCGTGCGACACCCGGCGCGACCGGCTGCCGGACCGGGACCGCGTCGCGCTGCTGGTCCGCGCGGCGGCGTTGACGGACCTGGTGCTGCGCGGCCTGGTCGGGGACGCGGCCGGCCGGCCGGAGGTCCGCGGCGCGGGCGGGACGGGGCACCTGGTGCTCGACGACCTGCTCGCCGAGCTCGCCGCCGACCCGCACCGGAAGTGGCGCGCGTGGGTGCGCCGCGGCGCCCGCGGGACGCTGCAGTCCCTGGAGGCCCAGCTCGACGCGGCGGGCGTGCTCACGCTGCGGACGTCTCGCGTGCTGGGGCTGTTCCCGCGCCGCCGTCCGGTGGTCCGCGACGCGGCGACGGCGGCGGCGCTGCGCGACGAGGTGGTGTCGGCGTTGCGCAGCGACTCACCGGTACCGGCGGAGGTGGCGGCTTTGACGTCGCTGGCCGCGGCGGCCGAGCTGAGCGCGGTCCTCCCGCGCGGCGAGCGCCGCCGTCGCCGCGAGCGCCTGGCCCGGCTGGCGGACCAGGCGGGCGCGACGGTCCCGGCCCTGCGCAAGGTGATCCGCGAACTCCAGGCCGCTCGCACGGCCTACCTCGCGGCCAGTTCGGGTGGGGGCGGAGGCTGATCGGTTCAGGTGCGCGAGCCGCCCGCGGAGAAGAGGCGGTCGAGGTAGTAGTCCACTGTGGACACAGCTTCGGCCGGGGTGCGCTGGCCCATCAGGATCTCCGAGCCCTGCGAGTCCGCGATCGCCCACAGCAGGGACGCCTCGATCGCCGGGTCGGCCGACGCCGGGACATCGCCCGCTTCCTGCGCCTGGCGGACCTGATCGGCGAAGAACTGCAGGAGTTCCGGCATGCCTTCGCCGAAGGCCTTCGCCATTGCCGGGTCCGCCGCCGCGCGGATGAAGTAGGCGACGCCGATGAGGAAGTCGGCCTCGCTGTCGGGATCGCGCGGCAGGATCTCCACCAGGCACGCGCGCAGGATCGACCGCGGCGTCGGACGTCCTTCGGCGAGGATCTTCGCCGAGATCCGCTCGGTGCGGAGCTTGTGGCGGTGTTCGAGGGCGAACCGCAGCATTTCGTCCTTCGACTTGAAGTAGTGCTGCACCGACCCCATGGACATGCCCGCCTCGGCCGCGACCTGCCGCAGGCTGACGCCTTCCAGCCCGGCGCGCGTGGTCAGCCGTTGCAGTGCCTCGGCTATCTGCACCCGGCGCTGCTCGTGGTCCACCTGTTTGGGCAAGCTCGCTCCCGTTGTCATGCGATCGCATTGCGAACGCCCGGCATCCGCTGTTACGATGCGATCGCATTGCCAAACTACCAGGGGGGGTATCCGGTGGGGACCGGAACAGTGCGGCTGAGGCCGCCGCGTCACGCACTCGACCGTCGAGCGATCGCCTGGTGGCGCGCACAGGGGGCGCTGGTCTTCGTGCCGGTGGCGCTGGTGCTCGCGGCCCTCGGGCTGCTGATCCCGCCGGCCGCGGCCTGGCTGCTGGGCCCGGCCGCCGTCGTGGCCGTGATCGGCGTGGCGTGGTGCGCGGTGCTGCCGCGGTGGTGGTTCGGCCTGCACCGCTGGGAGATCACGGAAACGGCGGTCTACGCGCGATCGGGCTTCCTGTGGCAGGAGTGGCGCGTGGCCCCGCTGTCGCGGGTCCAGACGGTCGACACGCTGCGCGGCCCCCTCCAGCAGCGCTTCGGGCTGGCGACGGTCACGGTGACGACGGCCTCGGCGCGCGGCGCGGTGAAGCTCCGCGGCCTCGACGCCCGGCTCGCGGCCGACGTCGCCGAGCGCCTGACCGAACGCACCGACGCCACGCCCGGGGATGCGACGTGAGCGCCGAGCGGCCCTCCGGCCCGGACGGCTGGCGTCGTCTGGACCGGCGCACTCTCGGCGTCACCGCGGTCTTCCTGGCCGGCCTCGCCGTCTCGGCGGGCGTTCCGACCGCCATCGGAACCGGATCCCCGTGGCTCGTCCCGGCCGCCGTGCTCCTCGTCGGCGCGGGCGTGCTCGCCGAGTACGTCCGCTGGCGCTGCACCCGCTTCCGCTGCACGCCCGAACGCCTCGAAATCGAGTTCCGCTTCGCCGTCCACACGCGGAAATCCCTGCCGCGTGAGCGAATCCGCAGCGTCGACCTCACCGCCAACCCGCTGCACCGCGCGTTCGGCGTCGCCGCGCTGTCGATCGGCACCGGACAGCACGACAACATCACCCTCTCGCCGCTGTCCAGAGCGGACGCCGAAGCCCTGCGCACCCAGCTGCTGCACCGGCTCCCCGAACCGGCCACCGGCGGTCCACTCGCGACACTCGACCCACGCTGGATCCGTTACGCGCCGGTCTCCTTCGTCGCCCCGGCGCTCGGGCTGACCGCGTTCGGCGGGCTGTTCAAGGTCGCGGACTGGTTCGGGGCCGGCGGTGGCTTGCTGAACTGGCTGCTGAAGCTGTTCGGCGACCTGCCCCTCGCCGTGAGCATCCTGCTCCTGCTGGCCCTGGCGATGGTCGCCGGCGTGGCCGGTGCCGTGGGCCTGTTCGCCGAGATGTGGGCGAACTACCGGCTGGATCGCGAGCCCGGGGGCACCCTGCTCGTCCGGCGCGGCCTGCTCACCACCCGGTCGAGCACCGTCGAAGAGCGGCGCCTGCGCGGCGTCGAGCTGGTCGAGCCGCTCGGAGCCCGGCTCGCCGGCGCCGCGCGGGTGGACGCCATCGCCACCGGCAGGCCGCAGGACGACGACAAGACCGAAGCCAAGACGCTCCTGCCCGTGGCCCCGAAGCTCGTGGCGCACGACGTGGCCGAAAAAGTCCTGGGCGAGCGCATCGGAGCTGTCGAGCTGGTGCCGCACCCGGTGGCGGCCCGCGGACGGCGGCTGCGGTGGGCGCTCACCGCCGCGCTCGTGCCGGTGCTCGTCCTCCTGCTGCTCGGCGCGCTGCTCACCGACGTCCTGCTGGTGGCGGGCGGCGCCCTCGCCGTCGTCGCGCTGCCGGTGGCGGTCCTGCTGGCCCGGGACGCCTACCGCGGCCTCGGGCACGGCACCCGCGGCCGCTACCTCGTGACGCGCGCGGGTTCGGTCCGGCGGAGCACGGCCGTGCTCACGCGGGACGGGGTGATCGGCTGGACCGTGCGGCAGTCGGTGTTCCAGCGCCGTCGCGGGCTGGCGACGTTCACCGCGACCACCGCGGCGGGTGCCGGTGCCTACGCAATCCGCGACGCCGATGCCGCCGAGGGGCTCGCCTTCGCGGCCGAGGCCGTGCCGGGGGTGCTGGCGCAGTTCGCTTCGGTGCCCGCCGAAGCGTCGCGGACCTAGATTCGGGGCATGGAAGATTTCCGTGCCCTGCACGTCCCCGGCTCTCCGCTGCTGCTGCCCAACGCGTGGGAGTTCGGCGTCGGCGCCTTCCTCGCCGCGCAGGGCTTCCGTGCCCTGGGCACGACCAGCCTCGGCGTGTCCGCGGCGGCGGGGGAGCCCGACGGCGCGCCGTCGACGCGCGACGCGACCGTCGCCCTCGCCCGCCGCCTGGCGCGGCTGGACGTGCTCGTCAGCGTCGACATCGCCGACGGCTTCAGCGCGGACCCGGCCGCCGTCGCCGACCTCGCGGCGGAACTGGCGGACGCCGGCGCGGCCGGCGTCAACCTCGAGGACGGCCGCGCCGACGGCTCGCTCGCCGCGGCCGACGTCCAGTGCGCGCTGGTCAAGGCGGTGAAGGACCGGGTGCCGAGCCTGTTCGTCAACGCCCGGACCGACACGCACTGGGCGGGCGACCGCTCGCTCGCCGAGGCCGAGCGGCGGGTGCGGGCGTATGCGGCGGCGGGCGCGGACGGCGTCTTCGTGCCCGGCCTCGCCGAGCCGGGCGACGTCGAGCGGATCGTCGCCGCCGGCGTGCCGCTCAACCTGCTGTTCTTGCCGGGCAAGGTCACCCTGGCCGGGCTGGCGGAGCTGGGCGTCGCGCGGGTCAGCCTCGGCTCGCTGCCGTACCGGATGGCGCTCGCGGCCGCCGCCGGGACCGCGCTGGCCGTGCGAGACGGCCGTGACCTGCCGCTGAGCCCGCCGGCCTACGCCGACGTCACGGCCCTGCTGCCGTAAATCGGGTGAACCGGACCGGCCGGTCTGCTTGCCTGGAGGCATGCGTGCCTTCGGAACCGATTTCGCCGTCCCGCCCGGATACCTGAACACGCCCAGCGTGGGCATCCCGCCCGCGCCGGTGGCCGCGGCGGTGGCCGAATCGGTGGAGCGGTGGCGGGTCGGGGCGACCCGGCCGGGGGAGTTCGACGAGTACGTCACGCGGGCGCGGGCCGGGTTCGCCCGGCTGCTCGGCGTCGAGCCCGGGCGCGTCGCCAGCGGCGCGTCGGTCTCCCAGCTCGTCGCCAACGTCGCCGCGGCGCTGCCCGCCGGCACCCGCGTGCTCGCCGCCGAGGGCGACTTCACCAGCGTGACGTTCCCCTTCGCGGCGAACCCCGGCGTCACGGTCACCGAGGTGCCGCTGGACGTGCTGCCGTCGCGGATCGAGGGCCACGACGTCGTCGCGGTGAGCGTCGTCCAGTCCGCCGACGGCCGGATCGCGGACCTGACGGCGATCCGGGCCGCGGCCGGGGCCGCCGGGGCGGCGGTGCTGCTCGACGCGACCCAGGCGGCCGGCTGGCTGCCGCTGGACGTCGCCTGGGCGGACTGGGTGGTCGGCGCGGGCTACAAGTGGCTCTGCGCGCCGCGGGGCAGCGCGTGGCTGGCCGTGCGGCCGGACGCGCAGGAGCGCACCCGCGCGGTCGCGGCCGGCTGGTACGCGGGTGAGGACCCGTGGGCCACCGTCTACGGCCTCCCGCTGCGCCTGGCCGGCGACGCCCGCGCGTTCGACCTCTCGCCCGTCTGGCTGGCCCAGGTCGGCTCGGCGGCCGCCCTGGAGTACTTCGGCGGCCTCGACCTCGCCCAGGTCCAGGCGCACAACACCCGGCTGGCCGACACGCTGCTGGAGAAGCTGGGGCTGCCCCCGCGCGGCACCCCGATCGTGGCGCTCGACGCCGACCCGGCGCGGGTGGCCGAAGCGGGGATCGTGTCGAGTGTCCGCGGCGGCCGGGTGCGGGTCGGTTTCCACCTCTACAACACCGCTGACGACGTCGAACGCGTTTTACACGCGTTCGAGTGAACCGCCGGACGCGGGTGAACCACCCCTTGGGGGCCTGGGGGCGGAGCCCCCGGCGGGGGTCTGGGGGCAGGGCCCCCAGGAAAAGCACTACCGTATGGCCTCGTGGTTGGTGCGCATTTCACCCCAGGCCCGTCCGACACGGCCCCGCTGGGCGCGGTTCCCCCGCAGCCCCGCCCGCCCGTGCCGGGGCCGCCGGCGCGTGACACCCGGTCCCTGCTGCTCAAGGGCGCCGGGCTGGTCGCGATCGCCGTCGTCTCCGGGCTGCTCTGGTTCCTGATCCGGCACGACTCGACGCCGGACGAGCCGGTCGCGCAGCCGCCGGCGCAGAACACCGGGCAGTTCAAGTTCACGCTGGTCGCCGGGCCGGAGAAGTCCGACGACTGCGTCGCGAAGTCCTACAACAAGACCCAGGACTTCTTCCAGGACAACCCGTGCCAGTCGCTGGTCCGCGCGCTCTACACGACGGAGTCGGGCGGCGCGAAGGCACTGGTGTCCGTGGTCGTGGTCCGGATGCCGGACTCGTCGAAGGCGCGGGCGCTCAAGGCCCTGACCGAGAAGGACGGCACCGGCAACGTCACCGACATGGTGAAGGACAAGACGTTCGCGGGCACCGGCACGCCGAGCGTGAGCGGCAAGGACGCGGCGTACGCGTCGAAGGTCGAGGGCACGAACACGACGATCGTGCTGGCGGACTTCTACGCCAAGCACAAGGACAAGGACCTGATCGAGAAGATCGCCGACGACGCGCTCCGCCTCTCGGCCGACCTCCACTCCTGAGCACCCTGCCGCGGCCGTCGTGAGTGGTAAGGCGAGTTAGAACCCGCCTCACCACTCACGAGGGCTCTCAGCTGTTCTGGCCGGGCAACGCGATCGCCGCCGGCTTCTCGCCCGCTTCGGAGCGCCACGGCGTGCCCCGGCGGGCGGCCGCGACCAGCGCGTGCAGGGCCGTCGTGCGCAGGCCGGCGTCGTCGGTGTGGGTGATGACCGCCAGCCACGCCGACGCGCAGTCCGCCTCGGCCGTCGCGACCACCTGTGACGCCGACTTCGCGTCCGTCACCGGGTTCTTCGGCACGTACGCCGCCTCCGGCGCGACCGGGGTCGCCCCGGCCGCCGAAAGCATCGACTGCAGCAGGTCACGGCGTACGGCGTGCTCCGCCGCGCCGCTCTTCTCGGCGTCGCCGAAGTCGCCCGGCAGGAAGGCGCTGACCAGCCCGTACACCCAGACGGCGGCGTGCTCGGCGGCCAGCGCGCCCTGCAGCGGGTCCACCGCCTCCGGTGGCACCGCACCGGCGACCGCGGTCGGCGGCTTCGGGGCGTCGTCGCCGGGGCCCAGCGCCGGGGCGGTGCGCTGCAGCGCCGCGCAGCCCGCCGCCACCGCGGCGACCAGCCCGGCGCGGTAGCGCGGCAGCGCGGGCACGAGGTCCTCGGCCTGCTTGCGCGCGGCCGCCAGCCGGTCCTTCAGGTCGCCCAGCGCCGCGGGGGCCGGCGGCGCCGGTGACGGCGACGGCTTGGGCCGGTTCAGCCGGTCCACTTCGGACTTGAGGGCGGCCGCGTGCGCCGCGCGCGCGTCGGCGAGCTGGCCGGCGGCGCCGGCGTCGGCGCCCTTGGCCAGCGCCCGCGCGGCGGTGGCGTCCGCCTCGGCGGCGGTCAGCAGGGGCTGCAGCGGGTCGGGGCTTTCGTCGTAGCCGGGCCCGCAGGCGGCGAGGGGCACGGCCAGTGCGGCCAGCGCCCCCGCGCGGAGGGCGCCGCGGCGGGTCAGCTCGGTCGGTCTTCCGGTCACGCCGCCCCATCCTGCCAGGCCCCGGGGCGGCCCCGCCGCTCGCGCGGGCCGAGCGGGCGACCGGATAAGCTGGTCCACCACCGACCCGCGCAACCGAGGAGAGCCCCACGTGCCAGGAGAACTCGCCAGCCGGCTTCAGCCGATAGTGGCCGAAGCCGTCACCGCCGCGGGTTTCGACCTCGATTCGTTCGAGGTGCAGCAGGCCGGCCGGCGGCAGCTGGTCAAGGTCGTCGTCGACGCCGACGACGGGGTCGGGCTGGACGAGGTCGCCGAGGTCAGCCGCAAGGTCTCGGCGGCGCTCGACGAGAACGACCACGTCCTCGCGAGCGCCTACACGCTGGAGGTCACCTCGCCGGGGCTCGACCGCCCGCTCACCCAGGCCCGGCACTGGCGCCGCGCGCGGTACCGGCTGGTGAAGATCACCCCGGCCGACGGCGCGGCCTTCGTCGGCCGGGTCGGTCACGCGGGCGAAGACTCCGCCCGCGTCCTCGTGGACGGCAAGCTCCGCGACGTCCGCTACGCCGACGTGGCGAAGGCGGTCGTGGAGATCGAGTTCAAGCAGCCGCCCGCCGAGGACCTGAAACTGCTCGAAGACGACGCGTCCGGCTCGATCGCAGCCGAGACGGAGAAGGGGTCGAAGTGAACGTCGACATCGCCGCGCTGCGGGCGATCGAACGGGACAAGGACATCCCCTTCGAAACGGTGATCGAGGCCATCGAGACGGCCTTGCTGACCGCGTACAAGCACACCGAGGGCCACCAGCCGCACGCCCGCATCGACATCGACCGCAAGACGGGCCTGGTGCGCGTGCTCGCGCACACGCTGACCCACGACGGCCAGGTCGACGAGGAGTGGGACGACACACCCGAGGGGTTCGGCCGGATCGCCGCCACCACCGCGCGCCAGGTCATCCTGCAGCGGCTGCGCGACGCCGAGCACGAGAAGACCTTCGGCGAGTTCTCCACCAAGGAGGGCGAGATCGTCGCCGGCGTCATCCAGCGCGACGCCCGCGCGAACGCGCGCGGCATGGTCGTGGTCCAGGTGGGTGACACCGAGGGCGTGCTGCCGTCCGCCGAGCAGGTGGCCGGGGAGTCCTACGAACACGGCAGCCGGATCAAGGCGTACGTGGTGACGGTCTCGCGCGGCAACCGCGGCCCGCAGATCACGCTCTCGCGCTCGCACCCGAACCTGGTGCGCAAGCTGTTCGCGCTCGAGGTGCCGGAGATCGCCGACGGGACGGTCGAGATCGCCGCCGTCGCGCGTGAGCCGGGACACCGCACGAAGATCGCGGTGAAGTCCACCGTGGCGGGCGTCAACGCCAAGGGCGCCTGCATCGGCCCGGTCGGCGCGCGCGTGCGCAACGTGATGAGCGAGCTGGCCGGTGAGAAGATCGACATCATCGACTACTCCGAGGATCCGGCCCGCTTCGTCGGGAATGCGCTGTCGCCCGCCAAGGTTGTTTCGGTACGAGTCGTGGACGAGCGGGCGAAGACCGCCCGCGTCGTGGTGCCGGACTTCCAGCTGTCGCTGGCGATCGGCAAGGAGGGCCAGAACGCCCGCCTGGCCGCCCGCCTGACCGGCTGGCGGATCGACATCCGCAGTGACGCCGCACCGGTGGACGACGAGGGTGATCAAGACCACGCCCGTCCGCCGCGGCCCGCCGCGACAACCGGTTCGGCTGAGTGAAGGTCGAAGCGCTAGACTCAGGAGTGGTTCGAGGCCCGCGGCGGGTAGCCGAGCACCAGCCCCACCGGAATTGCCCGGTGCGGACTTGTGTCGGCTGCAAGCGGCGGGCGTTGATCGGTGAGCTGCTGCGCGTGGTCGCGGTGGCCGGGCGGGTGGTCGTCGACGAGCGTCGGCGGCTGCCGGGCCGGGGGGCTTGGCTGCACCCCGACCCGGACTGCCTGGCCAAGGCCGAACGGCGGCGAGCATTCCCGAGAGCCCTGCGGGCTCCCGGGGCGCTCGACGCCCGCGAGGTCCGCGAGCACGTCGGGCGCACCACCCCGCACCACGAACCCGGGACGTCCCCGGGGTCGCGAGGAATCAAGGAAGCAGGTCGACCCGTCATGAGTCAGCCGTGAAGCTGAAGCCATGAGCGTCAGACAATAAGGACGAGGTCAGCGGGTTTTCCGCCTGGCCTCCCCTAGATGAGGAGAGTTGTGCCAGGCAAGGCCCGCGTACACGAGCTCGCGAAGGAGCTCGGCATCACCAGCAAGGACGTTCTCGCGAAGTTGAAGGAACAGGGCGAGTTCGTCAAGTCCGCGTCATCCACGGTCGAGGCGCCCGTCGCCCGCCGTCTCCGCGACGCGTATGCGCCCAAGGGCGCGAAGAAGCCCACCCCCGGCCCGTCGGCGCGCCCCGGCCCGCCGGCCGCCAAGCCCGGGCCCGCCGCCCCGAAGCCCCCCGCGCCTGCCCAGCAGGCTCCGGCGGCCCAGGCGGCGCCCGCTCCGGCTGCGTCGGCTCCGGCCGCACCCCAGCAGCAGGCACCCGCGGCGTCGAAGCCGGCCACCCCGGGGCAGCGCCCCGGCCCCCGGCCCGGCCCGCGTCAGCAGCCCGCCGCACCCACACCCCAGGAGCAGGTCCCGGCCGCGAAAGCGGAGGCACCGGCCGCTCCCAAGCAGGACACCCCGGCCACGCCCGCAGCGGGCGGCACCGGTTCGGTCGTCCCGCCGAAGCCGCAGGGCCCCAAGCCCGGCGGTCCCAAGCCCGGCCCGCGCACCCCGCGCGTCGGCAACAACCCGTTCGGCGTCGGTTCCGGCGCCCCGCCGCGTCCGCAGGCCCCGCGCCCCGGTGGCGGCCAGGGCGGCGACAACCGGCCCCCGCGTCCCGGCGGTGGCGCCGGCGGTGACCGTCCGGCCCCGCGGCCGGGTGGTGGCGCCGGTGGCAACCGGCCGAGCCCGGGCAACATGCCCCCGCGGCCGAACCCCGGCATGATGCCGGGCCGCACGCAGCGTCCCGCCGGTCCCGGTGGCGGCGCCCGTGGTGGTCCCGGTGGCGGCGCCCGTGGCGGCCCCGGCGGTGGCGGCGGCGGTCGTCCCGGTGGCGGTGGCGGCGGTTTCCGCGGCGGTCCCGGTGGCGGTGGCGGCGGCGGTGGCTTCCGCGGCGGCCCCGGTGGCGGCGGCGGTGGCGGCGGCTTCCGTCCGGGTGGCGGCGGTCCCGGTGGTGGCGGCGGTGCCCCGGCCGGTGGCGGCGGCTTCCGCGGTGGCGGCGGCGGTCGTGGCGGCCCCGGTGGCCGTGGCGGTACCGCGGGTGCCTTCGGGCGTCCCGGTGGTCCCTCGCGCAAGGGCCGCAAGTCGAAGCGGCAGAAGCGCCAGGAGTACATGGACAACATGCAGGCGCCCAGCGTCGGCGGCGTCCGCCTGCCCAAGGGCCAGGGCGAGACGATCCGGCTGCCGCGTGGTGCCTCGCTGACCGACTTCGCCGAGAAGATCGACGCCAACCCGGCTTCGCTGGTGCAGGTGCTCTTCCACCTCGGCGAGATGGTCACCGCGACGCAGTCCGTGTCGGACGACATCCTCGAGCTGCTCGGCGGCGAAATGAACTACAACGTTCAGGTCGTCAGCCCCGAGGAGGAGGACCGCGAGCTGCTGGAGACCTTCGACATCACCTACGGCGACGACGCGGGTGGCGAAGAGGATCTGCAGGTCCGGCCGCCGGTCGTGACCATCATGGGTCACGTCGACCACGGTAAGACCCGCCTGCTCGACACGATCCGGAAGACGAAGGTCCGCGAGAGCGAGGCCGGCGGCATCACGCAGCACATCGGTGCGTACCAGATCGAGACCGAGCTCGACGGCAACCCGCGCCTGATCACCTTCATCGACACCCCGGGTCACGAGGCGTTCACCGCCATGCGTGCCCGTGGTGCGAACTCGACCGACATCGCGGTGATCGTGGTGGCGGCCGACGACGGTGTGATGCCGCAGACGGTCGAGGCGATCAACCACGCGCAGGCCGCCAAGGCCCCGATCGTGGTCGCGATCAACAAGATCGACAAGGAAGGCGCGAACCCGGACAAGATCCGGCAGCAGCTGACCGAGTACGGCCTGGTCGCCGAGGAGTACGGCGGCGACACGATGTTCGTCGAGATCTCCGCGCGGCAGAACATCAACATCGACGGCCTGCTCGAGGCGATCCTGCTGACCGCCGACGCCGCTCTGGACCTCCGGGCCAACCCGGACATGGAGGCCCAGGGTGTCGCGATCGAGGCGCACCTCGACCGCGGCCGCGGTCCGGTGGCCACCGTCCTGGTCCAGCGCGGCACGCTGCGCGTCGGTGACTCGGTCGTGGCGGGTGACGCCTACGGCCGCGTCCGCCGGATGGTCGACGAGCACAACGTCGACGTGACCGAGGCGCTGCCGTCGCGTCCCGTCCAGGTCATCGGGTTCACCTCGGTGCCGGGCGCGGGCGACACCTTCCTGGTGGTCGACGAGGACCGCGTCGCCCGGCAGATCGCCGAGCGCCGCTCGGCTCGTACGCGGAACGCGCTCAACGCGTCGCGCCGCAAGCGGGTCAGCCTCGAGGACCTCGACTCCGCCTTGAAGGAGACGAACAGCCTCAACCTGATCATCAAGGGTGACAACTCGGGTACGGTCGAGGCCCTCGAAGCCTCGCTGCTCCAGCTGGACGTCGGCGACGAGGTCGAGCTGAACGTGGTCCACCGCGGTGTCGGTGGCGTGACCGAGTCGGACATCGACCTGGCGACCGCGTCCGACGCGATCGTCCTCGGGTTCAACGTCCGCGCCCAGGGCAAGGCGACCGAGCGGGCCACCCGCGAGGGCGTCGACGTCCGGTACTACACGGTCATCTACCAGGCGATCGACGAGATCGAGCAGGCCCTCAAGGGCATGCTCAAGCCGGAGTACGAAGAGGTCGAGCTGGGCCGCGCGGAGGTTCGCGAGGTCTTCAAGTCCTCCAAGATCGGCACGATCGCGGGTTGCCTGGTCATGTCCGGCGAGATCCGGCGCAACGCCCGGGCCCGTCTGCTCCGCGACGGCACCGTCGTGGCGGAGAACCTGCCGATCAGCTCGCTGCGGCGGTTCAAGGACGACGTGGTCGAGGTCCGCGAGGGCTACGAGTGCGGTCTGACGCTCGGTTCGTACGGCGACATCAAGGTCGACGACCAGATCGAGACGTACGAGCAGCGCGAGAAGCCGCGGGCGTAATCGCTCGGGGGCCGGGTGCGTGCGGGAAGTTCCGCACGCACCCGGCTCATCCCTACTACACCACCAAAACTGCCTATGTTCGTCGGAGCTCTCGAGCTCGACATCCTGCTCGGCGACGTCCATTCGCTGAAGCAGAAGCGATCCGTGGTCCGTCCGGTGCTGGCCGAGGTGCGCAAGCGCTTCGCCGTGTCGGTGGCCGAAGCCGGGCACACCGACCTGCACCGCCGGACCCTCATCGGGGTGGCCGTGGTCGCCGAAGGTGGCGAGCACGTCCGTGACGTGCTCGACTCGTGTGAGCGGTACGTGGCGAGCCGGCCGGATTTCGAACTGCTCTCCGTCCGCCGCCGGCTGCTCGGTCCGGACGATTAGATTTCCCTAGGAGAACGACATGGCCGATCCTGCTCGGGCCCGCAAGCTCGCCAAGCGGATCTCGCAGATCGTCGCGTCGGCGATCGAACACGAGGTCAAGGACCCCCGGCTGGACTACGTGACCATCACGGACACGAAGGTCACCGGCGACCTGCACGACGCGACGGTGTACTACACGGTCCTCGGCGAGAAGCTGGACTCCGTCCCGGACTTCGCCGGTGCGGCGGCCGCGCTCGAATCGGCGCGCGGCGTGCTGCGCACGAAGGTCGGCCAGGGCACCGGGGTCCGCTACACGCCGACGCTGACGTTCGTCGCGGACACGATCCCCGAGGAGTCCAAGCGGATCGAGGACCTGCTCGCGAAGGCCCGTGAGGCCGACGCGGAGGTCGCGCGGCGCGCGACCGGTGCCCAGCACGCGGGCGATGCCGACCCGTACAAGGCACCTCGCGAAGACAGCGAAGACGCCGAAGACGACGAGTTCGCGGAGGAGGAGAGCCGGGGCTGACCCGTGCTCTCCCGCCGCGGCCTGCTCGCCGGCAGCGCACTGGCGCTGCTAGCGGGCTGCTCGCCGTCCGAACCCCCGCCCGGGCCGCCTCCGGTGCCGGCACCGTCCCGGCCGTCGGCACCGCCCGACCCGGTGACGGTCCAGCGGATGTCGTCGGCCGCCCGCGGCACCGACGTCGACCTGGTGCTCATCACGCCGTCCGGGGTGCCGGCCGCGGGGTTGCCCGTGTGCCTGGCGCTGCACGGCCGTGGCGCCCGGGCGCGGACGTTCCTCTCCCTCGGCGTCCCCGCGCTGCTGACGGCCGCGGTTCGCGCGGGCACACCCCCGTTCGCGGTGGCAGCGGTCGACGGCGACCACTACTGGGTCGAAACGGGGGCCGGCGACGACCCCCAGCGCATGCTCACCGACGAGGTCCCGGGCTGGCTGGCCGGGCGCGACCTGCGTCCGCCGTCGGCGGTGTTCGGCATCTCGATGGGCGGCTTCGGCGCGCTGCGGCTCGCCCGCGCCCACCCGGACCTGAAGGCGGTGGCCACGGCGAGCGCGGCCCTGTTCGCCGGCTGGCCGGACGCCCGCAGCCGCAAGGTGTTCGCGGACGAGGCGAACTGGCGGGCGGAGGAACCCCTGCTGCACGCGGCCGACCTGCGCCCCGGCGCGCTCGGCGTGTGGTGCGGCGAGTCGGACCCGTTCCTGGGCGCGGACCGCCGGCTGGTGCAGGCGGTTTCGCCCGCGGTGTCCCGGATTTCCCCGGGCGGCCACGATGACCGATACTGGCGGGGCGTGTTGCCGGAGATCGTGAAGTTCGTGGGGGAGCGCCTGTCGTGACCGACCCGTCCGGCCTGTCCAAGGCCGTCTGGACCGACGCCGACTTCCCGCAGATGGGCTGGCATGACAGCCGTGTCCACGCGCTCAGCCTCCTCGAGGACGACGACCTGCCACCGAGCCGGCTGCTGCTGGACCTGGACTACATCGTCCGCTGGGTCGAGCCGGCCCGGCGCGAGAAGCACTACACGTTCTGGGTCGCCCCGGCGACCCTGGTGTTCGACCAGGCATGGGACATCACCGGCGAACTCGGCCCGCTATACGGACACCTGGAGCTCGCCGACCTCCACCGCCTCGCCCCACCGGACGACCGCCCGTACCCGCTGTGGCACCTGGATGGCCACGAGTTCGACCTGAAGTTCCGGGCCCGCGGCTTCCGGCAGTACATCCGCACCCCACCGCAGCACGTCCCCCGGCAGGTCCTGACCATGACCGAACGCGGCGGCCTCAGCTTCGCCGAGCAGGCGTTCGCCTAGCCGCGCCGGGCGAACAGGATCGCCTGCGACACCGGCTTTTCCGGGTCGAGCGCCCACTCCGCCTCGACCGTGAACCCGGCCTGCCGCACCCGCCGCGCCAGCCACCACGGCTGCCGCAGGTGGACGTGGACCCGCATCGGGTGGCCGCCGTAGCCTTCGGTCTTCAACCGGGTCCCGACGCCGACGTGGTAGCCGATCACCAGCAGGCCACCCGGCCGCAGCACGCGGTGGAAGTGCCCCAGGGCCGCCGGCACCGACTCGTCCGGGACGTGGATCAGCGACCAGAACGCCAGCACGCCCGCCACGGATGCGGCCGGCAGCGGGAGGTCCGTCATCGACCCCACCTCGAACCGCAGCTGCGGGTGGGTCCGCCGGGCCAGGTCCACCATGCCCGGGGACAGGTCGATGCCGGCCGCGTCGACCCCCAGCGAGGCCAGGTGGGCGGTGAAGTGCCCCGGGCCGCAGCCGACGTCCACCGCGGGCCCGTCGACCTCCGCGGCGAACAACGCCAGCGCCGCCCGCATGTAGGGCTGTTCCGCCAGCACGTCCGCCACGAACTCGGCGTAGCTCGACGCCACCGTGTCGTACGAGGTGGCCGTGTCCGCGAGCCAGGTCATCGCGGGCGCAGGCCGTCGAGGACCAGGGCGAGCCCGCGCCGCCAGTCCGCCGCCGCGGACGCCGCGGCGAACACCACCGCCAGGTCCTCGCCGCGGAAGTCCGGCCGCAGCGCGCCCGCCTCCTGCGCCCGGGCGATGATCCGGTTCATCCGGGAGGCGTTGGCGTGCTTGGCTTTCTCCAGTCCCGACGCCGGATCGAACGACCGCGCGCACACCTGGGTGAAGCCGCGGTCGACGACCTGCATCCGGACCGACCGCTCGACGAACAGGACGAATCCCTCCCACGGGTCCGCGCACGCGAGGGCTTCTTCGCTGACCGCTTCGGCTTCCTCGAGCACCGGCAGGAACGCGGCTTCGACGAGGTCCGCCCGTGTCGGGAACCGGTTGTAGAGGGTGCCGATCGCGACCTCGGCGCGGCGGGCGATCTCGTCGAGCGGGGCGTCGACGCCCTTGGCGCGAAACACTTCCCGGGCCGCCGTGACCAGCGCTTCCCGGTTGCGCCGGGCGTCCGCGCGCAGGGGACGTTGCTCGACGGTCACAGTCGGCGATTATAGCCGCGTACGCCTGAGCGGCCCGCCCGGTTGCCTCCTGATCGGAACCTCACAGTGCCCGCCCCGGGCGGCGGGCGGGAGCACAATGGGATCAGCGGGGGTGAACCCGCACCGAGGCGGCCACCGAGGGAGGTCGGCACCATGCACTCCGACCTTTCCCCGTCGGGCCGCACCGGAGTCCTCCTGGTCGGCACCCGCGGGCAGCGGGGGCCCGGGGAGGTGCTGATCAGGATCAGGGGTGGCTTGGAAACCTTCCTGGCCTGGTCCGACACGGAGCTGCCGAAGGGCACGACCGTCCTGGTCGTGGAAACCCGGGGACGGCGCACGGTCGACGTCGTGGCGTGGGACGCCTCGGATCCTGCTTCCTAGTGCTTGCAGAAGGACAGTCGATGTTCGGTTATCGCGTGCCGGCTCCCAACGAGGCGATGCTGATCTCCGGGGGCAAGAACAGCAGCGGTGCGTCGCCGTTCCGGGTCGTCACCGGTCACGGTGCGTTCGTCATGCCGGTTTTCCGGAAGGTCCGGTTCCTCACGCTCGCCATGTGCGAGGCGGAAGTGACCGAAGTGTGCGTGACGAAGCAGGCCATCGCCCTCACGGTCCGGGCGGTGATCGCGTTCAAGGTCGGCAACGACACCGAAAGCATCGTCAACGCCGGCCAGCGCTTCCTCTCCGACCAGGACCAGATGTCCGTGCTGACCGGCCGGATCTTCGCCGGGCACCTGCGGTCCATCATCGGGTCGATGACCGTCGAGGAGATCATCACCGAGCGGCAGAAGCTCGCCACCGAGGTGCTGGACGGCTCGGCGGTGGAGATGGCGAAGATCGGGCTCACCGTCGACGCGCTGCAGATCCAGTCGATCGACGACATGAAGCTCGGCTACATCGCCGCGATGGCCGCGCCGCACAACGCCGCCATCCAGCGGGACGCGCAGATCGCCCAGGCCGTGGCGAACAAGACCGCGGCCGAAGCCGAGCAGGAGTCGCAGCGCACGCAGGCGGAGTACGCCCGGCAGACCTCGATCGTGCAGGCGCAGTACCGGGCCGAAGTCGAAGCGGCGCAGGCCCAGGCGTCCCAGGCCGGGCCGCTCGCGCAGGCGCGGGCGCAGCAGGAGGTCATCGACGCGCGCACCGAGCTGGCTCAGCGGGAAGCCGAGCTGCGGCAGCAGCAGCTGGTGGCCGAGGTCATCAAGCCGGCCGACGCCGAGGCCGAGCGGATCCGCATCCTGGCGCTCGCCGAAGCGGAGAAGATGCGCGTGCAGGCGGAGGCGGCCGCGTCGCACAACCGGGTCGCGCTCGACCGGATGCTCATCGACCAGCTGCCGCAGATCGTCAAGGAAGCCGGGCGGGGGCTGTCGGGGGCGAACGTCAACATCCTCAACGGCGCCGACGGTCTCGGGGAGATGGCCGCCGGCCTCGTCGGCCAGGGACTGTCCATTCTGGACTCGGTGAAGCGCGGCCTGACCACGCCGCCGTCGCCCGCGCCCGCGGCCGTGCCGGAGGAGAACGGGCAGGTCGTCCCCAAGCCGGGCGAGCTGACCGCCAACTGAGACGTCAGGACGCGGGTTTCGCCGCGACGACCAGGTCGCGCAGGATGGCCTGGTCGACGCGGTGGGCGAACTCGTCCCACGGCCCGCCCTCGCGGACGTCCAGCCCGGCCTTGCGGAGCACCTCGACGAGCTCTTCCCGGGGCAGCACGGTCGTGTTCCACGAAATGCCGAGCGCCCCACCGGGCTTCAGTACCCGCGTCCACACCGGAACCGCCGCGGCGAGCAGGTCGCGCGGGCTGCGCTGCAGACCCGCTTCGCGATGGCTGCCGTGCTGGACGCCGTACGGCGCATCGGTGACGATCACGTCGCACGAGTTCGCCCGCAGCACCTCGTCCGTGGTCAGGGTGTCGGCGTTGAAGTAGGTGAGCTTGCGCGTGTCGCCCGCTTTGTACGCTTCCTTGTCCAGCGCGTACTCGATGTCGAGGCGGCGGCCGAGCCGGACCTTGTTGCGCCGCAGCTGCCCGGACTCGGCGGTGTGCTTCACGCGCTTGTTCCGCAGCCACGTCTTGATGAACGCCTCGTACGCCTCGAAGTCCTTGGCGTCGACGTCCAGGCCGGTCGCGTGCAGGCCGTACATCATCGCCTGGTTGAGCGTGGTGCCGCGGCCGCACAGCGGGTCGAGCAGGTACTTCGGCCGGTCCGAGAACGGGTCCGCGGTCGCCATCAGCGTGACGTTCACCAGCAGCTTGGTGAACAGCTCGTTCGTCTTGCCCGCGTACTTCTGGATGGTCAGCAGGTCCGAGTCGGCCTTCGCCAGCGGTGTCACCTGCACCGGGCGGAGGACGCCGTCACCCAGCTCGAACAGCGCGTACAGCGACGAGAGGTTCGACAGCAGCGCGAGGTCGCGCTCGGCCAGCGGCGCCGAGCTGGTGAAGCGGACATAGCCGACGCCGCCGAGCTCGACCTCCTCGATCGCGGACAGCTCGGCGGCCAGGCCCGCGCCGAACACCGCCAGCTCGGCGCGCAGCAGCGCGGGGGCGGAGGCGGCGTAGACCCGGTTGGCCGAGGGGTAGACCAGCATCACGTACTCAGGCATCCCGCAGAGCGTAGCGTGACGCACCGTGACCCCTACTACGGCGCAGGACATCCGGGACGCGGCCGCGCTGCTCGCGTCGGCGACCGACGTGACGGTGCTCGGGCACGTCCGGCCCGACGCGGACGCGCTGGGCAGCGCGCTCGCCCTCGGCCGGGCCCTGCGGCAGCGCGGCGCGAAGGTGCGCGTCTCCTTCGGCGAGCCGGACGAGGCCCCGGAGACGCTGCGGTGGCTGGACGAGGACGGCCTGCTCACCCACCCGGACGCCCTGCCGGACGCCGACGGGCTGCTCGTCTGCGTCGACACGCCGACGCCGAAGCGGCTCGGCCGGCTGGCCGGGCGCGTCGAGCTCGCCGGCGCGGTGCTGGTGATCGACCACCACGCGACCAACACGTTCTACGGCACCTGCCACGTCGTCGACGAGCGCGCCGAGGCCAGCGCGGTCCTGGTGTTCCGGGTGCTGGAGGAGCTGGGCGCCGAGCTGGACGAGCCGATCGCGCGCGGGCTCTACGCGGGGATCGTCACCGACACGAGCGGGTTCCGCCGGGCGAGCCCGGCGACGCACCGGATGGCGGCCCGGCTGCTGGAGGCGGGGGTGGACCCGGAGGCGGTGGTGCGGCGGATCGTCGACGAGCGCCCGTTCGCCTGGCTGCCGATGCTCTCGTCGGTGCTGCGCGAGGCCCGGCTCGAGCCGGAAGCCGCGCAGGGCCGGGGTTTCGTGCACGCGGTGGTCGGGCTCGACGCGGCGCGCACGGTCCGCGCCGAAGAGGTCGAGTCGGTCATCGACGTGATCCGCTCGGTGCGCGAAGCGGCCGTCGCGGCGGTGCTCAAACAGGACCCGGCGCAGCCCGGGCAGTGGCAGATTTCGCTGCGCAGCATCGGCATCGACGTCTCGGCGGTGGCGGCGGAGTTCGGCGGCGGCGGGCACCGGCAGGCCGCGGGCTGCACGGTCGCGGGCTCGGCCGAGGAGGTCGTCGCGGGGCTGCGCGCGGCGTTGGAGCGGGCGCCGCTGCTGTAGCGCGTCGGCCGGCGGGGGCGGAAAGTTCCCGGGTTCCCGCCGGTCAGGACGGTCGGTGGCATCCGGGGCTTCGCCCCCAGGGCGGGGGCTCCGCCACCCGCGGCCCCCGAAGAATGTCGGTGGCGGCGGTTAGAGTCCGGTTCGTGGTGAACATGGAGGAGACCGAGCGGGTCCCGGCGAAGCGCGTGCTGGGCCTGGCCGTGCCCGCGCTGGGGGTGCTGGCCGCCGAGCCGCTGTACGTGCTGGTGGACACGGCCGTGGTCGGTCACCTCGACGCGCTGTCGCTGGCCGGGCTCGCGCTCGGCGGCGTCGTGCTGGCCCAGGTGTCGAGCCAGCTGACGTTCCTGTCCTACGGCACGACGTCCCGCACCGCGCGGCTGCACGGCGCCGGCCGCCGGGCCGACGCGGTCCGCGAAGGCGTGCAGGCGACGTGGCTGGCGGTGTTCGTCGGGCTCGTGGTGCTGGCCGCGGGGCAGTTGCTGGCCTGGCCGATCGCGCGAGTGCTCTCGGGCAGTGACGAGATCGCCTCCGCCGCCGTGTCGTGGCTGCGGATCGCGCTGTTCGGGGCGCCGCTGATCCTGGTCACCATGGCCGGCAACGGCTGGATGCGCGGGGTGCAGGACGCCGCGAGGCCGTTGCGGTACGTCTTGGCGGGCAACGGGATCTCGGCCGTGCTGTGCCCGGTCCTCGTCTACTGGGCCGGGCTGGGCCTGGAGGGTTCGGCGATCGCGAACGTCGTCGCGCAGGTGATCTCGGCGTCGCTGTTCGTCATGGCGCTGGTGCGCGAGAAGGCGGGGCTGCGGCCGGACTTCACGGTGATGCGCGCCCAGCTCGGCCTCGGCCGCGACCTGGTGCTGCGCAGCATGGCGTTCCAGGCGTGCTTCGTCTCGGCGGCGGCGGTGGCGGCCCGGACGTCGACCGAGGCGGTCGGCGCGCACCAGGTGGTGCTGCAGCTGTGGACGTTCCTCGCGCTGGTGCTGGACTCGGTGGCGATCGCGGCGCAGTCCCTGGTCGGGGCGGCGCTGGGGGCGAACTCGGCGCGGCGGGCGCGCGGGGTCGCGTCGCAGATCACCGGGTACGGCCTGCTGATGGGCTGCTTCCTGGGCGTGCTGTTCGCGGCGCTGTCGTGGGTGCTGCCGCACGCGTTCACCTCGGACCCGGGCGTGCTGGCGGAGATCCCGCACGCGTGGTGGTTCTTCGTGGCCTTGCAGCCGATCGCCGGCGTGGTCTTCGCCCTGGACGGCGTCCTCCTCGGCGCGGGCGACGCGGCCTTCCTCCGCAACGCGACGCTCGGCAGCGCGGCCCTCGGCTTCCTCCCGCTGATCTGGGCGTCCCTCGGCTTCGGCTGGGGCCTGACGGGCATCTGGACCGGCCTCTCGTTGTTCATGCTCCTCCGCCTCGCCGCGGTCCTGGCCCGCTGGCGCTCGGGAAACTGGACGGTGACCGGCGCGACCCGCCCCACCTGACCCGCACCCGCGTGATCGGAAGGTCAACTCGCGTGATTGGCGGGTCAACTCGCGTGATTGAGAGGTCGACACGCCGAGGCGCACACACCGCCGCGTGTCGACCCTCCAGTCACGCGTGTCGACTCGCCAGTCACGCGTGTCGACCTTCCAGTCACGCGTGTCGACTCGCCAGTCACGCGTGTCGACTTGCCAATCACGCGTGTCGACCCTCTGAGCACGGGTGATGCCCGTTACCTGTGGGGAAAACCACCCGGGCCGTGGCTATGGTTCGTGGTTGCTTAGGGGATACAAGTAGTCGGGAAGTCCGTCGAGACCCCTGGAGGAACTTGTGCCCGCCACCGACCGTGCCACTGCCCGGTCCTGGCTGATCTGGCTCGCCGCCGTCACCGTCTACCTCCTCGCCGTCTTCCACCGGACGTCGTTCGGTGTCGCCGGGCTGCAGGCCGCCGAGCGCTTCGGCGTCGGCGCGGCCGCGCTCGGCACCTTCACCGTCCTGCAGGTCGGCGTCTACGCCGCGATGCAGATCCCGACCGGCGTCCTGGTCGACCGCTACGGTCCCCGCCGCGTCCTCACCGTCGCCGTGCTGGTGCTCGGCGCCGGCCAGCTGCTGCTCGGCGTGGCCCACTCCTACGGCCTCGGCCTGCTCGCCCGCGGGGTCCTCGGCCTCGGCGACGCGCTCACCTTCGTCAGCGTCCTGCGCCTGGTCGCGGCCCACTTCCCGGGCCGCCAGTACGCGCTGCTGACGTCGTTCACCGCCGCCGTCGGCTACATCGGCAACCTCGCCGCCACCGTCCCGCTGGCCCTGGTGCTCGACAGCGCCGGCTGGACCCCGACCTTCCTCGCCGTCGGGGCCATCACCGTCCTCTACACCCTGGTCGTGACGCTCCGGGTCCGCGACGTCCCGGCCGGCACCCCCGAGCCCGTCCGCGAAAGCGTCCGCCCGCGCGAGCTCGCCGGGCAGGTCGCCGAAGCCTGGCGGACGCCGGGGACGCGCCTGGGCTTCTGGGTCCACTTCAGCACGATGTTCGCCCCGAACGCCCTGACGCTGCTCTGGGGCGTCCCGTGGCTGGTGCAGGGCCAAGGCCAGTCGAAGGCGACGGCGAGCGCACTGCTCACCGTGTTCGTCTTCGGGTCGATGGCGGGCGGCCCGCTGCTGGGTGGCCTGATCGGCCGCCGCCCGTCGCTGCGGATGCCGCTGGTCGGCGGCTACATCGGCGGGGCCGCGCTGGTCTGGGCGGTGCTGCTGGGCTGGCCGGGCACGGTGCCCGTGCCGGTGCTGGTGCCCGCGTTCGCCTTCCTCGCCCTCGGCGGCCCGGCGTCGATGATCGGCTTCGCCCTCGCCCGCGACTACAACCCGCTCAGCCGCGTCGGCACGGCGACCGGCGTGGTCAACGTCGGCGGCTTCGTGGCGACGACGATCGCCGCCCTGCTCGTCGGCGTGCTGCTGCAGTGGACCGGCGGCAGCTTCCGGCTCTCGCTGCTGGCCATCGTCGCGATCCTGGCGCTGGGCACGGTCCGGCTGCTCGTGTGGTGGCGCCGCACCCGCGCCCACCTGTTCCTCGCCGAGGCCCGCGGCGAGGAGCTGCCGGTCCGCATCACCCGGCGCCGCTGGGACGCCGCCCTGCCCGAGACGCCGATCGTGGCCGCCTGACCGGCGCCGCAGCAGCCGGGACGCCATCGAGAAACCCCACTCGGCGCCGATCGCCGCCCGGCGCCTGCAGCTGCGGCGCGACGGCGAACCCGCGCCGCTCGCAGGCGGGCACGGCTCGCGGCGGTGCGTCAGACGCATCGAACACGCATCGGGGTATGTCACCCGGGGCGGGTCCGAGCGGCCTGATCGATCCGCAACCGGCGGCCGCTAGGGTTTGCCGCGTGTCGAGCCCGAAACCGCCCCGTCGCCCCGCCCCGCCCCCCGGCCTGGTCATCGTCGACAAGCCCGCCGGCATGACGTCGCACGACGTCGTCGCCCGCGCGCGGCGGATCATGGGCACCCGCAAGGTCGGGCACGCCGGCACGCTCGACCCGATGGCGACCGGGGTGCTGGTGCTCGGCATCGAGCGCGCCACCAAGCTGCTCGGCCACCTGGCCCTGGACCGCAAGACCTACCTGGCCACCCTGAGCCTCGGCAGCAGCACCACCACCGACGACGCCGAGGGCGAAATCCTCACCACGGCCGAGACCGCGAACGTGAACGACGACGACATCGCCACCGGCGTCGCGAAGCTCACCGGCGACATCCAGCAGGTGCCCAGCGCGGTCAGCGCGGTCAAGATCGACGGCAAGCGCGCCTACGCCCGCGTCCGCGCCGGCGAGGACGTCGTCATCCCGGCCCGCCCGGTCACCGTCTACCGCTTCGACGTCCTCGCCGTCCGGCACGAGGACGACCACGTCGAAGTCGACGCCGTCGTCGAGTGCTCGTCCGGCACCTACGTCCGCGCGCTGGCCCGCGACCTCGGCGCGGACCTGGGCGTCGGCGGCCACCTGAAGGCGCTGCGGCGCACCACGGTCGGGCCGTTCACCCTCGCGAAGGCGAAAACCCTGGACCAGCTCGAAGAGCAGCCCGAGCTGAGCCTCGACCTCGACGCCGCCGTCGCCGCCGCCTTCCCGCGGCGCGACCTCGACGCCGCGACGGCGAAGGCGGTCCGCCACGGCCAGCGCATCCCGGCGGCGGGCGTCGAAGGCACCTACGGGCTCTTCGGCCCCGACGGCCGGGTGCTCGCACTGGCCGCCGACGAACAAGGCGTGTCCCGAGCAGTGGTCGTGTTGCTGCCCGCCTAGGGTGGGTCCGAGAAGACGGGAGTCTGACGTGCTGCGGTGGCGTGGACTGGGGGACCTCCCCGGCAGCTGGGGCCGGTGCGTGGTCACCATCGGCGTGTTCGACGGTGTGCACCGCGGGCACCAGGAGCTGATCGGCCGGACGGTGTCGGCGGCCGCCGAGCGCGGCCTGCCGAGCGTCATGCTGACGTTCGACCCGCACCCGTCGGAGGTGCTGCGCCCGGGCAGCCACCCGGCGCAGCTGACGACGTTGCGGCGCAAGGCCGAGATCGTCGAGAGCCTCGGCGTCGACGTCTTCTGCGTGCTGCCGTTCACCCTGGAGCTGTCCCGGCTGCAGCCGGAGGAGTTCGTGCACGAGGTGCTGGTCGACCGGCTGCACGCGGCCGCGGTGATCGTCGGCGACAACTTCACCTTCGGCGCCAAGGCGGCCGGCAACGTCGAGCTGCTGCGCACCCTCGGCCGCCGGTTCGGTTTCGCCGCGTTCGGCGCCGAGCTGCAGGGCAAGGAACTGTCCGAAGAGGACCAGTCGGCCATCACCTTCTCGAGCACGTACGTCCGGTCGTGCATCGACGCCGGTGACGTGGTCGCCGCGGCCGAAGCGCTCGGCCGCCCGCACCGCCTGGAAGGCATCGTCGTCCGCGGCGACGGCCGGGGCCACGAGCTCGGCTACCCGACGGCGAACCTGTCGACGCCGCGGTTCGCCGCCGTCCCGGCCGACGGCGTCTACAGCGCGTGGTTCACCCGTTCGGCCGACCCGGCGCGCCGGCTGCGCGCGGCGGTCTCGGTGGGCACCAACCCGACGTTCTCCGGGCGCGAGCGGACCGTCGAGGCGTTCGTCCTCGACGTCGACGAGGACTTCTACGGCCAGCACGTCGCCATCGACTTCGTGACGCGGCTGCGTGACCAGGTGCGGTTCGCCGACTCGGCGGGGCTCGTCGCGCAGATCGACGACGACGTGGTGGAGACGAGAAAGGCACTGGAGGTGCCCCCGGACGCCCTGACCGGGGACGAATAGGGGATTCCGCGTTCATGCAGCTGGCGGCGATGGCAAGATGCTCACGGACGGTGTGCGCGCACGGGGCATAGGGGAGCGGGAACTGGTGGAGGACCACAAGATCGTCCAGCGGAACATCGCGTTGCAGCGCGAGTGGTACGGGGAGCCGCTCGGCGACCGCGTGCGCCGGCTCGTCGTCGCGTTCGACGTTTCGCAGGCGTTCCTGGCCGAAGTCCTCGGGATCAGCGCCCCCATGCTCAGCCAGGTGATGAGCGGGCGGCGGGCGAAGATCGGCAACCCCGTCGTGCTGGCCAGGATGATCATGCTCGAGCGCAAGATCCTCGTGCCCGAGGTCGCCGCGGGCAACCGCGAGGCGATGCTGGCCGCGATGGAGGACGTCCGCGACTCCCGCCCCACCGTCGGCCGCGACAACATCCCGGTGGTCAACGAAGACCAGAAGGTTCTCGCCTACCTGCGCGACCTGGCCGAGGACGAGGACCTGGGCGAAGCCGCCAAGCGCCTCGACGACGAATTCCCGGCCATCGCCGACCTGCTGCGCCGGGCGGGCAACGGCGCCTGATGCCGGTCCTGTTCAGCGCGCTGCTCCCGCCGGCCGACGTCGTCGAAGCGATCACGGAGGCCGTCGGGACCCCGGACGACGGCCTCCGCTGGGAACCGCCCGAGCGCTGGCACGTCACCCTCGCCTACTACGGGCACGACGACGTCGAGACGCGCGCCGCCTGGCTGGGCGAGCGGCTGGCCGGGCGGCCGGCCGTCGACGTCCGGCTGGAAAAGGCCGCGACGTTCCCCGGGGTGCTGTGGTTGACTGTCGCCGGAACGGAGCTGACGCCGCTCGCGCACGCCGCGGGCGCCGGTGCCGAACCGAGGCCCTACCGGGCCCACCTGACGCTCGCGCGGTTCCCCCGGGAAGAACCGGGGGCCGCCGCGCGTTGGACCAAGGACCTCGCGAACTTCACGAGCCGGCGCTGGCGGGCCGCGGAGGTCGCGCTGATGACCAGCGAGCGCGAGCCGGGCGGTCCCTGCTACCGGGTCGTCCGCGCCTTCGGGCTGGACGGCGGCTGAAGAGCCTGTTCAGCGGGCTGGTAACCTCAACGATCGGGTCCGGCTGCAGTCCGTGGCGGCCGTGACCGTCTTCCCGGCGTGCATCCGGCGTCCGGGGCCGCACGGCACTGATTATCTCGAGGAGCAACACAAGTGGCGCTGTCCACCGAAGAGAAGAAGTCGATCCTGGCCGAGTACGGCGTGCACGACTCGGACACCGGATCCCCCGAGGCCCAGGTGGCGCTGCTCACCAAGCGCATCGTCGGCCTCACCGAGCACCTCAAGGCTCACAAGCACGACCACCACTCGCGTCGCGGGCTCCTGCTGCTGGTCGGCCGTCGCCGCCGGCTGCTGAACTACGTGATGAAGGTGGACATCGAGCGTTACCGTGCGCTGATCCAGCGCCTCGGCCTGCGCCGATAGCTTTACCCGAGGGGGAGTGGCCACGCGGTCGCTCCCCCTCGCCACAAGTACACGGCGCGAGCGCGCACGAGGGTCCGTCCGCCGGTCCTCGGTAGTGGTTCCCGGGAAGCGTCCCGGGGGCTTCGATCGAAGACCGGCCTCATTCCTCGAGCGTCCTCAGGCGAAACGGGTCCCAGGATGGGAGACTCGCGCCAGTAGAAGGAACCAAAGAGGAGAATTGTCTATGACCGACTCCACCGGAGTCACCGTGCACGAGACCGAAGCCGTCATCGACAACGGCAAGTTCGGCTCCCGCACCGTCCGCTTCGAGACGGGCCGCCTGGCCAAGCAGGCCGCCGGCGCCGTCGTCGCGTACCTCGACGAAGAGACCATGCTGCTCTCGGCGACGACCGCGTCGAAGCACCCGAAGGAGCACTTCGACTTCTTCCCGCTGACCGTGGACGTCGAAGAGCGCATGTACGCCGCGGGCCGCATCCCCGGCGCGTTCTTCCGCCGCGAGGGCCGCCCGTCGACCGACGCGATCCTGACCTGCCGCCTGATCGACCGGCCGCTGCGCCCGTCGTTCGCCGACGGTCTCCGCAACGAGATCCAGGTCGTCATCACCGTCCAGAGCCTCAACCCGGACGACCCGTACGACGTGCTGGCCATCAACGCCGCTTCGGCGTCGACCCAGATCGCCGGCCTGCCGTTCTCCGGCCCGGTCGGCGGCGTCCGCGTCGCGCTGATCGAGGGCCAGTGGGTCGCGTTCCCGACCTGGTCGCAGCTGGAGAAGGCCACCTTCAACATGGTGGTCGCCGGCCGCATCGTCGGTGACGACGTCGCGATCATGATGGTCGAGGCCGAGGGCACCGAGAACACGCTCGAACTGATCGCCGACGGCGGCAAGGCGCCGGACGAGGTCGCGGTCGCCGAGGGCCTCGAGGCCGCGAAGCCGTTCATCAAGGTCCTGTGCGAGGCGCAGCAGCGCCTGGCCGACGCCGCCGCGAAGCCGACCGGCGAGTTCCCGGTCTACCCGGCCTACCAGCAGGACGTCTACGAGGCCGTCGCCGCCATCGCGACCGACGACCTGGCCCGCGCGCTGCAGATCGCCGGCAAGCAGGACCGCGACGCCGCGACCGACGAGGTCAAGGCCGCCGTCCTGGAGAAGGTCGGCCTCGGCGAGGGCGAAGCCTTCGAGGGCCGCGACAAGGAGATCGGCGGGGCGTTCAAGGCCCTGACGAAGAAGATCATGCGCCAGCGCGTCCTGACGGAGAAGATCCGCATGGACGGCCGTGGCCTCACCGACATCCGGTCGCTCGCGGCCGAGGTCGCGGTGATCCCGCGGGCGCACGGCTCGGCGCTGTTCGAGCGCGGCGAAACCCAGATCCTGGGCGTCACCACGCTGAACATGCTTCGCCTGGAGCAGCAGATCGACTCGCTGTCCCCGGAGACGCACAAGCGCTACATGCACCACTACAACTTCCCGCCCTTCTCCACCGGTGAGACCGGCCGCGTCGGTTCGCCGAAGCGCCGCGAAATCGGCCACGGCATGCTCGCCGAGCGCGCCCTGGTGCCGGTGCTGCCGAAGCGCGACGAGTTCCCGTACGCGATCCGCCAGGTCTCCGAGGCGCTGGGCTCCAACGGCTCGACGTCGATGGGCTCGGTCTGCGCGTCCACGATGAGCCTGTACAACGCCGGCGTGCCGCTGAAGGCGCCGGTCGCGGGCATCGCGATGGGCCTGGTCTCCGACGAGGTCGACGGCGAGACCCGCTACGTGGCGCTGACCGACATCCTCGGTGCCGAGGACGCCCTGGGCGACATGGACTTCAAGGTCGCCGGCACCAAGGACATCATCACCGCGCTGCAGCTGGACACGAAGCTCGACGGCATCCCGTCGGAGGTCCTCGCGGCCGCGCTGAAGCAGGCGAAGGACGCTCGCATCACGATCCTGGAGGTCATCGCCGAGGCGATCGACAGCCCGGACGAGATGAGCCCGTACTCGCCGCGCGTCACCTCCGTGAAGATCCCGGTCGACAAGATCGGCGAGGTCATCGGCCCGAAGGGCAAGATGATCAACTCGATCACCGAGCAGACCGGTGCCGACATCTCCATCGAGGACGACGGCACGATCTACGTGGGCGCTTCGGACGGCCCGTCGGCGGACGCGGCGATCGACCTGATCAACGCCATCGCCAACCCGCAGCTGCCCAAGGTCGGCGAGCGCTTCCTCGGCACCGTGGTGAAGACGGCCGCGTTCGGCGCGTTCGTCTCGCTGCTGCCGGGCAAGGACGGCCTGGTGCACATCTCGAAGCTGGGCAACGGCAAGCGGATCGCCAAGGTCGAGGACGTGGTCAACGTGGGCGACAAGCTCCGCGTCGAGATCGCCGACATCGACAACCGCGGCAAGATCAGCCTGATCGTCGTCAAGGAAGACGAGGCAGCCAAGCCCGCCGAGGGTGAGGCCCCCGCCGCCGACGCCGACGCCGACAAGGCCGACGCCAAGTAAGCACCGCTTGTTCGACCGTGAAGGCCATCTCGGGGGCAACCCCGGGGTGGCCTTCACGGCAAGGTGAGTAAGGAACCCATGGCACGGCAGGTTTCCGGGCACGAGCAGCCCGTCGGCACCACCCGCACGCTGGAGTCCACTTCGGACGGTGCGGTCGTCAAGCGCAGTGTCCTGCCCGGCGGGCTGCGCGTGATCACCGAGCACGTCCCGGCGTCGCGCTCGGCCACGGTCGGGCTGTGGGTCGGCATCGGCTCCCGCGACGAGCCGGCCGCCGTCGCCGGCGCCGCGCACTACCTCGAGCACCTGCTGTTCAAGGGCACGAAGCACCGCGACGCCACGCAGATCGCCGAGGAGATCGACGCGGTCGGCGGCGAGTTCAACGCCTTCACGGCGAAGGAACACACCTGCTACTACGCGCAGGTGCTCGACGCCGACCTCCCGCTGGCCGTGGACCTGGTCACCGACGTCGTGTTCGACGCGCTGTGCACCGACCGCGACATGGACATGGAGCGCAGCGTCGTCCTCGAAGAGATTTCGATGCGCGACGACGACCCCGAGGACCTGCTGCACGAGACGTTCGTGACCGCGATCCTCGGCGACCACGCGCTCGGCCGCCCGGTGCTCGGCACCGAGAAGTCGATCGTCGAGATGTCGCCGTCGGCGCTGCGGAACTTCTACAAGCGCCGCTACACGCTGCCGCGGATGGTGCTGTCCGTGGCCGGGAACATCGACCACAACCAGGTGCTCCGCCTGGTGCGCAAGGCGCTCGGCGAGCGACTGACCGGCACCGCGACGCCGGTCGCGCCGCGCGAGGGCCGCGCCCGGATCAAGACCGTGCCGAAGCTGGCTCTGCACACCGACGACACCGAGCAGGCGCACGTCATGCTGGGCCTGCGGTCCCTGTCGCGCCACGACGACCGCCGCTTCGCGCTGTCGGTGCTCAACGCGGCCCTCGGCGGCGGCATGTCGTCGCGGCTGTTCCAGGAGATCCGCGAGCAGCGCGGGCTGGCCTACCAGGTGTACTCGTCGGTCGCGAGCTACTCCGACACCGGGCACATGGCGGTGTACGCGGGCTGCCAGCCCGAGAAGCTCGGCGACGTCGCCGGCGTCATCCGCGAGGTGCTCGACAAGGTCGGCGTCGACGGCCTGACCGACGCCGAGGTCGCCCGCGCCAAGGGCCAGCTGCGCGGCGGCCTGGTGCTGGGCCTGGAGGACACGTCGTCGCGGATGTCGCGGATCGGCAAGAACGAGCTCAACTACGGCCGTTACCTGGGCGTCGACGACACGATCGCCCGCATCGACGCCGTCACCACCGAGGACGTGTGTGCGCTCGCTCGCACTTTGTTCGCGCGGCCGGGCGGGGTCTCGGCGGCGGCGGTCGTCGGGCCGTACGCTCACGCCGACGACCTTCCTGACGACCTGCACGAGGTGATCGCTTCATGACCATCAACGTCGGTGTGCTCGGTGCGCGCGGCCGGATGGGTGCCACGGTGGTGAACGCCGTCGAAGGCGCTTCGGACATGAAGCTAGTGGCCGCGCTGGACGCCGGCGACGACTTCTCCGCGCTGGCCGACGCCCAGGTCGTCGTCGACTTCACCCACCCCGACACCGTCATGGGCAACCTGGAGTACCTGGTCGAGCACGACATCCACGCGGTCGTCGGCACCACCGGCTTCAGCGAGGACAGGCTGGCGTCGCTGCGTTCCCTCCTGGAGCCGAAGCCGGAACTCGGGGTGCTGATCGCGCCGAACTTCGCCCTCGGCGCGGTTCTGGCGATGCGGTTCGCGGCCCAGGCGGCGAAGTTCTACGCCTCGGCGGAGATCATCGAGCTGCACCACAACCGCAAGGCCGACGCGCCTTCGGGCACCGCCGCGCACACCGCCCGGATGATCGCCGCGGCGCGCGCGGAGGCGGGCGTGACGCCGGGCCCGGACGCGACGACGTCGGAGCTCGACGGCGCCCGCGGCGCGACGGTCGAAGAAGTCCGCGTCCACTCGGTCCGCCTGCCGG
This sequence comes from Amycolatopsis sp. NPDC051102, assembly GCF_040682815.1. Taxonomy (NCBI): domain Bacteria; kingdom Bacillati; phylum Actinomycetota; class Actinomycetes; order Pseudonocardiales; family Pseudonocardiaceae; genus Amycolatopsis; species Amycolatopsis sp. NPDC051102. The sequence continues at coordinate 413,091 of NZ_JBFBBT010000003.1, forward strand.
GCCTGGTCGCGCACGAGGAGATCCTGTTCGGCGGCGAGGGGGAGACCCTGACCATCCGCCACGACTCCCTCGACCGGACGTCGTTCATGCCGGGCGTGCTGCTCGGCGTCCGTGAGGTGCTGACGCGGCCCGGTCTGACGGTCGGCCTGGAAAACGTCCTCGACCTGTGAAAGCCCGCAATGTCGCGCTGCTGCTGACCGCGGCGCTGGTCGTCTACCTGGTCCTGCTGGCGGACCGGGCGGTCGCGCTGTTCAAGACGGGGACGGCCGTCGGCATCGCGCTGGGTGCCGGCGTGCTCCTGCTGCCGCTCCTCGGCCTCTGGGTGGTCGTCGTGACCTGGCGCAACGGCCTGCAGATCCAGCGCCTGTCCCGGCGGCTGGACGCCGAGGGCGAGCTCCCGGACGTCTCGGACCTGCCGCGCCGCCCCTCGGGCCGCGTGGACCGCGACGCGGCCGACGCGTGGTTCGGGCAGCGCCGCGCGGAGGTCGAGGCCGACCAGGAGAACTGGCGGGCCTGGTACAAGCTCGCGTACGCCTACGACATCGCGGGCGACCGCCGCCGGGCGCGCGAGACGATGCGGAAGGCGATCGAGCTCGAAGCCGCCGACCGCTCACGTGCCGAGTAGCTCCGGCGCGAAGATCTCGTCGATCCGCCACCGCCGCGAGGACAGCCCCTGCTCGTGGTGGTACCGCAGGTACGCCTCCAGCGTAGTGCGGTTGGCCGAAATGCCGTAGGGCCACCAGTTCTCGCCGAACTCGGCGAGGGTTTCGTCGACCAGCGCGTTCGCCCACGGCAGCATGGTCGGCACCTGGAAGAGCCGCCGGTCGCGGCGGTAGCGCGCGGCGGCGGCGTCCTTCGCGGTTTCGAACATCGAATAGACGCGGCCGGCCAGACCGGGATCCTCGGCGAGGAGCTCCCGCCGGACGACGATCGCGTGCATGATCGGGAAGATCCCGGTACGCCGGTGGTAGTCGCGTTCCCGGGCGGCGAAGTCCGGGAACAGCCGGGCGACGTCCGGGTGCCCGTCGAGCACGCACTGCGGGACGTTCGCGGAGAACAGCGCGTCGATCTCGCCGGTGGCGAGCAGGTCGTTCAACGTCTTCTGCCCCGCCGTGGTGACCTCGACGGCGACGGGGTGCGGGTGCGGGATGAAACCGAAGGGTTCGGCGGGGTGTTCGAGGCCGCCGATCACCCAGCGGTTCGTCTCGGGCCGGAACCCGTGCTCGTCCATCAGGATGCCCTTGGCCCAGACGCCCGAGTCCTGGCCGTAGGTGCCGAACTCGCCGATGGTCCGCCCCGCGAGGTCACCGGGACCGGTGATCCCCGACCGGGTGTTGACGAAGACGCACGAGTGCCGGAAGACGCGGTTGGGGAAGATCGGCAGCGCCACGAACGGGGTGCCTTCTTCGAGGAGCCGCAGGTAGAACGTCAGGCCGAGCTCGGCGACGTCGAACTCGCCGCGGACCGCCCGTTCGAAGATCTCGGGCAGGGTGGGGGCGGTCTCCACGCCCGACAGGTCCCGGGTCGTGTCGTAGGTGAAGGTGCCGATACGCATGGTTCCGATCATCGGCGCGCGCGGGCCGGGGCGTCCAAGACCGGTTGCGGCAACTCGATACCGTGGGGGTATGGACTTGCGCGTGCTCCGGTACTTCGTCGCGGTGGCCGAGGAGCGGCACATCGGCCGCGCGGCGGACCGGCTGCACATGGCGCAGCCGCCGCTGAGCCGCGCGGTGCGCGGGCTGGAGGACGAGCTGGGCGCGACGCTGTTCGAGCGCACGCCCAAAGGCGTCACGCTCACCGAGGCGGGTGCCGTCCTGTACGACGAGGCTGTCGCGCTCCTGGCCCAGGCCGGCCGCATCCGCGACCGCGTGACGGCGGCGGGCACGACGACCCTGACGGTCGGCACCCTGGCGGACGCCGCCGAGCACGTCGGCGCCCGGTTGGTGGCCCTGTTCCGCGAGCAGCACCCGCACGTCGACGTGCGCGTCCACGAAACGGACCTCGCCGACCCGACGGCCGGCCTGCGCACCGGCCTGGTCGACGTGGCACTGACCCGCACACCGTTCGAGACGGCGGGCATCGGCGTCCACGTGCTGCGCCGGGTCCCCGTGGGCGTGGTGCTGCGCGACGACGACCCCCTGGCCGGCCGGGCCGAGCTGGCGACGGCGGAGCTCGCCGGCCGCCGCTGGGTCCGCCTCCCGGACGGCACCGACCCGCACTGGACGGCCTACTGGACGGGCGGCCCGCCCGGCGACGACGCCCCGGTCATGCGGACGGTCCAGGAGTGCCTGCAGGCGGTGCTGTGGAACGGCACCGCGGCCCTCGCCCCGGTCGGCCAGCCGTTGCCGCCGGGACTGCGGATCGTGCCGGTGGCCGATCGTCCGCCGAGCGAGCTCGTGGTGGCGTGGCCGAAGGCGGGCAGCAGCCCGCTGGTGCGCAGTTTCGTGCGGTGTGGCATTTCGCTGACAGTTGTCGTTCATTCGGGAAATGGCGGGGTTTCGTAGCATCGCCCGCATGAAACCGACTTCGTCTTCTCCGGGTTCCCGGGCGTTGTCCGCGTCCTTGCGTGAAGTGCGTGAGGCACGGAAATTCGGGCTGCGTGAGCTCGCCCGGGCGCTGGAGGTGGACCCGCGGCTCCTGTCGCAGTGGGAGCTGGGGATCCGGGTGCCGCCGATCGAGGAAGTGGCGCGGATCCTGGGGTACTTGCGGGTGGATCGGGTGACGACCGGCCGGATCCTGGAACTGGTGCAGCACACGAGGGAGCTCAACTGGCTGGATTCCCACCCGTCGGATCTCCCGGCGGCGCTCACGGGGGTGATGCAGTGCGAGCGGACGGCGAGCCGGATCACCAACTGGTCCCCGCTGATCATCCCGGGCTTGTTGCAGACCCCCGACTACGCCCGCGCGCAACTGACTGCCTCCGGTATCAAAGCGGAGCAGGCCGACGCCCGCCTGGTAGCGCGCTTGAACCGGCAGCGAATCCTCTCCGGATACGATCCCGCGCAGCTCAAGGTGATCATTTCCGAGCTGGCGATCCGCGAGGTGGTCGGCGATGCGGACGTCATGTCCGACCAGATCGACCACCTGCTTCGCTTAGCTATCAGATCTAACATTTCAGTTCGCTTGATACCTGCCGATACGGGCTATCATCCGGGCAAGATCGGCATGTTCACCCTGTACGACTTCCCGAGCGATCCGGCGATCGTGTTCCTGGAACACCACCACGCCAGCGCTTTCGTCAACGAGTTGGACGCTACCGCCGCCTACCGGAAGCTGGTAAAGCTCTTACAGGACAAAGCATTGGCCGAAGACGCCTCCCAAGCCCTGCTTCGGGAGGCGGCGCGTTAGGGAGCAGCATGGTCATGTGGCGCAAGTCGAGCTACAGCGCTACCGAAGGCGAGTGTGTCGAGGTTTCCCTGGCGAATTCCGTGGGCGTGCGGGACACCAAGGCCCGGCACCTCGGTCAGCTCACCGTCTCGCGCGCCGCCTGGACCGCGTTGATCTCAGTGGTGGAGCCAGCCCGCGAACACCGCGGGTGAAGCCGCGATCAGGCTGAAGCGGATCCACCTTCCGGCGAGCCCCGTGGTCAGGAAGGTCGCGAGCCGCATCCGCACCAGGCCCGCCAGCACGCTCGTCGCCATGAACGGGGGCAGGCCCACCAGGGAACTCACCCCGTACGTCCCGGCCATCCAGTGCGGGTGCCGGTGGCAGCGCTCGCGCAGACCGTCGACCCACCCGCGGATCCGCTTGGTCCGCAGCTGCCAGCGCACGCGTCTCGGCGTCATCGGACGCTCGCGGTGCAACCGGTCGTGCAGCGGCTTCGGCAGCTTGATCGTCCCGCGGGCGGCCAGGTAGTACAGCGTCTTGCCGGCGATCTGCCCGACCGCCACCGCTGCCCCGAGCCACAGCCAGTGCAACCCCGGCTGGCTCGCGCACAGTCCCAGCAAGAACACTTCGGCGTTGATCAGCGGCACGATGGCCGAACCGAACGCGACGCCCAGCGTCAGCAGGATCCAGCTCATCGTGTCACCTCCTGAAAAGCTCTCGCGTTCTTCCAAGTTATCAGTTCGAAACCTCCGCGCACGGGGGTTAACCCCCCTCTTCGGCGGGCGGTCCGCACCAGAAGATCACCTGCCGGACGGCTGCCGGTCACCTCCCGCCGGAACACTGACGGGGTGGCCGCCGAGCAACCCCGTACGCCCGCTGACCGTTTCGGCGCCCTCTGCCGGACCGTCGTGCGCTTCCTGCCACTGGGGTTGTCGCGGATCGTGGCGCCGACGTTTCTCGGCTTCTGCCTCATCAACGGGTTCACGTTCGGCGTCGACCTCGCGCTGCTGACCGTCTTCCACGGCTTGCTCGGCTGGCCGGTGTGGCTGGCGATCACGCTGGCGTACGCCGTGGCGTTCGGGCTGAGCTTCGTGCTGAACCGGACGTTCAACTTCCATTCCCACGCCGCCGTCGGCTTTCAGCTGGCGCTTTACATCGTCGCAATCGTCGTCAATTACGCCGCGTTCCTGCTGGGTGTGGGCGCGGGGCTGACGGCGCTGGGCGTCGAATACCACGTCTCGCGAGTGCTCGCGGGCGCGTGTGAGGGCGTGTTCATGTACGCCGTGATGCGGTGGGTGATCTTCCGGGACTCAGGTCAGGGTGAGGTCGAGGGTGCCGGTGAGCCGGACCTCGCGGACAGTGCGTTCGCCGGTGTCGAGGGTGCGGACGGTGCCGTCGGGGTTCCAGCCGGCCCGCCGGTAGAACCCGAGGGAGGCGTGGTCGCCCTGGGCGACCCAGGCGATGCCGCGGGAGGCACCGTCGGCCCGCAGGCCCGCGGCGGCCGTCGCGAGTAGCCGCCCGGCGTGCCCGCGGCGTCCCCACCGCGGCTCGACGAGCAGGGTGGCGATCAGCCCGGTCGTCTCGGCGTCCTCGGGCAGGCTCCCGTCGGCCTGGGCGACCTCTCCTTCGGGTGCCCGCCCGGCGACGCAGAATCCGACGGCGAACTCGCCTTCGGTGGCGACGTAGACCTGGCTGCCGGGGTAGTCGATGGTCTCGGCCCAGGTGCCGGCCAGGTCGGCGGCGTCCAGCTGGGCGAGGGCCTGCTTGCCGAGGAGGTCCTCGTAGGCGGCGTGCCAGGTTTCGCGCTGGATGCGGGCGATCTCCGCGGCGTCGGACAGATCGGCGGGACGGACGGCGGCGTCGCTCATAGTGGCTGAAATTAGTACAGCGGCGTGAAGCGCCTCCGTTGAGGGCGGTGGTGGGGGCATGGATGGATTAGCGGTCGCGGATTTTGTCGGTGGTGGGTGGCACCATGAGCTCACCATGCAAACGATCAGTGTCTCGACGGCCCGGAAGACGTTCCTGGCCGCACAGGGCTTCACCGACCCGCGTCCGTCCGGCGTGCCTTCGCGGCAGCACCTGAAACGGGTGTTGTCCCGGGTCCAGCTGCTGCAGCTGGACTCGGTGAACGTGGCGGTCCGGGCGCACTACATGCCGGTGTTCTCGCGGCTGGGCGCGTACGACCCGGCGTTGCTCGACGCGGCGGCGTGGGCGAACTCGGCGCGTCGCCCGCGGATGCTGGTGGAGACGTGGGCGCACGAGGCGAGCCTCCTGCCGATCGAGGACTGGCCCCTGATCCGCTCGGGCGCGAAGCGCGACGGCTGGTGGCGGCACTACGGCCCGTTGATCGAGAAGTCACCGGGCATGGTGGAGGAGATCCTGTCGGTGGTGAAGGAGCTGGGCCCGATCGGCGCGGGCGGCATCGAGCGGGCGGTGGAGGCGGACGCCCAGCGCCGGGGGCCGGGCTCGTGGTGGGAGCGCTCGGAGGTCAAGCGGGTGTGCGAGTACCTGTTCGGCATCGGCCAGCTGACCACGGGAACGCGGCGGTCGTTCGAGCGCCTGTACGACCTGACGGAACGGGTGGTCCCGCCGGAGATCCTCGCCCGATCGGTCTCCCCGGAGGAGGGCGCCCGGGGCCTGATTTCCCGGTCGGCCCGGGCACTGGGCGTGGCCACGGAGACGGACCTGCGCGACTACTACCGCCTGGGCCCGGCCCCGGCCCGCCAGGCGGTGGCGGAGCTGGTGGAGTCGGGAGAGCTGGAGCCGGTGGCGGTCCACGGCTGGAAGCAGCCGGCGTACCGGCACGCGTCGGCCCGGACCCCGCGGAACGTGACGGGCCGGGCGCTGCTGTGCCCGTTCGACCCGCTGATCTGGGAGCGCGCCCGCACGGAGCGGTTGTTCGGATTCCACTACCGCATCGAGATCTACGTCCCGGAGGCGAAGCGGGTGTACGGGTATTACGTGTTCCCGTTCCTCCTGGACGGATCGCTGGTCGCAAGGGTGGACCTGAAGTCCGACCGGGCGGCGGGGGTGTTGCGGGTCCAGGGAGCGTTCGCGGAGGAAGGGGTGGACGTGGCCCGGGTGCTCCCGGAGCTGGCGGCAGAGCTGCGGCACATGGCGGAGTGGCTGGGCCTGTCGGGCGTGACGGTCGGTTCCCGGGGTGATTTGGCGGCACCGCTGGGAAAACTGGTCCGCTGAGGTTGCTGCTGCGGTGAGGCTGGCGCCGGTCAAACGGATCCTTGAGCTGACCCGACGCACCCGTTGGTCACCGGCCTGCGGAAGGCGTACCGTCTCGCGCACACCTTGTAGCGCGGGCCTGGAGATAACGCTGCTGAGGCAGGCTCATCGTGAGGCGGGCCGCGTGTTCGTAGGACACCCGGGCCGCCTCACGGTTGCCGGACATTTCGAGCAGGTGCGCGCGGACCGAGTGCAGCCGGTGGTCCTTGGCCAGCGTTGTCTCCAGTGGGCCGAGCAGGTCCAGCCCGGCCTGGGGACTGTCGGCCATCGCGACCGCGACGACGTGGTTGAGCCGTACCACCGCGTTGTCGTTGATTCGCAGCAGTACCTCGTAGAGGGCTTTGATCTGCGGCCAGTCGGTGTCCGCGGACGTGGGTGCCTCGTCGTGGACGGCGGCGATGGCGGCCTGCAACTGGTACGGGCCGATCGGCCCGTGGGGAAGCGCGCCGCTGATCAACGCGACGCCCTCGGTGATGAACCCGGTGTTCCACCGGCTTCGGTCTTGTTCGTCCATCGGGATCACGCCGCCGTCCGGGCCCGTGCGGGCCGGCCGGCGGGCGTCGACCAGCAGCATGAGCGCCAGCAGCCCGGTGACCTCGGGGTCCTCGGGCAGCAGGCGGTGCACGATCCGGGCCAGCCGGATCGCCTCGGTGGACAACTCGGCGCGGTGCAGGTCCGGGCCGGCCGTGGTGGCGTAGCCCTCGTTGAAGATCAGGTACAGCACGTGCAGGACGGCGCCGAGCCGTTCGCCGCGGTCGGCCGGCATGCCGAACGGGATGCCGCTGTCCTTGACGGCCTGCTTGGCGCGGGTGATCCGCCGGGTCATCGTCGACTCCGGTACCAGGAACGCGCGGGCGATCTCGGCCGTGGTGAGACCGCCGACCGCGCGGAGCGTCAGCGCGATCTGGGACGCCGGGGACAACGCCGGGTGACAGCACAGGAACAGCAGGATCAGTGTGTCGTCGAAGTCCACAACGGGTCCGGTGGGGACCGGCCGCTGGTCCAGTTCACGGCGGTGCCGGGCCTGCTCGGCCCGCAGCAGGTCGGTGAGCCGGCGCGACGCGACCGTGATCAGCCAGGCCTTCGGGTCGTCCGGAACCCCCTCGGCCGGCCACTGCCGGGCGGCCGCGATCAACGCCTCCTGCACGGCGTCCTCGGCGGTGTCGAAATGGCCGTAGCGCCGGACGACCGCGCCGAGGACCTGCGGCGCCAACTCACGCAGCAGGCCCTCGGCGAAACGATCGTTCACTCCAGCGACTCGGCCGCGGACCCGGCGATCGGCCGGATGTCCACGTGCAGGTCATGCACGAACGTGGCGCCTGCCGGGTGGGGTGTGTTGACGAGTCGGGCGGCGATCTCGGTGGCCCGGTCGTAGCTGACGCAGTCGACGATGGTGTATCCGCCGAGCACTTCCTGGGTCTCCGCGTAGGGGCCGTCGGTGACCACCGGGACGCCGTCCTTGAGCGAGACCCGCCGCGCGTGAACGGGCGGGGTGAGGCCGTGCGCGTCGACGAACTCACCGGACTCGACCAGATCGTTGTTCCACTTCGCCATGAACTGGTGCAGCGCGGCCGCGTCCTGCGGGGACCAGCCGGCCATCATGTCCAGGTCCTGCTGGGTCAACGACAACATGATCATGTACTTCACGTTCGTGTCCTCTCCACTGGGAACCTTTCAGCGGAGACGTCGGAGTCGAGCCGCCGGTCCGGACACGAAGTCTAGTGACGGTGACCACTGTCGATCACCGAGCCGGTCACGCTGCCCGGGGTTGAGGACGGGGAGCCGGTTGTGCCGTCCGTGCCTGCTTTTTGATCTGCAAGCCTGCGAGGTAACGGTCAATCTCTGACTATTGATTCGGAGATGCTTCGCACGAAAAAGGGAGCCGATACTTTAGCTGACCGTGGAAAAATCAGGTCTGATTTTCAACCGGGCACCCGGCGCAGGTCGACACAGCTTCGGAGACGAGCCACCTCGCCTACGGGGCTCCGGACAGGGCGCGCATCATCCCGGGCACGGTCACCCAGGGGTACGCGGTGTTTCGTGGTCTCGCGTACGTGCAGAACGTCAAGATCACCGAGACCGCCGTCGATTTCGAGGTATTCACCCAGGCGGCCGGCGGATTCCCGTTCGGTCATCACAGCGGCGCCATCAGTGTGTCGACGAGCTTCCAGTGGTACCTCGAGGCGTAAATGAACGGTGTCGAATCGTCGGCACCGCGCGACCGCCGAGGCGATCGAGGCGGTTCACGATTCGCTCGGGAGCGGATTCGCCGGATTTCTGCGAAGCGCTTTCTCCGGCACTCCGCGCGAACGGGCCGTCCCCGGCACCCCCGCCGGGAACGGCCCGTTCCTCCCCCTTGCTCAGGCCGCCGCGCGCGTCACCACGGCGTTGCCCGTGCCCGTGCGGGCGCGGACCTTGAGCTTCACGCCGCCCTCGGGGGCGGTGTCGGCGACGTCCAGTTCGCTGGACACGCGTCCGGCGCTGGAGGTCAGGTCGACCTCGGCGGACGTGCCGCCGCGGATGCCGATCCGGACCTCGCCGGAGCCGGTGATCAGGTCGAGGGAGCCCGATCCCGCGTCGGCCACCGAAAGGTCGCCGCTGCCGGTGCGGGCCATCACCTCGCCCGAAACCGCGCCCAGCCAGACGTCGCCCGTGCCGGTGGCCAGGGTCGCCGAGCCGGCGATCGACGCCGCCTCCACGTGGCCGCTGCCGCTGCGCAGCTGCAGCCCGCCCAGTGTCGGGCCGAGCTTGACCGCGCCGCTGCCGGTGCGGATCGTCGCCGAGCCGTCGGCTCGCTCGAGCTTCACCTCGCCGGAGCCGGTCAGCAGGTCGACGCGGCCGGCCGAGCCGGTCACCGTGACGTCGGCCGCGCCCGCCCGCACCTCGACGTGCGAGCCCGCCGGCGCGTGCACCTTCACCGCGAGGGCGGAGTTGCGCAGCTGCCACGCCTTCGGCGCCTGGACCACCAGGCGGTTGCCCAGCTTTTCGATCCGGCTCTGCCGCACCGCCTCGGCGGGCGAGGTCGCCGGGTCGACGCCCAGCTGGTCGCCGAAGCGCTCGCCGACCCAGGACAGCAGGCTGTTCACCCCCGCCACCCACGGCTGCTGCTCGCCCTGGTCGTGCCGCAGCTCCACGCGGGCGCCGGACTCTCCTTCCAGGACGATCTCGACGCGGCCGATCGTGACGCTGACGTCGAGCTCCAGCGGGCCGTCGGTCTCGAACTCGTCGATCCGGACCAGTTCGTCGTTCGGCTCTCCGGCCGGTGTGGTTCGTTCTTCACTCATCGTCTCGTCCCCTCAGCCTTCGACCCAGCCGTGCAGGTGCGACCCGGCCGCGCCGCCCCTGCCGTGGTGTTTGTGGCTCCCGCCGCCGAGCGCGCCGTGGCCGAGCGCGCCCTGCACCGCCTGCGACACGAACGTGTTCAGCGAGACGCCTTGGGCGGCGGCCGCGCGTTCGGCTTGGCCCTTGACCTGGTCGAACAGCCGCAGCGTGATCCGGCTGATGTCACCGCCGTCGATCGGTGGCGGCGGTGTGGTGTCACGTGGTGTCTCGCGTGACGTCGTCTCCTCGGCGGTGCCGGTGACGACCACGCGGACGTCCCGGCCGTCGAGCCGGACGTCCACCACCTGGCCCGGCAGTGCGGCCGTGACCTCGGCGGCGAGGTCGGCGAGGGCGTTCATCAGGGTCAGCCGGACGGCGGGCTCGAGCGCGGAGGACAGCAGTGCGGCCGCCCGCCGGGTGTGCTCGTCCCCGGCGGCAGCCGTGTTCGCGAGGTCCTCGCGAAGGTTGGCGATGTACGGGGTCAGGTCCATGACACCACTATGACGTCATCGGTGACGTCAGTCAAGGAAGACGTGATGTCACCGTGTCCCCCGGGAGTGGCCCGCCCCACGCGGATAGGCTGCGCGGGAGCCGGGAGAAGGAGTGCTGACGTGGCCGCAACCGTGTCACCCAGAGTGCAGCTGATCGCGAAGACCGAGTTCTTCCCGCCCGAAGACGTGCCGTGGTCCACCGACGCGGACGGCGGCGAAGCGCTCGCCGAGTTCGCCGGCCGCGCCTGCTACCAGTCGTGGAAGAAGCCGAACCCGGCCACCGCGACCAACGCCGGCTACCTCGAGCACATCATCGACGTCGGCCACCTCTCGGTGCTGGAGCACGGCTCGGTGACCTTCTACATCAGCGGCATCTCCCGGTCGCTGACCCACGAGCTCATCCGGCACCGCCACTTCTCCTACTCCCAGCTCTCGCAGCGGTACGTCCCGGAGCGCGACGCCGAGTTCGTCGAGCCCGAGATCATCGCCAACGACCCGGTCCTGCACGAGAAGTTCCTCGCCGCGACGCGGGCGAGCGTCGACGCCTACACCGAGCTGCTGGCCGGGCTCGAGGAGAAGTTCGCCGACGTCCCCACCGCGACCCTGCGCCGCAAGCAGGCCCGCCAGGCCGCCCGTTCGGTGCTGCCGAACGCGACCGAAACGCGCATCGTCGTCACGGGCAACTACCGGGCCTGGCGGCACTTCGTCGCGATGCGGGCCACCGAGCACGCCGACGTCGAGATCCGCGAACTGGCCGTGGAATGCCTGCGGCAGCTGCAGAAGGCCGCCGCGAACGTGTTCGCGGACTTCACCATCTCGACGCTGCCGGACGGCACCGAGATCGCCACGAGCCCGAAGGTGCTGGAAGGCTGATGAAGCGACTCGCGATCGACGTCCGGCCCGGTGAGTACGCCGTCGTGCGGCTGCCCGCGGACGCCGCGGTGCCCGCCGGGCTGCTCGAGCCGGGCGAAGGGTTCGTCTCGGTGACCCGGACGCCCGAAGAACTGTCGGTGATCTGCCCGGCCGGCCGCGAGCCGGCCGGCGCCACGGCGGCCGAGGACGGCTGGCGGCTGCTGTCGGTCCGGGGCCCGCTGGAGTTCACGCTGACCGGCATCATCGCCGCGCTGGCCTCCGAGCTGGCTGCGGCCGGGGTCGCGCTGTTCTCGATGTCGACGTTCGACACCGACCACATCCTGGTCCGGGGTGCCGACCTCGGCCACGCGGTCACCGCCCTGCGCGAGTCCGGGCACGAGGTCGCGCACGCCTGACTTTTCGGGCGCGGTTTGCTGGGTATCCGGGGACGAGGGTGGGAGCCGTCACCCTTGAAAAACAAAGTTCGGCACGCCTAAACTCCGGTTTGGGGTTTCCGATACCCGGTGCTCGAGAGGTGGCTTCATGGCGGTGACCGAGGCGGTCCGCCCGAGACTGGTGTCCCGCCTGCGCACCGGGTCGGCCCTGCTGGGGCCCGCGTTCGTCGCCGCCATCGCCTACGTCGACCCCGGCAACGTCGCCTCCAACATCAGCGCCGGCGCCCGCTACGGCTACCTGCTGGTCTGGGTGATCGTCGTGGCGAACCTGATGGCCGTGCTCGTGCAGTACCTGTCGGCGAAACTGGGCCTGGTCAGCGGGATGTCGCTGCCGGAAGCCCTGCGCGCCCGCCTGTCCCGGCCCGCGCGGCTGGCCTACTGGGCGCAGGCGGAGATCGTCGCCATCGCCACCGACCTGGCCGAGGTCGTCGGCGGTGCGATCGCCCTCAACCTGCTGTTCGACCTGCCGCTCGTCGTCGGCGGCCTGATCACCGGGGCGGTCTCGCTGACGCTGCTGGCGGTCCAGGACCGCGGCGGCCAGCGGACGTTCGAGCGGGTCGTCACCGGCCTGCTGGCGGTGATCGCGATCGGCTTCCTGGCGAGCCTGTTCGTCGAGCCGCCGTCGGCGGCCTCGACGGTGGGTGGCCTGGTCCCTCGGTTCGACGGCGCGGGCAGCATCCTGATCGCCGCGGCGATGCTCGGCGCGACGGTCATGCCCCACGCGGTCTACCTGCACTCGGGCCTGGTCCGCGACCGCCACGGCCGCCCGGACGGGGTCCGCCGCCGCCGTCTGCTGCGGGCGACGCGCGCGGACGTCGGCCTGGCGATGCTGTTGGCGGGGGCGGTCAACCTCGGCATGCTGCTCCTGGCCGCGACGAACCTCCAGGGCCAGCAGGGCGTGGACAGCATCGAGGGCGCGCACGGCGCGGTGTCGGTGGCGCTCGGCCCGGGCGTCGCGCTGCTGTTCGCGATCGGCCTGCTGGCGTCGGGCCTGGCCTCGACGTCGGTCGGCGCGTACGCCGGCGCGATGATCATGCAGGGCCTGCTGCACAAGCGGATCCCGCTGGTCACGCGCCGCCTGGTCACGCTGACCCCGGCGATCGTGGTGCTCGCCCTGGGTGCGGACCCGAGCACGGCGCTGGTGGTGTCCCAGGTGGTGCTGTCGTTCGGCATCCCATTCGCGCTGGTGCCCCTGATCCGCCTGACGGCCGACCGCGACCTGATGGGCGAGGAGACGAACCGCCGCCTGACGACGGTCGCGGCCTCGGTGATCGCGGCGATCATCATCGCGCTCAACCTGGTCCTCATCTACCTCACGTTCGCCGGCTGATCCGGTGGCCTGGACCTACGCCCTCAACGCCGAATGCGGCGAGCGGGAGAACCACGCCCACGACCTCGCGCGCCACTTCGACGGCTGGCCGGTGCGGGTGTTTTCCGACGGCACCGGCTGGTGGTGCGGGGTGGCGCCGGAAGGTCTCAGCCGGTCCGGGATCGGCTCGCGCGAAGACGCGGCGGCCATGACGGCGGCCGGCCGGCAGCTCTACTGGCTGCTGCGGACCGCCCCGCCGGTCTACCGCTACGCGCTCGCCGGGGTCGAGACCGACGAGTTCCGCACCTACGTGGAGCTGATGGCCGAAGAGGACCTGACGATCTTCCCCGGGCTCGTGGTCAGCGAAGACATCTGGGCCGCCGCCGGCGAACGCCCCGAGTTCAGCGGCTTCGCCCCGGGCTACCGGTGGATCCCCTACCGCGGCGAGACCCACCCCTGACGACCGGCCGGGTACGCGAGCCGACGGTCCAGGTACGCGAGCCGACCGTCCGGGTACGCGGTCGACGCGCGAATTCCGCGGAACCCGCGGCGCCCGCCGGCGGTCCGACTAGCATCTGCGCGACCGCCGCCAAAAGGAGCACCGTGACCGACGAACAGACCCGGCCCTACCCGCCGCAGGCACTCAACACGCCTGGTCAGCGGGTCGTCGCGGGCCGCTACCTCCTGCTGGGCGAACTGGGCCGGGGCGGCATGGGCGTCGTGTGGCGGGCGCAGGACCAGGTCATCGGACGGCAGGTCGCCGTCAAGGAGCTGCGGCTGCCCGACGCCGAGTCCGCCGCCGTCTTCTCCGAGCGCGCCCTGCGTGAGGTGCGCACCGGCGGGCGGCTCAACGACCCCGCCATCGTCACCGTCTACGACGTCGTCACCGACGGCGGCACCACGTTCATCGTCATGGAGCTCGTCGAGGCCCCCAGCCTCGCCGATCTCGTGCGGCAGCGCGGCCCGATGCCCGCCGCGCAGGCCGCGCAGCTGGGGGAGCGGGTGCTCGCCGCGCTGCAGGCCGCGCACGCCGCGGGGATCGTGCACCGGGACGTCAAGCCGGCGAACATCCTCGTCGCGCCGGACGGCCGCGTGAAGCTCACCGACTTCGGCATCGCCCACGCCGTCGACGATCCGCGGCTGACCACCAGCGGCATGATCGTCGGCTCGCCGGCCTTCATGGCGCCGGAGCGCGTCGAGGGCCGGGAAGCGCTGCCCGCGTCCGACCTCTGGTCCCTCGGCGCGACGCTGTTCTTCGCCGTCGAAGGCTCGATCCCGTTCGAGCGCGCGACCACCGCCGCGACGCTGCACGCGATCATGACCGAGATCCCGTACCTGACCCGCGGCCAGGGCCCGATCGCCGCGGCCATCCTCGGCCTCCTCGTCACCAACCCGGACGCGCGGCTGACGGCGCCCCAGGCCCAGAACTTGCTGACCACGGCGCAGGGCATGCGGCCCACCCCGCCGCGCGGCACGGCGATGCTCGGCGGCGCGGCACCACAGCCGCCTTCGAAGAACAACCACCGCGCGCTGTGGCTCGCAGCCGCGGCCGTGCTGGTCGTGGCCGCCCTGATCGGCGGCTTCTTCGCGGGCAAAGCCTTCGAAAAGCCGGCGCCGGACGCCCAGAAGCTGCCCACGATGACGTTCGGCCTCGGCGGCCAGATGCGCGTGGACGCCAGCTCCAGCTACCAGTGCTACAACGCGCCGGTCCAGGACGGCGGGGTGATCAGCGACGAGAACGACGGCGACTGCAAGGAGAGCCACACCGTCGAGATCTACGACAGCGGGGACGCCATCGGCACCACGAACTGGTCCGACAGCGACGCGGGGATCGCGGCCTACCCGGGCGTGGAGGCCGTCACGGCGGTGGCCGAAGCCCGCTGCGCGGCTTCCTTCCGCTCGTCGATCGTCCCCGCCACCCAGCGCGACGGCCTCAAGTACCGCGCCCTCGTCCCGACCCAGGGCGAGTGGCAGAGCGTGCCCGACAAGTCCGGCGAGTACCCGACGCGGGAGTTCTACTGCATCCTCGCCAAGGCCGACGGCGGCCCGATCTCCGCTCCGATCGTGACCAAGGTCAAGTAGAAGTTCCGCGACGAACGGCCGACCCCGGGAAATCCTCCTGGTGACCAGGTCGACGCGGTTTTCGTCGGACCCTCGGGGTACCGTCTTCCCATGTCCAACCCACCTACCACAGGCAGTTCGGGGGCTCGGGTGGCGGAGCCCCCGGCCCGGAGCGAAGCTCCGGTTGTTACAGCAGCGCCCGGACGGCCGTTCGGGCGCGTGCTCACCGCGATGGCCACCCCGTTCGACGCCGACGGCGCGCTGGACCTCAAGCGGGCGCAGGAGCTGGCCGAGCACCTCGTGGAGCTGGGGAACGACGGCCTCGTGGTCAACGGCACCACCGGCGAGAGCCCGACCACGAGCGACGCGGAGAAGCAGGAGCTGATCCGCGCGGTGGTCGAGGCCGTCGGCGACCGCGCGACCGTCGTCGCCGGCGCGGGCACCAACAACACCGCGCACAGCATCGAGCAGGCGAAGCAGGCCGAGGAGGCCGGCGCGCACGGCCTGCTGGTCGTCACCCCGTACTACTCGCGGCCCAGCCAGGCGGGGCTGTTCGCGCACTTCACCACGGTCGCCGACAGCACCGGCCTGCCGGTGCTGCTCTACGACATCCCGCCGCGCTCGGTCGTCCCGATCGAGGTCGACACGCTGCTGCGGCTGGCCGAGCACCCCCGGATCGTCGCGGTCAAGGACGCCAAGGGCGACCTGATCGCCGGCTCCGAGGTCATCGCCAACACCCACCTCGCCTACTACTCCGGCGACGACGGCCTGAACCTGCCGTGGATCTCGGTCGGCGGGGTCGGCGTGGTGAGTGTGATCGGTCACGTCGTCGCGGGCCGGATCCGCGCGATGATCGACGCCTACGAGAACGGCGACACGTCCACCGCGCGCACCAACCACCGCGGCATGCTGCCGGTGCTGCGCGCGATGTCGCGGGTCGGCGGGGTCGCCTTCAGCAAGGCGGCGCTGCGGCTGCGCGGCTTCGACATCGGCGAGCCGCGGCTGCCGATCGTCGCCCCGACCGCCGAGCAGACGGCCCTGATCGCCGCCGATCTTGCCCAGGGCGGCGTGCCGCTGGGCGACACGGCGGCTCAGGACTGGCATGGTGAGCGGGTGGCACAAGCAGATTCGCGAGCGGCCTACATCGCGCCGACCTCGCACACCAGCGTTGGGACCCTGCCTCGGTGAGCTCACTTCCCCCCGGTCCAGGCCCCACGAACGCCCCGCCCGAACTGCCCGCCGGAGCCCTGCGCGTGGTCGCGCTGGGCGGCATCGGCGAGGTCGGGCGCAACATGACCGTCTTCGAGTACGGCGGCCGGCTGCTGATCGTCGACTGCGGGGTGCTCTTCCCCGAGGACGACCAGCCCGGCGTCGACCTGATCCTGCCCGACTTCCGCGCGATCGAGGACCGCCTCGACGACATCGACGGCCTGGTGCTCACCCACGGGCACGAGGACCACATCGGTGCCGTCCCGTTCCTCCTGCGCCTGCGGCCGGACCTGCCGATCTACGGCTCGAAGTTCACCAACGCCCTGCTCGCGGCCAAGGCCAAGGAGCACCGGCAGCGGCCGAACCTGATCCAGGTCCGCGAGGGCGAGCGCCGCGACGTCGGCGTGTTCAACCTCGAGTTCTTCGCGGTCAACCACTCCATCCCGGACGCGCTGGCGGTGGCCATCCGCACCCCGGCGGGCGTGGTCCTGCACACCGGCGACATCAAGCTCGACCAGCTGCCGCTGGACGGGCGCCTCACCGACCTGGCCGGCTTCTCCCGGCTCGGCGACGAGGGCGTCGACCTGTTCTGCGTGGACTCGACCAACGCCGAGGTGCCCGGGTTCGTCATGCCCGAGCGCGACATCGGCCCGGTCCTCGACGACGTCATCCGCCGCGTGGACCAGCGCGTGATCGTGGCCTGCTTCGCCAGCCACGTCCACCGCGTCCAGCAGGTGCTCGACGCCGCCCAGCGGCACGGCCGCCGGATCGCGTTCGTCGGCCGGTCGATGGTCCGGAACATGGGCATCGCGGCCGAGCTGGGCCTGCTCAACGTGCCGGACGGCCTGCTGGTCGACCTCGACCAGGCGAGCACGCTGCCGGAGAGCAAGGTCCTGTTCGTCTCGACGGGGTCGCAGGGCGAGCCGCTCTCGGCGCTGTCGCGGATGGCGCGCGGCGAGCACCGGCAGATCTCGATCCGCGCCGGCGACACCGTCGTGCTGGCCAGCTCGATGATCCCGGGCAACGAGACCGCGGTGTTCGGCGTGGTCAACGGCCTGACCCGGCTCGGCGCGAACGTCGTCCACCAGGGCAACGCCAAGGTGCACGTGTCGGGCCACGCGTCGGCGGGGGAGCTGCTGTACCTGTACAACGCGGTGCGCCCGAGCAACGTCATGCCGGTCCACGGCGAGTGGAAGCACCTGAAGGCCAACGCCGAGCTGGCGATCCGCACCGGCGTCGCGGCGGACAACGTGGTGATCGCCGAGGACGGCGTCGTCGTCGACCTGGTCGACGGCAAGGCGTCCCGCACCGGCCGCGTCGAGGTCGGGCACGTCTACGTCGACGGCCTGTCCGTCGGTGACGTCGGCGAGTCGACCCTGTCCGACCGGCTGGTGCTCGGCGAGGGCGGCTTCATCTCGATCAGCGTCGCGATCGAATCCGCCACCGGCCGCCCGGTCAGCGCCCCGACGGTGTCCGGCCGCGGCTTCTCCGACGACCCGAAGGCACTCGACGCCGTCGTGCCGCTGGTGGAGATGGAGCTGGCGCGCACCGAGGCCGAAGGCATCACGGACACGCACCGGATCGCGCAGGCGGTCCGCCGGGTGGTCGGCCGCTGGGTGGCCGACACCTACCGCCGTCGCCCGATGATCGTCCCGACGGTCATCCCGGTCTGAGTTTCTCGCGCGGAACGCCTTCGCCTCCCCCTGCGGCGGCGAAGGCGTTCCGCGTTTTTCAGTGCGTCACCCTGGCCAGCAGCAGCGCGATGGCGACGGTGACGGCCTGGCGCAGCAGCGCGCGGCGCGCCCTGCGTTGGTCCCCTCGGGTCGGCTTCATGCGGTCCAGTGTTTCGCCGCGCGCCGCCGTGGACATCCCGCTGCGGGAGGGGATCGGTCCCTCCCGGGGTGGAAGTCGCTCGCCTGTTAGGCCGTCCGGCGCACGTGCGGCCGTCTTGTTGCGGGATAACCTTGATCCCACCCCGCCTCGCGCAGAGAGGCCGCGCCGATGGGACGTCACTCGGACGGCAGACGACGCCGGCTGCTCCTGCCCGCCCTCGCGACCAGCCTCGTGCTCGTCCTCGGCGCCGCGGCGTGGGTGACGGTGTCGGCCATGCGTGCCGGGCCGGCGTGCGAGCAGCACACGAACGTCCTCGTCACGGCGTCCGCGGACATCGCGCCCGCCTTGTCGCTCGTCGCCAGAGGTCTCGACCTGCCGTGCGGCAGCGTCGAGGTCCAGACCAGGGAGGCGACCCAGGCCGCCGAGCGGCTCGCCCTCGCCGACGGCAGCCCGCGGCCGCAGGTCTGGGTGCCGGATTCGACCCTCGCGCTGCGCCGCGCCCACCAGCTCGGGGCCGCCGACGTCCCCGAGAGCGGGGCTTCGGTGGCCAGTTCGCCGGTGGTACTGGCCGTCGCCGCGGACGTCGCGAAGGGCCTCGGCTGGCCCGACCGCGTCCTCACCTGGGCGGACGTGCTGGCCGCGCCCGGCGTCGTCCCAGGGATGCCGGACCCGGCCCGCGACCCGGTCGGCGCGACGGCGTTGCTCGGCCTGCGGGACACGGTCAAGGCGGCGCCCGAGCCGTCGGCCGCGTACGTCGCGTTGCTGCGGCGGTTCTCGGCCAACACGCTCGGCGGCGACCGGGAGCTGATCGCCCGGCTGCCGGGCTCGAGCGACGGCGGCGGCACGGCCGCGGTGACGGCGTTCCCGGCGTCGGAGAACTCCCTGCTGCGCCACAACGTCGAGGACCCGAGCTCCCCGCTCGTCGCCGTCTACTCGACCGCGGTGCCCACTTTGGACTACCCGTTCGCGGAGCTGGGCGGCATCACCCCGCAGCAGCGCGCGATCGTCGACGCGCTGCGGGACGCGGTGCTCGGCGACCCGGGCGGGGACGCGATCGCGAAGACCGGCCTGCGCGCGGCGGGCGGCCAGGCGCTGCGCGACCACGCGGACGACCTCAGGGTGGCGCCGGAGGGCATCCGGACGGCGAGCCTGCCGCCCGCCCCGGTCGTCGACGAGCTGCTCAACCAGTGGGCCGGGGTCAACCTCAGCGCGCGGGTGCAGGTGCTGATCGACGTCTCGGGGTCGATGAACGCCCAGGTCCCGGGAACGGGCCTGAACCGCATGCAGGTGACGATGCAGGCGGCGGCGAAGGCGATGCGCCTGTTCAAACCGGCGACCCAGCTGCGGATGCTGGCGTTCTCGACGCACCTGGACGGCGACAAGGACTACCGCGAGCTGCTGCCGATGGCCCCGGTGGCCCAGCACCTGGCGAGCGGCGCGCTGGAGAAACTGGCCCAGGTGAAGGCGACCCCGGACGGCGGAACGGGCCTGTACGACAGCGTCCTGGACACCTACCGCACGGCCCGCCGCGAGTGGGAGCCGGGCCGGCTGAACCTGGTGATCGTGATGACGGACGGCCGCAACGAGGACCCGCACGGCATCTCCCGCGCGGACCTGCTGACGGAGCTGGGCACCCTGCAGGACCCCCGCCGCCCGATCCCCCTGATCGGCGTGGGCATCGGCCCGGACGCGGACAAGACGGAACTGGACCAGCTGACCGCGGCCACCGGAGGCCAGGCATTCGTGGCCCCGGACCCGGCCAAGATCACAGACGTCTTCTTCGCGGCCCTGTCCCGCATCGCCGGCGGCTGAGCCCGTGATCCGAAGGTCGACACGCGTGATCAGGGAGTCAACACGCGTGACTGGGAGGACGACACGGCCCAGCTTCGCCGTGTCGTCCCTTCAATCACGCGTGTCGGCTCTTCAATCACGCGTGTCGACCGTTCCGGCACGGTTCGAGCGGCGGCGGATGAGGGCGTAGACGCCCAGGATCACCGCCAGGCTGATCAAACTCAGGTACAGCTGGACCCGCGCGTCCTCGTCGACGAACAGCATCGACGCCACCACGACCAGCGTCAGCACCAGCGTCACCCAGCTCAGCCACGGGTAGCCCCACATCCGCAGCTTCAGCTTCTCGGGCGCCGACGCTTCCAGAGCACGTCGCATCCGGATCTGGGAGCCGCAGATGATCGCGTACACGAACAGGGCCACCGCGCCCGCCGAGTTGATGATGAAGTAGAAGATCTTGTCCGGGCTCACGTAGCTCATCACCACCGCCACGTAGCCGACCGACGTCGACGCCAGGATCGCCTTCCACGGCACGCCGCGGGCGTTCGTGTCCGCGATCCAGCTCGGGGCCCAGCCGTGGCGCCGCAACGCGAACAGCATGCGGGATGCCGTGTACAGCCCCGAATTCAGCACCGACAGCGCCGCCGTCAGCACCACCGCCGAGACGATGGTCGACGCCGCCGGGACGCCGAACCGGCCGAACGCCGCCGCGAACGGGCTCGTCTCGCTCGGGATTTCGCGCCACGGCGTGATCATCACCAGCAGCGCCACCGAACCGACGTAGAACACGATCACCCGCCAGACGATCGTCGACGTCGCCTTGCGGACCGCCGTCTCCGGCTGGTCGGACTCGGCCGCCGCGATCGTCACGATCTCCGCGCCGAAGTACGAGAAGATCACGATGACCACGCCGTGCACCACCGAAAACGGGCCCTTCGCGACGAAGCCGTCGAGGCCCATGTTGCCCACCGAAAAGTGCGCGCCCGGCCAGAGGCCGAGCACGAACAGCACGCCCAGCAGCAGGAACACGACGATGGTGGCGACCTTGATCGACGCCAGCCAGAACTCCGTCTCGCCGAACGACCGCGCCGACGCCAGGTTCGTCGCCGTCAGCAGCAGCATCAGCCCGAGCGAAAACACCCATTGCGGCGCCCCGGGCAGCCAGCCCTGCAGGATCTTCGCGCCGGCGACCGCCTCGAACGCGACCACGCCGACCCAGAAGTACCAGTACAGCCAGCCGATCGTGAAGCCCGCCCAGCCGCCGAGGGAGTCGCGCGCGTACTCCATGAACGAGCCCAGTGCGGGCGCCGCCGTCGCCATCTCGCCGAGCATCCGCATCACGAGCACGACGAGCAGCCCGCCGAGCGCGTAGGACAGCACGGCCGCCGGGCCCACGGTGTGGATCACCGCGCCGCTGCCGATGAACAGGCTCGCGCCGATGATGCCGCCGAGGGCGATCATCCGGACGTGCCGCTGCCGCAGATCGGGCCGCAGCCCGGACTTCGTCGCCAAGGTGCTACCTCCCCGGGTGGAGCCTGGATTTTCGCACCCCGGCGCGATCCGGTGCAGAATTTGCGCAACCTCAGCCGACGAGGACGTCCCACTTCCGCTGCACGACGTACGCGCCGGTGAGCAGGATCGCCGAACCGAGCAGCTGCGGCCACGCGAGCTCCTCGCCGAGCAGCACCCACGCCGCGACCGTCGTGATCACCGGCTCGACCAGCCCGAGCACGCTCGCCACCGACGCCGGCAGGTGCCGCAGCGCCGAAATACCGCAGACGTACGCCAGCACCGTCGCCACCAGCACCAGCAGGGTGAGCAGCAGCCACACCGGCGGCAGCCACGCGCCGAACTCGACGTGCGCGCCGAGCAGCCCGGCCGGCCACGTCCACGGCGGCGCGACGAAGCTGATCGCGACCGCGCCGATCACCATGCCCCAGGTGACCAGGCCCAGCGGGTCGATGCCGGCCACCGCGCGCTCGCCGAGCAGGAAGTACCCCGCCGAACAGAGGGCCGCGCCGAGCCCGGCCAGCAGGCCGAGCCCGTCCAGCGTGACGCCGTCCCAGACCTGGGCGACCAGCGCGAGCCCCGCCATCGCCAGCCCGATGCCGGCCCAGACCGGGCCCGGCAGCCGGTGCCGCCGCACGAACCGCACCCACAGCGCGATCAGCACCGGCGAGACGAACTCCACCAGGATCGCGATGCCGACCGGGAGCCGGCCCGCGGCGACGAAGTAGAGCAGCTGCACCCCGGCCACGCCGAGCAGGCCGTAGCCGGCCAGGACGGGCAGCTCCGCCCGGCGCACCCGCAGCTTCCGCGGCGCCACCAGCGCCACCCCGGCGAGCAGCACGAACGCGGCCAGCCCGATCCGGACCGCGGCCACCTGTTCCGGCGTGATCCCGGCCGTCATCACGGACTTGCCGAGCGTGCCCGACGTGCTGAAGAACAGGGCGGCGAGCAGGACGTAGGTGGTCCCGCGGCCGCGGTGGGCGGCCCGGGGCGGCGCGAGGACGGGGAGCTCGGTGGTCACCGTCGCGACTCTAGGGGCTGCCGCCGTCACCGCCGAACCGGTTTATCCGGTTATCAGGCCCGCTTGAAGCCGGTGGCGACGTGCGTGGTGACGGTGGCCAGCCGGCGCCCCTGCAGCCGCAGCGCCTCGAGGGCGACTTCGTCCGGCGCGGCCGACTTGCGCGAGACGAACGAGCCGCCGTAGGGATTGCCGGACTGCATCAGGTGCGGGTCGGTGTAGCCGAGCGGGACGACGATCGCGCCCCAGTGGTAGAAGACGTTGTTGATCGCCAGCAGCGTCGACTCGAGGCCGCCGTGCGCGGTCGACGCCGTCGTGAACGACGTCGCCACCTTGTCCGCCAGCTTTCCCTGGGCCCACAAGCCACCCGTGCTGTCCAAATAGGACTTGAGCTGGGCGGCCGGGCCGCCGAACCGGGTCGGGCTGCCGACCGCGAGCCCGTCGGCCCACTCGAGGTCGCCGAGCGTGGCGAGCTCGTGGTGCGGACCGGCGTCGACCCAGGCCTGCCAGCGCGGGTTCCGCGCGATCGCTTCGGCGGGCACGGTTTCCGGCACGGTCCGCACCCGCACCTCCGCGCCGGTCTCGCGCGCGCCGTCGGCGAGCGACCCGGCGAGGGCGGCGGTGTTCCCGGTCGAGCTGTAGTAGACGACGAGTATCCGTGTGCTCACGTCGCCGACTCTAGGGGCGCGGCCCCGCGTGTCTCACAGTACGGACGGCGGCTTCCAGGGGCTGACCGTGTCGGTGGGTCGCGTGGGGTCGTGGAAGCGGGGCCGGTCGAGCTCGTCGCGGCGCAGCGGGACGAGACCGTCGGTGATCGCCTGCATGATCTTCGCGTGCGCGCGCACGCCGGCGCCCGGCCGCTCCGGCTCGACGTCCGAGAGGTCGACGGGATCGCCGAAGTGCACCCGGAACCGTGGCCGGCGCAGCGGCGCGCTGAGCCCGGAGCGGGCCAGCGGGACCAGGTCGGCCGGGCCGTTGACGGTCTCGGTACCCCAGTAGACGGCCTCGTGCGCGCCCCACTGGCTGATCGGGATCACCGGCACGCCCGCGGCCAGCGCGAGCCGCGCCGCGCCGGTCTTGCCGCGCTCCGGCCACAGGCCCGGGTCGTGGCTGATCCGGCCCTCCGGGTAGACGATGATCGGCTCGCGCGTGGTCTTCATGGCTTCGACGGCCTCGGCGAACTGTCCGACGGCGGTCCCGGCGTGCTTGCGGTCGACCCGCAGGTGCCCGCTGACCCGCAGCGCCGGCCCGATCACGGGCGCGTCGAGGATGCCGCCGGCCAGCATGAACCGCGGGTTGATCCCGATCCGCTTGCACGCGGCCATCAGCACGAACGCGTCGAACACGCCGATGTGGTTCGCGGCCATCAGCAGCGGCCGCCCCCGCAGCTGGGCGGGCACCCGGCCGGAGACGGTCAGCCGCCCGACGAAGTTCACCAGCCCCCGGTCGATGTTCAGCATGGTCCGCCAGATGGCGGGAGCACGGCGGGGCGGTTCGTCGGTGCGCAGCGCGAGCATGGGGCAGAGCATGGCAGACGCCGATTTCACCCGTTTGCGCACTGGCCGGATCCGATCACCCGGATGGCCGCTCGAGGAGGGCTGTGAGGCAGAAGTTCACCCTGGGCCGAGAGTGGCGCACGGGACTAACTGGCAATGCCAGTTACCGTTGACGGTATGGCTGGGTCGGCGACGAGGAAGAGAAGCACGGGAAGCGGCGCGAAGGGGGCAGCGGCGCGTAAGCCGCGTACACCCGCGAAGCCACGTACGTCGTCCACTCGCAAGCCGCCGCCACGGTCCCGGCGCAAGACTCCCGGGATCTTCGGCAAGGGCGTCCGCGGAACGTGGAACCTGCTGGCCAAGGGCCTGGGCACGCTGGCCCGCACGGTCGGCCGCACCCGCGAACTCGAGCCGGAGCACCGTCGCGACGGGCTCGCGCTGGGCCTCATCGGCCTGGGCATCGTCGCGGCCGTCGGCGTCTGGTGGCGGGCGGCCGGGCCGATCGGCACCGGGGTGGAGATCGCCACCCGGACCGTGCTCGGCGCCGGAGCGGTCACGCTGCCGCTGGTGCTGGTCGTGGTCGCCGTCGCGCTGATGCGGTCCGAGCCGCACCCGGAGACGCGGCCGCGGATGGTGGTCGGCACGATCATGGTCGTCCTGTCGGTGCTCGGGATGCTGCACATCTTCACCGCGCTGCCGGACACCAACGACGGCCGGATGTACGCCGGCGGCATCGTCGGCGCCTTCTCCGGCGGCCTGCTGACCATGGGCGTCACCACCTGGGTCGCCGTGCCGCTGCTGATCCTCGCGCTGTTCTTCGGCGTGCTCGTCTTCACCGGCACGCCGGTCCGCGAGATCCCGCACCGGCTGCGGAACTGGGGCCTCGACGAAGAGGAACTCGCCGAAGCCGAGGCCCAGCGCTCGGGCTTCGCCACCGACGAAGAGAAGGTCACCGACGCCGACCCGAAGACCGCGCGGCTGCGCAAGCCGTCCCGGCGTCGCCAGGCCAGCGAAGCCGAGCCCGAGCAGCTGGACCTCGACGCGATGCTGGCCGAGGCGCCGACGCCGATCAAGCCGCCGAAGGCCCTCCCCAAGCCGCCCCCGGCCGAGGTGCCCGAGAAGAAGCCCAAGAAGGCTCCGGAGCCGCCGCTCGCGGTCACCCGGACGGTCGAGGGCGACTACCAGCTCCCGCCGCCTGACCTGCTGAAGCTCGGCGACGCGCCGAAGTCCCGCAGCAAGGCCAACGACGCCATGATCGAGGCGATCACCGGCGTGCTGGAGCAGTTCAACGTCGACGCGCAGGTCACCGGCTTCACCCGCGGCCCGACGGTCACCCGCTACGAGGTCGAGCTCGGCCCGGGCGTGAAGGTCGAGAAGATCACCGCGCTGACCAAGAACATCGCCTACGCGGTGGCCACCGACAACGTCCGGCTGCTGGCGCCGATCCCGGGCAAGTCCGCCGTGGGCATCGAGGTGCCGAACTCCGACCGCGAGATGGTCCGCCTGGGTGACGTCCTGCGGGCGCCGTCCACGGTCAAGGACAACCACCCGATGGTGATCGGCCTCGGCAAGGACATCGAGGGCCACTTCGTCACCGCGAACCTGACGAAGATGCCGCACCTCCTGGTCGCGGGTTCGACCGGTTCCGGCAAGTCGAGCTTCGTCAACTCGATGCTGGTGTCGCTGCTGGCGCGGGCGACGCCGGACGAGTGCCGGATGATCCTGATCGACCCGAAGATGGTCGAGCTGACGCCCTACGAAGGCATCCCGCACCTGATCACGCCCATCATCACCCAGCCGAAGAAGGCCGCCGCCGCGCTGGCCTGGCTGGTGGAGGAGATGGAACAGCGCTACCAGGACATGCAGGTCAACAAGGTCCGGCACATCGACGACTACAACAAGAAGGTCAAGTCGGGCGAGATCACCGCGCCGCCGGGGTCCGAGCGCGAGTACCGGCCGTACCCGTACATCATGGCGATCGTCGACGAGCTCGCCGACCTGATGATGACCGCCCCGCGCGACGTCGAGGACGCGATCGTCCGGATCACCCAGAAGGCCCGCGCCGCCGGCATCCACCTGGTCCTGGCCACGCAGCGGCCGTCGGTCGACGTCGTCACCGGCCTGATCAAGACCAACGTGCCTTCGCGGCTGGCGTTCGCGACGTCGTCGCTGACCGACTCCCGGGTCATCCTCGACCAGCCGGGCGCGGAAAAGCTCATCGGCATGGGCGACGCGCTCTACCTGCCGATGGGCGCCGGCAAGCCGGTCCGCATCCAGGGCGCGTTCGTCGGCGACGAAGAGATCGCCGCGGTCGTCAACTACGCCAAGGAGCAGGCGCAGCCGGACTACCAGGACGGCGTCACGGCGCAGAAGGCCGGCGAGAAGAAGGAGATCGACCCGGACATCGGCGACGACCTCGACGTCCTCCTGCAGGCGGCGGAGCTGATCGTGACGTCCCAGTTCGGCTCGACGTCGATGCTGCAGCGCAAGCTGCGCGTCGGGTTCGCCAAGGCGGGCCGGCTGATGGACCTGCTGGAAAGCCGTGGCGTGGTCGGCCCGTCGGAGGGCTCGAAGGCCCGGGACGTGCTGATCAAGCCGGAGGAACTGGAGTCGGTCCTGTTCATGATCCGCGGCGGCGGCCCGGTGGACACCGACGCCGGCGATGACGAGGAGTAGCGGTGCAACCCGTGCTCGGCCGGTTCCGTCCTGAGCACGTGGACCTACAGCGATTCGTAGCCGGACTGTTCGCCTTCGCCGTCCTCACGGTGGGTGCCGGGAGCTCGGTCGCCGCCGGGCACCCCGCCGCCGGGCCCGCCGCGCCTCCGCCGTCGTCACCGGCCGTGAGCGCCCCCGCCGGGCAGGACGTCACCCTGCGGCTCGGGCAGGAGGCCGCGGTGCAGGGGAAGGACCTGACCGTGCGCTACACCCGGGTCGTCGCCGACTCGCGGTGCCGTCCCGGGATGACGTGCATCTGGCAGGGCGAGGCCACCCTGGCGTTCCTGCTGAAGGAGCCCGGCCGCGGCGAGAGCACCACGGCCGAGCTCCACAGCGGCCCCCGCACCGGCCCGCAGGCGACGTCGTTCGCCGCCAGCCGGATCGAGCTGGTGTCGGTGAGCGAGGACGCCGGGGAGGCGACCGTCCGGATCAGCTGAGCGGCGTGCCCCAGCGGTCGAGGAAGGCCACTTCGGACAGCGGCGTGCGCGGCGCCGGCTTGAAGTCCGGCACCGTCGTGTAAGCCACCGGCAGCAGCCCGACCTGTGTGTGGCCGTCCGGGATGCCGAGGATCTCCGCGGCTTCGGCCTCCCGCGCCAGGTGGTACGTGGTGAGCGTCGAGCCCAGCCCGCGCGAGCGCAGCGCCAGCTGGAAGCTCCACACCGCCGGGAAGATGCCGCCGTAGAAGGCCGCGTCGACCGCGTTGTCCCCGGCCGGGCGGCCGGCCACGACCGGGATCACGAACACCGGGACGCGCTCGATCACGTCGATCAAGTGCCGCCCGGAGGCCAGCGCCCGCGACGGCGCGGCACTCGCCCGTTCCGCCAGGTAGGCCTCGCCGACTTCGCGGAAGATCGCGCCGAGCCGGTTCTTCACGTCCTGGTCGCGCACCACGAGCCAGCGCCAGGCCTGGACGTTGCCGGGCGTCGGCGCCTGCAGCGCCAGGTTCAGGCACTCCTCGAGGACTTCGGATTCCACCGGCCGGTCGAGGTCGAGCTTCCGGCGGACCGCCCGGGTCGTGCTGAGCAGATGATCGATGTCCATGCGCCCATCCTGGCGGGCCCGGGCCGAGCACGCGGCCCGGGCCTGCCGGGCTCAGCCGCCGAACTTGCGGACCGCCTCGTAGTACGTCCAAGCCGCGCCCTTGCAGGCGATGTTGGACCCGCAGACGCTCTTCAGGTCGGTGTAGAGGTTGTCGTCGATCTTCAGGCGGTTCGCCTCGGTGAACCGGCCCTGCTTCTTGTAGTTGCGGTAGCCGAAGTCGTGCCGGTGGCAGCCCGGCAGGAACTTCCAGCCGAACGGGTTGTCCGGCGCCCACGAGCAGCCGTCGGACGACCAGTCGAGCTGGCCGTTGTAGGGCGCCTGGTTCCGGATCGTCTCGAAGTTCGAGAGCGAGGTGCTGAAGAGGTACTGGTCGGTGACCGTCGGAATGTCGACGGCCGCGGCGGTGCCGGTACCCAGCAGGGCACCCGCGCCGACAGAAACGGCCACCGTCACGGTGGCCCCCAGGTTCCGCAGTGTCGTGCGCATCGGTTGTCTTCCTCGCCGATCGGTGGACAAGTGCCCGATCAGCTTCGGGCCTCGCCGTGGCGCCCGTCACCGCCCGAAAGAAGGTTTTCACTCAGAGTTCGAGCAGCATGCGGGAATTGCCCAAAGTGTTCGGCTTGACGTAGGGCAGGTCCAGGAACTCGGCGACACCCGTGTCGTGCGAGCGGCGCATCTCCTCGTAGACCTCGTGCGACACCGGCGTCCCGTCGATCTCCACGAACCCGTGCCCGGCGAAGAAGCCGGTCTCGAAGGTCAGCACGAACAGCCGCTTGAGACCGAGCTCACGTGCCTCGTCGACCAGCCGGGCGACCAGCACGCGCCCGACCCCCTGGCCGCGGACGGCCTTGTCGACCACGACCGTGCGCAGCTCGGCGATGTCCTCCCAGAGCACGTGCAGCGCGGCCGCGCCGACGACCTCGTCACCCACCTCGGCGACCCAGAACTCCTGGACGTCCTCGTACAGCGTGACCAGATCCTTCTCCAGCAGGACGCGGCCCGCGTCCGAGTCGACCAGGGCCTTGATCTTGCGGACGTCGGCGATCCGGGCGCGGCGGACGCTCGGGCGGGGGGAGTCGGACGGCACGATCGTCCACCCTGCCACATCGCGTGGCGCGCGCGGCGGCACCACCGGGCTACGCCGTCGTCGGCCCGCCCGGGACCGGCGGCTACCCTGAACGTCGTGCCTTCCCCTGCCACGGACCCAGCCGCCACCCGACGCGTCTCCCTGCTGACCCTGGGCTGCGCCCGCAACGAGGTCGACTCGGAGGAGCTGGCGGGCCGGCTCGCGGCCGGCGGCTGGGAGCTGGCGGCCGATCCGGACGACTCCGACGTCGTGGTGGTCAACACCTGCGGCTTCGTCGAGTCGGCCAAGAAGGACTCCGTCGACACGCTGCTCGCCGCGTCCGACACGGGCAAGAAGGTCGTCGCGGTCGGCTGCATGGCCGAGCGCTACGGCCACGAGCTCGCCGACAGCCTCCCCGAAGCCGACGCGGTGCTGGGCTTCGACCACTACGCCGAGCTGTCCGACCGGCTCGACGACGTCGTCGCGGGCCGCAAGATCGCGTCGCACACCCCCGGCGACCGGCGCAAGCTGCTGCCGATCAGCCCGGTCCAGCGGCCCGCGGCCGCGGAGACGGTCGAGGTCCCGGGGCACGCGCAGCACGGCTGGGGCCCGCGGGTGCTGCGCACGCGCCTCGACGACTCCCCGGTGGCCGCGCTGAAGATCGCCTCCGGCTGCGACCGGCGCTGCTCGTTCTGCGCGATCCCGTCGTTCCGCGGCTCGTTCGTCTCGCGGCAGCCCGACGAGATCGTCGCCGAGGCGATGTGGCTGGCCGAGCACGGCGTCAAGGAGCTGTTCCTGGTCAGCGAGAACTCGACGTCCTACGGCAAGGACTTCGGCCGCGACGGCGCCACCGCGCTGGAGCGGCTGCTGCCGCGGCTGGCGGAGATCGACGGCATCGAGCGCGTCCGCGTCTCCTACCTGCAGCCGGCCGAGACGCGCCCGCAGCTGGTCAAGGCCATCGCGACCACGCCGGGTGTCGCCGAGTACTTCGACCTGTCCTTCCAGCACTCGAGCGAGCAGGTGCTGCGCCGGATGCGCCGGTTCGGCTCCACGGACTCGTTCCTGGCGCTGACCGAGCAGATCCGCGAGTACGCGCCCGAGGCGGGCATCCGGACCAACGTGATCGTCGGCTTCCCCGGTGAGACCGAGCACGACCTGGCCGAGCTCGAGCGGTTCCTGACCGGGGCGCGGCTCGACGCCGTGGGCGTCTTCGGCTACTCGGACGAGGACGGCACCGAGGCCGAGACCTTCGACGGCAAGCTCGACGCCGAGGAGGTGGCGAAGCGCGTCACGCGGATCTCGGCGCTGGTCGAGGAGCTGACCGCGCAGCGCGCCGAGGACCGGATCGGCACGTTCGTCGACGTCCTGGTGGAGCTGGACGACGACGGCGAGCTCACCGGCCGCGCCGCGCACCAGGCGCCGGAGGTCGACGGCGAGTGCGTCATCCTCGACGCGCCGGAGAAGACGCAGGTCGGCGACTTCCTCCGCTGCGAGGTCGTGGACTCGGCGGGCGTGGACCTGATCGTCCGCGCGGTACCGGACGCCGACCGGTGAGTGCGCTCCCCAGCGACGCCGCGGACGAGGGCCTGGCACGCGACACCGCCGCCCAGGTCCCGGAGCCGACCCCGGTCCCGACGCTCAACGTCGCGAACCTCCTGACGCTCTCGCGGCTGGTCCTGGTGCCGCTGTTCGTGGTCGCGCTGTTCGTCGGCGACGGCCACGACACGACCTGGCGCGCGCTCGCGACCGGGCTGTTCGCCATCGCCTCGGCCACCGACCAGCTCGACGGCTGGGTGGCCCGCAAGTACGGCCTGATCACCGACTTCGGCAAGATCGCCGACCCGATCGCGGACAAGGCGCTGACCGGCGCGGCGCTGGTCGGGCTGAGCGTGCTGGGCGAGCTCGGCTGGTGGGTGACGATCGTCATCGCGGTCCGCGAGATCGGCGTGACGCTGCTGCGGTTCTGGGTGATCCGCCACGGCGTGATCCCGGCGAGCCGCGGCGGCAAGGCGAAGACGATGGCCCAGATCGCGGCGATCGTGGCGTACCTGCTGCCGCTGCCGGCCGGCGCGGACCCGGTGCGGTGGGCGCTGATGGGGCTGGCGCTGGTCCTGACCGTGGTGACCGGGGTGGACTACCTGGTCCGCGCCGTGCGCCTGCGGGCGGCCGGACGCCGGGCCACCGGGAGCTGAGGGTGGCCGACGAGCAGGCCGCCGTCCTCATCGCCACCCTGACCGCCCGGGCCGAAACGGTCGCCGCCGCCGAATCGCTCACCGCTGGGCTCGTCTGCGCCACGCTCGCCCGCGTGCCCGGGGCCAGCGCCGCCCTCCGCGGTGGCCTGGTCGTCTACGCCACCGAACTCAAGCACCGCCTGGCCGGTGTCGACGCCGCCCTCCTGGCCGAACACGGTGCCGTCCACCCGGAGGTCGCCGCGCAGCTGGCCGAGGGTGCTCGTGACCGGTGCGGCGCCACCTGGGGCCTCGGCCTCACCGGCGTCGCCGGGCCCGCCGCCCAGGACGGCGTCGAACCGGGTACCGTGCACGTCGGGCTGGCCGGGCCGGGAACACGCACAGTCCGGACACTGGCCCTCACCGGCGACCGGGACTTGATCAGGACCCAATCGGTCCTGGCGGCGTTTGCCCTGCTCGGGGAACATCTGGCGTGAAACGGGCGTTCGCCCTTGGCGTACGTGCACACCAACTCCTGCGCCCGGGGCACCGCTCTGGGTAACGTAGGGGGTACTTGTTCGGAAGGGAGGCGCGTGATGACCGTGCTGTTGCGTGAGGCGATCGGTGATCGGCTCCGTCATGCCCGCACCAACCAGCGTCGTACGCTGCGCGACATCTCCCGCGCCGCCAGGGTCAGCCTCGGCTACCTCTCGGAGGTGGAGCGGGGCCAGAAGGAGGCGTCGAGCGAACTGCTCGCGTCCATCTGCCAGGCCCTCGACCTTCCGCTCGGCGAACTGCTGCACAACGTGGCGGCGGACGTTTCGGCCCTCGACAACGTCGAGGTCACACCGGTCGACGAGCGGATCGTGGAAGGCACGCCCCGGGAGAAGCGCGGCGCCGAGGCATCGGCGGCCGGCATCGAGGGCGGCCGCCTGATGTCCGAGCTGATCGGGAACGACCTCGCCGACCTGCGGGTTTCCCCGGCACCGCGGATGAACACCACCCTGCGCACGACGATCGGGCAGCCCAAGCTGGCCTCGACCATCGCCGCGTAGGTCCAGCGCACAGGCACCACGGCCCCGGGCAACCCGCCCGGGGCCGTCGGCGTTCAAGACCAGGGGTGATCAGGGGCGAACCCTGAAATCCCCCGGGGTCGCCTGGAACGGACGTGGCCGACCTGACACGATGGAACCCGACGCCGGGGTCGGTGCGTTGCTAGTGCAGGGGAGCGACGCCCCACCACCCCGAGTACCAAGGCCCGTGGGACGCAAGAAGGCAGGCGGAGGAGATGGCCAACCCGTTCGTGAAGTTCTGGAAGTACATGATGGCGGCGTTCTCGTCGAAGATCGACGAGCACGCCGACCCGAAGGTACAGATCCAGCAGGCCATCGAGGAGGCGCAGCGCAACCACCAGGCGCTGACGCAGCAGGCCGCCTCCGTGATCGGCAACCAGCGGCAGCTGGAGATGAAGCTCAACCGGCAGCTCGGCGAGGTCGAGAAGCTGCAGGCCTCGACCCGGCAGGCGCTGGTCCTCGCCGACGAGGCGCGCGCCAAGGGCGACGAGCAGAAGGCCACCGAGTTCGAAAACGCCGCGGAGAGCTTCGCGACGCAGCTCGTCACGGCCGAGCAGAACATCGAAGACCTGAAGACGCTGCACGACCAGTCGCTGCAGGCCGCGGCCCAGGCCAAGAAGGCCGTGGAGCGCAACTCGCAGATGCTGCAGCAGAAGCTCGCCGAGCGCACCAAGCTGCTCTCGCAGCTGGAGCAGGCGAAGATGCAGGAGCAGGTCTCCGCCTCGCTCAACCAGATGAGCCAGCTGGCCGCGCCGGGCAACACGCCGTCGCTGGAAGAGGTCCGCGACAAGATCGAGAAGCGCTACACCACGGCGCTGGGCTCGGCGGAACTCGCCCAGAACTCGGTCCAGGGGCGCATGATGGAGGTCCAGGCTTCCACCACGCAGCTGGCCGGCCAGTCGCGGCTGCAGCAGATCCGCGCGTCGATGCACGGTGACTCGGTCGCGCAGGTGACCGACGGCGGCAAGACGGCCCAGGCGCCGGCGAGCAGCTCGGCCGACATCCAGCGTGAGATCCAGGCGCGCGTGCAGGCCGAGCAGGGCAAGAACCCGGCCTGACCGGGCGAACCGTTCCGAGGGGGCGAGCAATGGGGCAGCAGGGCAGACGGCGTGACTTCGGCGAGCTGAGCGCCAAGCTGGAGAAGCACATCGAGAAGCTGCCCGACTACGCCGTGCGCGCCCAGGAAAAGCTCCAAAAGGTGCAGAAGTACTTCCCGCCGGCCGAGCAGGCCGGCGGGAAGACTGCCCGGCCCAACCCGCTGCAGCGCCCGCCGGTGCGGCGGCCCGACATGACGGCCTCGCTGTCGTCGATGGCCAACCAGGTCCCGGTGTTCGCCGAGGCCCGCGCCAAGTGGGACCGCTGGAACCACCCGGCCGCGAAGCTGGAACGCCGCAAGCGCCGGACGTCGAAAGCGCTGACGCTGTGGATCATCCTGACGATCCTGTGCCTCGTCGTGACGGTGGCCGCCGCGGTGGGCTGGATCAGCCCGATCGGCGCCGCGATGATGCCGCAGGCGATCACCGCGTTCGCGGGTGCGGTCATCTTCGGCACCTTCAGCGTCCGATCCGGCCTCAAGCTGCGCGACCTGAAGCGCACCCCGATCCCCGCGGCGCCGGCCGGCCCGCCACCGTTGCCACCCGCCCGCTCGGCGGCCCGCGAGCCGATGGAACGGCTCGCCGAGTGCGAAGCGTCGCTGACCGAGCTGCTGCGCCAGCTCTCGGTG
This sequence comes from Amycolatopsis sp. NPDC051102, assembly GCF_040682815.1. Taxonomy (NCBI): domain Bacteria; kingdom Bacillati; phylum Actinomycetota; class Actinomycetes; order Pseudonocardiales; family Pseudonocardiaceae; genus Amycolatopsis; species Amycolatopsis sp. NPDC051102. The sequence goes on from NZ_JBFBBT010000003.1 coordinate 446,783, forward strand.
CCGTCGTCGATCGGGACGACCCCGGTCTCGGAGGTGTCGGTCGCGGACGCCCGCCAGACGGCGGCCGAGGCGGCGGCCGCCCTGCGCGGCCTGGCGGCCCGCATCCAGGCGATCGAACGCGGCCGCGACTCGGCACCCGCCCGAGAGAAGGCGGCCCTGGACGCGGCGGTCGGCAAGCTCCGCGAGCAGCTCGACGACGGCCTCGAGGGCTACCGGGGCCTGGTCGCCGCGGCCGGCCACACGGTCGCGGCCTCGAGCGACGGCCTGGTGACGTCCAAACAAGCCCTCACCGACGCAACAGACCGCCTGGCCGGCCTGGCCATGGCCCTCCGCGAACTCTCGTAACGCCGTACGCGCGTGTCCCGAAGGTCGACACGCGTGATTGCGGAGTCGACACGCGTGATTGAGAGGTCGACACGGCCCACCGGCCGGGTGTCCCGGCGTGTCGACCCCCGAATCACGTGTGTTGACCCTCCAGACACGTGTGTCGACCCTCTGGGCACGTGTGTCGACCTGTCCGGTACGCAGGTTTGGGTGGAAGTGATGCCGGATTACCCGGATTGGGTGTTCGCTCCGCCGTTGGGACTTCAAACTCGGCCGTTCGGGTGCCGCCGTCCGGCCGATCCGGGCGTTCGTCACCGCGCGTGCGTGATCGTGCGTTTCACCCCGGCGTCGCGCCCTGTTCACCTCTTGGTGCCGAAACCCGCGCGTAATCGGAATCTGATGGCTACGGAAACGTCCGCGCCCTAACGTTTCTGTCATGCATGCCGAGGTGACACTCGCCGGGAGGCCCGCCGTGGACTGAGGTTCGCCGGCGCCGACCGTACACAGTGGACTTTCTTGACCGCCGAGGAAAGGACGCCCCGTGAACACGCTCCCGCCGGACCCGGATCCCGTGCCCACCACCCCGCCCACCGCCTCCCAGCGCGTCATCGCGGCCTTCGAACGCCTCACCGAGGCCGGCCGCCCCGAACTCTGGACCACCCTCCGCGCCGTCGAAGACGTCCTCGTCGACGCCAAGGCCGTCGACGAACGCGTCACCGCGGGGGAGGACCTGCCGCTGGCCGGCACGGTCATCGCCGTCCAGGACCGGATCGACGTCGCGAAACAGCCGTCCGCCCACGGCGTCGCGGAAACCAGCGCTCCCGTCGTCGCGCGGCTGACGTCGGCCGGCGCCGTCGTGCTCGGCAAGACCGGCGCCGCCACGGTCTCCGCCGCCTGGGACCGCACCAAGGTCGGCGGCAACGGCGCCGCGGTCGCCGTCGCACTGGGCATCGTCGACCTGGCGCTGAGCACCGGCGGTGCGGTCCCGGCGGCGCTGAACGCCGTCGCTGCGGTGAAGCCGACACGCGGCCTGCTGCCCGCCGCCGACGACGTCTCCGTGTACGCGAACGGCCTGGTCGCGGCCCGCCGCGCCCTCGTCCTGATGACCGGCGGCGACCGCGACTGGCCCGCCGACGTCCGCCTCGGCGCCGGCGAGCACCCGCGGATCGCCTACCCCGACGACCTTCCCCTCGGCGAAGGAGCGAGCCTCGCACTCAAGGCCGTCGTCGCCCGGCTCACCGCGGCCGGGGCCGTGCTCACCCCGATCTCCGTGGCCGAGCCGGGTTTCGACGGTTTCGACGCCCTCGTCGTGCCGGCCGTGCCGGAGCACCCGGGGGTCGCCGAAGCGCTCGGCGACCCGGCCGGCGTGGGACACCGCCTGGCCGCCTGCACCGCCTTCGCGAACCTCCTCGACGTGGCCGCGGTGACCGTCCCGGTGCTGCCGGGCGACCGCCGCCCCTTCGGCGTCACCTTCCTGACGCGCGCGTTCGAAGACCAGATCGCCCTCGACCTCGCGACCGTCTGCACGGACGAGCCGATGACGCCCTACCCGGAACCCGGCGAAGACATCGTCGTGTTCGGCGCGCACCTGCGCGGCCAGCCGCTCAACGCCGAACTCACCGGGCTCGGCGCCCGCTTCTCCGGACCGGTCCGGACCATCGAGGGCTACCGGATGGTCCTGCTGCCCACCGAACCGCCGCAGCCGGGCGTCCTCGACGGCGGCACGGCCCTCGACGGCGAGCGCTGGCGCCTGTCCCCGGCCGCGTTCGAGCGGTTCGCCGCCGGCCTGAAGGAGCCCTTCGTGCTCGACCACGTCGAGCTGGACGACGGCAGCACCCCGCTGGCCGTCCGGTGCCTGACGGCGGACGGGCCCGGCCTGGAGCGCTACGAGTCCTGGCGCGGTTACGTGCGCTTCGCGTCTACCGCCGGGCTGCGAGACCCCGGCTGACCCGGCGCACCAGACCCGGCCCGTGCAGCGCGAAGCCCGTGTAGAGCTGCACGAGCGACGCGCCGGCGTCGACGAGCCGGACCGCGTCGTCCGGGCCCATGATCCCGCCGACGCCGATGATCGGCAGGCTCCCGCCGGTGTGGTCGTGCACGAACCGCACGACCTCCGCCGCGCGGGTGGTCAGCGGCCGGCCGGACAGTCCTCCCGCCTGTCCGGCCAGGCTGCTCTCCGCGGGGGCGATGCCGTCGCGGGCCAGTGTCGTGTTCGTGGCGATGATCCCGGCGACGCCGTGTTCGAGCGCGACCTCCAGCAGCTCGGCGAGCGCCTCGTCGGTCAGGTCGGGCGCGACCTTCACCAGCACCGGCGTCGCCGGCCCGCGACCGGCAAGCTCGAGCGACGTCGAACGCAGCTCGCCGAGTAGTTCGGCGAGCGCGGTGCGGTCCTGCAGCTGCCGCAGCCCCGGCGTGTTCGGCGAGCTGACGTTGATCGCGAAGTAGTCGGCGTACGGGTGCAGCGCGCGCAGGGAGAACCGGTAGTCCTCGACGGCGTCCTCGAGCGGCGTCACCTTCGACTTGCCGATGCTGATCCCGAGCGGGACACCGGGTTTGCCGTCGCGGGCGAGCTTCGCCGCGAGGGCTTCCGCGCCGTCGTTGTTGAAGCCCATGCGGTTGATCACCGCGTCGCTGGCGGGGAGGCTGAACAGCCGGGGTTTCGGGTTGCCCGGCTGCGCCAGCCGCGTCACCGTGCCGACCTCGACGAACCCGAAGCCCAGCGCGGGCCACGCGGGCAGCGCGCGGCCGTTCTTGTCCATCCCGGCGGCGAGGCCGATGCGGTTGGGGAAACGCAGGCCCAGCACCGTCACCGGGTCGTCGACGCGGAGGGCGCCGCCGAGCGCGGGCGCGGCCTTGCCGAGCCGGGCCAGCACGCCGACCGTGCGCTCGTGCACCAGCTCGGGGTCGTGGTAGGACAGCCGGTACAGCGCCGGGCGGACGATCTTGTCGAAGAACACCCCCACATGCTGCCAAATCACCCGGGGCCCGCGACCGGAGCGTCACGTCCGCGTGAACGGCACCACTCAGTCGCGGTCCTTCCACTCGTCTTCGAGCATCGCGTAGATGAGCTCGTCGGTCCACTCGCCCTTGACGATCTCGTTCTCCTTCAGGTGCGCTTCCTGGCGCATGCCGAGGCGTTCCATCAGCGCGGCCGACGCGGTGTTCCGGCCGTCGCAGCGGCCGATGATGCGGTGCAGCCCCAGGTCTTCGAAGCCCAGCCGCAGCAGTTCGGTGGCTGCCTCCGCGGCCAGGCCCTTGCCGTGGTGGTCGGGGTGGAAGACGAAACCGATCTCGCCCTGCCGGTGCTCGCTGCTGAGCCACTCCAGGTTCAGGTCGCCGATCAGCTGGCCCGTCGAGGCCAGTTCGACCGCCACGGCCAGCAGCTGCCCTTCCTTGGTCAACGTCGAGCTGTGCACCCGTTTGGCGAGCGCCGCGGCCGATTCGGCGCGGCTGCGCGGCCCCCAGTACAGGTAGCGGGCGACGTCGGCGCGGGACTGGAAGGAGTTCAGCGCGTCGAGGTCGTCGGGCGTGAACGGGCGCAGGAGCAGGCGTTCCGTGGTGATCGGGTAGTCGGGCCTGAGCATGCGTCCAGGCTAGCGAGCTTCAGCCGTCTGGGGGACAGAACAGCCGAATGCCGATCGCCGGACGGTCGTCCTGCGACGCCGGGTGGCATGACCTGCACGGATGAGCGCTGTGTCGATCTTTTGCCCGTCCGGCCACAGGCAATAAGGAACCCCCGGGGTGCCTCTCAAGCGCCGTCAAACGCCTGAGCCCGAGCCGGACTGGTGCTCGGGAACCCCGGGGGCACGGTGACTGCCTGGTATTCGCTATCAGGCACCACGTGAAGCAGGCGATGAGCCGAAGGTGGCTCAGTTGTATCGCTGCTCAAAGTCCTCCACGTGCCATCCGCTAGCGGACAGCCACCTCACGAGTCCTGTTGGAATACAACTTAGGACCACCTCCTTTCTCGTGTACTGCCACGCTAGGTGAAGTTCGCGGTGCCGTGCAACGTCATTTCTGTGATCTCGGTCCGCAGGACGGCTTTCCGCCCCTCGTCGAGGAAGGACGCGTCGACGGCGTTCTCCGCGAGCCGGGCCAGCTCGGCGGTGGTGAGCCCGAGCGTCTCGGCGACGGCGACGTACTCGCCGGTGAGGGTGGCGCCGAACATCGGCGGGTCGTCGGTGTTCAGCGTGACGACGACGCCGTGGTCGAGCATCCGCCGCACCGGGTGCGCCGCGATGGCCGGGACCTGGCCGGTCCGCACGTTGGACGTCGGGCACACCTCGAGCGGGATCCGGTGCGCGGCAAGGTGTTCCAGCAGGGCCGGGTCGGCCGCGCAGCTGGTGCCGTGGCCGATCCGCTCGGCGCCGAGGTCGTGCAGCGCGGACCAGATCGTGGCCGGCCCGGTGGTCTCGCCGGCGTGCGGGACGCTGTGCAGCCCGGCTTCCCGCGCCCGCGTGAAGTACGGCTCGAACTGCGCGCGCCCGACGCCGAGCTCCGGGCCGCCGAGGCCGAACGACACCAGGCCGCCGGGCCGTTCGCGCAGCGCGAACACGAGCGTCTCCAGTCCGGCCCGGGTGCCCTTTTCGCCTGGGATGTCGAAGCACCAGGCCAGTTCCACGCCCAGTTCGGCGGCGCGGGCCCGGCCGGTTTCGAGCCCGGCGAGCAGTTCGTCGCCGGCCATGCCGTCGAGCAAGTGGTTGTACGGCGTCACGGTGACTTCGGCGTAGCGGCAGTTGTGCGCGGCGAGATCCGCCGCCAGGCCCGTCACGAGGGTGTGGATGTCGTGGCGGTCGCGGACCAGCGAGGTGACCGCGAGGTACACGGTGAGGAAGTGGGCGAAGTCGCGGAAGGTGAAGAACTCCGCGAGCTCGCGCTCGTCGGTGGGGACGCCGGCCGCGGGACGGCGCCGGGCCAGTTCCAGCACGGTCGGCAGGCTCGCCGAACCGACCAGGTGGACGTGCAGTTCGACCTTGGGCAGGGCGTGCGCGAACGCGCGCAGCGCCTGCCCGGTCAGGATTCCGGGCATGACTGAGCTCCCTGGGGTGTGCGGAAGAGGTGACGGGAGGAGCGCGGGCGGCTCAGGGAGCGAGGTCGCCGCGTTCGGTGTCGGCCCCGTAGAGCGGGAGCTTGAACGTCGTCACGTGAGCCAGCTTACTGCGCCGGGTACGGGCCTGCCTGGTCCTTCGGGCAGAACCACGTCGGCCGCCGCTGGACGTCGTGGCCCTGGGTGCGGACCAGGAGCTTGCCGCCGCAGCGGTAGCAGCCCTGGCGCGTCCGCTCGTAGACCCAGTTCTTGCGGTTGCGGTCGAAGTGGCCGGTGGTGCTCTGGTCGAAGCGCCCGGAGCGGGCGTTGGCCAGCAGCAGCCTGCGGGCGAGCGCGACCGTGGCGTCGGCGTCCACTTCGGACACCGGCGTCCACGGGGTGACGCCGAGCAGGAAAGCGATTTCGCACTTGTAGAGGTTGCCGACCCCCGCCATCACGCGCTGGTCGAGCAGCGCGATGCCGAGCTCGCGGGCGGGGTCGGCGGTCAGGTTGGCGACCGCCTGCTTCAGGTGATCATCCGTCCACTGTGGATCGAGCAGGTCCGGGCCGAGATGGGCGACGAGGTCGCGTTCCTTCGCCGTGGCCACGAATTTGAGGTCGTGGACGCGGAAGCCGATCACCTGGACGTCGGCCGCGGTCAGGATCACCCGGGCGTGGTGACCGGGCCGGCGCCACTTCGTGCCGGCCGGGTAGACGTCCCACATCCCGTCCATCATCAGGTGCGAGTGCAGGGTCAGGTCGCCGGAGAAGCGGGTGAACAGGTGCTTGCCGACGGTCCCGACCCCGAGGACGTCGCGCCCGGCGAGGTCCACAGTGGCCAGTTGGGGTACGCGGAACTCCCCGCGCAGCAACGTCTTCCCGGTCATCGCGTTGGCGAAGCGCTTGGCGACCAGGAAGACGGTGTCACCTTCGGGCACGGCTCACCCCGCGGATTCGGACACCTCGGCCGGTGCCTCGGGGGTTTCCGGTGCCGGGCCTTCGGGCCAGTCCGGGCCCTCGGGGTCCTCGCCCGCGATGCGGTGGCGCCCCGCCCGGTTCGACCGCAGGATCTTGGCCAGCACCATGTTGAACGTGAGCGCGATCTCCTGGGCGCCGGGTGAGTGCCACTCGTGGATCGGGCTGCACGCACCCTGCGCCTGCTGCACGGCCAGCCGGTCGGTGATCGCCGTCGGCATCACCAGCGAGCCGAAGTTCTCGCGCAGCTCGGCGATCCGGAACTGGTGCTCGTAGGAGCGCACGCGCAGCTTGTTGACCAGGACACCGATCGCGCGCAGCCGTGGGTTGAGCTCCTTGCGGATCTTCTCGATCGCCTCGAGGGCGCGGCTCGCGCCGGCGACCGCGTACATCGTCGGCTCGGTGACGATGAGCGCGCTGTCCGCGGCCACCAGGGCCGACTTCGTCAGCCGGCCCAGCGACGGCGGGCAGTCGAGGATCACCAGCTCGTACGGCGTTTCGTGCAACGGCTCGCGGTGCAGCTCGTCCAAGGCCCGGGAGAAGTTCGCCAGGCGCTCGCTGTCGGCGTCGGGGTCGTTGAGTAGCTCCAGCTCTTCGGCGCCGACGAGAACGTCGACGTCCTCGCTCCAGACGCTGGGCGCGATCGCGCGCTGCAGCATCTCCCGGGTGGGGCTCTCGAGCACGTCCGCGAGGGTGGCGTCGGTCAACGGCGGGTCGAGCGAGGTGGTGGCATTGCCCTGCGGGTCGAGGTCCACCACCAGCGTCCGGGTGCCCCTACGCAGGGCGGCGGACGCGATACCGAGAGCGACCGTCGTCTTGCCGACGCCTCCCTTGAGGCTGAGTACGGCGACCGTGTGCACGTTCTCCAGCCTACGGGTGCGGGCCCCGGGCGCCGCCGGGCAAGGGGCCTTCACTCGAAGGGAGGAGCTCGGGAGGCGGCGCAGGCCGGGCACTACCCTGTGCGACATGAAGACGGAGACCGTGGCCGCCCGGGGTTCGGGCGCCGTCCGCCGGGTGCTCGAGGCCGAGATCGAGGCCGCCCGCGCCCGGGGCGCCGAGCACCCCCGCGTCGTCGACGTGGGCGGCGGCAGCGGCGGCTGGGCGGTGCCGTTCGCGGCGGCGGGCTGCCGGGTGACGGTCGTCGAGCCGAGCCCGAACGCGCTGGCCACGCTGCAGCGGCGCGCCGAGGAGGAAGGCGTCTCCGAGCTGATCACGGTGGTCGCGGACGACTCCGACGCGCTGGGCAGGCACGTCGAGCCGGGCTCGGCCGACCTGGTGCTGGCGCACGGGCTCCTGGAGATCGTCGACGACCCGGCCGCGGTGCTGACGGCCCTCGCGACGGCGGTCGCCCCCGGCGGCGCGGTATCGGTGCTGGTGGCGAACCGGCACGCGGCGGTGCTCCACCGCGCGCTCGCGGGCCGCGTCGGAGAGGCCCAGCGGCTGCTGGAGAGCGCGGACGGGATCGCCCCGGGCGACACGGTGCTGCGCCGGTTTTCCGCCGACGGCCTGCGGGCCGGCCTGGAGGCGGCCGGCCTGGCGGTCACCCTGCTGCAGGGCGACCGGGTGATCTCGGACCTGGTGCCCGGCGACGTCCGCGAAGACGAGCTGGCCGCGTTCGAACGGGCGGCCGCGGGGTCGCCGGCGCTGCGGGACATCGCGGGCCGCCTGCACGCGGTCGCACGGCCGGCCTGACGTTTTCCGGCGGGTTTCCGCCGTCGCGCTCGCCCGTGTCCGGAAACTGTCGGTGGTGGCCGGTAGCGTCCCCGGCGTGGGGCGAAATGCTGAGTTGCCGGGCGGAATGGGCCGGTTCCGGGTCCGGCCGGGAGAGCCGGTGCCGGACGACACCGGGTGCGGGCTGCTGCACGTCGACATGGACGCGTTCTTCGTGTCGGTGGAGCTGCGGACCCGGCCCGAGCTGGCGGACAAGCCGGTGGTCGTGTCCGGCGGCGGCCCGCGGGCGGTGGTGGCCGCGGCGAACTACCCGGCGCGGAAGTTCGGCGTGCGGTCGGCGATGCCGTTCTCGACGGCGAAGCGGCTCTGCCCGCACCTGATCAACATCCCGCCGACGTCGGGGCTGTACGGCGAGGTGTCCCGCGGGGTGATGGGTATCTTCCGCGAGCTCACGCCGCTGGTGGAGCCGCTGAGCCTGGACGAGGCGTTCCTGGACGTCAGCGGGGCGTTGCGGCGTCTGGGTGCGACGCCGGCTTCGCTGGGCGCGCAGCTGCGCGCGCGGGTCGAGGCCGAGCACGGGATCACCTGCTCGGTCGGGGTGGCGAAGGTCAAGTTCGTCGCGAAGCTCGCTTCGGGCATGGCGAAGCCGAACGGCATGGTCGTGGTGCCGGCGGCGGAGACGCTGGCGTTCCTGCACCCGCTGCCGGTGTCGGCGCTGTGGGGCGTCGGCGCGCGGACGGAGGAGCACCTGCGGCGCCTGGGCCTGGACACGATCGCCGACGTCGCGGCGTTCCCGCCGGAGCGGCTGAAGAAGTCACTGGGCACGGCGGCCGGCGAACACCTGTACCGCCTGGCGCACGGGGTGGACGAGCGCTCGGTGGTGGTCGACTCGCCGGAGAAGTCGATCGGCGCGGAGCACACGTTCGACGTCGACCGCCACGACCGGGCGTCGCTGGGCCTGGAGCTGCTGAGGCTGTCGGAGCGGGTGGGGGCGACACTGCGGGCGCGCGGGGTACGCGGCCGGACGGTCTCGATCAAGGTGCGGTTCGCGGACTTCCGGACGATCACGAGGGCCCGGACGCTGGTTTCGGCCACGGACGTGGCCCGCGAGATCCACGCGGTGGCGGTGGCATTGCTGGCGGAGCACGCCCCGGCGGGTGCGGTCCGGCTGATCGGCGTCCGGGTGGAGGGGCTCGACACGGGCGAGGCGGGGGAGCAGCTGGTGTTCGAGTCCCCGGCACCGCGCTGGCGGGACGCGGAGGTGGCGGCGGACGTGGCGAGGTCGAAGTTCGGCTCGGCCGCGGTGCGGCCCGCGTCGCTGCTCGGGCCGCGGGAGGGGTGAGGCCGGGGCGCTGTTGGGCTTGGGGCGCGTTGCTCTGGCGTTGAGGGGGTCGGGGGTGTTGGCCGGGTCCTCGGAGGGGTGAAGGCAAGGGATCGTCTCCCGAGCCGAGCCGAGCCGAGCCGAGCCGAGCCGAGCCGAGCCGAGCCGAGCCGAGCCGAGCCGAGCCGAGCCGAGCCGAGCCGAGCCGAGCCGAGCCGAGC
>NZ_JBFBBT010000003.1:456417-810579 GCF_040682815.1 Amycolatopsis sp. NPDC051102
AGCCGCTTGCCTCGGCCGCGCCCCAGCATGAGTCATTTCGAGCGGCCATGATCGTGGCCGTGGCTGCCACTCTCGCGTCGGGTTCGGCGGCCGGTCACCAGCTGTGATCTGCGGTACGGTCGGCGTTCCCCCACAATGTCGAACAGGCGGTAAAACGGTCACGATCGGCGACGGTGACGGTCCGCAACACCCCGCGGGCCGGATTTAGCCCAATTCGATCCCTTCTGGATGCGGGATCGGGTAGTCGTGCGGGCGCGGGCCTCGTATCCTGGACAGTGCCACCCCGCCTGGGGTTGGCTGTTGGGTCCAGGACGTTGCGCGGCCCGGCGCCCGCGACAGCTGTGCCGGAGGAGGAAAGATGCCACTCTCCGAGCATGAGCAGCGGCTGCTCGATCAAATCGAGCGCGAGCTCTATGCCGAGGACCCCAAGTTCGCATCCACGGTGCGTGGCACCCGGTTGCGTCGCCCCGCTCGCCGACGGCGTATTCAGGGCATCGCCCTGTTCGTAGTGGGCGTGGCCCTGCTGGTGCTGGGCGTGGTGGTGCCGCAGTTCCGGGTGGCCGACATCCCGCTGATCAGCGTGCTCGGGTTCCTCGTGATGTTCTTCGGAGTCATGATGGCCGTCACATCTATTCGGCACGGCGCCGACGGAGACGGCAGGGGCGGTGGAGCGGGCGCACGCGGTGGTAAGCAACAGGGCCGCCGGAGTTCCTTCACCCAGAGGATGGAGGAGCGCTTCCGCCAGCGCTTCGAGGAACAGTAGCGCCGCAAGACCAGAGATCCGCGTCTCGCCGTTCGGAGGGACGCGGATCTTCTTGTGTGCTCACCAACCCCGCTGCCCCGCGACCACAGGGGTGACAGTGGGTGACCCCCACAAGGGTGAGCCCTCACGCGCCCACCCGACCAGGCATGATCAACTCGCGCAACCAGTCTGACCAGCACCGGATCTCACGTGATCAAAGCCGAAACTCGCGGTCTTCGAGCCGCAACTCGCGTGACCGAAGCCGGGACTCGCGTGCTTCGAGCCGCGACTCGCGTGATCAGCGGGGCATCTCGCGTGACTGGACGGGCATCACGCGTGATTGGGGAGGCATCTCGCGTGATTGGGGAGGCATCACGCGTGACTGGCGGGGCATCATCGTGATGTCTCTCCGATCACGGCCGATGCCCCGCTGATCACGCGAGATTTCCCTCCGGACACACGTGATGCCCGAAAGACCCCGTCAATCGCGGTTGCGGAAGACCGAGCGCGGGAACAGCCGTCCCTTCCACGAGAGCGGCGCGTTCCGGCGCAGGCTTCGCCGCAGTCGCTCGAAGGCCGGCGGGAGCTCCGGCGACGGCGTGTCGTCCTCGCCGTACCAAGATCGCTCCAGCGCCCCGATGACCGTCCTGAGGCCTTCGCGGCCTTCGTCGTCGAGGTGGTGCTTCGCCGCCAGTTTCTGGCCCGCCACGCGTACCGTGTCGCTGCTCGGGATCGGCAGGCCGCGGTCGGCGCATTCCGCGCGCAGCTCCGCCCATGCCGCGTCGGCCGAGCCCGGCTGGTGCTGGACTATGCGCTGCAGACGCCGTCGCCGGACCGCCTCGCGGATCATCGCCGGGCCCGCCACCAGCAGTAACAGCAGCACCACCAGCACGCCCAGCCACCAGGCCACCGTCGCCGCCAGCAGGCCGAGCGCGATGATCCACAACCCGGCCCCCACCAGCGGGAGCCAGCCGAGCAGCGCCTGTGTCCGGGACGGCGCCGTCACCGGTGCCGGGGCCCGGACCAACAGGGTTCCCTCGCTCCGGTCGCCGGGCGCCGGGCCGCCGTCCGGGACAGGGGCAGGCGCCGCAGTACGTCCGCGGTCGAGCAAGCGACGGAGCACTGCCGCGACCAACAGCGCGCCCGCGCCCAGCAAAGCCAGCACCAACGCGAAGTCGAACAACCAGCCGTCGCTGCCCGAAGCGTCCTTCGCTGTCTGGGCCGGCAGGTTCGGCTCGGTGTCGTGGGGGACGCCGGTCGGCGCCGCGCTCGACTGGACCGTGCTCGGCGCCACCTGGGTGTCGTCCGGCTGGTTGCCGTCCTGCGGGCCGGCCTGCAGGTACGACGGGGTGATGCCGCGGCCGTCGGACAGCGGCGTCGGGTCGAACGTCACCCAGCCCTTGTCGCCGAAGTACGCCTCGACCCACGCGTGCGCGTCCTGGGTGCTGATCGACAGGTAGTCGTTGACCGGCACGCCCGGCGTGAAGCCGATCGCCACCCGCGACGGGATGCCCGCCACCCGCAGCATCACGGCCATCGCCGACGCGAACTGCTCGCAGAAACCGCGCTTGCCGTTGAGGATGAAGTCCGCGAGGGCGTCGGCGTCGTTCGCCGGCCCGGTCTTCGTGTCGTAGACGAACCCGTTCTGCGCCGTGAAGTACCGCCAGATCGCCGACGCCCGGTCGAAGTCGTTGGACGCGCCGGCGATCAGCTGCTCGGTCTTCGCGCGGACGCGGTCGTCGACGGCGGCGATCTCGGTGTAGCGCGGCGGCAGGTCGTCGACCCGCGAGGTGACGCGCAGCTCGGCCGCCGTCGGTTCCTTCAGCGACGCGTATTCGGTGTACGACGGCGGAGTCTCGCTGCGCGTCGTGAACACCGTGCCGCTGATCTGGTCGTAGAGGTAGCCGTTGGCCGCGCCGTCGATCACCCGCGGCGCGCCGTACACCGGCAGCCAGTTGTCGCGCCAGCTCGCCGGCTCGACGTCGATCTTGCGCGCGGCGCCGGTGCCGTCGTCGCCCGGGGCGGCGGGCAGCCGCGGCCCGACCGGGGTGCCCTGCTGCGAACGGCCTTCGTCGTGCAGGCCCCAGCCCTTGTTGGGGTAGTAGGTGTCCAGCGTCATCGCGCGCATCAGCCGCCGGTCCGTGCCGAGGCCGCGGACTTTGAACAGCTCGCGGTTGGCGCCCTGGTCGAGCATGCCGCGCAGCTCGGTGAACGGCTGGATGCCGAACCCGCCGGAGCCCGCGCCGGGGCCGTTCCCGTTGCCGCCGAACGGCATCCGCCCGACGGTGCCCACCCAGGTGATCGCTCCGCCCAGCAGCCCGAGCACGATCGCCGCGCAGACGACGGCGACCGGCGCGGACAGCACGCCCGGCTTGCCGCTGCGCCCGGGCGCCTCGCGGGTCCGCCAGCGGCGGTGCCGGTGGTTGCCGTCGACGGCCAGCAGACCGGCGAACGCCGCCCCGCCGAGCAGGAACGTCCACCACGGCAGCATTTCCTCGCTCAGCGCGGCCGGCACGGCGTAGACGCAGAGCAGCACGAGCCCGGTCGCGGCGGGCGCCGCGGCGGCGACGGTCAGCGTGTCGACCAGGACGGCGACGAGGCCGATCAGGATGGTGACCAGGCACAGGATCGGCTGGCTGCCTTCGACGGGCGGCAGCCCGACGCGGATCTGCTCGGCGGCGGCCGACAGCGTGGTCCCGATCTCGGAGAACGCTTCGGGGCCGGGGATCACCTGCAGGATGCCGTGGGTGGTGAACGCCCCGGTGATCAGGAAGAGCAGAACCAGCAGCTGCCCGAGCCCGACGAGGACGGTCGGCACCTGCAGCGAGCGCAATGCGAGGCCGGTGGCCCCGATGAGCAGGACGGCGACGAAGAGATAGCCGAACCAGGCGAGCCCGGCGACGACGCTGGTGACCGAGGTGGCGGCACAGAGGGTGGCGACACCGGCGGCGACCGGGGCCAGGACACTGCTGCGCCAGGCGGAAAGCGGACGTTCCGGCCGCGGCGCGGGCCGGTCGGTCGGACGCGGGGGTGCGGCGGTGCTCATCGCGAGCCCCCGATCAGGACGTCGTGGCTGGAGAGGGCAGCACAGGAAACGGACGCGGCGAAGGTCATCGCGGGCCCCCGATCAGCGTCCCGCGGCGGGCGCCGCTCCGGCACAGCTCGGCCCACACCTGGGGCATCGGCGAGCCCGGGCCGGCGACCACCACGCCCCAGCCCGCCGCGCGCAGCAGCGCCGCCGAGTCCTCCGTCGCCGCCGCTCGCTGCTCCGGTGCGCTCACTCCCGCCGACCACGTCGGCGTGTCCAGCAGGACCGCCAGGCTCCGGATGCCGCGCGGGCGGAACTGGGTCAGCTCGTGCACCGCCTCCGTGCTCACCGTGCCGAGGATCGCGATCAGCTCCTGACCCTCGGCCGGGTCGCCGGCCAGCGTGATGTCGCGCTGGTGGGCCGGCTGCAGGCCCGCCAGTGCGTCGAGGACCACGTGGTCGTAGTGGTCGCCGCCGTCGCCCGGGGTGTCGGCCAGGGTGGCGCCGTGCTCGCTCACCAGGCGGACCCGGTGTCCGGACCGGCGCAGGTGCAGGGCGGCCGACGCCGCGAACGACACCGCCCACTCCATGCTCGCCGCCGGGCCCGCGCCGTGGTGGGCGGCCGCCCGGTGGTCGAGCAGGACCGTCGTGCCGCCGCGCCACGGGCGCTCTTCGACGCGGACCATGATCTCGTCGCGGCGGGCCGTCGAACGCCAGTGCACCTTCCGCAGGTCGTCGCCCTGGCGGTACTGGCGGACGATCACGTCGGCCTCGCCCTGGCCGGCGTGCAGCCGGACCGTGCCGTCGTCGCCGACGCCGATGCCCGCGCCGCTCGGCAGGCCCCACAGCGCCACCACGCGGGGCACCACGACCAGCCGAGAGTGCCCGATCAGCTCGCGCTCGAACTCGCACAGCCCGAACGGGTCGGTGATCGTCGCGCGCAGCGGCCCCACCTGCTGGATCCCGCGCAGCACCGGCTGCAGGGGATAGCGCAGCGCGACCCGGCGGTCGTGCGGGAGCCGCTCGACGACGAAGCGCGGGCGCGTGCCCAGCGCGTACGGCACGCCGTCTTCGAGGAGGATCTCCCCGGCCGGCAGCCGCCCGCTGCGCCACAGCTCCAGCTGCACCTCGCCGTTCCCGCCGACCGCCACCCGCTCGGGGCGCAGCGTGCGGGTGGCGCCGATGCGCAGCCGGGTCGCCGAAATGAACACGGCGACGAGCAGCGGCAGCGCCACCACGAACACCGCCACCCGCAGCAGGTCGCGCTCGTTGAGCACGAACGAGCACACCGCGGCGGCGATCCCCGCGGCCAGGAGGCAGCGGCCGCGGGTGGTCAGGCCGGACAGGGCACGCAGCATGCCGTTCTCTTCCCTTTCGGCGGGATTACGGCCGGGAACCCTGCGGCACCGGCACCCGGTGCAGCACCGCGCGCACGACGTCGGTGGCCGACCGCCGCGCCGCGTGGGCCTCGGTGGTCAGCACCAGGCGGTGCGCCAGGACCGGGACCGCGACCGTGTGCAGGTCGTCCGGCACGACGTAGTCCCGGCCCGACAGCGCGGCCTGGGCACGTGCCGCGCGGACGAGGTGCAGCGTGGCCCGCGGTGACGCGCCGAGCCGGATCTCCGGCACACCCCGGGTGGCCGCGACGACGTCGACGGCGTACCGGCGGACCTCCGGCGCGATGTGCACGCTGCGGACCGTCTCGATCAGCCGGTGCACGGTCTCGCCGTCGGACACCGGCTGCAGGTCCTCGAGGGGGTTGTGGCCGGCGTGCTCGTCGACCATGGCCAGCTCGGCCTGCTGGTCGGGGTAGCCGATGGAGACGCGCGCGGTGAACCGGTCGCGCTGGGCCTCGGGGAGGGCGTAGGTGCCTTCCATTTCGATCGGGTTCTGCGTGGCGATGACCATGAACGGCTGGTCGAGGCGGTAGGTCGTGGTGTCGACGGTGACCTGGTGCTCTTCCATGCACTCCAGCAGCGCCGACTGCGTCTTCGGCGAGGCGCGGTTGATCTCGTCGCCCACCACGATGTTCGCGAACACCGGGCCGGGGCGGAAGTCGAACTCGCCGGACTGGCGGTTGTAGATGGAGACGCCGGTGACGTCGCTCGGCAGCAGGTCGGGCGTGAACTGGATGCGGCTGACGGTGCAGTCGATCGACCGGGCGAGGGCCTTGGCCAGCGACGTCTTCCCGACGCCGGGCACGTCTTCGACCAGCAGGTGGCCTTCGGCGAGCAAGGTGACCAGGGCGATCCGGATGACGTCGGGTTTGCCGACCAGCACCCGCTCCACGTTGGCGGCGATCCGCCGGGCGGTGTCGTGCAGCTCGTCCAGGGGCACTCTGCCGGGGTGGCCGTGGGCCCGGCCGTTGCCCGAGGGCTCCGCCGGATAAGGCGGCCGCCCGGATGCCTGCTCGCCCGATCCGGGCGCGGCAGACTGGATTCTCGACGTCACTCGACCTCCTGGTGGCGCATGGCCGCGCGCACTGTGCGCACCGCCGGGCCCGAACGGCCCCCTCGCTGGTGTCCGCGCGCAGCGACCAGCCTGCCACCCAGTGTGTCAAACCCGGGCGAGCCGGGGGGTGGAACCCCGCGATGACGCTGCGCAAGCAGCGACGATACCCCGATCGGGTGCCCTTTCACCCGATTCTGGGTGCTCCCGCTGACACCCTGCTCTGTCGTATGCTGCGGTTCGAGGTCGCCCGGCTACGGAGAGGCGTAACCGCTTATGAGCGAGGTGCGAACGCAGCCGCCCTTCGACGTGCGCGGCTTCGCGGTCGCGCCCGAGCTGGCCACGGACGCCTACGCGAAACTCGGCGCGCTGCAGGACGTCGTGGGCGAGATGGTCCGCGAAGCCAAGGTGCTCGGCCGGACCGTGCCGCTCGGCGGCGGGTACGCGGGCGAGCTCGGCAAGTTCATGGCCGAGTACGGCATCGGCGGCCCGGGCTCGGCGGTGCAGCAGCTGACGGCGTTCGGCAAGGAACTGGACACGCTCAAGCACCGCATCGGCGAGGCGCTGGCGAAGTACCAGCACTCGGACGAACAGGCGGCCGAAGGCGTGGACTGCACCGGTGGCTGAGCCGGTGCGCGGGGAACCGAGGGTGCGCCGGCGGCGGACGATCCGGCGGCTCGCCCCTGTCCTTCTCCTCCTGCTCGGTGGCTGCGGGCGGCAACCCTCCGCCGAACCGGCGACGGCGGGCCACACGCCGGCGTCCGCGACGGCCGAACGGCCGCCGGTCGCCTGGACCGGGCTCGCCGCGCTCGACCCCTGCACGCTGCTCTCCCCGCAGGACCGGTCGGCCGCCGGCATCGGCGTCCTCGGCAAACCCAAGGACATCGCCGGCGCCCGCGCGTGCGACTGGACCGTGCCCGGCACCTTCGGCGTCACCGTGACCCTCAGCGACACCGACGGCCTGGCCGACCTGCAGGTCGCGAAGAAGACGGCCACGAAGACGAAGGTCGGTGCGCACCAGGCGCTGAAGGTCGCGGACAAGAAGGCCGCCGACGGCACCTGTGCCGTGCTGCTCGGGGTCGGTGACAGCGCCAGCGTGCAGATCGACGTCAGCAACACCGGCTTCTCGGACACCCCGCTCGCGTGCCGGCGCGCGGGCACGGTGGCCGGGCTGGTCGAACCCAAGCTGCCCTGACCAGGAGGTGCGCCGTGCCCGAACCCCCCGTTCCCACCGCGCGGTACGAGGCCTACAGCCACGAGGCGATGGCCGCGGAGGTCGAGCGCGGCAACGATCCGGTCGCCGCGGGCGAGATCGGCGCACGCTGGGACGGGCTCGCGGAACGGCTGCAGGAGTCCACCGCCGACGTCGCCGCGCTGGTCGCCTCGTCGGAGGAGCACTGGCAGGGCGAAGCGGGGGACGCGGCACGCGCCGCGCTCGGCCGGGCCGCGCGGTGGCTTTCGCACTCGGCCGCCGTTTCGGCGTCGGTCGGCCGGTCCGTCGGCGCGCAGGCGGAAGTGGCCGCTCGGGCCCGCGCCGACATGCCGCCGCCGGTGACCTACGACCCGGCGTCGATGATCCGCGACGCCGCGTCCTCCGGGAACGTGCTCGTCCTCGCCGGGCTCGCCGGCGAGATGGCGGCCCGCCGCGCCGAAGCGGAAGCCGCGCGGCAGAAGGCGATCGACGTCCTCCGGACGCGGGACACCGCCCTGCGCGACCACGTGCCGGCCGAGGCGTTCCCCGCCCCGCCGTCGCTGGGGCGGGCTTGATCCGGCTGTCGGCGTCGGCGTTCGACATCCTCTGGACCGACCTCGGCCACGACCGCCCGCCGGAACCGCTGACCGTCCGCAGCGTCGGCGGCACCGACGCGGAACGCGCCGAGGTGCGGAAGGCGGTCTACGACAACCTGGCCGGCCGCGGCCTCCACGACGGGTCCCGGCTGGAGCCGGCCCTGGCCGCGCGCCTGGAGCTGCTGGCGGCGGCGGACGTGTTCGTCGCGTGCGAAGCGCTGGCCGACATGACGGCGCCGACGCCGTTCCGCGCGGTGACGGCGGTCCGCGGCCGCCGCGGCGTGCTGGCGACGCAGCCGGAGCAGACGATCGGCCTGGACTCGATCCGCGAAGCCGAGCTCTGCACCGCGATCGTCGACGTCCTGCCGGAGCTGTCGGCCGGCCCGGGCTACGGCATCAGCCTCCCGGAGTCGACGCTGTCGGGCGTCTCGGACGCCGTTTCGGGCGCGGCGTCGGCGCAGCTCGAGGAGGTACTGGCCATCCAGGCCCGGCCGGTGTACGCGGCGGGGCAGTTCAGCGTCAGCCGCCGCTCGGCGTCGGGGCGGGTGGAGCGGGTCGGCGGGTTGACGTGGTTCGACACCGACGTCGGCGCCTACTGCGCGGCGAAGACCCCGAGCCGCGGCGACCAGGAGTGGGTGACGGTCAGCCCGGTCGACAGCACCCGCCTCGCGGCCCGCGTCGCCGCCCTCCTGAACCCGGACGACTGAGCGTCCCGGGGCATCACGTGTGATTGGAGGGGCATCACGCGTGATTGGAGGGTCATCACGCGTGATTGGAGGGTCATCTCGTGGGTGGGACGGTTGACCACCGCCTGGCGGGTGATGCCCGGCTGAGCACGTGTGTGTCCCCACTGGGCCCCACTGGCGTCCCCACCTTGGCCCACCGCGGTCCCCACCGGGCCCCACTTCGGCAGGGGGAGGGTTCTTTCGCGGCCGTTATGCGGACGCATGGGGAACAGCTGAGGTTGCTCCGGCCCCCGGTGCGGGGGATCTTGGCCACCGTGCCCCACCACGCCCCCCACCGGCACCCACCCGGCTGACCTGCGCAAACGGAACACTCGACGGAGTGGTCCGCGCGTTTGTCGCGTTGACTGTGGTGAAAAGTGGGGTACGGTGGTGCCCAGTGGGGCGGAAGGGAAGCCCCGTGGCCGTCCGGGGTGGTTCGCCACCGTGGACGGTAGGGAGGTGGAGGCCGTGTTCCTCGGCACCCACACCCCGAAGCTGGACGACAAAGGGCGGCTCGCGCTGCCCGCGAAGTTCCGTGACGCCTTGGCGGGTGGGCTGATGGTCACCAAGGGGCAGGATCACTGCCTCTTCGTCTTCCCTCGCGCCGAATTCGAGCAGATGGCGCGCAAGGTCGCCGAGGCCCCGTTCACGAACGAGGCGGTTCGGGCCTACCAGCGCTACCTGTTCGCCGGCACGGACGAGCAACGTCCGGACGGCCAGGGGCGCATCACCATCGCGCCCGAGCTCCGCCGCTACGCGGGGCTCAGCAAGGAGTGCGTGGTGATCGGGGCGATCACCAGGCTGGAGATCTGGGACGCCCAAGCGTGGCAGGCGTACCTGGAGGAACACGAAGACAGCTACGCGAAGGCTCGAGAGGAAGTACTGCCGGGCGTCTTCTAGGCGTGCGGTCGCGGTGCACCTTCGTCGTCGGGGGACGAGAGGTTCGCCGCCCGCGCGAAGAGGGGAAGCCCACCCGGATGCCGTGAGGCCTCTGTCCGCTCAATGGCCCTGGTGCACCTTCCCCGGTACCAGGTCAGCAGCGGGCGGACAGGGACCTGACGGCATCCGCCATATTTCCCCCGGCCGCCCAGGCGAGAAAGGGGGAGGGAACGATGACGGCACCCGAGCACGTCCCGGTGCTGCTCGACCGGATAGTCGAGCTGTTCACTCCCGTGTTCGCCGACCGCGACGGCGTCCTGGTGGACGCGACGGTCGGCCTCGGCGGGCATTCCGACGCCCTCCTCGAAGCGTTCCCGCGGCTGCGCCTCGTCGCGCTGGACCGCGACCCCGCCGCGCTCAAGAAGTCCGGCGAGCGCCTGGCCCGCCACGGCGACCGCGTCGACCTCGTGCACACCGTCTACGACGGGCTCCCGGAAGCCCTCCGCAGCGTGGGCCTCGACAAGGCCGACGGCATCCTGTTCGACCTCGGCGTCTCGTCGATGCAGCTGGACCGCGCCGAACGCGGGTTCGCGTATTCCAAGGATTCGCCGCTGGACATGCGGATGGACCCGACCACCGGGTTCACCGCGGCCGACGTCCTCAACACCTACGCGCCCGGCGAGCTCGTCCGCATCCTGCGGGACTACGGCGAGGAACGCTTCGCGCAGCGGATCGTCAAGGCGGTCGTGGCCGCGCGCGAGAAGGAGCCCTTCACCAACAGCGGGCGCCTGGTCGAGCTGCTCTACGACGCCGTCCCGGCGGCCACCCGGCGGACCGGCGGCCACCCGGCCAAGCGCACCTTCCAGGCGCTGCGGATCGAGGTCAACGGCGAGCTGGAGGTGCTGCGCCGCGCCATGCCCGCGGCGCTGGGCGCGCTGAAGGTGGGCGGCCGGATCGTCGTCGAGTCCTACCAGTCCCTGGAAGACCGGCTGGTCAAGCAGGCGCTGGCCGAACTCGCGAAGTCCCGCACCCCGGAGGGGCTCCCGGTGGAGCTGCCGGGGCACGGACCGGAGCTGAAGCTCCTGACGCGCGGCGCCGAGAAGGCCGGCGAAGAGGAGATCGAACGAAACCCGCGGGCCGCTTCGGTGCGCCTGCGGGCCGCAGAGAGGATCGGAGAGCCGCGATGACCGCTCCCGCGAAGTCCCGCCGCCGGGCCGCGCCGGCGACGCGGGGCCGCAGCGACGCCGCCCGCACCTCGGCCACCGTCGAGCCGGACCCGAAGGCGCCCGAACCGGGCCGCCGCGCGTCGCGGGGCCGCACGTCCGCGGCCGAACGCGCCTACGCACGCCGGGCCCAGCGCGCCGACCTGCTGAAGGAGCGCGAGCCGCGCCCGGCGCCGAAGGCCGCGGCCGTCGCGCCCGCCGCGCCGAAGCCCCAGTTCAGGCTGCGGTTGCTGCTGCCGAAGTCGCGGGCGTCGTTCGTGCTGATGATGATGGCGCTGCTGGCCGCCGGCGTGGCGACCACGCTGTGGCTGACCACGCAGGCGATCGCCGACTCCTACCGGCTCGAGCAGCTGCGCACCACCAACGCCAACCTGGCCGAGCAGAAGGAACAGCTGCAGCGCGACGTCGCGAAGGCCGAGTCGCCCGCTTCGCTGGCTCCCGCGGCTCAGCAGCTGGGCATGGTGCCGGGTGGCGACCCGGCGCGGATCGTCGTCGGCCCGGACGGCAAGACCTCGCTCGTCGGCGACCCCAAGAAGGCCCAGGCGGACACGCCGGTCGTGCCGGCCGCGCCGCCCGCCGCGCCCGCCGTGCCCGCCGCGGGCACGCAGTCCCAGCAGGGTGCGCCGATCGAAGGTGACCAGCCCGCCGTGCCCGCCGAAGAACAGCCCGCGCAGCCGGGAGCCGGCCAGTGATGGCTTCGGGCCGGAGCCAGGTCCGCGCGCGAGCCGCGGGCAGCGCGCGGCGGACGTACGCCGCCGGGACGCGCAGCGCGGCCGCGCGCCGGGCCAACGGCGGGCACCGCAGCCGGTTCTCCGCCGTGCGCCTGCTGCTGGTCGCCGTGCTGCTGGTCGCCGGCGTGAAACTGGTGCAGGTGCAGTGGTTCGACGCCGCCGCGCTGTCGGCCGCGGCCGAGCGGCAGCGCACCCAGACCATCGACATCCCCGCCCAGCGCGGGTCCATTGTGGACCGCAATGGCGCCAAGCTGGCGTTCAGCGTCGAGGTGCGCACGCTTTCGGTGAACCTCAAGGCGCTGCACAAGACCATGGACGAATACGCCGCGAAGAACCCCGGCACCACGAAGACGTTCGACAGCGAAACCGCGGCGGCCGCGAAGTACATCGCGACCAAGGTGCCGAACCAGCTCACCGAGCAGCAGCTGCTCGACCTGTTCCACAAGCAGGCGTCGTTCACCTACCTGGAACACAACGTCGAGCCGTCGGTCGCCGCCGGCATCGTCAAGAACTTCCCGTGGATCGGCGTGGAAAAGCGGGCCCTGCGCGAGTACCCGGGCGGCGGCCTGGCGTCCAACATCGTCGGCGCGGCCAACTGGCGCTCCGACGACCCGGACGTGTCCAAGCACAACCTGCACGGCCTGGTGGGGCTCGAGCTGCTGCGCGACAACGACCTGGCGGGCACGCCGGGCCGGATGCTGGTCAACACGAAGAACGGCAGCGACAACGTCGTCATCCCCGGTACCGAGCGCGACATCCAGGCGGCCGTCCCGGGTTCGGACCTCGAGCTCACGATCGACTCCGACCTGCAGTACGAGGTGCAGCGCCAGCTGGCGGACTACGTCCGGAACTCCCACGCCAAGGGCGGCCAGGCCGTCGTGCTGGACGCCAAGACCGGCGAGGTCTACGCGCTGGCCAACGACACCACGTTCGACCCCAACGACCAGAGCTCCTGGACCCCCGAAGGCCTGAGCAACCCGGCCGTCACCACGCCGTACGAACCCGGGTCGGTCAACAAGCTGGTGACCGCCACCGGGGCGATCGAGTACGGCGTCGCGACGCCGGAGTCGACGGTCGAGGTGCCCGGCGCGCTGCAGGTGGCCGACAAGACGGTGCACGACGCCTGGACGCACGGCACCCAGACGTTCACCACCACGGGCATCTTCGCCAAGTCGTCCAACATCGGCACCCTGCTGCTGGCGCAGAAGATCGGTGAGGAACGCTACGCGAACCTGCTCAAGCTGTTCGGTCTCGGCCAGCGCACCGGCGTCGGCCTCCCCGGTGAGAGCGCGGGCGTGGTACCCGCCCGCAGCCAGTGGTCGGCGACCACGTTCGGCAACCTGCCGATCGGGCAGGGCCTGTCGATGACCGTCCTGCAGATGGCCGGGATGTACCAGACGATCGCCAACGACGGCCTGCGCGTCGAACCCCGGATCGTCAAGGCCAAGGTCAACCCGGACGGCACGATGGTGCCCGAGCCGGCGCCGAAGTCGGTTCAGGTGGTCGACCCCCGGACCGCGAAGACGGTGCGCGACATGATGCGCGCGGTCGCCCAGAACGGGAAGGGCCTGCAGAAGGGCACCGCGCCCACGGCGGCGGTCGAGGGCTACCAGATTTCCGGGAAAACCGGCACCGGCCAGCAGGTCGACCCGCGGACGAGTGCCTACAGCGACCACCTGTACAACATCACCTTCGCCGGCATCCTGCCCGCCGACCACCCGCGGTTCGTGGTGGGCATCCGGCTGGACGCCCCGGACACGACGCTGCCGGTGGGGCACTCCGCCGCGCCGCTGTTCCACACCATCGCGTCGTACCTGACGCAGCGGTACCAGATTCCGTTGTCGGACGGGCCCTCCCCGGAAGTCCCGCTCATCATCACGCCGTAAACCAGGCACTGTCCGTCAAGGCCCCCTCACGCGAGCGAGGGGGCCTTGACGCATGAGCGTCCACATCGGCCTGCCGCGACGCTGAAACCGTTGCGGGGCAACGGGGACCAAGGCGGTGCCTAGCACATGTGCCCGGCCGGCGCGAAATCGCCGTACCGCGTGCGGGTGCCCCGACTGCCCGCCGGTAGCCTCTTGGCCGTGTCCGTGTCCTCGTCCAGTTCCCAGGTGCCGGAAAGCCCGGTGAAAGCGGTCCCCGCGCCGCCCCGCCCGGCGCGCATCGACCCGGTCCCGCTGGCGACGCTGCTCGCCAGGGCGGACGCCCGCCTGATCGCCGGCTCGCCCGACGCGGCCGAGCTCACCGTCACCGGCACCACGCTGCGCGCGCAGCACGTGCTGCCCGGTGACCTCTTCGCCGCCCTCCCCGGGGCCCGCGCCCACGGTGCCGACTTCAGCGACCAGGCCGTCGCCGCCGGGGCCGTCGCGGTGCTCACCGACGCCGCGGGCGCCGAGCGGCCGGCCCTGCGCGACGCCGGCGTGCCGATCCTCGTGCACCCGGACCCGCGCGCCGCCCTGGGCGAGATCGCCGCCTGGATCTACGGCGAGCCGTCGCTGCGGCTGGCGGTCCTCGGCGTCACCGGCACCTCCGGCAAGACCACGACGTCCTACCTGGTCGACGCCGGGCTGAAGGCCGCCGGCCTGACCACCGGCCTGATCGGCACGGTCGAGACCCGGATCGCCGGCGAACGCCTGGTCAGCGGCTTCACCACGCCCGAGGCGCCGGACCTGCAGGCGCTGCTCGCGGTGATGCTCGAGCGCGGCGTCACGCACGTGCCGATGGAGGTCTCCAGCCACGCGCTCGCGCTGGGCCGGGTCAACGGCACCCGGTTCGCGGTCGGCGCGTTCACCAACCTCTCCCAGGACCACCTGGACTTCCACAAGGACATGCAGGAGTACTTCGCCGCGAAGTCGCTGCTGTTCGACGGCCGCTCGACGCACGAGGTCGTCGTGGTCGACAGCGCGTGGGGCCAGGCCCTGCTCACGCCGCAGACGATCACCGTGACCACCGACCCGGGCACCGAGGCCGTGTGGAAGGCCACCGACCTGCAGGCCACGCCGCACGGTGAGCAGACGTTCACCCTGCACGGCCCGGGCGGCGTCAGCGCGGCCGCCCGCATCCCGCTGCCCGGCGAGTTCAACGTCGCCAACGCCGTGCTGGCCGCGGCCATCCTGAGCACCGCCGGGGTCGGCCTGGAGCACATCGTCACCGGGCTGGCCGAGGTGCAGGTGCCGGGCCGGATGGAGCGCGTCTACGTCGGCCAGGAGTTCACCGCCGTCGTCGACTACGCCCACAAGCCGGCCGCGGTCGCCCAGGGCCTGGACGCGCTGCGCGCCCGCACCGAGGGGCGGATCATCACCGTGCTCGGCTGCGGCGGCGACCGGGACACCGCGAAGCGCCCGATGATGGGCGAGGCCGCGGCCCGCCGCAGTGACGTCCTGATCGTCACCGACGACAACCCGCGCTCCGAGGACCCGGCGGCGATCCGCGCCGCCATGCTCGTCGGCGCCCGTGCGGTCGGCCCCGCCGGGGGCGGCGAGATCATCGAGATCGGCGACCGCCGCGAGGCCATCGCGCACGCCGTTTCGCTCGCCGGGCCGGGCGACATCGTCTTCCTCGCCGGCAAGGGGCACGAGTCCGGCCAGGAGGCCGGCGGCGTCGTGCACCCGTTCTCCGACCGCGACGAGCTGGCCGCGGCCATCCGCAACAAACTCGAGGTGAGTGTGTGATCGTGCTCAGCCTGGCCGAGATCGCCGACGTCGTCGGCGGCCGGCTGCACCGCGCCGACCCGGGCGCGCAGGTGACCGGCACCGTGGAGTTCGACACCCGGAAGCTCACGCCCGGCGGCCTGTTCGTCGCGCTGCCGGGGGAGCAGGTCGACGGCCACGACTTCGCCGCGCAGGCGGTCGAGGCCGGCGCCGTGGCCGTGCTGGCCGCCCGCGAGGTCGACGCGCCCGCGATCGTCGTCCCGCCGCTCGCCGCGGGCGAGGCCCACGAGCGGTCGGTCGCGCTGACCGGCGACAAGGACGGCTCCGGCGCCGCGGTGCTGGCCGCGCTGGCCAAGCTCGCCCGGTTCGTGGTGCAGCGCCTGGCCGAAGGCAACCTGACGGTCGTGGGTGTCACCGGCTCGTCCGGCAAGACGTCGACGAAGGACCTGATCGCGCAGCTGCTGGAGCCGCTCGGCCCGACGGTGGCGCCCCCGGGGTCGTTCAACAACGAGCTCGGCCACCCCTGGACGGCGTTGCGCGCCGACGCGGAGACGAAGCACCTGGTGCTGGAGCTGTCAGCGCGCGGGCCCGGCCACATCGCCCACCTCGCCGAGATCGCCCCGCCGCGGATCGGCGCGGTGCTCAACGTCGGCAGCGCGCACGTCGGCGAGTTCGGCTCCCGCGAAGGCATCGCGAAGACCAAGGGCGAGCTGGTCGAGGCCCTGCCCGAGCACGGCGTCGCGGTCCTCAACGCCGACGACCCGCTGGTCAGCGCCATGGCGAGCCGGACGAAGGCCCGGGTCGTGTTCTTCGGCCAGAGCCCGTCGGCGCAGGTCAGGGCGACCGGCATCACCCTCGACGACCAGGCGCGCCCGGCCTTCCGGCTGGTCACCCCGGCCGGGGAAGCGGACGTGCGGCTGCCGCTGCACGGCGAGCACCACGTGAGCAACGCGCTCGCGGCCGCCGCGATCGCCCTGGAGCTGGGCTCCTCCCCGGCCGAGGTCGCCGAGCGGCTCTCGGCCGTGCAGCGGCGCTCGGCGCGCCGGATGGAGGTCGTCACGCGGCCCGACGGCGTCACGATCCTCAACGACTCCTTCAACGCCAACCCCGAGTCGATGCGGGCGGGCCTCAAGGCCCTCGCGGCGATGACGCGGGACAGCGGCCGCCGGTCCTGGGCCGTCCTCGGCGTGATGGGCGAGCTCGGCGCGGACTCGGTCAACGCCCACGACGAGATCGGCCGGCTCGTCGTCCGGCTCAACATCGCCAAGCTCGTCGTGATCGGGCCCGAGGCGGCGGCCATGCACCAGGGCGCGTTCCAGGAAGGCTCCTGGGGCGAGGAGTCGGCTCTGGTACCCGACGTCGAGGCCGCGATCGCCCTGCTGCATGATCAGCTCCGCCCCGGGGACGTGGTGCTGGTCAAGGCCTCCAAGGCCGCCGGCCTCTGGCGGGTCGCCGAGGCCCTGCTCGAACCCCGGGAAACCGACAACTCCGAGAATCGCTCGAACGGTGGTGACGCGTGATCAGCATCCTGATCGCGGCCGGGGCGGGCCTGCTGATCTCCATCCTGCTCACGCCCTACCTGATCCGGGTGTTCTCCCGGCAGGGCTTCGGCCAGGAGATCCGCGAGGAAGGCCCCCAGGGACACAAGTCCAAGCGCGGTACCCCGACCATGGGCGGTGTCGGGATCATCATCGCGATGGTCGTCGGGTACTTCGCCGCGCACCTGATCAACTGGATGTTCAACTCCCGCAGCGGCGCGCCGACGGCGTCGGGGCTGCTCGTCCTGATGCTCGCGGTGGGCTTGGGGATCGTCGGGTTCCTCGACGACTTCATCAAGATCCGCAAGCAGCGCAACCTGGGGCTGAACAAGACCGCGAAACTGGTCGGTCAGCTCGTGGTCACCATCGCGTTCGCCGTGCTGGTGCTGAACTTCCCGAACGAGCACGGCATCACCCCGGCGTCGGAGAGCCTCTCCTACGTCCGCGACCTCGCGCTGATCACCTTCCCGTCGGTGATCTTCGTGATCTTCTGCTACATCGTCATCTCCGGCTGGTCGAACGCGGTGAACTTCACCGACGGTCTCGACGGCCTGGCCGGCGGCGCGGCGGCGATGGTGCTGGCCACCTACGTGGTGATCTCGTTCTGGCAGGAGCGGCTGTCCTGCGCCAACGGCCCGGCGCCCGCCTGCTACGACGTCCGCGACCCGCTGGACCTGGCCGTGGTCGCCGCCGCGGCGACCGGCGCCTGCGTCGGGTTCCTCTGGTGGAACGCGGCCCCGGCGAAGATCTTCATGGGCGACACCGGCTCGCTGGCCCTCGGCGGCCTGGTCGCCGGGCTGTCCATGACGACCCGCACCGAGCTGCTCGCCATCGTCATCGGCGGCCTGTTCATGGTCGAGATGATCTCGGTGGTCGCGCAGATCGCGGTGTTCCGGACCACCCGGCGAAGGCTGTTCCGGATGGCGCCGTTCCACCACCACTTCGAGCTCGCCGGCTGGGCCGAAACCACGGTGATCATCCGGTTCTGGCTGCTCTCGGCGATCTGCTGCATGTTCGGGCTGGGCCTGTTCTACAGCGAGCAGCTGGGCCTCGGCGGCTGACATGCGAGACATCGCCGGGTCTCATGTTCTCGTCGCCGGGGCCGGGGTCACCGGCAAGTCGGTGGTGCCGGTGCTGGTCGAGCTGGGCGCTCAGGTCACCGTCACCGACGGCAACGCCGAGCGCCTGGCCGAGCTCGAGGGCCTGGGTGCCGAGCTGGTGCCGGGCCTGACCGAGCCACCTGAGGGAACGGCACTCGTCGTCACCAGCCCGGGCTGGCGGCCGACGTCGCCGCTGCTCGTGGCCGCCGCCGAGGCGGGCGTCGAGGTGATCGGCGACGTCGAGCTGGCCTGGCGCGTCGGGCAGCTGCGGGAGCACCCGCCGTCGTGGCTGGTCGTCACCGGGACCAACGGCAAGACGACCACCGCGGGCATGCTCGAATCGATCCTCCGGGCGGCCGGCTCCAACGCCGTGGCCTGCGGGAACATCGGGTATGCGGCGCTCGACGCGGTCCGTGCGGGCTACGACGTGCTGGCCGTGGAGCTGTCGAGCTTCCAGCTGCACTGGTCCTCGACGCTGGCCCCGGACGCGGCCGTGGTGCTGAACCTGGCCGAGGACCACATCGACTGGCACGGCTCGATGGACGAGTACGCGGCCGCGAAGGGGCGCGTGTACGCCCGCGCCAAGGTGGCCGTGCACAACGCCGACGACGACTGGTCCACCCGGATCGCCGCCGGGCACGCGCCCGAGGGCGCCCGCCGCGTCGGCTTCCAGCTCGACACCCCGCGGGCCGGCGAACTGGGCGTGGTCGAGGATCTGCTGGTCGACCGGGCCTTCGTCGCCGACCCGGAGAACAGCGCCGAGGCGCTGGCCACGCTGCCGGACGTCCGCCCGGCGGGCCCGCACAACGTCGCCAACGCCCTCGCCGCGGCCGCACTGGCCCGCGCCCACGGCGTCACGCCGGAGGCGGTGGGGAAGGGGCTGCGCGAGTACCAGCCGGTCCCGCACCGCGCCGCGGAGGTCGCCGAGGTGGCCGGGGTGCGGTACATCAACGACTCGAAGGCGACCAACCCGCACGCGGCCGCCGGGTCCCTGCGCGCGCACGAAAGCATCGTGTGGATCGCCGGGGGCCAGCTCAAGGGCGCCTCGGTCGACGAACTCGTGAGCAGCATCGCCGGCCGCCTGCGCGGAGTCGTGCTCCTCGGCGTCGATTCACCCGTGATCGCCGCCGCGGTTGCGCGACACGCGCCGGATGTCCCGGTGAACAGCCTCCGTCCGGGTGACGATGAACCCATGACTGCGGCGGTGAGTGCGGCCAGCGCGATGGCCCGGCCCGGTGACGTGGTGCTGCTGGCACCCGCCGCGGCGTCGTTGGACATGTTCCCGAACTACGGCGCCCGCGGCGACGCGTTCGCCGCGGCGGTGCATGTCCTCCGCGACGACGCGGCGGGGGAGCCGAGTGACGACAGCTGAACGCAAGCCCGAAGCACCGCCGAAGCGGCCGCGCCGCGAGCGCAAGGAGAGCGGCTTCGTCGCCGTCCGGACCGCGCTGACCGCGTGGCTCTCGCGGCCGCTCGCGTCGTTCCACCTCGTGCTCGCCCTCACCGGCGTGCTCACCGTCATCGGCATCGTCATGGTGCTGTCGGCGTCGTCGGTCGCGTCCTACAACCCGAAGACCGGCAGCGGGGTGTACTCGCTGTTCGTCAAGCACCTCGTGTTCGTCGCCCTCGGCTCGGTCGTCTTCTGGCTGGGCCTGCGGGTCAAGCTGGAGCGGATCCGGCGGATGTCGGCCACCGCGACGGTGATCTGCCTCGGCCTGCTGGTGCTCGTGCTCACCCCGCTCGGCTCGACGGTCAACGGCTCGCAGGGCTGGTTCAAGCTCGGCGAATTCACCTTCCAGCCGGTCGAGGCCGCGAAGGTCGCGCTGGCCTTCTGGGGCGCCCACATCCTGGTGATCAAGTACAACGTGATCCACCAGTGGCGGCACCTGCTGGTGCCCGTCGTGCCGATCGCGCTGCTCATGTTCGCCCTGGTCATGCTGCAGCCCGACCTCGGCGGCACGGTCACCCTCGCCGTCGTGCTGCTCGCGCTGCTGTGGTTCGCCGGCGCCCCGAAACGGCTGTTCGGCGTCATCCTCGCCGGCGGCCTGGCCGGTGTGCTCGTGCTGGCCCTCATCGCGCCCTACCGGCTCGCCCGGGTCATGTCCTTCCTCTCGCCGGACGCCGACGTCAGCGCCGAGGGCTTCCAGGCCAACCAGGCCAAGCTCGCCCTGGCCGACGGCGGGTTCCTCGGCAAGGGCCTCGGCCAGGGCACGTCCAACTGGGGCTACCTGCCGAACGTGCAGAACGACTTCATCTTCGCCCTGATCGGCGAGGAGCTCGGGCTGATCGGCTGCGTCGTCGTGCTCGTCCTCTTCGGCGGGGTCGCCGTCGTGGGCCTGCGGATCGCCACCCGCAACATCGACCCGTGGATCCGGATCGTCTCCGGCACGCTGACGGTGTTCCTGGTGGCG
Organism: Amycolatopsis sp. NPDC051102; assembly: GCF_040682815.1. NCBI lineage: Bacteria > Bacillati > Actinomycetota > Actinomycetes > Pseudonocardiales > Pseudonocardiaceae > Amycolatopsis > Amycolatopsis sp. NPDC051102. The sequence continues at coordinate 476,680 of NZ_JBFBBT010000003.1, forward strand.
CAGGCCGGCATCAACATCGGCTACGTCGTCGGCCTGCTGCCGGTCACCGGCGTCACGCTGCCGCTCATCTCCTACGGCGGCACCTCGCTGGTGATCACCATGCTCATCATGGGCGTGCTCGCGAACGCCGCCCGGCACGAACCGGAGGCGGTGGCCGCGCTGCGCACACAGGGGCCGGGTAAATTCGGACGCCTGCTGCGGCTGCCCGCGCCCGACCCGTACCGCCCGCCCGCCACGCGCAAGGGGGCGGGACGCGCCGCGGCGAAGGCGGCCAGGCCGGCGCCCCGTGCGGCCCGGCCCGCCCCGGCACAGGAACGACGGAGGTCGGTCCGCGAACCGGGGCGGCGCAGCGCGGCACGGACGAGCACGGCCACGTCTCGCGGCGCGGCCGCGCGGACAACAGCGAGCCGTGGTACCCGGAGTACCGCGAACCGGAGAGGTCATAGGTGAGTAAGCCCGTCAAGGGAACCGAGCGAGAAGCCGCTGGTACCGATCCGGCCGAAAGTAGGCGGACACGGTCCGGAGCTGATCCGCTCACCGGCCCCCTTTCCGCCGTGGCTGCCGGTCGGGTCGGTACCGATCAGCACAGCAAGGGGCCCGTGGTCGTGGTCGCCGGAGGTGGCACCGCAGGACACATCGAACCCGCCCTCGCCCTGGCCGACGCCGTCATGCGGCTGCGGCCGGACGCGACGGTCGTCGCCCTCGGCACCGAGCGCGGCCTGGAGAACAAGCTCGTCCCGGCCCGCGGCTACCCCCTCGAGCTGATCCCGCCGGTGCCCCTGCCGCGCAAGCCGACGCCGGAGCTGGTCAAGCTGCCGCTGAAGGTCCGCGATTCGGTGCGCAAGACCCGCGAGGTGCTGGAGCGCGTCGGCGCGGACGTCGTCGTCGGCTTCGGCGGGTACGTCGCCCTGCCGGCCTACCTGGCCGCGCGCGGGCGCGTCCCGATCGTCGTGCACGAGGCCAACAAGTCGGCCGGCCTGGCGAACAAGGTCGGCGCGCGGTTCGCCAAGCGCGTCGCCGTCGCCGTCCCCGGGACGACGTTGCCGAACGCCGAGGTGGTCGGGATCCCGCTGCGGCGGTCGATCACGTCGCTGGACCGCGCCGCGCTGCGTGCCGAGGCTCGCGCGCACTTCGGCCTGGACCCGGACGCGCCGACGCTGCTCGTCTTCGGCGGTTCGCAGGGCGCCCAGTCGATCAACAACGCGGTGTCGGGCGCGGCGAAGGACCTCGCCGACGCCGGCGTCGGCGTCCTGCACGCGCACGGCCCGAAGAACACGCTGGTCGTGCAGGAGTTCCCGGGCAAGCCGGCGTACGTGCCGGTGCCGTACCTGGAGCGGATGGACCTGGCGTACGCGGCGGCGGACGTCGCGATCTGCCGCTCGGGCGCGATGACCGTCGCCGAGGTGACGTCCGTCGGGCTGCCCGCGGTGTTCGTCCCGCTGCCGATCGGCAACGGCGAGCAGGCGTCCAACGGCCGCCCCGCGGTCGACGCCGGGGCCGCGCTGATGGTCGACGACGCCGACCTGAGTCCCGCCAAGGTCGCCGAGCTGGTCGTCCCGCTGGTCACCGACGCCGACCGCGTCGCGAAGATGAGCGCGGCGGCGGCCGGCATGGGCCACCGCGAAGCCGACGAGACCCTCGCCCGCATCGTCCTGGAGGCCGCTGGTGCCTGAGTTGCCCGCAGAACTGCACCGGGCCCACCTGATCGGGATCGGCGGGGCCGGCATGTCCGGCATCGCGCGGATCCTGCTGGCCCGCGGCGCTTTCGTGTCGGGTTCGGACGCCAAGGAGTCGCGCGCGCTGCTGTCGCTGCGGGCCCAGGGCGCCGAGCTGTTCGTCGGCCAGGCCGCCGCGAACATTTCCGCGCTTCCGCAGCCGCCGTCCGCGGTCGTCGTCTCGACGGCGATCAAGGAGACCAACCCCGAGCTGGCCGCCGCGCGCGCGGCGGGCGTCCCGGTCCTGCACCGGGCCCAGGCGCTGGCCGGGCTGATGGCGGGCCACCGCGTCGCCTGCATCGCGGGCACGCACGGCAAGACGTCGACGACGTCGATGCTCACCGTGGCGCTGCAGCACTGCCGGCTCGACCCGTCGTTCGCCATCGGCGGCGACCTCAACGAGTCCGGCGCCAACGCCCACCACGGCGAAGGCGGCGTCTTCGTCGCCGAAGCCGACGAGAGCGACGGCTCGTTCCTGACCTACTCGCCGTCGGTCGCGGTCGTGACGAACGTCGAGCCGGACCACCTGGACCACCACGGCACGGCCGAGGCCTACACCAAGGTGTTCAGCGACTTCATCGGCCGGATCGAGCCGGGTGGGCTGCTGATCGTCTGCGCCGACGACGAGGGCGCCGACGCGCTGGGCGACGAAGCCGAGAAGCGCGGGATCCGGGTGCAGCGGTACGGCCGTGAGGTCAGCGGCGTCGACGATGTCCGGATCGCCTCCTACGAGCCGCTGCCCGACGGCGGGATCGTGCGGATCTCACTGCGGGGCGAGCCGGTCGACGTCCGGGTCGCCGTGCCGGGCGACCACATGGCGCTGAACGCGGTCGCGGCCCTGCTGGCCGGGATCGAGCTCGGGGCGCCGGTTGCGGGCCTGGTCGCGGGGCTCGCGGCGTTCGGCGGGGTGCGCCGGCGGTTCGAGTTCAAGGGCCGGGCCGGCGACGTCCGCGTCTACGACGACTACGCCCACCACCCGACCGAGGTGGCCGCGCAGCTGCGCGCGGTGCGGACGGCGGCCGGGACCGGGCGCGTGATCGTCGTGTTCCAGCCGCACCTGTACTCGCGGACCAAGACGTTCTCGGCGGAGTTCGCCGAGGCGCTGTCACAGGCCGACGAGGTCGTCGTGCTGGACGTCTACGGCGCGCGCGAAGAGCCCGAGCCGGGTGTCACCGGCGCGCTGATCGCGGACCGGGTGACGGCGCCGGTGCACTACGAGCCGGCGTTCGACGTCGCCGCGCCGCTGGTCGCCGGGCTGGCGAAGCCGGGCGACCTGGTGGTGACCATGGGCGCCGGCGACGTGACGCAGCTGGGCCCGGAAATCCTCGCCGAGCTGGACAAGCGCTGAGGCCATGAGTCCGACCAGGGAACGCCGCCGTCCGCCCTCCTCCTCGGAAGAGGACGTGCCGGACCGCGCTGCCCTGGCCCGGCAACGCCGGGGGCGGCGTTCCGAGGAGGAGCGCCGCCGCACCCGGGCCGCGCGGCCCAAGCCGAGCCCGCGCAACCGGCCCAACCGGCAGGTGGAGATCCGCCGCCGGTGGGTCGCGCTGCTGACCGTGCTCACCGTGGTGGCCACGGTGTACCTGCTGTTCTTCAGCTCGATGCTCGGGGTGCAGGACGTCGCGGTCAGCGGCTCGCGCACGGTGTCCGCCGACCAGATCCGCACGGTGGCGGCGGTCCCGGCCGGCAAGCCGCTGCTGCGGCTGAGCACCGACGAGATCCGCGACCGGGTGGCGGGGATGCCGGGCATCGCCACGGTCGAGGTGTCGCGCTCCTGGCCGAACACGGTCGAGATCACGGTGACCGAGCGGACGGCGATCGCGTTCTTCGACAGCGGCCCGGGCGGCGACGGCGTCCACCTCGTCGACGGCGGCGGAGTGGTGTTCAAGACGGTCCCGGCGCGGCCGCCCGGCCTGCCGGAGCTGAAGCTGCCGAAGGTGTCGGCGGACGACCCGGTGACCCGCGCGGTGACGGCGGTGCTCGGCGTGATCCCGGAGCAGCTGCTCAAGCAGGTCACGACGGCGACGGCCAAGACGCCGGCGAGCGTGGAGTTCACGCTGGCCAGCGGGAAGATCGTGCGCTGGGGAACCGCGGAGCAGACGGACCGCAAGGCCAAGGTCCTGGCGGCCCTGCTGACCCAGGACGGCAAGGTCTACGACGTCGCGGCCCCGGAACTGCCCACCATCACCTCCTGACCTGACCCGACCTTCCTCGGAACTACGTGCGCCGGAGTTCTCGTATGCCGTACGATCTCGTACGGCATACGAGAACGAGGAGGGTGCTCATGACGATCCTGGTGACGGGCGCGACCGGCAGCGTCGGCCGGCTGGTGGTCGACGAACTCCTGGCCGCCGGAGTGCCGGTGCGGGCGCTGACCGTCGACCCCGGACGCGCGAACCTGCCGGCCGGGGCCGAGGTGGTCGTCGGCTCGCTGGCCAAGCCGTCGACGCTGCCGGTCGCGCTCGAGGGTGTCTCGGCGGTGTACCTGGCGCCGATGGCGCGGACCGTCCGGCGGTTCTGCGAGCTGGCGTCGGACGCCGGCGTCGAGCGGGTCGTCGCCCTGTCGGGCAGCAGCGTCGGCGACGACCACGAGGGGTCCAGTGGCCACGAGTACGCCGCCGTCGAGACCGCCGTCCGCGAGGCCGGGTTCGCCTGGACCTTCCTGCGGCCCGGCGTGTTCATGAACAACACGCTCGACTGGGCGCCCATGGTCCGGGCGGGCGAGGTCGCGATGGCCTACGGCGACGCGACGCAGACGCCGATCGACCTCGGCGACATCGCGGCGGTGGCCGCCCGCATCCTGGTGTCGGACGGACACGCCGGCACGACGTATGTCCTCAGTGGACCGGAGGCGATCAGCCTGCGCGGGCAGGTCGAGACGCTGGTTTCGGTGCTGGGCCGGGAAATCCGGTTCCGCGAGCTGACCCCAGCGCAGCAGCGCGCGCAGTGGATCGGTTACGGCGTCCCGGAATCCGCCGTCGGCTGGCTGCTCGAGGGCTTCGCGGAGACCCTGCGGCACCCGCAGGTCCCGACCGGCGTCGTCGAGGACCTTCTGGGGCGCCCGGGGACGACCTACGCGGAATGGGTGGCCGCGCGGCGGGAGGTGTTCGCCTAGGCCGGCTGCCTGACCGGCTCCCGCGTCCCGGTCCGCTCCGCGCCGATCCCGGCCGCCACGACGAACACCACGCCCACCGCCGCTCCGGCGTCCGGGACCTGGTGGAGCACGACGAACCCGATCGTCAGGGCGATGGCCGGTTCCAGGCTCATCAGCGTTCCGAACGCGGGGGCGGTCAGCCGCCGCAGCGCCAGCATTTCGAGCGCGAACGGCACGACCGGCAGCAGGATCGCGAGCCCGAGGCCGGTGAACAGCAGTGGCCAGGTCAGCTGCCCGATCACCGCCGGTCCGTAGGCCAGCGTCGCCACGATCCCGGCCACCGGCATCGACACCGCGAGCCCGCGCACGCCCGCCACTTCGTCGCCGACCCGTTGCGTCAGCAGGATGTAGCAGGCCCAGCAGACCGCGGACGCGAGCGCGAAGCCGACGCCCGGCAGGTCCGCGCCGCCCCGCCACGGCTGGGTCAGCAGCACCACGCCGACTGCGGCGAGGACGGGCCACAGCCGCTTGCCGCCGCGGCCGCGCGTGACGGCGACAGTCAGCGGGCCGAGGAACTCCAGCGCGCTGGCCGTGCCCAGCGGCAGCCGGGCGACGGCCTCCATGAACAGCATGGTCATCCCCGCCGTGACCACGCCCAGCCCGCAGCAGGCCACGAAGGTGCTCCGCCGGAACGACGACGGACGCGGCCGGACCACGACGAGCAGCAGCACCCCGGCCCAGGCCAGGCGCAGCCACGCCGCCCCTTCGGGACCCACACGGTCGAACAGGCCGACCGACACGGCGAGACCGAGCTGGACACAGAGCATGGCGGCGACGGCGAGGGACGCTCCGGCGCGAGACGAGGACGGCACGGCTCCAGCAAAGCCGACGCCGAACGTTCATGTCCACGTGGTAATCGTGGACATACCGTTCGCAATTCATGGACAATGACAGTGTGGACACCCGCCGGCTCCGGTTCCTGCTCGAGCTGTCCCGTCACGGCTCGATGCGTGCCGTGGCGGACGTGCTCGGGACGACGACGTCCACGGTGTCGCAGCAAATCGCGGTGCTGGCGCGGGAAACCGGCGTGCCGCTGCTCGAACCGGACGGCCGGCGCGTGCGGCTCACCCCCGCGGGACGGCGGCTGGCCGAGCACGCCGTGACGATCCTCGCCGCCGTGGAGGCCGCGCACGCCGATCTCGACCCCCACGCCGAGCCGGCCGGGACCGTGCGCGTCGCCGGGTTCGCCACCGCCGTGCGGCGCTCGGTGCTCCCGGCCGCGGCCGCCCTCGCCGAGCAGCACCCGCAGGTCCAGCTGCGGATCAGCGAGTACGAACCGCACGAGGCGTTCGCCGCGCTGCTGGCCGACGACATCGACCTCGCCCTCACCTACGACTACGACCTCGCCCCGGCGGCCGTGGACCCCACGATCGCCGCGAGTCCACTGTGGACAGCGTGGTGGGGGCTCGCCGTGCCGGCCGCCGACGCGGGCCGGGTGCGCGGCGACGGGACGGTAGCCGTCTTCGAGGCGTTCCGCGACCACGGCTGGATCGTCAACTCCCGCAACATCGCCGACGAAGACGTCGTCCGGCGGCTGGCGGCGATGGCGGGGTTCACGCCGGCCGTGACGCACCGCGCGGACAGCCTGGAACTGGTGGAGGACCTCATCACGACCGGCCCGGCTCCCGCGGTCGGCCTGCTGCCGGCGGGCCGGGTCACGAAGCCGGGGGTCGCGCTGCTCCCGCTCGCCGGGCCGGACGTGCGGCAGCGCGCCTTCGCCTGCACCCGCCGCGGGCGCGAGGCGTGGCCCCCGCTGGCGCTGGTGCTCGGCCTGCTCGCGCGTTAGACCTTCGTGCGGACCATCCCGGCCAGGCCGAGCAGCGGGAGCACGCCGGCGAACACGACGACCGCCGTCCAGCCGCCGAGGTGGTAGGCGACCGAGCCCGCCTGCGAGCCGATCGCGCCGCCGATGAAGAACGTGCCCAGGTAGACGCTGTTGATCCGGGCGCGGGCCGACGGGTCGAGCTGGTAGATCGTGTGCTGCCCGACGACCAGGGTGGTCTGGACGGCCATGTCGACGGCGATCGCGGCGATCGCCAGCAGGACGACGTTGTGCGCACCGAGCCCGGCGAGCGCGAAGGCCGCGGCGCAGAGCACGAAGGCGCCCGCGGTGAGCGGCCGGCCGTGCCCGTGGTCCGCCCACCGCCCGGCCAGCGGCGCGACGGCGGCACCGGCGGCGCCCGCCAGTGCGAAGAGCCCGACGCCGAGCTGGGAGTAGTTGAACGGCGGCGAGGTCAGGACGAAGGCGATGGTCGTCCAGAACGCGCTGAAGGCACCGAACATCGCCGACTGGTAGAGGGCGCGGTGGCGCAGCGGCGGGTGCTTGCGCGCCATGGCGAAGGTGGAGCGGATCAGCTCGCCGTAGGGGACGTCGGTCTTCGGGGCGCGGGGCGGCAGGATGAAGCGCAGCACGAGGGCGAGCGCGGCCATCGCGACGGCGGAGATGAGGAAGACGACCCGCCAGCCGGTGACTTCGGCGAGCAGGCTGGCGACCACGCGCGAGAGCAGGATGCCGAAGAGCAGCCCGCTGACGACCCGCCCGACGATCCGCCCCCGGATGGCGTCGGGCGAGATGTCGGCGGCGAACGGGATGAGGATCTGCACGACGACCGACGCGGCCCCGACGGCCAGCGAAGCGACGAGCAGCACGGCGAACCCGGGCGCGATGCCGGTGACGACGAGACCGGCGCAGGCGACGGCGAGCAGCGTCGCGACGAGACCGCGGTTCTCGAGCCGGTCACCGAGCGGAACGAGCAGCAGCATCCCGGCGGCGTACCCGATCTGGGTGGCGGTGACGACACCCCCGGCGGCGGCCTCCCCGACGCCGAAGGTCCGCTGCAGCTCGGCGAGCAGCGGCTGGGCGTAGTAGAGGTTGGCGACGGTCAGTCCACAGGAGACGGCCAGCAGCAGCACGAGCCACCCGGGCGGCGCTTTCTGCTCGGTCTCGGTCATGCGTACCCCCAGGCGGGTGGAACCGGTTTGATCGGTTCCCGACGGTACCAGTCAAACCGGTTCCGGCGTACTGTGACACACATGACGGACAGATTCCGCGCGGGAGCGGGCCGCCTGTGCCTCGACTTCATCCGCACGCTCCGGTACCGGGGAACGCCGGCGGAGACGGAGGAACTGCCGGACGAGCCGGCCTGGGGAGCGTGGATCGACCAGTTCGGGCCGTTCGCCGCGCCGGTGCTGCCGTCTCCGTCTTCGTCTCGTGACGCGCGGGGGGTGCGTGAAGCGGTCCACGAGTTGCTGACCGGATCGCTGCGGCCGTCGTCGCGGCAGCGGTTGAACCGGTTCGCGGCGTTGCCGGTACCGGCGCCGTCGTTGAGCGCGTCCGGCGAACTGCGTTGGCAGGCCGCGGATCCGGCGTCGGCGATGCTGGCTTCGGTGGCGCGGGACGCGCTGGAGCTGGCGACGTCACCGGAGTTCGCGCGCGTCCGCCGGTGCGCGGGAAGCCGGTGCGGGGCGTTGTTCCTGGACACGTCCCGCCCGGGGACGCGGCGGTGGTGCTCGATGGAGGTGTGCGGGAACCAGGCGAAGAAGTCGACATATCGAGCCAAGGTCTCCGCTTCCTGAGGTGGGGTTATGCGAACACGTGACTGGACGCTATGTGACCTTGTAGGCACACAGAGTGGCCGCTACCGTCGTGGTCATGAAACTCAGGAAGCTTGCCGGGACGTGCGACGACGAGACGTGCCCGACTGTCTACCTGTCGGATCGCAACACCCTCGTGCTGCAGGGTGACGCGGTGCTCAGTGCTGCCGGCCTGGTCTTTTCTCCTCCTGAGCAGGCTGTCGAACTGTCAGTGGAGCTCGTCGAGGAGGCATTGCGTGCGCTTGGGCGCTGAGTGGACGAGATACTTCGACGAGTTCACGGTGTCGGCGTTTCGCCTCGAGACCAGCAGACCTATGCGATGCCGGCCGAGCGGTCCAATATCGACCTGTTCCTGTCCGGTGGTGAACGTCCTGCGGGCCACAATGCCGCGTGGCACGGCCGAATCGAGCCGATCGTCGCGTCCGGTCGAATCGTTCAGCGTGCCAAGGTGATCCGTCGGCCGTTGACGGACTACCTTCGCTACCAGCGAGCGTGGAGCATTCCTGGAAATATCGCTGCCGGTGAGGACTACCGGATGGTCGATATCACCGAGGACGACTGGGGCTTGCCTGATCAGGACTTCTGGCTGTTCGACGACGCGACGGTGGTGCATCTGGATTACCACCTCGACGGTACCTTTGCCGGTGCCGAATTGGTGGAGGAGCCTGACCTGGCGCGGTACTGTCGTTGGCGAGATGTAGCTTTGAGTCACGGGGTGCCGTTTGGCGAATGGGATGCTGGAGCCGGACCGGCAGGGTGAGCAGCGTGCGACCTTGGCGGAGTTGCTGCGTGAGTTGCGGCAGGCCGCCGGCCTCTCGGGTGAGAGGCTCGCCGCCCGGTGTGCCATGAGCCAGGCGAAGATCAGCCGTATCGAGACGGGAAAGGTTCTCCCGTCGGTGATCGACGTGGAACAGATCGTCGCGGCGCTGGCCGTGCCGGACGATGCCGCCGAAAAGCTCGTGGCGCTTGCCCGGGTCGCGAACGTCGGTTACACCTCCTGGCGGTCGCTGGCACGTACGGACCTTTGGCGGGGTCAGCTCGAAATCAAAGCGCTGCACGAGTCTTCGCGGGTGGTCCGGCAGTTTCTCCCGGCGATCCCCAGTGGCCTGCTGCAGACGCCGGACTACGCGCGGCAGGTGCTCACTTCGACCGTCAAGGGCCGGCCGGAGCGTGATGTCGGGAAGATGCTCGAAACTCGGTTGGCCTGGCAGCGGGTGCTGGAAGAAACCGGCCGGCAGTTCGAGTTCGTGTTGACCGAGCAGGCGGTCCGCTGGCGGCGAGCATCGCTGTCCGTGATGGTCGGCCAGTCGGCGAACCTCGCTGCCCTGAGCGAGCGGGAGAACATCGAGATCTCGATCGTGCCGCAGGCGAGCGAAATCCGGGCATCTCCCTTGAACCTCTTCGTCATCTACGACGAGCGGCTGGTCACGGTCGAGCTGTTCTCCGGTACTGTCGCCCTGCGTGACCCGAGGGACATCGATTATCACCTCGAGTTGTTCGACTTCTTCCGGTCGCATGCGCTGAGGGGTGAGGAGGCAACGGGCCTCCTTCGTTCGATTGCCGAGGCGTTCAAGCGCGAAACTGAATAGTGCCTTTATGTGGACACAAGAGTAGCCGTGGCGTTCGTCATCGGCGAGATGCCACGATTCTCGCGTGGAAAACATCACTCGCACCTGTGGTGACTGCAGGGGAAAGGGCTGCGGAAGCTGCGATGGCACCGGCACGATCACCATTGTCGAAGACTGACCCGCTCCTCCGCCCCGGCCTCGTCCCCGAAGAATTCCGGTCCGGCACCAGAAAGCAAACCTTCTACCGAGCCCCTTACTCCACCGAAGGTCCACGGGAAACCACGGGTCCCACGGGAACCCGTGTCTGCCTCTTCATGTATGCACTTCGTCTTTTGCTGGGCCGAAGGAGCCTCAGTCGTGCACGTCAGTCACGGCACGCTCGACGGCCCGAAGATGACCCTCTGGGCCGACATCAAGATAGCCGGTCGCTGGTCTGGGCCCGTCCTGGCCGAGTTCGGCCGGACCTGGGTGACCGCCCACCTCGCCAGGTTCGCCCGATGAACAGCCCCTCGCCGCCGCAGCGGGCGAGGGGCTGTGCGGAACGTCAGACGAGCGCCGCGTCCATCGTGATCGTCGTGCCCGCCAGGGCTTTCGACACCGGGCACGTCTTCTCCGCCGTCTCCGCGTACTCCGCGAACTGCTCCGCGGTCACGCCCGGGATCGAGGCCCGCAGGGTGATCGCGATGCCGCTGATCTCGAAGCCGCCGCCCGCTGCCGGGCCGAGGGTGACCTCCGCGCTCACGTCGATCGAGTCCGCCGTGAGCTTCTGGGCCTCCAGCACGCCCGACAGGTTCATCGCCAGGCACGACGAGTGCGCCGCCGCGATGAGTTCCTCCGGGCTCGTCTGGCCGTCCGGGTTGCCCGCGCGGGTCGGGAACGACACGGCGAACGTGCCCGCGTTGGACGAGTCCAGGGTGACCTCGCCCTTCCCGCTGTTCAGTCCGCCGACCCAGTGGGTGGTCGCGTCACGGCTGGGCATCAGGGCCTCCATGTGTGTAGGCGGTGGCCGACGCCGTCAGCCGCCGCAGGGTTGCGATCAGTTCGTGCCGAGAAGCGTCGTCGAGGCCCAGTGCGCAGCCGATCGCCGAGGGGATGCCCGCCGCGCGGGTGCGCAGGGCACGGCCCTCCTCGGTCAGGCTGACCACCACCGTGCGTTCGTCCTCGGGCAACCGCGCCCGCGTGACGAACCCGTTGGCCTCGAGCCGCTTGAGCAGCGGGGAAAGCGTGCCGTAGTCCAGGTGCAGTGCCTCGCCGATCTCCTTGACCGGCCGGGCATCGGACTCCCACAGCACCAGCAGCACCAGGTACTGCGGGTAGGTGAGCCCCAGTTCGCCGAGCAGGGGCCGGTACGCGTCCGTCACGGCGCGCGACGCCGCGTACAGCGCGAAGCAGGTTTGCTCGTCCAGCTGGAACTCGTTAGGCACGTCCGTAAACCTAGCCCACGATTACATCGTGCGCAAGGTATCGGAACTGTCGGACCCCTCTGGCACAGTGCGTCGCATGACCAGACCCGAGCGCCCGCAGGCGCCGCTCACCGGCGGCGAGCGCGACATCCTGACCGGCCTGCTCGACTACCACCGCGCCACCGTCGCGTGGAAGTCCGGCGGCCTCACCGAAGACCAGGCCCGGCAGGTGCACCTGCCGAGCGAGCTGATGACCGTCGCCGGCCTCGTCGCCCACCTCACGCTCGACGAGTGGTTCTGGTTCGCCGTGGTCGTCGGCGGCGAGGAGGACACCTGGGAAGAGAAGCTCCAGCAGGACCCGGACGCCGAGTTCCGGGTCTCGCCGGACACCACGCTCGAAACCCTCCTCGCCGGCTACGAGCAGCAATGCGCCCGCAGCCGCCGGATCGTCGCCGAGCACAGCCTCGACGACGAAGTGACGCACAAGGACGAGACCTTCAACGTCCGCTGGGTCCTCACGCACATGATCGAGGAGACCGCGCGGCACGTCGGTCACCTCGACGTGCTGCGCGAGCTCACCGACGGGCTCACCGGGGAGTGACCTTCCTGGGCGGCAACGGGAAGAACCCGCTGGTGCGCTCGACGTAGTGCGCGTACGCCGGGCGCGTGCGCGCCATTCCCTTCTCCAGCATGGGTTTGCCCGTTCCGCGGGCGAGGGTGAACGTCATCGCCACGGGGGAGAGGATCGTCAACGCGCCCGGCCACGTCGAGCAGGCCAGCAGGTAGAGGCCCCACCACACGCACGCGTCGCCGAAGTAGTTCGGGTGCCGTGTGTAGTGCCACAAGCCCGTGTCCAGCACGCGGCCGCGGTTGGCCGGGTCGGCCTTGAAGCGGCGCAGCTGGTCGTCGCCGATCGTCTCGAAGGCGAAGCCGACCACCCACACGGCGATGCCCAGCCGGCCCAGGACACCGATCCCCGTGCCGTCCACCGCGAACTGCACCGGGAGGGAGACGAAGTACAGCACCACCGCCTGGAACAGGTACACCCGGACGAACATCTTCAGCCGCCCGTGGCCCATCCGCGCGTACCGCGGGTCCTCGGGCAGCTTGTGGTTGCGCAGGTGCAGGTGCACCGAGAGGCGCACGCCCCAGATGACGGTCAGCAGCGTCACCACGAGCCGCAGCGGCAGCGGACCGTCCCCGAACGGGAAGGCCACGAGCGCGACGATCGCGAACCCGAGCCCCCAGAACGTGTCGATCGTGTCGTACCGCTTGCGCGCCAGCGCGATCCCGAACGTCACGGCGACCGCCGCCAGCGTGACGACGGCCGTGACCAGCAGCTGCGGCATCAGCACCACTCCCGCGTCGCCGGCATCCCCGACCGGCCGTGCTCGTCGGGCCGCACGGCCAGGATCTGGTCCACACCCATCCGGTTCTCCTCGAACGCCAGCGCCCCGCCCACCAGGTACAGCCGCCAGACCCGCGCGCCGGTCTCGCCGATCAGCGCGACGACGTCGGCCCAGTTCTCCTCCAGGGTGTCGGCCCAGGCCCGCACCGTCCAGACGTAGTGCTCGCGCATCGCGTGCACGTCCCGGACCTCGAGGCCGGCGGTCTCCAGGTGGTCGACGGTCCGGCCCACCGGGCGCATGGTCATGTCGGGGGCGATGTACCGCTCGATGAACGCGCCACCGCCGGGGGCGACGTTGCCGCGGGACATCTGCTGGATCAGCACCCGGCCACCGGGCTTGACCATCTTGTGCAGCGTCGCCGCGTACGCCGGGTAGTTGACCTCGCCGACGTGCTCGCCCATCTCGATCGACGCCACCGCGTCGAACGGCGCGTCCGGCAGCTCGCGGTAGTCCTGGCGGCGCACCTCGACGCGGTCCGCGAGGTCGTGCTGGGCGAGCCGGCCGCGGATGTGCTGCAGCTGCTCGGCCGACAGCGTGATGCCGACGGCCTCGACGCCGTGGTGCTTGGCCGCGTGGACCAGCAGCGAGCCCCAGCCGCAGCCGACGTCGAGCAGCCGCATGCCCGGCCGCAGGCCCAGCTTGCGGCAGATCATTTCCAGCTTGTCGTGCTGGGCCTGTTCGAGGCTCTGCGACTCCGACGTGAAGTACGCGCTCGAGTAGGCCATCGAATCGTCCAGCAGCAGCTGGTAGAACGCGTTTCCCAGGTCGTAGTGGTGGGCGATGGCGGACTTGTCCCGCAGCAGGCTGTGCAGCTTCCCGGACAGCCGGGCCTCCTCGGCGGGCGGCTTCGGCGGCAACCCCGCGACACCCAGGCCGGCGGCCAGCGAGACGGCTTCCGCCCAGTCCCGCGGCCGCAGCTTGACCCGGTTGAGCTCCCCCGTGCGGGTGAGGGCCCAGATCCGGCGGAAGCCGTCGGCGAGGTCGCCCTCGACGTCGAGGTCCCCGGTGACGTAGGCGCGGGCGAGCCCCAGCTCGCCGGGCGCGTAGAGCAGGCGGCGCAGCGCGCGGCGGTTGCGGAGCACGACCGTGGGTGCGTCCGGCGGGCCGGCGCGGGTGCCGTCCCAGGTGCGGAGGCCGACGGGGAGCGGCCCGCCGAGGAGCTTTTCGGCGAACGAGGCGAGACGGTGCGCGGTGGTGTTCGGCATGCCCGGGATTCGCTCAGCCCGCCGCGGTGGATTGGTCGCCCGGGCCGCCAATCCGGCCGGGCCGCGGTCCCGAAGGACCGGTGTGGAGATCACGGGAGAACGCATCGGCGTCATCGGCAGCGGGGTGGCCGGGCTGACCGCGGCTTACCTGCTGCAACGCAAGTACGAAGTTCTGCTGTTCGAGGCCGACGACCGCCTGGGCGGGCACGCGCACACGCACGACGTGCCGAGCACCCACGGCGGCACGATCGGCGTGGACTCCGGCTTCATCGTCCACAACGAGCGCACCTACCCGACCCTGCTCAAGCTCTTCGGCGAGCTCGGGGTGGCCACGCGCGACACCGAGATGTCGATGAGCATCCGCTGCGACGGCTGCGGCCTGCAGTACGCCGGCGCGAAGGGGCTGACCGGGCTGTTCGCCCAGCGCGGCAACGCCTTCCGCGGCCGGTACCTGCGGATGCTGGCCGAAGTGAAACGGTTCCACCGGCACGCGAAGCGGCTGCTGGCGGCGAAGGACGCCGGGGACGTCACGCTCGGCGCGTTCCTCGCCATCGGCGGCTACACCCGCTACTTCGTCGACCACTTCATGCTGCCGCTGGTCTCGACGGTGTGGTCGGCCGACCGCACCGACACCCTCCGGTACCCGGCGCGGTACCTGTTCGAGTTCCTCCGCAACCACGGCATGCTTTCGGTGAAGAATTCGCCGGCCTGGCGGACCGTCGTCGGCGGCTCCCGCGAGTACGTCGAGCTGGCCGCGAAGCAGCTCACCGCCGTCCACCTGTCGACGCCGGTGCGATCGGTGCTGCGGACCGCGGCCGGGGTCGAGATCCGCGACGACGCCGACACGCCGCACCGCGTCGACAGGGTCGTCGTCGCCACGCACGCCGACCAGGCGCTGGCCCTGCTGGCCAACCCGACCGCCGCCGAACGCCAGGTGCTCGGCGCGTTCCGGTACTCGCCCAACGAAGCCTGGCTGCACACCGACACCAGCGTGCTGCCCTCGTCGGCCGACGCCCGGGCCGGGTGGAACTACCGCGCGCCCACCTGCGGGGCGCCGACCGGTGCGGTCCAGGTCAGCTACGACATGAACCGCCTGATGCGGCTCGACGAGCCGACCGGGTACGTCGTCACGCTCAACCCCGGCGACGGTCCCGGGCCCGAGCACCTCGTCGCGCGGATGCGGTACGAGCACCCCGTGTACACGCCGGAATCCGTTGCCGCGCAACGGCGGCTACCCGAACTCAACGACGGCGTGCTCGCGTACGCGGGGGCCTACCACGGCTGGGGCTTCCACGAAGACGGCTGTTCTTCGGGCGCTCGCGCCGCCGAAAGCCTGGGGGTCGTCTGGTGACGAACGCCCTTTACGACGCCACGGTCGCGCACGTGCGGCGGATCGACCCGCCGCACGCCTTCGCCCACCGCGTGTACCTGTGGCGGGTCGACCTGGACGACCTCCCGCGGCTGCCGTGGTGGCTGCGGCCGTTCGCCGGGTTCGACCGCCGCGACCACTTCGTGGCCGCGGATCCGCGCGGCATCCGGGAGAAGCTGGACGCGTGGCTCGCCGAACGCGGTGTCGACCTGCGCGGCGGCCGGGTCGTGATGCTGGCCGCCGCGCGCGTGCTCGGGTACGTGTTCAACCCGATCAGCGTCTACTGGTGCCACGACCCGGACGGCCGGCTGGAGTGCGTCGTCGCCGAGGTGCACAACACCTACGGCGGGCGGCACGCCTACCTGCTGCACCCCGACGACGCCGGGCGCGCCCGCGCGGCCAAGGAGTTCTACGTCTCGCCGTTCCAGGAGATGTCCGGGGAGTACCGGATGCGCCTGCCGCGCCCGGAAGCGCTGCTCGACCTGACCGTGGCGTTGCGCCGCGGGAACTCGACGCCGCTGGTCGCTACGCTGCGGGGAGTTCGCCGCCCGGTGAACCCGCGGTGGCTGGCCCGGCTCGTGCTGGCCCGGCCGCTGCTCCCGCAGCGGGTGTCCGCGCTGATCCGCCGCCACGGCGTCACGCTGTGGCTGCGGAAGGCCGCGGTCGTGCCGCGCACCCCGCAGAACGCCGGAGGACAGCTGCATGGATGAGCCGGCCCGCCCGCGCCACATGGCGCCGGTGCCCGCCGAACCGCCGGCCGGTCCGACGGCGGAGGAGCTGATGGGGCGCGTCGCGAAGGGCGACGAGCGGGCCTTCGAGCTGCTCTACGACCAGCTCGCCGGGCCGATCTACGGGCTCGTCCGGCGGATCGTGCGCGACGCGGCCCAGTCCGAAGAGGTCGCCCAGGAGGTCCTCGTCGAGCTCTGGCGCACCGCGACGCGGTACGCGCCCGAGCGCGGCTCGGCGCTGAACTGGGCGATGACGCTGGCCCACCGCCGCGCGGTCGACCGCGTCCGGTCGGCGCGGGCCAGCACCGAACGCGAGCAGAAGGCGACCTTCGAAGCCGCCCGCGGCCGGCCGTTCGACGAGGTCGCCGAGTCCGTCACCGCGCGCCTCGAACGCTCCCAGGTGCGCCGGTGCCTGTCCTTCCTGACCGACCTGCAGCGCGAATCGGTGCTGCTCGCCTACTACCAGGGCTATACGTATCGCGAGGTGGCCGAAGTGCTGTCGACGCCGCAGGGCACCGTCAAGACGCGGCTGCGGGACGGGCTGATCCGTCTGCGGGACTGCCTGGGGGTGACCGCGTGAGCACGCCGGAGATGCACACCCTGGCCGGCGCCTTCGCCCTCGACGCGGTTTCCGACGTCGAGCGCGCGGAGTTCGCCCGCCACCTCGAGCAGTGCGAGTCCTGCGCCCAGGAGGTCGCCGAGCTGCGCGCGACCGCGGCCCGGCTCGGCGCGGCGATGGCCGAGGAGCCGCCGCCGGAGTTCAAGGACCGCGTCCTGGCGGTCATGCACGCCACCCGCCAGCTGCCCCCGCGCACGCGGCTCGGCTCGCACGAACGGTCCCGCCGCTCGGCGCGGGCGCCGCGCTGGGCGGTCGTCGTGGCGGCCGCGGCCGCCGTCGTCGGGCTCGCCGCCGGCGGCGTGTTCGGCGGCATCGCGCTGACCCAGCAGCAGGAGCTGCAGTCCGCGCAGAGCCGGCTCGACCAGGCCAGGCAGCGCTACGAACCGGTGGCGGCGCTGCTGTCGGCGCCCGACGCGAAGACCGTGCACGGCGAGGCGCCCATCGGTGGCGGCGTCACCGTCATCGTCTCGAAGTCCCTGAACCGCGTCATGGTGATGGACACCGGGCTGCCGGCCCAGCCGGGCGGCAAGGTCTACGAGGCCTGGCTGATCACCGGCTCGAACGCGCCGCGCTCGGCCGGGGTGATCGCCGCGTCCGACGACGGCGGCCTGGTCGTGGCCGACGGCGTGGGGCCGGTGGACAAGCTCGCGGTGAGCGTCGAGCAGGCGGGCGGTTCGCCCACCGGAACGCCCACCGACGTGCTCATGAGCATGCCGGCGCCGGCCTGAGCTTCCGCCATAGCAGATCGGGCCGGGGCGGTGCTTCCGGCTCCCCGCTCTTGCGCGCTCGAACGTGTTGTGGCAAAACACCTTTGCGACACACGGCGTGCCTACTGGATTAGAGCGTGCCTGGTGCCTACCGTCCTGCCTAACGTCGGCAGTTGACATAACTCTCAATCTGGGGTTGAGGTTGAGAGTTGATCACCGGCCGGCGGGCTGTACGGGTATTAACGATCAGGAAGGCGGACTTCGATGACGCCCCCGCACAACTACCTTGCGGTGATCAAGGTGGTCGGCATCGGCGGTGGCGGCGTGAACGCCGTGAACCGCATGATCGAGGTCGGCCTCAAGGGCGTCGAGTTCATCGCGGTGAACACCGACGCACAAGCACTGCTCATGTCCGACGCCGACGTCAAGCTGGACATCGGCCGCGAGCTGACCCGTGGCCTCGGCGCGGGTGCCGCCCCCGAGGTCGGCCAGAAGGCCGCCGAAGACCACCGCGAAGAGATCGAAGAGGTCATCAAGGGCGCCGACATGGTGTTCGTGACCGCGGGCGAGGGCGGCGGCACCGGCACCGGCGGCGCGCCGGTCGTGGCGCAGATCGCCCGCAAGCTGGGCGCGCTGACCATCGGCGTCGTGACCCGCCCCTTCACCTTCGAGGGCAAGCGCCGCGGCAAGCAGGCCGAGGACGGCATCCAGTCGCTGCGCAACGAGTGCGACACGCTCATCGTGATCCCGAACGACCGGCTGCTGCAGCTCGGCGACATCGGCGTGTCGCTGATGGACGCGTTCCGCTCCGCGGACGAGGTGCTGCTGTCCGGTGTCCAGGGCATCACCGACCTGATCACCACGCCGGGGCTGATCAACCTCGACTTCGCCGACGTCAAGAGCGTGATGTCCGGCGCGGGCTCCGCGCTGATGGGCATCGGGTCGGCCAGGGGAGAGGGCCGGGCCATCCAGGCGGCGGAGAAGGCGATCAACTCGCCGCTGCTGGAGGCGTCGATGGACGGCGCCCACGGCGCGCTGCTGTCCATCGCCGGCGGCTCCGACCTGGGCCTGTTCGAGATCAACGAGGCCGCGTCGCTGGTCCAGGAGTCCGCGCACCCGGACGCCAACATCATCTTCGGCACGATCATCGACGACTCCCTCGGCGACGAGGTCCGCGTCACGGTGATCGCCGCCGGGTTCGACGCCGGCGCGCCGACGCACAAGAAGCTGGACCCGTCGACGTTCGGTTCCGGCTCGCGCGGGTCCTCCACGACGGCTTCGGCCGCGGCCGGGCAGGTCTCGAACCCGTCGTCGCCGCCGTCCGGCGCCACCCCGGTGCCGTCGGCGGGCAGCTCCGGCTACCCGGTGGCGCCGCCGCGGTCGCACTCGCCGCTGCCCTCGGCCACCGGCAACCAGCCGGCCGGCGGGCTCCCGCAGCCCGGCGGCGGCTCCCGCGGCTACTCGCCGCTCGGCTCCAACGCGACCCAGGGCAGCCTGCCCGGCCGCGCGATGCCGGTGCACGACGACCCGTCGGACGACGAGGTCGACGTCCCGCCGTTCATGCGGCGCTAGCCACCACCTCTGAAGGCCGTCACCCGCGAACTAGAGTCGGGGGTGATGGCCTTCATTCACGTCCAGGAGGATTCGTGCGGGTTCGGCGAGTGGTCACGACCAGGGCGGGCGGCGCGTCACGGCCGCCCTACGACACCTTCAACCTGGGTGACCACGTCGGCGACGACGAAGGCAACGTCTACGCCAACCGCAAGCGGCTGGCGAGCGAGCTGGGCCTGGCCGAGGACAAGCTGGCCTGGATGGAGCAGGTCCACGGCCGGACCGCGACCATCGTCGACGGCTCGGAGACCACGGCCGCCGAGGCGACCGACGCCCTGGTGACCGCGACCCCGGGCGTCGCGCTCGTGGTGCTGGTCGCCGACTGCGTGCCGATCCTGCTGGCCGACGCCGAGGCCGGGGTGGTTTCGGCGGTGCACGCGGGCCGCGTGGGCACGCGGGTCGGCATCGTCCCGGCCGCGGTCAAAGCCATGCGGGAAGTGGGCGCCGAGCCGCACCGGATCGAGGCGCTGCTCGGCCCGGCCATCTGCGGCGACTGCTACGAAGTTCCCGCCGAAATGGCCGCCGACGTGGAGAAACACGTCCCCGGCAGCGCGTGCAAGACCCGCAAGGGCACGCCCGGCCTCGACCTGCGCGCCGGCCTCTGGCGGCAGCTCGCCGACCTGGGCGTCGGCAAGATCGGCGTCGACCCGCGGTGCACGAACGAGGACAAGACGCTGTTCAGCTACCGGCGCGACGGGACCACCGGGCGGATCGCCGGCATCACCTGGATCGAGGCATGACCGGCCGCAAGGCCGAGCTGGCCGAAAACCTGCGCGAGGTCGAAGAGCGGATCGCCGCCGCGTGCCGGGCCGCCGGGCGCGCGCGGGACGAGGTCAAGCTGATCGCGATCACGAAGACCTTCCCCGCCTCCGACGTCGCGCTGCTGGCCGAGCTCGGCGTCACCGACGTCGGGGAGAACCGCGACCAGGAGGCCGGGCCGAAAGCCGCCGAGGTCCCGGGCCTGCGGTGGCACATGGTCGGCCGGCTGCAGCGGAACAAGGCGCGGTCCGTGGTCGGGTGGGCGGACGAAGTGCAGTCCGTCGACTCCGCGCGGCTCGCCGACGCCCTCGCCAAGGCGGTGCACACGGTGCGTTACAGCGGTAAACGTGAGGAACCCCTCGACGTGCTGATCCAGGCGAGCCTCGACGACGACCCCGGGCGCGGCGGCTGCCCGCTCGCCGAGCTGCCCGCGCTCGCCGACCACATCGCGCAGGCGGATGAGCTGCGGCTTCGCGGCCTGATGGCCGTCGCGCCGCTGGATGTGGACCCGGCGGCGGCGTTCGAGCGGCTCGCTCGCGCGGGGGAGAGCCTCCGAAAAGATCACCCGAATGCCGCAGAAGTCTCGGCCGGGATGAGCCATGATCTCGAGCAGGCGATCACGCACGGCTCGACCTGTGTGCGTGTCGGAACCGCGCTGCTCGGTGGACGCGGTTTAGCCTCGCCGTAGGGAGCTCGCGCGGTCGTCACGTTTCGTGGCCGCCCGCGCGGGGCACTGACGGCGTGGAGAACAGTCAGTGCGGGAGCGGCTAGGGCTAGGGAGAGGCATGAGCGCGCTGCAGAAGCTGAAGGCCTACTTCGGGATGGTGCCCGCTGACGAAGACGGCTACGACGTCGAAGACGACTACCGCCGCGGCTACGCGGACGACGACTACGACTCCTATGAGGAGCCGGCACCGCGGTCGTCGCGATCACGGTACCGCGACGTCGACGACACGTACGACGAGCCTGTCAGCCGCAGCCGGTCACGCTCCGTGGCCAGCTCCGAGCCGGCCGTCCACGGTGCGCTCGCCATGGACCGGCAGCCGGAGCCGGTGGCACGCCTGCGACCGGTCACCGAACCGGTCGTCCGCCAGCCGGTGCGTGACCCGTTGAGCCGCATCACGACGCTGCACCCGACCAGCTACGCGGAGGCGCGGGCGATCGGGGAGCACTACCGCGAGGGCATCCCGGTGATCATGAACCTCACCGAGATGGAGAACGCGGACGCGAAGCGGCTCGTCGACTTCGCCGCCGGGCTGGCGTTCGCGCTCAGAGGGTCGATGGACAAGGTCACCAACAAGGTGTTCCTTCTCTCACCGCCCGATGTGGACGTCACGGCGGAAGACCGCCGGCGGATTGCCGAGGGCGGATTGTTTTTGCGGGGCTGAAGTCGGCCGTACCGCTGAGCGCAAGCAGACGTGACTTTGCCGACCCGATCCGGGGTCGGCCCCCTCAACTGCGTCTTCGAGGAGGACGCCCGGTTAGAGTAGGTACGTGGAAGCTGTGTGGCTGGTCGTCTGGTACGTGCTGTTCGCCTTCTGGCTGCTGCTGACGGCGCGGATCGTGGTCGAACTCGTCCGGACCTTCGCGCGTGAGTGGCATCCGGCCGGAGGGGTTGCGGTCACGCTCGAGACCATCTACACAGTGACGGACCCGCCGGTCCGCTTGTTCAGAAGGATCATTCCGATGGTCCGGATCGGCGGCGTCGGACTGGACTTGTCGATTATGGTGCTGCTGTTGGTTGTGTTCTTCGCGATGCAACTGGCGACTCCAAGTTGATCGGGGAAACTTGGGTGGACCCTGCAGGCCATGGAGTGCGTGAGGTGATCTGATGTCGTTGACCCCCGCTGACGTGCATAACGTCGCGTTCAGCAAGCCGCCCATCGGCAAGAGGGGCTACAACGAGGACGAGGTGGACGCGTTCCTCGACCTGGTGGAGACCGAGCTGGCCCGGTTGATCGAGGACAACAACGAGCTGCGCCAGCAGATGGAACAGCTGGACGCGGAACTCGAATCGACCCGCAGCGAGCTGGAGAGCGCCAAGGCGAACGTCGGTGCGCCCCCGATGCGCGAAGAGCCGTCTCGGCGCTTGGCGCCGGTGCCGCCGCCGCAGTCGGCCATGGAACAGACGCAGGCGCACTCGATGGTGAGTGACAGCACCGAGCCGAACGTCCAGGCCGCCAAGGTCCTGGGCCTGGCCCAGGAGATGGCCGACCGGCTGACCGCCGAGGCGAAGACCGAGTCCGACGGGATGCTGGCCGAGGCCCGCACCAAGTCCGAGCAGCTGCTCTCGGACGCCCGGGCGAAGTCCGACTCGATGGTCAACGAGGCCCGCACCCGCGTCGACACGATGCTGAACGACGCGCGGACCCGGGCGGAGACGCTGGAGCGCCAGGCGCGCGACAAGGCGACGACGCTGGAGCGTGAGTCGCAGCGCAAGTACACCGAGACGATGAACAGCCTGAACTCCGAGAAGAGCGGGCTGGGCAAGAAGATCGAAGAGCTGCGCACGATCGAGCGGGAGTACCGCACCCGGTTGCGCGGGTTCCTCGAGTCCCAGCTGCGCGAGCTCGACGACCGCGGCTCCGCGGCCCCGGCGTCGGCGTCCTCGAACTCCGGGCAGTCGTCCGGTTCGACGAGCGGCGGCCAGGGCTACTCGTTCGGCCCGCGGGCCGAGGCCGGCTGAGTTTTCGTTCCGAACCCACCCCGCCGGCACCCGCCGGCGGGGTGGGCCACGGTTCGGAGCCGATCCGGTACGGCAGGTGGGCGGGTCGTGGTCCGCTCCCGTCCGGTTCGTGTTGTAATGCAGCGTGCTGTACATCGTGCTGGTCCTCGTGCTGGCGGCTCTGGGGTTGCTCGTCACGGCGCTGATCACCGCTTCTTCGCTGTGGGCGTGGGTTTCCATCGGGCTCTCGGTGCTCGCCGGGCTGATCCTGGTCGCCGACTGGCTGCGCCGCCGTCGCCGGGCCGCGGCCCCGCCGGCTCGGCCCGCCGAACCGGTCGTCCCGGCCGAAGAACCGGTCGAAGAGGAACAGACCACCCTGATCCCGGCTGCCGGCGACCTGGGTGACCCGGCGGACACGCCCGAACCGGCCGTCGCCGAAGAGGCCGACGCTTCAGCCGAGACCGAAACGAAGGCCGATTCCGAGCCGGGCGTCGAAGAGACCCCGGAGGCCGACGTCGCCGTCCTGGCCGACCTCGAGGACGAGGTCGTGGTGGTGGACGAGCACCCCCGCTACCACCTGCGCACCTGCGCCTGGCTCGGCCCCCGCGACCTGATCCCGATCGGCGTGGGCGAGGCCCGCCAGCTCGGCTTCACCCCCTGCGCCACCTGCACCCCCGACGCCACCCTGGTCGCCGCCCACCGCTGACGCCGTGTCGACCCCCTGATCACGCGTGATGCCCCTCCAATCACGCGTGATGCCGTGCTGGAACTGACGACACGCGTGCCGGAACGGACGACACGCGTGTCTGGAGGGACGACACGCGTGATTGGCGGGACGACACGCCGTCAGGCGGCGAGGTCGGCCAAGCCCAGGTGGGTTTCGAGGGCCGCTGCGCCGTCCGGGGTGAGGGTCAGTGCGCGGTGGGCCTGTGCGCGGCGCCGGACCCAGCCTGCTTCGGTGAACCGCGTCGCGACGGCCGCGCCCAGCCCGCCCGCCAAGTGGTGGCGCTGCTCACTCCAGTCCAGGCAGAACTTCAGCAGCGGCCGCCGTCCGGCCGCCACCGCGTCGAGGTCGACGCCCAGTGCGCCGAACACCCGTGAAGCCGCAGGTCCCAGCGTGTACGGGTGCTCGCGCAGCGGAGCCGAGATCCGGTCGCCCGGCCGCCGTCGCGTGTCGGGTGCGCCGGCCAACGCTCCCCGCGCGAGCAACGCCGCCGTGACCGCCACCCCGAGTCGGCCCGCAAGGTGGTCGTAGCAGGTCCGGGCGGTCCGCAACGCCTCCGCCCGCGTGCCCTCGCGCAACGACGTCACCGGCTGGGACGGCGAGAACCGCGCCAGCGTCTCCAGCAGCTCGGCCGTGTCCGGGCCGGCCAGCCGGTAAAACCGGTGGCGCCCCGACTTCTCCGCGACGACCAGCCCCGCGTCCCGCAGCTTCGCCAGGTGCGCACTGACGCCCTGCGCTGACAACCGCGCCTCGGCGGCCAGCACGGACGCGGCCAGCGCCCGGCCGTCGGCGAGCGCGAGCAGCACGCGGACCCGCGCCGGGTCCGCGAACAGCGTGGCCGTGCGGGCGATGTCGGCGTCGCCTTCCAGGGCCCCAGGATGCATGGCCCCAGGATGCCCCCGGCACGCTTCCACCGCGACGGAAGTGTCCGCGCGGTCCACTGGGGGCATGCTCCTGCTCACCATGTGCGCCGGGATGTTCCTCGTGCAGCTGGACGTCACCGCCGTCAACGTCGCCTTGCCCGCCCTCGGCACCGATCTGCACGCCGGTCTCGCGTCGCTCCAATGGGTGGTGGACGGCTACACCGTCGTCTTGGCAGCGTTCTTGCTCACCGGCGGCGCGCTCGGCGACGTCTTCGGCCACCGCCGGGTCGTCCTCGCGGGCTTCGCGGTGTTCGGGACGGCGTCGGCCGCGTGCGGGCTGGCCGGGTCGGCGGCCTGGCTGGTCGCCGCCCGGGCCGGACAGGGCCTGGGCGCGGCATTGCTGCTGCCCGGCACCCTCGCCGTGATCACGAACGCCTACCCGGGACACGCCGAGCGCGCGCGGGCCCTCGGCATCTGGGCCGGGGTGTCGGCCCTGGCGCTCTCGGCGGGCCCGGTGCTGGGTGGCGCGGTCGTCGCCGCGGCCGGGTGGCGGCCGGTGTTCTGGCTCAACGTCCCGGTGGTGCTCGCGGCCGTCTTCGCGACGCGGCGGCTCGTGCCGCGCGGTGAACGCGGGCCCGGGCGGATCGATGTCGCCGGCATCGCGACGGCCGCGCCTGCGCTGGGGGCCGGCGTCTACGCGATCATCGGCGGGAGTGTCGTCGCCGGAGGGCTCGCGGTGGTCCTGCTGGGGGCGTTCCTGCTCGTCGAACACCGGTCGGCGCACGCGATGCTGCCCCTGGGCGTTGCCCGGCGGACGGCGGCCGCCACCTTCGTCGCGGCGGCGATGAACTTCGTCGGCATCGGCACGATCCTCGTGCTCACGCTGTACCTGCAGGACGTGCGGCACGCGGGACCGCTGCGAGCCGGGCTCGAGGTGCTGCCGCTGTTCCTCCCGCTCTCGGCACTGGCGCCGGTGGCGGGCCGGCTGACCGGACGCTTCGGGCCCCGGCCGCTGATGGTCGCGGGACTGGCGCTGGGCGCGCTCGGGATGCTGAACCTGGTGCTGCTCAACGGGAACAGCGGGTACGCGGCCCTGCTGCCGACCTTGCTCGGGCTCGGGGCCGGGATGGGCCTGCTGACGACGGCGGTGGTGACGGCCGCGGTCGGCGGTGCCCCGCCCGAGCGTGCCGGGGTCGCCAGTGGCATCAACAACACCGCCCGCCAAGCCGGCGGCGCGCTCGGGGTGGCGGTGTTCGGCGCCGTGGTGGGGGACGGCTTCGCCGACGGCCTCCACGCGGTGGGCCTGATCGCCGGGTCGTTGTGGCTGGTGGCCATCGGCGTGACGCTCGCCGGCGTACGTGCCCCTCGTGACAACCCGATTGCGCGGGCCGGTTAACCTGGAGAGCAACACGGCGTCGATCCGGCCATCACCGGGGAGCCTCCGGAAGAACCGAGCGCACGCTCTCAGTAGAACCGGACGGGTGCGGCCCGTGACAGCCGTCGAACGAGCGGTCCGGGAGCACGTGCCGGGCAAGCGGGGTGGTACCGCGGAACGCCGGAAGGCGTCTCGTCCCCGTGTGGGTGACCGGTGCGGGAGCCGGTCGTCCGTACGAGAGCGACGAACCGAGGAGCACCCGGATGTATCCCCAGGCCCAGCTCGACGACGGTGCCGGCGTCCCGTCGCAGCCGTCCTTCCCCGCGCTGGAGAAGCAGGTCCTCGCCTACTGGGAGACGGACCGGACGTTCCAGGCGACCATCGACGCGCGGCCCGCCGGCGAGCACGGCGACAACGAGTACGTCTTCTACGACGGCCCGCCGTTCGCCAACGGCCTGCCGCACTACGGCCACCTGCTCACCGGGTACGTCAAGGACCTGGTGCCGCGTTACCAGACGATGAAGGGCCGCAAGGTCGAGCGCCGGTTCGGCTGGGACACCCACGGCCTGCCCGCCGAGCTCGAAGCCATGCGCCAGCTCGGGATCACGGAGAAGTCCGAGATCGAAGAGATGGGCATCGCGAAGTTCAACGAGGCTTCGCGCGAGTCCGTCCTGCGCTACACGAACGAGTGGCGTGAGTACGTCACCCGCCAGGCCCGCTGGGTCGACTTCGACAACGACTACAAGACCCTCGACGTCAGCTACATGGAGTCG
Organism: Amycolatopsis sp. NPDC051102; assembly: GCF_040682815.1. Classification (NCBI taxonomy): domain Bacteria; kingdom Bacillati; phylum Actinomycetota; class Actinomycetes; order Pseudonocardiales; family Pseudonocardiaceae; genus Amycolatopsis; species Amycolatopsis sp. NPDC051102. The sequence goes on from NZ_JBFBBT010000003.1 coordinate 502,921, forward strand.
GTGCTCTGGGCGTTCAAACGCCTGTGGGACAAGGGACTCGTCTACGAGGGCTACCGCGTCCTGCCGTACTGCTGGCGCGACGAGACGCCGCTGTCCAACCACGAACTGCGGATGGACGACGACGTCTACCAGACGCGGCAGGACCCGGCCGTCACCGTCGGATTCCGCCTGGAGGGCAACGGAAACGACCTCGACGGCACGTACCTGCTGATCTGGACGACGACGCCGTGGACGCTGCCGTCCAACATGGCCACCGCGGTGCACCCCGAGGTGTCCTACGTCGTCGTGGAGAGCGAAAACTTCCCCGGCAAGCGGTTCCTGCTCGCCGAAGCGCGCGTCGGCGCGTACGCGCGTGAACTCGGCGAAGAGCCGACGGTCGTCGCGCACCACACGGGCGCCGAGCTGCTCGGAACCCGTTACGCGCCACCGTTCCCGTACTTCCTCGGCGCCGACCACGCGCACCAGGTGCTGGCCGCCGACTACGTCACCACCGAAGACGGCACCGGCGTCGTGCACATCGCGCCCGCCTACGGTGAAGAGGACAAGGTCGTCACCGACGCCGCCGGGATCGCCCCGGTGACGCCGGTCGACGCGCAGGGCAAGTTCGACGCGACCGTGCCGGACTACGCCGGGCAGCAGGTGTTCGACGCCAACCCGAACATCATCCGCGACCTGAAGAACGGCACGGGATCCGCGGCGCAGCAGGGCGCGCTGCTGCTGCGGCACGAGACCTACGACCACCCGTACCCGCACTGCTGGCGCTGCCGCAACCCGCTGATCTACCGCGCGGTGTCGTCGTGGTTCGTCGCCGTGACGCAGTTCAAGGACCGGATGGTCGAGCTGAACCAGCAGATCACCTGGTACCCGGAGAACGTCAAGGACGGCCAGTTCGGCAAGTGGCTGGAGAACGCGCGCGACTGGTCGGTCTCGCGCAACCGCTACTGGGGCACGCCGATCCCGGTGTGGCAGTCCGACAACCCCGAGTACCCGCGCACCGACGTCTACGGCTCGCTCGACGAGCTGGAGCGCGACTTCGGCGTCCGGCTGGACAACCTGCACCGGCCCTACATCGACGAGCTGACCCGGCCGAACCCGGACGACCCGACCGGTAAGTCCACCATGCGCCGCGTCGAGGACGTCCTGGACGTCTGGTTCGACTCCGGGTCGATGCCGTACGCCCAGGTGCACTACCCGTTCGAGAACGCCGACTGGTTCGAGCACCACTACCCGAGCGACTTCATCGTCGAGTACATCGGGCAGACCCGCGGCTGGTTCTACCTGCTGCACGTGCTCGCGACGGCGTTGTTCGACCGGCCGGCGTTCCGCGCCTGCGTGTCGCACGGCATCGTGCTCGGCTCGGACGGCGCGAAGATGTCCAAGTCGCTGCGCAACTACCCGGACGTCAACGAGGTGTTCGAGCGCGACGGCTCCGACGCCATGCGCTGGTACCTGATGGCGAGCCCGATCCTGCGCGGCGGCAACCTGATCGTCACCGACAAGGGCATCCGCGACGCCGTCCGCCAGGCCGTGCTGCCGCTGTGGAACTCGTACTACTTCCTCGCGCTGTACGCGAACGCCGAAGGCGTGGAAGGCAAGTGGCGCACGGATTCGCCGAACGTGCTCGACCGGTACGTCCTGGCGAAGACGCACGAGCTGGTCACCGACGTCGAGTACGCGATGGACAGCTACGACGTCGCCGGCGCGTGCCAGACCGTGCGGGACTTCCTGGAAGTCCTGACGAACTGGTACGTGCGGCGCTCGCGGGACCGCTTCTGGGCCGGCGACCAGGACGCGATCGACACGCTGCACACCGTGCTCGAGGTGACGTCGCGGGTGGCGGCGCCGCTGCTGCCGCTGACGACCGAGGTCGTCTGGCGCGGCCTGACCGGCGGCCGCTCGGTGCACCTGACCGACTGGCCGAACGCCAACGACCTGCCCGCGGACGCGGCGCTGGTCACCGCGATGGACCGGGTGCGGCAGGTGGCGTCGTCGGCGCTGTCGCTGCGGAAGGCCAACAAGCTGCGGGTGCGGCTGCCGCTGCCGTCGCTGGTCGTGGCGGCCGAAGACGCCGAGCCGCTGGCCGCCTTCGCCGACATCCTGCGGGACGAGGTGAACGTCAAGGAGGTCCGGCTGACCACCGACGTCGCCGCGCACGGCGGGTTCGAGGTCGCGGTGAACGCCCGCGCGGCCGGCCCGCGGCTGGGCAAGGACGTCCAGACGGTGATCAAGGCCGTCAAGGCGGGTGACTGGTCGTTCCAGGGCGGCACCGTCGTCGCGGCCGGCATCGCGCTGCGCGAGGGCGAGTTCGAACGGCGGCTCGTCGCCAAGGGCGGCGGCGCGGCGGCGGAGCTGCCGGGTGGGTCCGGGCTGGTGCTGATCGACACCGAGGTGACGCCGGAGCTGGCGGCCGAGGGCCTGGTCCGCGACCTGGTCCGGGTCGTGCAGCAGGCCCGCCGCGACGCCGGGCTCGACGTCGCCGACCGGATCGCGCTGACCATTGATTCAGTGCCCGAGGTCGTCGAAGCGGCTCGGACGCACCAGGAGTTCCTGGCCTCGGAGACGCTGGCGACATCGGTGACTTACGGCCCGGCCGCCGACGGCTTCGCCGGCACGGTCGGGGACGGCACGAAGGTGACCGCGGCGGTCGCGAAGGCATGATTGTCGGGGGTGGCCAGTAGGGTGCAGACTCGACTGGCCACCCGCGATCGTGGGCGGCTCCTTGGGGGAGGGGAACCGGAATGAGCCCGGGCAAGAGACGCGGCATCCTGATCGGCGGCGCGCTGCTGGTCGTGGTGATCGTGGCGGCGGCGTTGTTCCTGCTGAACAGCGGGGGATCGGCGCCGGAGGCCGCCACCGGGGCGACCGCCGTGGAGAGCCCCGGTGCGCTCGACCCGACTTCGGCGATCACCGAGTACCTGCAGGACCTTTCCGAGAACAACCCCGACGCGGCCGGCCGGCTGACCGACGACAACGCGGCCGCGGTGGTGGCGCTGCGCAGCACGCGGAACACGCTGAACCCGGTGTCGGTGACCGGCAAGCTGACCGTCCTGCAGCCGACGCCGGCCGGGGCGAAGAAGACGAGCGGCACGTTCAGCCTGTCCTGGACGCTGAAACCGGGCCAGGTCTGGACCTACGACGTCCCGTTCGAGCTCGCGCAGGGCGGCGGCAGGTGGCTGGTCCACTGGGCGCCGTCCCTGCTGCACCCGAAGCTGGAGGCGGGCCAGCGGCTGGTGATCAGCACGGCCGCGCAGGACACCACCGCGGTCGTCGACCGCGACGGCAAGCCGCTGGTGATCAGCGGTGCCGGCGGCGTGAAGCCGGTGGAGGGCAACCCGGCGCCGCTGCTGCGCACGGCGATCACCGGCCAGATCACCGCGGCGGCCGCCGGCGGGTTCGCCGTCACGCGCGTCGACGCCGGCGGGAAGAGCGTCGAGACGCTGTTCGGGAAGGTGGCGGCCGAGGGGGCGAAGCCGCTCGTGTCGAGCCTGAGCCTGGCGGCGCAGGGCGCGGCCCAGGCCGCGGTGGACGGCTACCAGGGGTCGGCGATGCTCGTCGCCCTCGACACCGGGTCGGGTGACATCCTCGCCGTCGCGCAGAACGCCGCGGCGGGAAACGCCCCGAAGGCGCTCAACGGCCTGTACGAGCCGGGTTCGTCGTTCAAGATCGCGACCGCGGTGGCGGCGATCCAGCAGAGCGGCCTCTCCGCGGCTTCGCCGGTCGACTGCCCGGGCGTCGCGACGATCGGCACCCGGACGGTCAAGAACGAGGGCTTCGAGCTGGGCGCGACCACCCTGCAGACGGCGTTCGCGCGGTCCTGCAACACGACGTTCGGGCAGCTCGCCCTCGCCCTGCCGGCGGACGGGCTGAAGAAGGCCGCCGACGAGCTGGGCCTCAACGCCGACTACGACATCCCGGGGCTGAAGACCGAGCTGGGGAAGGTCGAGCCCGCGGCGAGCAAGGACGAGCAGGTCGAGGACGGGTTCGGCCAGGGCCGCATCCAGGCCAGTGCTCTCGGCGGCGCGCTGATGGCCGCCACGGTCGCCACCGGCAAGGCGATCACGCCCCGGCTGTGGCACGACCTGGAGACCACCGTGGTCAAGGGCTATTCGCCACCGCCGGCGCCGGTGCTGGGCGAGGTCCGGAAGCTGATGCGCGCGGTGGTCACCAGCGGCACCGGCCACGCCGCGGCGGCCGCGGGCACCGTCTTCGGCAAGACCGGCACGGCCCAGTTCGGCGACGGCAAGCAGGCCACCGGCTGGTTCGTGGGCTACCGCGGCGACGTCGCCTTCGCGGTGGTCCTGGAGAACTCGAACGACTCGGGCCCGGCCGTCCAGCTGGCCGCCAAGTTCCTGAAAGCCCTCTGACCGGCACTTTCACGTGAAAGTGCCGCGACGTGGCTGGTGAGGCGACGGTTCGGCCGCGGGCGAAGGGTGGGGGTCGTAGCGTGGGGGCATGGAGACGATCGCGCTGGCCGAGGTGGCCGCGGTGCTCGCCGACCCGAGCCGGGCCACCATGTGCCTCGTGCTGCTGGACGGGCGGGCCTGGACGGTCGGCGAGCTCGCGAAGGCGGCCGGGATCGCGTTGTCGACGGCGAGCGAGCACGTCACGCGGCTGGCCGGAGCCGGGTTCGTCGTCCGCGTCAAGCAGGGGCGGGCCAGCTACGTCCGGATCGCCGACCCGCGCGTGGCCGAGCTGATCGAGCACTTGGCCCAGCACGCCGAGCATCGGCCGGTGAACGGGCTGAAGTCGTCACTGCGGGCGCGACGGCTCGGGTTCGCGCGGACCTGCTACGACCACCTCGCCGGCGAGCTCGGCGTCGCCCTCCGCGACGGCATGCTGGCCACCGGCCTGGTCGGCACCGCCGACGGCCTGACGCTGACCCCGCGCGGCCGGGAGGTGCTCGGCACCCTCGGCGTGCCGGTCGCCGCCGGGCGGCGGCCGCTGCTGCGTGACTGTCTGGATTGGACGGAGCGCCGCGACCACCTGGCCGGGGCGCTGCCCGCGGCGTTGCTCGAGCGGGCCGTCGACGCCGGCTGGGTGAGCCGCGACGGCCACCGCGCGGTCAAGGTGCTGGCGGCGGCGGGAGCGCCGTTCGCCGCGCTGGGGGTCGATCTCGACGCGTTGGCCCGGCCTTAACACACCGGGTGTCCGTCGCAGGGCAGCGGTACACGAACGAGTTAACCCAGCCGCTTCACTATCCTGAGGGCCCCACAGCACTCGGGAGGGAGGCGGCATGGACCAGCTTCCCGTGCTGCTCGGCGTCGGCGGCGTCGTGCTGCTCGCGTCCGTGCTGGCCGTGCGCGTGTCGATCCGGCTGGGCCTGCCTTCGCTCCTGCTGTACCTGGGGATCGGCGTGCTGCTCGGCGAAGCCGGCTTCGGCATCCGGTTCGACAACCCCGAGCTGACCCAGTCGCTCGGCCTCGCGGCGCTCGTCATGATCCTCGCCGAGGGCGGCCTGACCACCCGGTGGTCGGCGGTGAAACCCGCGCTGGGCATCGGAATCGCACTGTCCACAGTGGCCGTGGTGGTGAGCGTCGCGGTCACCGGCGCCGCGTTGCACTGGCTGCTGGGCCTCGACTGGCGGCTGGCGCTGCTGTGGGGCGCGGTGCTCGCGTCCACCGACGCGGCCGCGGTGTTTTCCGTCCTGCGCACGGCCGGGATCGGCAAACGGCTCACCGGCGCGCTCGAACTCGAGTCGGGGATCAACGACGCGCCGGCCTACATCGCCGTCGTGGTGCTGGCCGAAGGCACCACTGTGGACTGGACGCTGCCGCTGCTGGCGGTCTACGAACTGACCGCGGGCCTGGCCATCGGCCTCGCCTTCGGCTGGCTCGGCGGGTTCGCGTTGCGCCGGGCCGCGCTGCCGGCGACCGGCCTCTACCCGCTCGCCACGGTCGCGGTGTGCGTCGTCGCCTACTCGTCCGGGCAGCTGCTGCACGCGTCCGGGCTGCTCGCCACGTACGTCGCCGCGCTGGTGCTCGGCAACTCGCGGCTGCCGCACCGGTCGGACACGCTGTCGTTCGCCGAGGGGCTGGGCTGGCTGGCGCAGATCGGGCTGTTCGTGCTGCTCGGCCTGTTCGCCTCGCCGGGCCGGCTGCTCGACGCGATCGTGCCGGGCCTGGTGGCGGGCGCCGTCGTGCTGCTGCTGGCGCGGCCGATCTCCGTCGTGCTGTCCGTGCTGCCGTTCCGGCTGCCCTGGCGGGACCAGGCGTTCCTGTCGTGGGCCGGCCTGCGCGGGGCCGTGCCGATCGTGCTCGCGATGATCCCGCTGTCGCACGGCCTGCCGGGCGCGCAGCGGCTGGTCGACGCGGTGTTCGTGCTGGTCATCGTGCTGACGTTGGTGCAGGGGTCGACGCTCGGGCCGCTCGCGCGCCGGCTCGGGCTGGCCAAGAAGTCCGAGCCGCACGAGATCGAGGTCGACTCCGCGCCGCTGGACGAGCTCGGGGCCGAGCTGCTGCAGGTCCGGATCCAGCCGGGGTCGAAGCTGCACGGCGTGTACCTGTCCGAGCTGCGGCTGCCGGTCGGGGCGACGATCAGCCTGGTCGTGCGCGCCGGCGCGGGCTTCACGCCGCAGAAGACCAGCCGGCTGCAGGAGAACGACCAGTTGCTGGTGGTGACGACGAGCGTCGTCCGCGACGCCGTCGAACGCCGGCTCCGCGCGGTCGACCGGGCCGGGCGCCTGGCCCGCTGGAAGGGCGAGTCCGGGCGCTGAGCACGCTCTGTGACCGGCGTCTCAGAATGTGCGACGGGGGTTGGCGGCCGGGCGTGCTCTCGGTTACCTTTCGAACCAGGTCATGAGTGCCAGCGCGAAGCCCCGGCTTGCTGGCCGGCAACCCTCCTACCGCGGTGGGGTGCCCCGGGTGAAGACCGGGCCGGTCGCGCCGTGCGACGGGCAAGCGCGGGCCCCTCGCCGGGGTCCCCCGGATCGCCGAGGAGGCACCCGATGACTCTCGCCATCGACCGCACCCAGCTCGAAACCGTTGCGCCGCAGGACATCCCGGCCGTCGCCGGGGCGGCGCTGCGCGTCCCGCTGGTGACCGGCGGCGACATCGGCTACGCCAACCTCGACCACGCGGCGAGCGCGCCCTGCCTCGACGCCGTCCGCGCGAAGGTCGACGAATTCCTGCCCTGGTACGCCAGCGTCCACCGCGGCGCCGGCTTCGCCTCGCAGGTCTCCACGAAGCTCTACGAGCGCACCCGCGACGTCCTTCGCCGCTTCGTCGACGCGCGGCGGACCGACACCGTCGTGTTCACCCGCAACACCACCGACGCCTTCAACCTGCTCGCCCGCAGCCTGCCGCGGCACACCACGGTGATCGTGTTCGACACCGAGCACCACGCCGCGCTGCTGCCGTGGCAGGGGCCGAACGTCCGCCGGCTGCCGACCCCGCGCACCCGCCTCGCCGCGGTGTCGGCGGTCGACGAAGCGCTCGCGGGCGCCCCGCAGGGCCCGCGGCTGGTCGTCGTCACCGGCGCGTCCAATGTGACCGGTGAGCTGCTCCCGGTGGCCGAAATCGCCGCGGTGGCGCGGAAACACGGCGCCCGCGTCGCACTCGACGCCGCCCAGCTGGCTCCGCACCGCCGGATCTCGATCAGGGAGCTGGACGTCGACTACGTCGCCGTGTCCGGCCACAAGCTCTACGCCCCCTTCGGCGCGGGCGCGCTGATCGGCCGCGCCGACTGGCTGCGCGCCGCCCGGCCCTACCTCGCCGGCGGCGGCGCGACCAAGCTCGTCACCGAGGGCGCCGTCGTCTGGAACACCGGCCCGGAGCGGCACGAAGCCGGCTCTCCCAACACTGTCGGCGTCTACGCGCTCGGCGTCGCGTGCGAGACCCTCGGGGCGAACTGGGCCGCGATCGAAAACCACGAGCAGGCGTTGCTCGTCCGGCTGCGCAAGGGCCTCGAAGGCATCCCGGGTTGCGCCGAGCTGCGGCTGTTCGACGCGCCGGTCGACCGCGTCGGCACGGTCAGCTTCGTCGTCGACGGCTTCGACCCGGGCTGGCTCGCGGCGGTGCTGTCCGCCGAGTACGGCATCGGCGTCCGCGACGGCGCCTTCTGCGCCCACATCGCGGCCAAGCGGCTGATCGGCGTCACCGGGGGCGACGGGCAGCAGGCGGTCCGCGTCAGCCTCGGCCTCGGCAGCACCGAGGAACACGTCGACCGGGTGGTGCTGGCGCTGCGGCAGATCGTCGCGCGGGGCGCCCGCTGGGAGTACGCGAAGGTGGACGGCCGCTGGGCGCCGGTGGGCGACCCGCGGGAGCTGCCGCCGTTCTGCTGAGCGTTAACCTGGGCCGATGGGGAGAGGGCCGCGTTACTGGTTTCCGCTGGCACTGCTGGGGTTCGCCGAGATCGCCTTGGCCGCGGCGCAGCTGTTTTCGGGCCGCAGCCGGGCCGAAAGCGAATCCGCGAACCTGCTGCTGCGGCCGGCGGTCCCGGCCGGTGCGACGGAGTACAGCCGGGCGTACCTGCTGCCCCTCGACGACTTCCACACGGCGGGCAGCGGCCTGCCGCCGGGACCTCTGTGGCTGGCCGCGCTCGGCGTGGTGCTCGTCGGCACGGCCGTCTGGTACGGGCTCGCCCGGCGGCCCGCCCGCGCCGGGCGGTACGTCCTCGGCACCGCCGGCGCGCTGCTCGCCGTGCCGCTGCTCGACCTGGTCGGGTGGTGGCAGTTCCGGCTCGGCGACGGGCTGCGCGGCCCGCTGCTGGCCACGCTCGGCCTGCTGATCCTCGCCGCGTACGAGCGCAGCCGGTTCGTCCTGCTCACGACGGCCGCGTTCGCCCTGGTCGCCGTAGTGCTCTCGGCGGACACGGCGGGCGTGCTGGTGTCGGCGGCCATCCTGCTCGCCGCCGCCTTCGTCGCCCTGCTGCGGGCGAACCCGCGCTCGCTACCCTGATGCGATGGGGAGTTCACGGCGGTCCCGGCCCACGGCCCCGCGGGCTACCAGCGCCTGAACGCCGTTCAGCACCAACGTGCTGAACGGCACGGCGTACGCGACCGCGGTCTCGGTCGACGCGGTGTCCTCGGCGAAGCTCGCCGGTCTCGCCTTCGTGGTGCTCGCCGTGGCGGGCCGGTACCGGCGGCAGCTGCGGCCGCCGCGTCCCGGCCGGTTCCTGCTCGGGGCGCTCGCCGCCGTCCCGCTGCTCGACCTGGCCGGCTTCCTGCAGCTCCGGCTCGGCGGCGACGGGCGCGGTGCGCTGCTCGCGGCGCTGGGCTTCCTGCTGCCGGCCGGTTACGAGCGCAGCTGGTCCCTGGCCGCCGTGGCCGGGGTGTTCGTGCTGGTCGTGCCCGTTTTCCTGCCCCCGGTGCGCGGCGCGTTCGCCGTGCTCCCGCGCGGGCCGGTCACCGCCGCCGACACGGCCTGACCAGCGCCGTGGACAATGGACCGGTGAGCACCGAGCCCAGCCACTCCGAACCCGACACCGAAGCCGCCGCCGAGGCGACGCCCGAGACCGTGCAGGAGACGCCGGAAACCCCGGCGAAGCCGCTGCCGAAGCGGCGGGTCGGCTGGGTGTTCGCGGTCGCCGTCGTCTTCTGGGCGATCGACCTGGTGACGAAGAACCTGGTCGTGGCCAACCTGGAGGGCAAGGAGCCGGTCAAGGTCCTCGGCGGGCTGATCTACCTGCAGGTGATCCGCAACCCCGGTGCCGCGTTCTCGATGGCCACCGGCATGACGTGGGTGCTCGCCCTGGTCGCGCTGGCCGTGGTCATCGCGATCGTCTGGCTGTCGCGCCGGCTGCGCTCGATCGGCTGGGCGATCGGCCTCGGCCTGGTGCTCGCCGGCGCCACCGGCAACCTCACCGACCGGATCTTCCGCGCGCCCGGCGGGCTGCAGGGCCACGTCGTCGACTTCATCTCGGCGTTCGTGCCCAACGGCAAGGGCTTCGCGATCTTCAACATCGCCGACTCCGCCATCTGCGTCGGCGGCGCCCTCATCGTGCTGCTGTCGCTGCTGGGCAAGGACTACGACGGCACGTCGACCAAGGACAAGAAGAAGCTCGAGGCCGCGGCGGAGGAGCAGGCGTGAGCTCGCGGATGCTCCCGGTGCCCGACGGGCTCGACGGGATGCGGGTCGACGCCGGCCTCGCCAAGCTGCTCGGGCTGTCCCGCACGGTCGTCGCCGAACTCGCCGAAGCCGGGGACGTGCTGCTCGACGGCCGTCCCGCCGGCAAGTCCGACCGGCTCTCCGGCGGCGGTCTCCTGGAGATCACCCTGCCGGAGCCGGCGAACCCGGTGGAGGTCGTCGCAGAGCCGGTCGCGGGCATGCAGATCCTGCACGACGACGACGACATCGTCGTGATCTCCAAGCCGGTCGGCGTCGCGGTGCACCCGAGCCCGGGCTGGACCGGCCCGACGGTCGTCGGCGGCCTCGCCGCGGCCGGCCTGCGCATCGCGACGTCGGGTGCGGCCGAGCGCCAGGGCGTGGTCCACCGGCTCGACGCGGGCACCACCGGCGTGATGGTGGTGGCCAAGAGCGAGCACGCGTACACGGTGCTGAAGCGGGCGTTCAAGGAGCGCACGGTCGACAAGGGCTACCACGCGATCGTCCAGGGCCACCCGGACCCGATGCGCGGCACGATCGACGCGCCGATCGACCGCCACCCGCGTCACGACTACAAGTTCGCCGTCGTCCAGGGCGGCCGCCCGAGCGTGACGCACTACGAGGTCGTCGAGGCGTTCCGGGCGGCGTCGCTCGCGCACATCAAGCTCGAAACCGGGCGGACGCACCAGATCCGCGTCCACTTCTCGGCGTTGCGGCACCCCTGCGTCGGCGACCTGACCTACGGCGCGGACCCGGTCCTGGCCCGCCACCTCGGCCTCAGCCGGCAGTGGCTGCACGCGAAGACGCTGGCGTTCGCACACCCGGCGGACGGCCGGTGGGTCGAGTTCGAGTCGGAGTACCCGGACGACCTGGCGAAGGCCCTGGAAATCCTGCGCGACGAGAGCTACTGATCCTCGATCGACCAGGTGATGGTGCGCTCGTCGGGCTCCGGCCGCGGGCTCCAGCGCACCGAAACCACGCGCGTGGCGTCCGGCAGGACGTACACGGTGTGGCCGCCCAGCGTCTCGCCCGGCTTGACGCCGATCTTGTGCGGCGGCCGGGACGTCAGCGACACCGGGGCCTTGCCGATCGCCTGGCCGTCGGCGGCGAGCAGCTCGAGGTAGTTGTCCGGCAGCGACGCGAACGGGATCGCGCCGCGGTTGGTGATCTCGGTGTGGACCACGACCGCCCGTTCCCCCTCCTCCAAGCGGTAGCCGGCCGCGCTGAACAGGTAGTCCGCCGGGTCCTGGACCTCCAGCAGCTGCACCGTCAGCTGCTCGCCCTCCAGGCCCTGGGTCTCCATGACCTCGCCGAGCCGGCCTCGCTTGCCGCCGGCCGGGGCGGCGGGCGGCTGGTCGCCCCGGGCCCAGGACGCCGTCTGCGGGATGCCCCACGTGCTCACGGCGGGATCGAGCGGCACCGGCGGGGTGACCGGCCGGGGTGGCCGCTGCTGCGGTGGCGGGCCCGGGTACCGCCCGGACGGCGTGCCCTGGACCTGGTGGGGCCCGGAGGGCGTGCCCTGGACGGTGTACGGCCCCGAAGGTGCACCCTGCACGGTGTACGGACCCGAAGGCGCGCCTTGGACGGTGTAGGGCCCCGAAGATGAGCCCTGGACCGGCGGCGGCATCGGCGGGGCGGGCTGCTGCGGCACCGGCTGTGACGGCGGTGGCGGGTACGGCGGCCGGTTCGCCCACGACGGCGGGGCACCGGCGATCGCCGCGCGCAGGCCGTTCGGGTCGCTTTCGACACCGACGAGCAGCGGCAGCCCGCTGCCCGAGAGGGCGACCAGCCGGTAGGCGACCTCGCGGGGATCCATGCCGACCTTCGCCGCGAGCTCGTGCACGGCCGCCTTGCCGAGGTCGGCGAGCGCGGCGAGCAGGCGGGTATCCACGGGATCGGTCACGGCCACCCCTCGAACGCTACCGCTTCGCCGATCCGCGGTACCGCAGGCCGTCCGCCCCCGGCGAACGGCCCGCCGATTCTGTCGGTGATCTCCGTTAGGGTCGGCCGTGGAGCACATCAGCCGAACCTGGGGGGCCTGCCATGACCGCGGTCACCGAACTCGCCGACGAGTTCGTCGAAGCGCTGTTCGCCGCCGATCCGCTGACGCCCGCGCTGCTGGGCCTGCGCCCGGCGGAGCCCGGTCTGCCGGATCTGTCCGGCGAGGCCGAGCAGGCGTTCCGGGCGCGGCTGGCGGAGTTCCTCGACCGCGCCCGCGCACTGGCCGCCGACGGCCTCGCGGCCGAGGACCGCGTCACGCGCGAAGTCCTGATCACCACGGCCGAGAACCGCATCGCGGCGATCGACAGCCGGATGACCGAGTTCACCGTCACCGACCTGTCCATCGGGACCGCGGCCGGCCTGCTCATGGCGCTGCCGATGACCACGGTGACGGCGGGGGAGGCCGCGGAGGCCCAGCTCGGCAGGCTCGCCGCGATCCCGGAGTACCTGCGCCAGGCCGCGCGGCGGCACGCCGACGGCATCGCGGCCGGCCTGCTCCCGGTGGCCCACCTGGTCGACGCCGCGGTCGCGCACCTCGACCGCTACCTCGCCGACCCGGCGGCCGACCCGCTGCGCCGCCAGCCTGCCCCGGACGAGGCGTTCGAACGGCGTCGTGAGGAGCTGCTCGAAGGCGTCGTGCGCCCGGCCTTCGCCGAGTACCGCGAGTTCCTCGTCGCCGAGGTGAAGCCGCACGGGCGGCCCGCGGACCGGCCCGGCCTGTCGTGGCTGCCGGGCGGCACGGAGACCTACGCCCGGCTGGCGCGGATGCACACGACGACCGAGCTCACCCCTGAGGAGCTGCACCGGATCGGCATCGACACCATCGCCGCGCTCGCCGTCGAGTACCGCGAGCTCGGGCTGAAGGTGTACGGCACCGACGACCTCGCCGAGATCTTCGCGCGGCTGCGCACCGATCCCGCGCTGCGCTGGCGCAGCGCCGACGAGCTGCTGGAGACCGCGCGCACGGCCGTCGCCCGCGCGGCCGCGGAAGCCCCGAAGTGGTTCGGCCGGCTCCCGGAGCAGCAGTGCTCGGTCGAGGCGGTGCCGGCGGAGGTCGCGCCCGGCGCGCCCGCGGCGTACTACCTGCGCCCGGCCGCCGACGGCTCCCGGCCGGGGATCTACTTCGCGAACACCCACGAGGCCACCGAGCGGTTCCGGCACATGGCCGAGACGACCGCGTTCCACGAAGCCGTGCCGGGCCACCACTTCCAGCTCAGCATCGCGCAGGGGCTCACCGAGCTGCCGCTGCTGCGCCGCATCGGCGGCTTCAACGCCTACATCGAGGGCTGGGGGCTCTACAGCGAGCGCCTCGCCGACGAAATGGGGCTCTACTCCGACGACGTCGCCCGGCTCGGCATGCTGGCCGGCGACTCGCTGCGGGCGGGGCGGCTGGTCGTCGACACCGGCCTGCACGCGCTGGGGTGGAGCCGTCAGCAGGCCGTCGACTACCTGCTGGAGCACACGCCGGAGTCGCGGGCCGAGGTCGAATCCGAGGTCGACCGCTACATCGCGTGGCCGGGCCAGGCGCTCGGGTACCTGGTGGGCCGCCGGGAGATCCAGGGGGCGCGCACCCGGGCCGCCCAGCGGCTCGGCTCGCGGTTCGACGTCCGCGCGTTCCACGACCTCGTGCTGGCCGGCGGCCCGCTGCCGCTGTCGGTGCTCACCTCCGTCGTCGACGAGTGGGTGGCCGGGCACGGCGACACCGTCGACGGCCTGGCGAGCGAGCTCGTCGAGCTGTCGTTCGAGCAGGAACCGCTGCACCCGTCGGTGCTCGGCCTGCCCGGCGGCCACGACCGGCTCGCCGACCAGACCCGGGACGCCCAGGAGCGCTTCCGGGCCGCGTACACCGGCCTCGCCGCCCGCGCGCGGGCGCTGGCCACCGACGGCCTGACGCCGGAGGAGGCCGTCACGCGCGAGGTGGTGATCGCCTCCGCCGAGGTCGAAGCCGACCGGCTCGGCGCGCGGACCGCCGACCTCGCGGTCAGCGACGGCCTCACTTCGCCCGCGCTCGGGCTGCTGATGTACCTGCCGTACTACAAGCTGGACGACGAAAAGAAGGCGCGCGGCTACCTCGCCCGGCTCGCGGCGATCGAGCCGTTCCTCGCCGACCTGACCGGGCGGCAGCGCGAAAGCCTGGCCGACGGGCTGGTGCCGCCGGCGTACCTCGCCCGCGTCGGCGTCGAGTACATCGACCGCTACCTCGCCGCGCCGGACACCGACCCGCTGCAGGTGGGCACGACGGCGGCCGTCGAGGACTTCGAAGCCGAGCGGGACAGGCTGCTCGCGGAGGTGGTCCACCCGGCGTACGCGCGGTACCGGGACTTCCTTCGCGCTGAAGTCGAGCCTGCCGGGCGGCCGGACACCGCGCCGGGGATCTCGCACGTGCCGGGTGGGGCCGAGCGCTACGCGGCGCTGATCCGGGCGGAGACTACGACCGAGCGCACGGCCCAGGACCTGCACGACACGGGCCTGGCGATCATCGAACAGCTCGGCGAGGAGTACCGCGAGCTGGGCGCCAAGGTGTTCGGCACCACCGAGCTCGGCGAGATCTTCGAGCGCCTGCGCACCGATCCGGCGCTGCGCTGGCGCGACGGCGAAGAGCTGCTCCTGGCGGCCCGGGACGCCATCGCCCGCGCCGAAGCCGTCGCGCCGCAGTGGTTCTCGCGCATCCCGGCGGAGAAGTGCGAGGTCGCGCCGGTGCCCGAGGCCGACGCGGCGAGCGGCACGATCGCCTACTACCTCCAGCCGTCGCTCGACGGCACGCGTCCGGGCACGTACTACGCGAACACCTACGAGGCCGACAAGCGGCCGCGGTTCACCAGCGAGGCGATCGCGTTCCACGAAGCCGTGCCGGGGCACCACTTCCAGCTGAGCCTGGCCCAGGAACTCCAGGACCTCCCGCTGCTGCGGCGGATCGGCATGTTCAACGCCTACGCCGAGGGCTGGGGGCTGTACGCCGAGCGGCTCGCGGACGAGATGGGCCTGTACTCCGACGACGTCTCGCGGCTGGGCATGCTCACGCAGGACTCGATGCGGGCCGGGCGGCTGGTCGTCGACACCGGGCTGCACGCACTGGGCTGGAGCCGGCAGCAGGCGATCGACTTCCTCGTCGAGCACACGCCGATGGCGCGGCTGGAGATCGAAGCGGAGATCGACCGGTACATCGGGTGGCCGGCCCAGGCGCTCGGCTACATGGTCGGGCGGCTGGAGATCCAGCGGCTGCGGGCCGAGGCCGAGCAGGCGCTGGGTGCGGCGTTCGACATCCGCGGGTTCCACGAAGTCGTGCTCGGGCACGGGATGCTGCCGCTGTCCGCGCTGGCGAAGGTGGTCGAGGACTGGGTGGCCGAGCGGCTCGGTACGCCGGACTCGCCCGACACGCCCGACCGGCTCGCCGACGAGCTGGTGGCGGTGAACTTCGCGCGGCAGCCGATCTACCCGTCGGTGTTCGGCCTGCCCGGCGAGCACGACCGGCTGCCCGACCCGAGCGCGGAAGCCGAAGCCCGGTTCCGCGCCGAGTACGCGGCGATCGCCGCGCGCGCCGAAGCGATCGACCCCACCGCGTTGCCGGCGGCCGAGCGCGTCACCCGGGACGTCGTGATTTCCCAGGCGAAGCAGGAGATCGACACGATCGACTCCGGCCGGTCCGACCTCGCGGTCAGCGACGGGCTCGCCGCGCCCGCCCTGCAGCTGCTGCTCTACCTGCCGCAGACGGTGCTGGACGACGAGCCGAAGGTCCGCGGTTACCTGAGCCGGCTCGCCGGCATCGGCGCCTACCTCGACGCGCTGATCGGCCGTCAGCGCGCGGCGGTGGGCGAAGGGCTGGTGCCGCCGGGCTTCCTGGTGCGCATCGGCGTCGATTACGTCGACCGCTACCTCGGCGCGCCCGAAAGCGACCCGCTGCGGGTGACACCGCCGTATGCGCTCGACGGCTTCGAGGCCGAGCGCGACCGGCTGCTCGAAGAGGTCGTCCGGCCCGCGTATGCGCGGTATCGCGCCTTCCTGGCCGACGAGGTCGCGCCGGTGGCGCGGCCCGAGACGTCGCCGGGCATCGGTGCCCTGCCGGGCGGGCCGGAGCGGTACGCGGCGCTGATCCGGGCGGAGACGACGACCGAGCGCACGGCCCAGGACCTGCACGACACCGGGCTGGCGCTGATCGAAAAGCTCGGCGAGGAGTACCGCGAGCTGGGCGGGAAGCTGTTCGGCACCACGGATCTCGGCGAGATCTTCGACCGGATCCGCACGGACCCGGCGCTGCGCTGGCGTGACGGCGAGGAGCTGCTGGCCGGGGCCCGCGCCGCCATCACCCGCGCGGAAGCCGTCGCCGGGCAGTGGTTCTCGCGCGTGCCGGAGCAGAAGTGCGAGGTCGCGCCGGTGCCGGCGGCCGAGGCCACCAGCGGCACGATCGCGTACTACCTGCGGCCGTCGCTCGACGGCACGCGCCCGGGCGTCTACTACGCGAACACCCACGAAGCGGAGAAGCGGCCGCGGTTCACCAGCGAGGCCGTCGCGTTCCACGAAGCCGTGCCGGGGCACCACTTCCAGCTGTGCCTCGCACAGGACCTCGGCGGGCTGCCGGTGTTGCGCCGGATCGCCCACGTCAATGCCTACGCCGAGGGCTGGGGCCTGTACGCCGAGCGGCTGGCCGACGAGATGGGCCTGTACTCCGACGACGTCTCGCGGCTCGGCATGCTGACCCAGGACTCGATGCGGGCCGGGCGGCTGGTCGTCGACACCGGGCTGCACGCGCTCGGGTGGAGCCGGCAGCAGGCGGTCGACTACCTCGCCGAGCACACGCCGATGGCGCGGCTGGAGATCGAGGCGGAGATCGACCGGTACGTGGCCAATCCGGGGCAGGCGCTCGGCTACATGGTGGGGCGGCTGGAGATCCAGCGGCTGCGCGCGGAGGCCGAGCAGGCACTGGGCGAGGCGTTCGACGTCCGCGAATTCCACGACGTCGTGCTGGGCAGCGGAACCGTGCCGCTGCCGGTGCTCGCCGGCCTCGTCGCGGAGTGGGTGGCGGCGCGCCGGGACACCCCGGACCGGCTCGCCGACGAGTGCCTGGAGCTGATGTTCGAGGCACAGCCGCTGCTCCCGTCGCTGCACGGGCTGCCGGGCACGCACGACAAGCTCGCCGACCAGACCGCGGAAGCCGCCGCCCGGTACCGCGCCGGGCTCGCCGGGATCATCGCGCGGGCGGAAGCGATCGACGCGGCGGCGCTGTCGCCGGCCGAGCGGGTGACCCGTGGCGTCGTGATCTGGCAGGCCCGGACCCAGCTCGACGAGCTGGACTCCGGCCGGGCCGACATCGCGGTCAGCGACGGGCTGGCCGCGCCGGCCCTCCAGCTGCTGATGATCCTGCCGCAGACGATCCTCGACGACGAGGCCAAGGCCCGCGGCTACCTGAGCCGGCTCGCCGCCATCGGCGCGTACCTGGACCAGCTGATCGAGCGGCAGCGGGCCGCGCTCGCCGCGGGCCTGACGCCGCCGGAGTTCCTGGCGCGCATCGGCGTCGGCTACGTCGAGCGGTACCTCGGCGCGCCGGAGAACGACCCGCTGAAGGTGCCGATCCACGGGCTGGAGGCCGAGCGCGACCGGCTGCTGGCCGAGGTGGTCCGGCCCGCGTACGCGCGGTACCGGGACTTCCTGGCCGGCGAGGTCGTCCCGGTGGCCCGGCCCGAGACGTCGCCGGGCATCGGCGACCTGCCGGGCGGCCCGGAGCGGTACGCGGCCCTGATCCGCGCGGAGACGACGACCGAGCGCACGCCCCAGGACCTGCACGACACGGGCCTGGCGATCATCGAGCAGCTGGCGGGGGAGTACCGCGAGCTGGGCGGGAAACTGTTCGGCACCACGGATCTCGTGGAGATCTTCGACCGGATCCGCACGGACCCGGCGCTGCGCTGGCGCGACGGCGAGGAGCTGCTGGAAGCCGCCCGGGCGACGATCACGCGTGCGGAAGCCGTGGCGCCGCAATGGTTTTCCCGGGTGCCTGCGGAACGCTGCCAGGTCGCCCCGGTGCCCGCCGCGGAGGCCGAAAGCGGCTCGATCGCCTACTACATCGAGCCGTCGCTCGACGGTTCGCGGCCGGGCACGTACTACGCGAACACGCAGGAGGCGGAGCAGCGGCAGCGGACCCTCGGGGAGGCGGTCGCGTTCCACGAAGCCGTGCCGGGGCACCACTTCCAGCTGGTGCTCGCCCAGCAGCTGACGGGCGTGCCGCTGCTGCGCCGCATCGCGATGTTCAACGCCTACGCGGAGGGCTGGGGCCTGTACGCCGAGCGCCTCGCGGACGAAATGGGCCTGTACTCGGACGACGTGGCCCGCCTCGGCCTCCTGACGCAGGACTCGATGCGCGCGGCGCGCCTGGTGGTCGACACGGGCCTGCACGCGCTGGGCTGGAGCCGGCAGCAGGCGGTGGACTACCTGCGCGACAACACCCCGATGGCCCAGATCGAGATCGACGCGGAGATCGACCGCTACGCGGGCCTCCCGGGTCAGGCGCTCGGCTACATGGTGGGCCGCCTGGAGATCGAGCGGCTGCGCGCGGAGGCCGAGCGGGCGCTGGGCGAGGCGTTCGACATCCGCGAGTTCCACGACACGGTGCTGGGCAGCGGAACCCTGCCGCTCCCGGTCCTGGCGGACGTGGTGACCGACTGGGTGGCGGCGCGAGCCGGGGAGGCCAGGTGACCACGGCCTGCCGGGCAGTTCGCGGCGGTGGGGATGCGGCGGCGGAGGGCCGGATCGGCGGTCCGGGCCGCGGCGGGCACGGAGGGGCGGCGGCTGCTCCGGCTGGGGGTCGGGGCCGCTGGGGTGGGCAACTGATGGCTGCTCCGGCCGGCGGCTGGGACCGCAGCGGCGGGCGACTCATGGCGGCCGGACTGGTGGGGAGCTGGAGCTGCAGCGGTGGGCGACCGATGGCGGCAGCGGATGGCAGCTTGGGCCGCAACAGCTGGCAACTGATGCCGGCTGCTCCCGCCGGCGGCCGGAGCAGCGGGGGCTGGCGACCGGTCGCGACCCCCGCCGCAGGCGCGCAGCGCAGGCCGCCCGTGGCCTGGTTCGATGCCGCCGGTGGTGCGGTGTCCACCGACTACTCGGCGGCGCGCGCCGCCCGGGACGAGGAGTGAACGTGACCTGGCTCGACCTTGCCGACGACACGCCGTTCGGCCTGGACAACCTGCCCTACGGTGTCTTCTCCGCCGGTGGGGCGCCCGAGCGGCGGGTCGGCGTGGCCGTCGGTGACCACGTGCTCGACCTGACCGCCGCGGCCACCGAGACCGCCGCCGCCTTCGCTCCGCTGCTCACCGCCGGGGTGCTCAACCCGCTGCTCGCCGCCGGGCCGGCCACCTGGCGGGTCGTGCGCGCCAGCGTCACCGAATGGCTCACCGAGCGCCGGTACGCCGATCAGCTGCGGCCGCACCTGGTGCCGCTGAGCGAGGTGACCACCCACCTCGCGTTCGACGTCGCCGACTACGTCGACTTCTACTCCAGCGAGCACCACGCCCTCAACGCCGGCAAGATCTTCCGGCCGGACGCGGACGAGCTGCCGCCGAACTGGAAGCACCTGCCGATCGGCTACCACGGGCGGGCCGGGACCGTCGTCACGTCCGGCACGCCCGTCGTGCGGCCGCACGGGCAGCGCAAGCCGCGCGCCGCCGAGGCGCCGTCGTTCGGCCCGTCGCAGCGGCTGGACATCGAGGCCGAGGTCGGGTTCGTCGTCGGCGTTCCGTCCACTGTGGGCACTCCGGTGTCCACAGCGGACTTCGCGGACCACGTGTTCGGCGTCTGCCTGGTCAACGACTGGTCGGCGCGCGACATCCAGGCCTGGGAGTACCAGCCGCTGGGGCCGTTCCTCGGCAAGTCGTTCGCGACGTCGGTGTCGCCGTGGATCGTCCCGCTCGCCGCGCTGGAACACGCGCGCGTCGACGGGCCGCCGCAGGACCCGGAGCCGTTCGAATACCTGCGGACCGGGGAGAAGTGGGGCCTGGACCTGAGCCTGGAGGTCCGGCTCAACGGCCACCTCGTGTCGAGCCCGCCGTTCGCGACCCAGTACTGGACGGCCCCGCAGCAGCTGGCGCACATGACGGTCAACGGCGCGAGCCTGCGCACGGGCGACCTGTTCGCGTCGGGCACGGTGACCGGCCCGGAGCGTGAGCAGCGCGGTTCGTTCCTGGAGCTGTCCTGGGGCGGGCGCGAGCCCTTCGCCCTGCCGGGCGGGGTGACGCGGACGTTCCTCGAGGACGGCGACGAGGTCGTGATCAGCGCGACCGCCCCGGGCCCGGGCGGTACGCGGATCGGGTTCGGCGACGTGCGGGGGACCGTGGTCGCGGGCTGAAGTGGCGGTGCCCACACCGGACGAAGCCCGGTAGCGCGCATAATGACCTGCGACTAAGCGCTTGTTCAGCACGGGAGGACGCCGATGAGGATCGGGACCGGGATCAGCTACGCCGGAGGCTTCGCCGACAGCGTGGCGGACGTCGTCGAACTGGAGAAGGCCGGCCTCGACGTCGTCTTCGTGCCGGAGGCGTACTCGTTCGACGCGGTCAGCCAGCTCGGCTACCTGGCCGCGAAGACCGAGCGCG
Source organism: Amycolatopsis sp. NPDC051102 (assembly GCF_040682815.1). Lineage (NCBI taxonomy): Bacteria > Bacillati > Actinomycetota > Actinomycetes > Pseudonocardiales > Pseudonocardiaceae > Amycolatopsis > Amycolatopsis sp. NPDC051102. The sequence goes on from NZ_JBFBBT010000003.1 coordinate 523,541, forward strand.
TCCAGCTGGCGTCGGGCATCTTCCAGATCTACACCCGCACGCCGACGCTGACCGCGATGACGGCGGCCGGGCTCGACTTCGTCTCCGACGGGCGGTTCATCCTCGGGCTCGGTGCGTCCGGCCCGCAGGTCATCGAGGGGTTCCACGGCGTGAAGTACGACGCGCCGCTGGCCCGCACCCGCGAGATCGTCGAGGTGTGCCGCCAGGTGTGGCGCCGCGAGCGCGTGGTGCACGAGGGCAAGCACTACACGATCCCGCTGCCGCCGGAGCAGGGCACCGGGCTCGGCAAGCCGCTGAAGCTGATCAACCACCCGGTGCGGGAGCGGATCCCGGTGCTGCTGGCCTCGCTCGGGCCGAAGAACGTGGCACTGACGGCCGAGATCGCCGAGGGCTGGCAGCCGATCTTCTTCCACCCGGAGAAGGCGGCCGACGTCTGGGGCGCGTCCCTGGCCGAGGGCAAGGCCAAGCGCGACGCGGCACTGGGCGAGCTGGACACGTTCGTCTCGGTGGCCCTGGCGATCGGCGACGACGTGGAGTCCCTGCTCGACCACGTGCGGCCGGTGGTGGCCCTGTACGTCGGCGGGATGGGTGCGCGCGGCAAGAACTTCTACAACGACCTGGCCTGCCGCTACGGCTACGAGGCGGAAGCGAAGCTGATCCAGGACCTGTACCTGGACGGCAAGAAGGAGGAGGCGGCCGCGGCGGTCCCGCTGGACCTGCTGCGCGCAATTTCCCTGGTGGGCCCGGCGGGCTACGTGAAGGAGCGCTTGGCGGCCTTCGCGGCGGCGGGCGCGACGACGCTGGTGGTGAACCCGCTGCAGCCCGGCCGCGAGGCCCGCGTGGCGGCGGTGTCGCAGCTGCGCGAGCTGATCGACTGAGTGCGGTGCGGGGGCGCGGTGCCGCGTCCCCGCAGGCTCTGCCGTCCGGCGAGAGGGTGCCGAGGCGACGGCTTGGCGGGGTGCCGGGCAGCAAATCCTGCCGTCCGGCGAGTGGTTGCCGGGGGCGCCAGCCTCGCGCGGTGTCGGGCCGCAAACCCTGCCGCCCGGCGAGCGCCTACGGAGCCCGCGGGGGCGTCTACTCGGTGAGCGGCGAATCGCACCCCGAGGCAACTGCCCAACCCCGAGCGTCAGGCCGGCGCCGCGTACACCGCCACCCGCGCCCCGCCCAAGCCCGCGCTGTCGTAGCTTCCGTCGCTCGTGATCAGCCGCAGCTCCGGTCCCGGGCCCTCCGGGGCGACCAGTGTGCTGTCCGGCTCGTTCGCCGGGAACAGCTCCACCCGGCGGACCGCGAACCGCGTCTCGTGGCCGCCGCTGTCGCGGACCGTGATCGTTGCGCCCGGCTTGAGCCGCGCCAGGCGCGCGAAGGCGCCGGCTGCGTAGCCGAAGCTCGCGTGGCCCGACACCACCGCGACGCCCGGTGCTCCCGGGGCCGGGCCGTCGGTGAACCAGCCGGCTCCGAGGGCCGTGCCCGGTTGCTCGCGGCGGCCGGCCGTGTGGCCCAGCGCGACCAGGTGGTCCAGGCGCAAGCCGAGGTCGGGGATCCGCAGCTCCGCCGGTGGGGCGCCGGCCGGGCGGTCCGCCGCCTCCGCTCCCGGCGTCACCGAGGGGATCGGGGCCAGCACCGACGTGACCCCGAGCAGGACGCAGCCCAGCCCGGCCACGACCGCGAGCACGACGGCCGCCGGCCGGATGAGCTCGGAGCGTCGCCTCATCACGTTTCCCTGCCCCACACCGGTTTCGATGTCTCCTGAATCGCTGGCTGAGCGTGGGCGTTACCGAATCGTGTCCAGACGCACAAAGGTTCACTCAATCGGGTTATCGCACTGTGACCTTCGCGTCAAAAGGCGCGTCCAGAGGGCCTCATTAGCGGAAATGCGCGGCACGCGGCGGTGAGATCAGCCATCATTACTGGTTTCAAACCGTTGGACTGGGGATATTCACCGGGCGGAAGTGGAGGTGCGCCGAGCTGTGCGAAAAATCGAAGAGCCCGCGGTGGGCGTGCTGGACGTCGGGTCGTTCAGCGCCCGGCTCGTGGTGGTGCCGGTCGACGGCTCGCCGCGGGAACCGCTGGTGAACCACCAGACGCGGCTGCGTCTCGATCGCGAGCTCGACGCGCGTGGCCGGCTCTCCGACCGCGGCATCGAGGCCGTCACGGCCGCCGTCGCCGCGGGCATGACCACCGCGTACCGCCACGGCGTGAGCGACGTCTACCCGCTCGCCACTTCTTCGATCCGCGACGCGGCCAACGCGGCGGACGTCGTCCGGCACGTCGCCGGCGAAACCGGCGTCGAGCTGCGGTTCCTCTCCGGCCGCTGCGAGGCCGAGCTGACCTACCTGGCCGCGCGCCGCTGGTACGCCCGGGACGCCGGGCCGATGCTCGTGCTCGACATCGGCGGCGGGACGGTCGAGCTGGCCGCCGGCCGCGGCGAGAAGGCCACCTTCGCGCGCTCGCTCCCGCTGGGCGCCCGGTCGATGACGCGGGATTGGCTGCCGTCCGAGCGCGTGTCGAACAAGCAGGTCAAGGCGCTGCGCGCGCACGCCCTCGACGTCGTGACCACCACGCTCGGGGCCGCCGACGTCGACGACCCGCGGGTCGTCGGCTGCTCGAAGGTGCTGCAGCAGCTCGCGCGGCTCGCCGGCGCCCGGCCGGGCAAGTGCAAGGAACTGCGGCTCGACGACCTCCGCGCGTGGATCCCGCGGCTCGCCGCGCTGCCGCCGTCGAAGCGGGCCGAGCTGCCCGGCATCTCCCGCAGCCGCGCCCACCAGGCCCTGGCCGGCGCCATCGTCGCGGAAGCCCTGCTGACGGTGGCCGGCGGCAAAGTGACGATCTGCCCGTGGTCCACCCGCGACGGCCTGCTGCTCAGCCTGCAGGACAAAGCGCGGGCGGCGGCGAAAAGCGCGGCCTGATCCGCTGGCCCCGCGCGGGAAAACCGGGTATCCCGGAAGGCATGAGCGAGCAGCAGCGCATCCACGGCCGTGACGACGAAGACGACGAGCTCCCGAAGCTCCCGACGCCCGGGCAGCTGACCCACGACGTGCCGACCGCCCCCGACCCCGACGTCAACCCGGGTGGGACCGAGGAAGTCCCGGCCCCACCCGCGCGGGAAGACGTCGTCAGCGACCTTCCTCAGTGATGGGATTGGCCGGCTCGGCGTACTGACGCACCGCCTCCGAGTCCCGGCGCATCGGCGCCCGCCCCGGTGGCTGCTTCGGTGTCGGGCCGGCGTCGATTTTCGGGATCGCGTACTGCCGCGGCTCCGCCGTGATCGTGATGCGCTCGCCGTGGTGCAGCACTTCGAGGGGATCGCCGGCGACCACGTGGTAGGTGGCCTGGTCGGGGTCGATCTCGACCTGGAACCGGGTGCCGCGGAACATCAGGCGGAAGGTGATCCGCCCGAGCTGCGGGGGCAGCCGCGGCGCGAACGCGAGCGTCCCGCCGTGGTCGCGCAGGCCGCCGAACCCGGCCACGGCGCCCTGCCACGCCCCGGCCAGCGACGCCATGTGCAGGCCGTTGCGGACGTTGTTGTGCACGTCGTGCAGGTCGGTCAGGGCGGCTTCGGCGAGGTAGTCGTAGGCCAGCTCCAGGTGGCCCACCTCGGCCGCGATGACCGCCTGCGTTCCCGCCGACAACGAGGAATCACGCACGGTCCGTGCTTCGTAGTAGGCGAAGTTCCGGGCTTTCTCCTCCTGGCTGAAGGAATCGCCGCACAGGTGCAGCGCCAGCACCAGGTCCGCCTGCTTCACGACCTGCTTGCGGTACAGGTCGAAGTACGGGAAGTGCAGCAGCAGCGGGTACTGCGCCGGATCGGTGTGCTCGTAGTCCCACTCGTCGTGGTCGAGGAACCCCTCCGACTGCGGGTGCACGCCGAGTTCCGCTTCGTAGGGCAGGTACATCGCCGCGGCGGCCGCGCGCCAGGAGTCCAGTTCGACGGTGTCGACGCCGAACCGCGCGGCCACGTCCGGGTGCCGCTCGCACGACTCCGCCGCCGCCTGCAGGTTCCGCCGCGCCATCAGGTTCGTGTAGACGTTGTTGTCCGCCACCGCCGAGTACTCGTCGGGCCCGGTGACGCCGTCGATGCGGAACGCGCCGTGCCGGTCGTGGTGGCCCAGTGACGCCCACAGCCGCGCGGTTTCCAGCAGCAGCTCGGTGCCGTAGGCACGTTCGAACTCTTCGTCGCCGGTTGCGTTGAGGTAGCGCAGGACGGCGTCGGCGATGTCCGCGCTGACGTGGAACGCCGCCGTGCCCGCCGGCCAGTACGCCGAGCACTCGGCGCCGTTGATCGACCGCCACGGGAACGCCGCGCCGCGCAACCCCAGCTGGTGCGCGCGTTCCCGCGCTTTGTCCATTGTGGAGTGTCGCCAGCGGAGGGCGTCGCGCGCCGCGTCCGGGATGGTGTAGGTGAGCACCGGCAGCACGAAGGATTCGGTGTCCCAGAAGGCGTGCCCGTCGTAGCCGGGCCCGGTCAGCCCCTTGCCGGCGATCGCGCGGCTCTCGCCGCGGGCCCCGGCCTGCAGGATGTGGAACAGGGCGAAGCGGACCGCCTGCTGCAGTTCGGGGTCGCCCTCGATCTCGATGTCCGACGTCCGCCAGTAGTCGTCCAAGAATTCGCGCTGCTCGGTGAGCAGGCCCTTCCAGCCCGTCTGGCGGGCGCCGGCCAGCGCCGCCTCGACCTGCGCGCGCAGCGCGGGCACCGACCGCTGCGCGGACCAGCCGTAGGCGAGGAACTTGGTGATGCGCAGCCGGCCGCCCTTCGGCACGTCGACCGCGACGGTCAGCCGCGCCAGGTCCTCCTCGGAGTGGATGCGGGCGCGGATCCCGTCGTCCACCTCGATCTTGTGGTCCATGGCCGCGGCCATCCGCAGCCCGGAGCGGCGGGTCTGGTGCACCAGCACGGCGTTGTAGTCCGACGCGCGGTGGAACTCGCCGACCAGCGGCGATTCCAGCGCGGCGGCCACTCGCGGGTCGCTCGTGTCGGACTCGATCGGCTCGTTGGCCAGCAGGTCGGACTGGACGACCAGCTGCAGGTCCTCGTCGAGCGGCTCGACCTCGTACCGGATCGCGGCGATCGCGCGCTGGGTGAACGACACGAGCCGTTCGGTGCGCACGCGGACCCGCCGCCCGGTCGGCGACGACCACTCCGTGGTCCGCGACAGCGTGCCCTTGCGGAAGTCCAGCACCCGGTCGTGCGCGGTGGCCGCGCCGTAGCGCATGTCGAGCGGTTCGTCCTCGACGAGCAGCCGGATGATCTTGCCGTCGGTCACGTTGACGACGGTCTGCCCCTCTTCGGGGTAGCCGTAGCCCGCCTCGGCGTAGGGGAGTTCGTGCTGTTCGTAGAACCCGTTGAGGTACGTGCCGGGCAGCCCGCGCGGCTCGGCCTCCTCGAGGGTGCCGCGCAGCCCGATGTGGCCGTTGGACACGGCGAACGCCGATTCGGTGCGCTGCAGGGCGTCGACGTCCATGCCGCGCCACCGCAGTTCCCACGGCGAGCATTCGTAGCCGTGCGGTTCGGTCATCGGTCCTCCAGGAGGTCGGCGAGGTCGTCGACGACGATGTCGGCCCCGTGGGCCCGCAGTTCCGCGGCCTGGTCGGCGCGGTTCACGCCGACCACGTACCCGAAGCCGCCGGCCTTCCCGGCCTGGACGCCGGACTGGGCGTCCTCGAAGACGGCCGCGTGCGCGGGCTCGACGCCGAGCGCCGCGGCGCCGGCCAGGAACGAGTCCGGCGCGGGCTTGCCCTTCAGGTGCTGTTCGCGGATGACGATGCCGTCGATGCGCGCTTCGACGTACTTGCTCAGGTCGGCCCCGTCGAGGACCTTCGCGCCGTTCGCCGACGACGTCACGACGGCGATCCGCAGCCCGGCGGCTTTCACGGCTTCGAGGTAGCGCACCGAACCCGGGTACGGGTTGACGCCGCGCTCGTCGATGATCTTGAGGACCAGTTCGTTCTTGCGGTTGCCCACGCCGTTGACGGTCGGGGCGTCCACCGGGTCGTCGGGCTCGCCCTCGGGCAGCACGATCTCCCGTGACCGCAGGAACTCCCGCACGCCGTCGGCGCGCGGGCGGCCGTCCACAAAGGCCGCGTAGTCGTGGTCGGTGAACTCCGCGAACCCGGCGCCGTCGCGGGCGCGGAGAAATTCGTCGAATGTCCGCTTCCAGGCTTCGCGGTGGAGGATCGCCGTGCCGGTCAATACTCCGTCGAGGTCGAACAGGCAGGCGGTGATGGTGTCCGGCAATCCCGTCATGCCCGCACGCTACCGGTCCGAGGGATCGTTCGCGGGATGTGGGCGCACGCGGTGGATGAGTTCGTGCACCGTCGCGTCCGCGAGGCGGTAGCGGACCACCCGGCCGGCGCGCTGCGGCGTGACCAGCCCGTGGGCCCGCAGCAGCCGCAGGGCCTGCGACACCGCGGTGTCGGTCATACCGGTCGCCGCGGCCAGGTCGGTGACGCTGATCTCGCGGGCGTAGTGGATGGAGACCAGCAGGGCGAGCCGGGACGGGTCGGCGACCACGGAGAAGCGCCGCGCCCACTCGTCGATGACGGCGCGGTCGCCGAGCCCGTCGACCGCCGCCGCGACGCGCTCCGGGTCGATCAGCTTGCGGTCGGTGCTCACCCCCGGATGATTCCATCCGCGTGGCGGGCGGACCACCGGTGGCCTGGGTCACGCGGCGCTTGACGCTCGCCGTCCCCCGGGCGAGGCTTAAGACAGTTGTCATAGTCGAGGAGCCGGGATGACTGACGTCGCAGCACAGGTCCGTTCGAAGACCATCACGTGGCAGGACCCGCTGGAGACGGCTCGTCTCGGCGCCACGATGTCCGGTCTGGAGTACATGCGGGCGATCGCCGACGGCCGCGTCCCGCCGGCGCCGATCGCCGCGCACTTCGGGATGCGCTGGGAGCGCGTCGAACCGGGCGAGGTCGTCGCGGTCGCCGAGCCGGACGAGTCCCTGTACAACCCGATCGGCATGGTCCACGGCGGCGTGGCGGCGACGATGCTGGACTCGGTGGTCGGCTGCGCGGTCCACACGACCCTCCCGGCGGGGGTGGGGTACGCGTCGGTGGAGCTGAAGGTGAGCTACCTGCGCGCGATCCACGCCGGCCGCGGCGAGATCCGCGCGACGGGCCGGGTGGTGAAGGAGGGTTCGCGGATCGCCTTCGCGGAGGGCGAGATCCGCGACGCCGAAGGCAAGCTGCTGGCCACGGCGTCGGGCACCTGTGTGATCACCCGCTGACGCGGTCGCCTCGTCCGGGAGTCACCGTGGCGGCCGGACCCGGCGGCCGCGGACCGCGTCGTCGCCGCCGTACCGGCCGATGACCGCCGCCAGCAGGTCCCGGGCGTCGTCGATGCGCTCGGCGCCGTACTCCGCGACCAGTTCCTCCTGGAGTTCCCGCCGCAGCACGCGCGTCGCCTCGACGGCGGCCACCGCGTGCTCGGTCAGGTGCAACAGCTTCGTGCGGGCGTCCGCCGGATCCGCCTGACGCCGCAGCAGGCCACGGCGTTCGAGGTCCGCGACGGCCTTCGACGCCGCCTGCTGGGTCACGCCCATCCGTTCGGCCAGCGCGGTGATCGACAGCGGCGCGGCCAGGACGTGCTGGATCACCACGCCGTCGTTGAACCGCAGGTCGCCGAAACCCTGCCCCGCGAGCCGCCGCTGGACCTCGTCCGTCATCGCCCAGCCCGCGAAGAGCGCCGTCAGCGGCAGGTCGAGGGTGCTAGGATGCACAACCATGGTTGTGGAATCTAGCAGGGTGCCCGCCGAGCTGGCCGAAGGGTTCGTCCGCGTGGCGCACCGGATCGTCTGGTGCACCTTGGTGACCGTCGACCGGCGGGGGAGGCCGCGCTCCCGCGTCGTCCACCCGATCTGGGAGACCGGCCCCGACGGCCTGACGGGCTGGCTGTTCACCCGGCCGACGCCGTTGAAGGTCGCGCACCTGACCGCCTCGCCGTACGTGTCGTGCTCGTACTGGGATCCGCAGCACGAAGTGGCGGTGGCGGAGTGCCGCGCGGAGTTCGCGGACGACGAGGAGACGCGCAAGTACCTGTGGGACCCGTTCGCGTCGACGCCGGAGCCGCTGGGCTACGACCCGAAGATCCTCGGCGGCGAGGACCACCGGGACCCGAAGATCACGGTGCTGCGCCTGACACCCTGGCGGTTGTCGGCCGGCGGCGAGGCGTGGCGGGCGGCTTAGCGCTCCCTCAGTCCCAGGCGACCGGGACCCGGTCGATGCCGTAGATCGGGTGGGCGTGCCGGAACGGCAGTTCGCCGGTGGGGACGGCGAGCCGGAGCCGGGGCAGGCGCCGCAGCAGCGCGGTCAGCGCGACCTGGAGTTCGAGGCGGGCGAGGTGGTGGCCGAGGCACAGGTGCTCGCCGTGCCCGAAGGCGAGGTGGTGGTTGGGGCTGCGGCCGAAGTCCACCTCGTCCGGATCGGCGAACTCGCCGGGATCGCGGTTGGCCACGTCGGCGGCGGCGATGACGCCCTCGCCGGCGCGGATGGTGACGTCGCCGAGCGCCACGTCCTCGGTCGCGACGCGGCGGCGGCCGAAGTGGGTGATCGTCAGCAGCCGCAGCAGTTCGTCGACCGCGGTCGACGGGGGATCGCCCGGTCCCCGGAAAGCGTTGGCGTGCTGGGGGTTGTCGAGCAGGAACGCGGTGGAGAGGGCGATCTGGTTGGCGGTGGTTTCGTGGCCGGCGACCAGCAGCAGGATCGCCGTGGCCACCGCGTCCGCCCGGGAAAGGGCGCCGGTGGCGATCTGCTCCGCGCTCAGGCGGCCCAGCAGGTCGTCGGTGGGGTGGGTGCTCCGCCGGTGCAGCAGGGTGCCGAGGTAGCGGGCGAGTTCCGTGGTGGCGGCCCGGTTGGCCGCGCCGCCTGCCGAGTCGTCGAGCATCGCCCGGGCGCGGTTTTCGAAGAAGGCGTGGTCTTCGTAGGGCACACCGAGCAGTTCGCTGATGACGATGGACGGCAGCGGCAGCGCGTACCGGCCGACCAGGTCGGCGGGCTGGGGCCCGGCGGTCAGTTCGTCCAGCAGACCGGCGGCGATCCGCTCGATCGCCGGCCGCAGGGCCTCGACGCGGCGCACGGTGAACTCGCTGATCAGCATCCGGCGCAACCGGGTGTGCTCGGGCCCGTCCATGGAGATGAACGAACCGCGTCCGGTCCGCCGGCCCCGGCTCGCCGGGCCGCGGGCGGGGTAGCCGGGCCGGGTGGGATCGACGCTGAACCGGCGATCGGCGAGCACCGCGCGGACGTCGGCGTACCGGGTCAGCAGCCACGGCGTGCTCCCGTCCCAGATCCGGACCCGGGTGATCGGCGCCTCGCGTTGCAGTTCGGTCAGCCGGGACGGCGGCGTGTACGGACACGCGCGGGGCGGCGGGAAGACGTCGCTCATGGTTTCCCCTTCGGGGCGGGGTGGTCGCAGAGGCGCTCGAGCAGGGGAGCGGCCAGCCGGATGACACCGCGCTCGGTCTCGCCGAGCGTGCCGAACGCGGCGGCCAGCCACTCGTCGCGTTCCCGCATGTCGGCTTCCAGGGCGGCTGCCCCGGGCGCGGTGAGGCCGAGGACGACGCTGCGCCCGTCGTCTTCGTTGGGCGAGCGGCTGATCAGCCCGTCGGCCTCCAGTTCGGTGAACACTTTCGTCAGCGCCTGCGGCCGCTGCGCGTCGGCGGCGGCGATCTCGCCCGGGCTGCTCGCACCGTGCCGGGAGAGGTAGGCCAGCACGCCCACCTTGGCGGGGCTCAGTGCCCCCGCCGAGCGGCTGCCGCGCAACCGCCGCGCGAGCCGGAGCACACTCCGGCGCAACGCCTGCACTGACTCGTCGTCCACGAGTTAGTACTGTATTGCTTACTAACTTTCGGGCGCAAGCGAGTGCAGGGGGAGACTTGGTCAGATAGTTAGTAGTTCTCGGGCGACAGGTGGCTAGGCGGCACCGACCCGGCGCTCGAACACCAGGCCTTCCGCCGCCCGCAGGCCCACGCTGATCGCGCCCGTCAGCACCGCGTCCTCGCCCAGTTCGCCCTGGACCACCTTCGGCACCAGCGGCGTGAACGCGCGCAGGGCGCGGTCGATCGGCTCCAGCAGCAGGTCCGCGGCCGTGCCCATGCCGCCGCCCAGGACGATCAGCTCGGGGTCGATCACCGCCGCCACCGAGGCCACCGTGTACGCCAGGCGGTCCGCTTCCGTCTCCACTGCGCGGCGGGCCAGCTCGTCGCCTTCGCGGGCCAGGCGGAACACCTCGCGGGCCGATTTCGCCGTGCCCAGGCCGAGTTCGCGGGCGCCCTGGACGACCGACTGGGCCGCCGTCGCCTCTTCGAGGTGGCCGCGGGCGGGCGGGGTGCCGGGCTCGTCGGCCGCGCGCGTGCGGCCGTACGGGAGGTAGCCGATCTCGCCCGCCGCGCCGGTCGCGCCGCGGAACACCCGGCCGTCGACCATCATGCCCATGCCGACGCCGGTGCCGATCGTGATGCAGCCGAACACCGACGCGCCGCGGGCCGCGCCGCTCTCCCACTCGCCGACCGCGGTGAGGTTCGCGTCGTTCTCCACCATCAGGTCCGGGCCCAGTGCTGCTTCGAGGTCGTCGATCAGGCCCGCGCGGCCCCAGCCCGGCAGGTTCGGCGCGTGCCGGAAGCACCGCTTCTCCGGATCGGCGACGCCGGGGGAGCCGACCACGCGGACAACGATGTCGGCCGCCGCAAGACCGGCCTCCGCGACCGCCGCGGCCGCGATCTTGCCGACCGCCGTCACCAGCGCCGCGCCGGAGCGGGCCGTGTTGCGCTCGTCGCGGCGCGCCACCAGCGTGCGGCCGAGGTCCGACACCGCGACCCGCAGGTGCTCGCGGCCGATGTCGACGCCCAGCACGTACCCCGCGGTCGGGTCGGCCTCGTACAGCACCGCCGACCGGCCGGTGCCGGTGGACGTCTGCCCGGTCGGCCGGGCCAGCCCGGCGGCCTCCAGCGCCAGCAGGGCCTGGCTGACCGTCGGCTTCGACAGCCCGGTGTCCTTCGCCACCTGCGGCCGGGTCGCCGGGCCGCGGCGGCGCAGCAGGTCCAGCACCGCCCGCTGGTTGATCTTGCGCATCCCGGCGGGGGTACCGACCGTGGGAACTTCTACGCCGGCCACCCGTGCCCGCCTCCTGTCGTCCTCGTGCTGCCTGCCACGCTAGCCGTCCCGCCCCGGATCCCGCCGGAATACGCGCACTCCGGGGCCGGTTGACCGCATCATGAGCACTCCGGTACGCGGCCGGGTCCGCGTGGCACAAGGCGCGAAGCGGGTACGGGTGTTCCTCGGCGGGCAGGTCGTCGCGGACACGGTGCACCCCCTCCTGGTGTGGGAAGTTCCGTACTACCCCACGTACTACATCCCGCGCGCGGACGTCGTGAGCGGCGTTCTCACCCCCTCCGGCCGGACGGCGCACTCGCCGAGCCGCGGAGAAGCTGTTCTGTCGACGATAAAGGGTGCCGGAGCCGAGGCGGTGGACGGCGCGCTGGAGTACCCGGATTCGCCGATCGAAGAGCTCCGCGGCCACGTCCGGTTCGAGTTCGGCGCGTTCGACTGGTTCGAAGAGGACGAACAGATCTTCACGCACCCGCGCGACCCCGGCGTCCGCGTCGACATCTTGCCGAGCTCGCGGCACGTCCGGATCGAGGTCGACGGCGTCACCGTCGCCGACTCGGTGCGCCCGCACCTGCTGTTCGAGACCGGCCTGCCGACCCGCTACTACCTGCCCCGCGTCGACGTCCGGATGGACCTGCTGGAGAAGATCGAGGTCGTGACGCACTGCCCGTACAAGGGCGCCGCCGACCACTTCGACGTCGCCGGGCACGAGGACCTCGCCTGGAGCTACCCGACGCCGCTGCCCGAGAGCACCCGCGTCGCCGGCTTGGTGGCGTTCCTCGACGAGAAGGTGGACGTCTACGTCGACGGCGTCCGGCAGGACCGGCCGAAGACGAAGTTCGCCTGAGCACTCACGCGTCCGGCAGCCAGTTCCCGTGGAAGCCCGCGGGCACCCGCTGCGGGAGGTGGACCGCCGCCACCGGCGCCGCGGCGAGGTTCCCGGCGTCGAGCACGACGAGGTCGCTGCGGTCCTCCGCCGCGTCGTGGACGTAGGTGAGCAGCCAGCCTTCGCCGTGCTCGGCGGGAACGAACACCGCTTCGCCGGGAACGCGGCCGGGCGCGAAGACGTGCTCGGTGGCCGTGCCCGTGTGCAGGTCGTAGCGGCGCAGGACGTCGTGGCCGGTGACGTGACCGAAGCGCGCGTCGGACCCGGCGAGCCGGTCGTCGATGCGGGGGAACTCGCCCGGCCGGTCGTCGAGCCGGTCTTCGGTCACCGTGCCGGCCGCGAGGTCGATCGTCCAGCGCCACAGCGACGCCGGCGGGTCGTCGTGGCCGGCCCACCACTGGTGGTCGTAGCGCATGACGTGCACGACGATCCGGCCGTCCGGGGTGTCGAACGCGTTGAGCGTGTGGAAGACGTAGCAGGGCTCGATCTCCAGCCAGCGCACGCCGGCCGCGGGCCGGTCGCGGCGCAGCACGCCGAGGCGGGCGCCGTAGCCGGCGTCCCAGCGGTAGGGCATGCCCCGGCCGACCGACGCCCGGTCGAACACCACGGGCAGGTCGTAGAACACGACGTGCTCGCCGGTGAGCGCGAAGTCGTGCATCATCGTCAGCCCCGGCACGTCGATCGGCTGCTTGACGACGAGCTTCCCGGCCGCGTCGGCGCGGTAGTAGCCCACGTGCGGCGCGGTGATGCTGCCGTAGCCGAAGAAGTGCAATTCCCCGGTCACCGGGCAGATCTTCGGGTGTGCGGTCATCGCGTCGGCCAGTTCGCCGCCGAAGTCGTACACGCCCACGGTTTCGAGGTCCGTCGTGATCTCGTACGGCAGCGACGACTCGACGAGCGCGAGCGTGCGGCCGGCGTGGTTGACGACGTGCGTGTTCGCGACGCTGCTGTGCAGGTTCCGCGTGCCGTCTTCGTTGTACAGCTCCAGGTCCGGGTTTTCGAAGCTCTCGGTCCGCACCCAGCGGTTGCGGTACCAGGCGGCGCGGCCGTGCTCGAGGCGGACGCCGTGGACCATGCCGTCGCCGGTGAACCAGTGCTTGCTGTCGCCGCGCGGGTTCGGGCCGTTGCGCAGGTACCAGCCGGTCAGCTCGGGCGGCAGGGTGCCCGTCACCGGGAGGTCGAACGCGGTCAGTTCGTCGTGGACGGGGGCGTAGGCGCCGGTGAGGTGGAACTCCGAGGTGGTCATGCGGCTTCCCGGGCGCGGGCGCGCACGATGCGCGGGTAGCGGATGGTGAAGGCGACGGGGACGGCGAAGCAGAGCACCTTGAGCGCGATGAGCGCGAAGGTGGCGTGCGGCGCGAAGTTCAGCAGGGCGATGCCCGCGACCCCGCCGACGGTGAAGCTCGCCGCCCAGACCAGCGTGATGATCACGTTGACGCGCTTGAAGAGCGGGTTGTCCCAGAGCGCCTCCGGGGTCGACGTGCGGGCGATGCCGAGGGTGAACGGCTTGCCGATGGCGAGCGAGCCCCAGGCGGTGAGCGCCAGCCACGCGTCGGTGAGCGCGCCGGTGTAGGTCTTCAGCGGTGACGCCGGGACGCTGAACGCGAGGGCGGTGAGCAGCGTGAAGAAGGCGAACCCGCTCCATTCGATGATCAGCGTGTCGGCCTTGCGGCCGTCGCGGCGGGCGAGCAGGAGCAGCACGGCCGAGATCGCCAGGCCGGTCAGCCCCGACCAGCGCCAGTCGAACTGGGTCGCGACCACGGCGAACGCGATCCACGGCAGCAGGCTCTTCAAGTAGTTCACGACGGTCCTTCCTGACGTTCCAACTTTGACATGTCGAAGTTAGAACGTGCCGGTTGGACATGTCAATAGTGGAATGTCAGAATGGGGGCATGAGCCTTCGACACGCGGTGCTGGGGATGCTGGCCGACGAGCCCGGAAGCGGCTACGACCTGCTGAAACGGTTCGAGCGGGCGATGGCCAGCGTCTGGCCCGCGACGCAGAGCCAGCTCTACGGCGAGCTCGGCAAGCTGGAGGCCGCGGGCATGATCCGCGTCCTCGCCGAGGGGCCGCGCGGGCGCAAGGAGTACGAGATCACCGAAGCCGGGCTCGCGGAGCTGCGGCACTGGCTGATCGAGGTCGAACCCGGCGGGCCGCCGCGCAGCGCCACCCTGTTGCGGGTGTACTTCCTCGGCTCGGTCACCCCGGACCAGGCTCGCGGCTACCTCGCCTCGATGGGGGAGACGGGGCGGGAGCGCGAGCGGCGGCTCGAGGAGCTGGAAACCACGATCGACTGGGGCGAGGACAACCAGTCGCTGTACGGCCGGCTCGTCCTGGAGTGGGGCAAGCGCTTCTCCGTCATGCAGCGCGAGTGGGCGGAGTGGGCGGTCAAGCAGGTCGAATGACCGGCGTATAACGTCCTATGCGGCAGGTCGTTCAGGCCGCGTGCCGGCCGTGGGCTTGGCGCCGGAAGGCGCGTGGCCGCGGCCGTCCCGCCGCGGGAGCGTCCACAGTGGACCCGGACGCCGGCGTGCCGTCGCCGGCCGTCGCCGCGGGGAGCGGCGTGCCCCGGTCGCGGTGCGCGTGGTGGACCGCGTACAGCAACGCCAGGCCGAGCACCACGAGCAGGTGGGTGGCCAGCCGGGACAGCGTCACCTGGCCCGCCGCGAGGTCGCTCGCCGACCACAGCAGGAGCACAGCGACGAACCCGGTGAGCAGCGGCAGCTGGCCGCCTGCCGTCTTCGGGCGTAGGGCCGCCGTCAGCAGGCCGACACCCACCGCCAGGTTCCACGCGCCGCTTTCGTGGCCGAGGTGGACGCCGCTGTGCGCCGTCCCGAGCAGTTCCGCGAACGCCAGGCCCAGCTGGGCGATCGCCACCACGGTCAGCGCGATCCGCAGTCCCCAGCCTTCGCCGGACGGCGCGGGCGTGCGCTCGAGGATCGCCGCGGTGAGGTCCGGCACCGGCGGCGCCGGGCGCAGCAGCATCGCGCGCCGCAGCCGTTCCGCGCCCGCGAACCACTCCTGGCAGGCGACGCAGGACGCCAGGTGCTCGTCCGGGGAAACCGGCTCGGCCTCACCGTCCAAGCGGGCCGACAGTGCTTCACGGCAGTCCTCGCACCTCATGCCCCAGTAGTCGGACGGCGGATCCGCGGAGTTCCCCGTCACTGCTAGCTCCGCCTTCCTCCCCGCCACCACCCTCAACGGAGGCGCTTCGCGCCGCTGTATGTTTCCGGATCATGACCCACCGTGAGGACGACGACCGCGTCACGGCTCTGGCCTTGTCCGCCGGCCGTGGCGACCGGCGTGCGCTGGAGGAGTGGGTCCGCGCCACCCAGGCCGACGTCTGGCGCTTCCTCGCGCACCTCACCGATGCCGCCGCGGCCGACGATCTGACGCAGGAGACCTACCTTCGCGCCTTCGGCAGCCTTCACCGCTTCGCGGGACGCTCGTCGTCGCGGACGTGGCTGCTGGCCATCGCGCGCCGGGTGGTCGTCGACCAGATCCGGGCCGCCGGTGCGCGGCCCAAGATCGCCGACACCGACTGGGAAGCCGCCGCCGAACGCACCCGCGACCCCGCGGCCGGCTTCGAGGACCTCGTCGAGCTCGGGCTGCTGCTCGACGGGCTGGAGCCGGAACGCCGCGAGGTGCTCGTCCTGACGCAGGTGCTCGGGCTGTCCTACGCCGAGGCCGCCGACGTCTGCGGCTGCCCGGTCGGCACCGTCCGCTCCCGCGTCGCCCGCGCCCGCGAAGACCTGATCCAGGCCCGCCGCGCCCGCGGGGCCGGCTGAACCAGCCCGTTGCGCCGTCCGGCACTGTGGCGGCGCACACATTCGGCGGTTTCCGCTGTCATCTCGTCACAGAGATGGGCGAACCCGGCTACTCCGCGTTGACGGCGTGTCAAGGGGTCCTTAGCGTGGCGCGCACCCCGCCACCTCCCAGCAAGGGATTCCCGATGGCCAGTCCCACCACCGAACAGCCCGAGCCAAGGCAGGTCGGCCGCCGCCGCTTCCTGACCTACCTGGTCGCCGCGCCCACGCTCACCGTCGCCACGAAGCTCACCGCCGACGCCGTCGCCCCGGCCCGCGCCGAGGCCGTCGTCCCGACCTTGCCGCAGCCGGCGGAGATCCTCGACCTCGGCGACGTCCTGACGCTGTCGTGCGCGCCGACCGCCGGGATGCTCGTGCTCGAACTGACCTCCGACGGCCGGGCTCGGCTGCAGCTGCCGCGCGCCGAGGTCGGCCAGGGCATCACCACGGCGACGGCGATGCTCGTCGCCGAAGAGCTGGACCTGCCGCTCGACCGCGTCGACGTCGTGCTCTCCGACGCCCGCACCGAGCTGCTGTTCAACCAGCTCACCGGCGGGTCCAACACGATGCGTTCGCTCTACGACCCGGTGCGCGCCACCGCGGCGACCGCCCGCGCCCGGATGGTCGCCGCGGCCGCCGCGCAGTGGGGGACCGACGCGTCGCGGCTGTCCACACGCGACGGTGCGGTGTGGGCGCCCGACGGCCGCAGCGCCTCCTACGGTGTCCTCGCCGGGCCCGCGTCGCGCTCGGGCCTGAGTGTCGGGGCGATCCAGCCGAAGGCCGAGTCGGCGCACACGCTCGTCGGAACGCCGACCTCGCGCAAGGACGCCCGCGCGATGGTCACCGGCAAGCAGGTCTACACGCTCGACCTGGACGTTCCCGGTGCCAACCCGGTGATGGTGCGGCGCCCGCCGACCATCAACGGCACGGTGCAGAAGGTCAACAACGAGGCCGCCGTCCGGGCCATGCCCGGGATCATCGACATCGCCGTCGTGAAGACCGGCGTCGCGGTGATGGCCGAGACGTTCGGCCAGGCCCTCGACGGCAAGAACGCCCTCGACGTCAGCTGGGGCCCGGGCACGGTCGACGGCGAAAACAACGAGACCATCAAGAAGAAGCTGCGGGCCGCCGCGCTGCCGTTCGTCGTGCCGCCGCTGCTGACGCAGTACGTCGACGGCGAGTTCGACTTCGCCTTCGCCAGCCACGCGCCGATGGAGTCGAACTCCGCGGTCGCCGACGTCCGCGAGGACAGCGCGACCATCTGGGCCGGGCTCAAATCGCCGATCGTCGCCAAGCAGACCATCGCCCAGGAGCTGGGCCTGCCGGAGAACAAGGTCACCGTGCACGTCCAGCAGGGCGGCGGGTCCTTCGGGCGGCGGCTGTTCTTCGATGCGGCCCTCGAAGCCGCGCACATCTCGAAGGCGATGAAGAAGCCCGTCCGGCTGATGTGGAGCCGGATCGACGACATGCGCCACGGCCGCGGGCGCGCGGCGAGCTACCACCGGATCCGTGCGACCTTCGCTCTGGGACAGGTGCTGACGTTCGAACACCGCGTCGCGAGCGTCGAAACCGACTGGAGCCACGGGCTCGGCGAGATCCTCACGGCGTTCGCGGCGAAGCTGCCCGTCGGCGGCAACCTCAGCTTCGCGCAGACGGTGTTCCTGCTGACCGTGAAGTCGCCGTACAACTTCGGCGTCACGACGCAGCTGCTCAACGAGGTGCCGCTGAAGTTCCACACCTCGGCGTGGCGCTCGGTCTACTCCGCGAACACCCGCGGCGCCGAAGAGATCATGGTCGACGAGATCGCCGCGAAGCTCGGCAAGGACCCGGTGGCGTTCCGCCGTGAGTTCATCAAGGAAGAGCGCCAGCGCGCGGTGCTGGACAAGGTCGCCGAGCTCGGCGAGTGGGGCAAGCAGATGCCCGCCGGGTTCGCGCAGGGCATCGCCGTGCACGGCGAGTACAAGTCCTACACCGCCTGCCTGGTCGAGATCGACGCCCGGGACACGAAGCATCCGCGCGTCACCAAGGCGACCATCGCGGTCGACGTCGGCAAGCCGGTGAACCCGCGGGGGATCCAGGCGCAGATGCTCGGCGGGCTGACCGACGCGATTTCGACGACGCTGACCGCGGGCCTGCACATCGACAAGGGCCTGCCGCTGGAGGGCAGCTACTCGCAGTTCCACTACGCGCGGCAGAAGAACTCGCCGGCGGACGTCACCGTGCACGTCATGCCGGCGACCGGCGAGGACATCGGCGGCGCGGGTGAGCTGGGCCTGCCGGCGCCGGTCGGCGCGATCGCGAACGCCTACGCCCGCGCGACCGGGATCAAGCCCCGCAGCTTCCCGATCACCTTCCCGGTCGACTTCGACCCGTTCCCGCGCTGAGGAGAGTCCCCATGCCCAACTACACCTTCGTGGTGAACGGGAAGACCGTCACCGTCGACGCGCCCGCCGACCTGCCGATGCTGTGGGCGCTGCGCGACAAGCTCAAGGTCCGCGGGCCGAAGTACGGCTGCGGCATCAACGTCTGCAAGGCATGCACCAGCCACCTCGACGGCGAGGCGTTCAACCCCTGCGTCACGCCGGTGTCGGAGTGCGCCGGGCGCGAGGTCACCACGATCGAGGGGCTGGCCGACGGCGACGAGCTGCACCCGGTCCAGGAAGCGTGGCTGGAGCAGGACGTGGCGCAGTGCGGCTACTGTCAGCCGGGGCAGATCATGGCGGCGGTCGCGCTGCTGAAGAAGACCAAGAACCCGACGGACGCCGACATCGACGCCATCCAGAACGTCTGCCGCTGCGGCACCTACTTCCGGATCCGGGAGGCGATCAAGAGCGCCGCGGCCAAGATGGCCTGACGCGGATGCGGAGGTTCGACAAAAGAACCTCCGCATTCGCGGTTCCTGTAGCAAGTTCACCCGAACGTGGTGGCACCGTTCGGGTTAGATGTCGGTCTCAGGCCTCGACGAGGAGGTCGGGGACCGGAGGGCACCATGCACTACCCGGCGCTTCTGTCCGACGGGCTCGCACCGCGCGTCGCCGTCCTCGCCGCCGAGGTCGAGCGGAAGCTGCCCGAGCTGATCGAGAGCACCGTGCGGCAGATCCGGGCCGAAATGCCGGTCTACGCCGACGCCCGGTTCGTCACGCACACCGAGCTGCGGACCTCGGTGCGCGCCAACCTCGAGCACGTGCTGCGCACGCTGCGCGGCTCCGACGTCCCGGACCTGTCCCAGGCCCGCGCGACCGGCCGGGCCCGCGCCCTGCAGGGTGCGCCGCTGCCGGAACTGCTGCGCGCCTACCGGATCGGGCTGACCGAGGTCTGGCACCGGTTCGTCGAGCTGACCGCCGCCGCCCAGGACCTGGCCGCGCTGGTCGCCGCGACGACGGCGATCTGGGCGCTGATCGACGACCTCGCCGAAGCGCTGACGACGTCCTACCGCGACACGACCGCGGAAGTCATGGTGGCGCACCAGAACCGGCGATCGGCGCTCGTCGAGGCGCTGTTCGCGGGCGGGGCGGCGACCGAGGGCACGCTGTGGGACATCGCCCGCGTGCTCGACCTGTCCCTGGACGGCACGTTCGTCGTCGTCGCGGCGGAAACCCCGCGGCTGGGCCAGGAACCGCTGCCGCAGGTCGAGGTGCGGCTGCGCGCGCGGCAGCACGCGTCGGCGTGGCGGCTCACCCCCGATCTGCAGGTCGGCGTGGTGTCCCTGCGCGACCCGGCCGCCGCGGCGGCGATCGTCGAGCTGGTCCGCGAGCACCCGGTGGGCCGGGTCGGGATGAGCCCGGTGTTCACCGGCCTCGGCAACACCGCCCGCGCGCTGCACCTCGCGCGGGTGGCGCTGTCGAGCATGACGCCGGGAACACCGGGGCTGGTCCAGTTCACCGAGTCACCGCTGGCCGGGCTGGTGGCGAGCGCGCCGGAGGCGTCGGTGCAGCTGGCCCACCACGTGCTCCAGCCGGTGCTGGACCTGCCGGGCGACGAGCGCAACGTGCTGCTGCTGACCCTGCGCGCGTGGTTCGACTGCCAGGGATCGGCGAAGCTGACGTCGGAGCGGATGTTCTGCCACCCCAACACGATCCGGCACCGGCTGAAGCGCATCACGGAGGAGCTGGGCCGGTCGTTGACGAACCCGGCGGACATCGCCGAGCTGGGCGCGGCGCTGCGGGCGCTGAACCTGTTCCCGGAGGCGACCCACCTGCCGGCCCCGCGTTAACGGACGCCGGGGCCGTACCGGTGCGCCATCCTGGTCAGCCACTCGCGGCCGACCGGGTCGGCGGCGTGCCCGCGCACCTCGGCCGGCCGGCGGTCGTGCCCGCGCAGCCACAACACCACCGGGTGGGCCTGCCGCCTTGGCGGACGCCGGACAGCGCGGAATTGTCGGTGCTCGCCGGTAGAGTGGAAAACGGGGGGCGCCCCCGCGGCCGGGTGGGCTCAGGCGTCCGGAGCCGCGTGCGGGGCGTCGGCCCGGAGACCGCTCACGCGGCCAGCAGTTCGCGCGTGCGGGCCTGCTCCTCCGCCGAGCCGACCGGCATCACCAGCAGTTCCGTCGCGCCCGCGTCCTCGAGGGATTTCACCTGGCGCCGCACGGTTTCCTCGTCGCCGATGATCGCGCTGTCCGAAACCCGCTCGTGGCCCTCGCGGTCGAGGATCGCCCGGTACGCCGGGATGCTCCCCACCGCGCCGTACAGTTCCTCGATCCGCTTCCGTGCTTCGTCCACTTCGGACGTCACGCAGATCAGCTGACCGGAGACCACGCGCGAGCCGGCTCCCAGTGCCGGCACCACGAACTCGCCGATCGCCCGCGGACCGGCCCAGGTCGTGATGACGCCGTCGGCGAGCTCGCCGGCCAGCCGCGTCGACTGCGGGCTCACCGAGCCGATCAGCACGGCCGGCGGCTGCGCGCCGGGTGCGTTCACCGCGCCCGCGGCGGTCAGCGATTCGCCGTGGAAGTCTGCCTTTTCCCCGCGCAGCAACGGGTGCAGCGCCTGGAGGTACTCGCGCAGGTGGCGGATCGGGCGGTCGTAGGAGTAGCCGAACTCGTTTTCGACGATGAACTTGTGGCTCAGCCCGAGACCGAGGTGGACGGGCACGCCGGTGGCCGCCTGGGCGGTCAGCGCCTGCGCGGCCATGGTGATCGGGTGCCGCGAGTACGTCGGCACGACGCACGTGCCCAGCTCGACGCCGGGCGCGGCCGCCGCGAGCGCCGGCATTGCCGTGAGCGCGTCCCAGCCGCCGCGCTGCGCGACCCAGAGCGTGCTGTAGCCGAGCTTCGCCGCTTCGCGGGCTTGGGCCGTCATGGCGTCGAAGCCGACGCCGAGTTCGTCGATCAGGATTCCGGTGCGCAAGGATCCTCCCAAGGGATTTCAGTAGGCGCGTTCGAGCTGTTTGCGGTCGAGCGCGACGGCTTCGATGAAGAGCTCCAGTGCCCGCGGAGCCACGGCGCGCAGCTGCCTCGTCGACACGGCGAGCGGCTCGAAGGCGCGCGCGATCGTGTCGGCGAGCAGGGCGGGTTCGGGTGGCGGAGAGGCCGCGAGGAACCCGTGCAGCACGGCCTGGAAGACGACGACGAGCTCGCGGACCGGCCGGTCCGTGCGGAGCAGGTCGTTGGCGGCCAGCAGCTCCAGGTACTCGACGAAGGCCTCGGCGTGCCGCGGGTCGAGCTTGCCGTGCAGCTTCGGCAGCAGCTTGCCGAGCGTCTCGGTGTCGTCGGCGTACCCGGCTCGCAGCAGCGGACGCTTCAGCACATTGGCGTACTGGAGCTCGCTCAGGCGCGAAAACCGCACGCTGAGCGGATCGGCCGCGATCGTGGTCACGAGCTCTTCGAGCACCCGGACCGAATCGCGGAGCAGGACCGCGAGGAACAGCTCCTCGCGGTTCTTCCAGTGCAGGTAGACGGTGCCCTTGCCGACATCGGCCCGCTCGGCGACGTCTTCGATCGTCGTCCGCCGGTACCCGGCGCGCAGGAGCAGCTCGGCGGCGGCGTCGAGGATGCGCTCGGCCCGTTCGGCGCGATCTTCGGCAGGAGGCATGACGCCATCTTATGACCAAATTCGAAATTTGGTCAAACGTCAGGTCGTCACAAGTCTCCGGCTCCCGGTGTCCTGTGGGCGATCGGATGCCACCGCAGAGAACGGAAGAGCCCATGAGCAAGGTCTGGTTCGTCACGGGGTCGTCGCGCGGCTTGGGCCGCCGCTTCGTCGAGGCGGCGCTGTCCCGGGGCGATCGGGTGGCCGCCACCGCGCGGTCCACCGCGAGCTTCGACGCGCTGGTCGCGACCTACGGCGACGCGGTGCTCCCGTTGAAGCTGGACGTGACTGACAAGGGCGCCGTCTTCGAGACGGTGAAGCGGGCCGCCGGGCACTTCGGCCGCCTCGACGTCGTCGTGAACAACGCCGGATACGCGCAGATCGGTGCCGTCGAGGAACTGACCGAGGGCCAGTTGCGCGACCAGCTCGAGACCAACGTGTTCGGCCCGGTGTGGGTCATCCAGGCTGCGCTGCCTTACCTGCGCGAACAGGGCGCCGGCCACTTCGTCCAGCTGTCGTCGGCCGCGGGGATCCTCGCGATGCCGCTCGGCGGGGCCTACCAGGCGTCGCGGTGGGCGATCGAGGCGTTGAACGAGACCCTGGCCGGGGAGGTGGCCGGTTTCGGCATCAAGGTCACGATCGTCGAGCCGGGCGGCTACGCCACCCGCGACGGCCGGAACCCGGACCCCCTCGCCAACGGGCACGTCGCCGAGCCCAGCCCGGTCTACGACGGGCTCCGCCGCCGGCTCGCCGAGGTCGCGGGCCGGCAGCCGGCCGGGGACCCGGCCGCCGCGGCCCAGGCCCTCCTCAAGGTCGTCGACTCGGCCAACCCGCCCCTGCGGGTGCTCTTCGGCCAGGGCTTCTACCCGATGATCCAGCAGGCCTACGCGGACCGGCTGGCGACCTGGGCGGAGTGGCAGGGGCTGTCGGCGGAAGCGCAGGGCACGCCTCCGGCCGAAAATGTCGGTGCCCGCCGGTAAAGTGGAAAACGGGGGGCGCCCCCGAATGGCATCCGTCAAACGGAACGGGTGACCTGCGACAGGAACCGGTCGACCTCACGAGGGCTGCTTGTCGAGTTCGACAGCGGCAGGCCGGTGGCTGCGCCGAGGCGGGCGGCCAGGGTGGACCTTCCGGCGCCGCCGCGGCCCAGGACCAGGACCTTCTTCATGCTGCCTCCGCGTTCGGTGGCGAACAGGACGTTGCGGCGGCGCCGGTGAGGGCGGGGATCAGGAGTCCGAAGAACGCTTCCAGAGGTTGATGTCCGCGTCGGTCGCGTGGCCGTCGATCTCGGTCAGTTCCTCGGAGGAGAACTCGAGGTTGCCGAGGGCGCCGACGTTGTCCTCGAGCTGCCGGACGCTGCTCGCGCCGATCAGCACCGACGTCACCCGGTGGTCGCGCAGCGCCCAGGCGAGCGCGAGCTGCGCCAGCGACTGACCGCGCCGGGCCGCGATGTCGTTGAGCGCGCGGACCCGGCCCAGGCGGTTCTCGTCGAGGGTGTCCGGGTCGAGGGACTTGCCCTGCGCCGCCCGCGAATCCGAGGGGACGCCCTTCAGGTACTTGTCGGTCAGCAGGCCCTGCGCCAGCGGGGAGAACGCGATGCAGCCCGCGCCCGCCTGTTCGAGCGTGTCCAGCAGGCCGTCCTCTTCGATCCAGCGGTTGAGCATCGAGTACGACGGCTGGTGGATCAGCAGCGGCGTGCCGAGCTCACGCAGGAGCCGCGCCGCTTCGGCGGTCCGCTCCGAACTGTAGGACGAAATCCCGACGTAGAGCGCTTTCCCGGCGCGGACCGCGGCGTCGAGCGCTCCGACGGTCTCCTCCAGCGGCGTCTCGGGGTCGAAGCGGTGGGAGTAGAAGATGTCGACGTAGTCCAGGCCGAGCCGGCCGAGCGACTGGTCCAGGGAGGACAGCAGGTACTTGCGCGAGCCCCACTCGCCGTACGGCCCGGGCCACATGTCGTAGCCGGCCTTGGTCGAGATCACCAGCTCGTCGCGGTACGGCCGGAAGTCGGTGGCCAGCAGCCTGCCGAAGTTCTCCTCCGCCGAGCCGTAGGGCGGGCCGTAGTTGTTCGCCAGGTCGAAGTGCGTGATGCCGAGGTCGAACGCGCGGCGGGTGATGTCGCGCTGGGTCTGCAGCGGGCGGTCGTGGCCGAAGTTGTGCCACAGGCCGAGCGAGATCGCCGGCAACTTCAGCCCGGAACGCCCGCAGCGCCGGTAGGGGATCGAGTCGTATCGGCCGGAAGCCGCAGCGTAGGTCACGCGGCCGATGCTACTGCGCCATTCGCCGGCGATCCGGCCACAGTCACGGCCGACCAGGCCCGCAGTGACGGCTGCGTGACGTTCGCCGGGGCGGCCTGCTTTCGGCCGGATCGCCGCCGGGGCCCGTCGGGTACTCTCCTGGTGAGCGATCGCTTAGGAGGCACGTGGTGGGCACCGGATTCTTCACCTCCGTCGACGACGTGTCGGCCAAGCTGGCCGGGGCCGGCTACCTCGCGTCCACCGCGGTGGCGACCACCGTGTTCCTCGCCGACCGGCTCGGCAAGCCGCTGCTGGTCGAAGGGCCCGCCGGCGTCGGGAAGACCGAGCTCGCCAAGGCCGTCGCCCAGGTCAGCGGGTCGCGGCTGGTCCGGCTGCAGTGCTACGAGGGCATCGACGAAGCCCGCGCGCTGTACGAGTGGAACCACGCCAAGCAGCTGCTGCGGATCACCGCCGGCCGTGACGAAACGTGGGAGCAGGCCCGCACCGACATCTTCGGCGAGGAGTTCCTGCTGCGCCGCCCGCTGCTCACCGCGATCTCCTCCGACGAGCCGACCGTGCTGCTCATCGACGAGACCGACAAGGCCGACATGGAGGTCGAGGGCCTGCTGCTCGAGGTGCTCGGCGACTTCCAGGTGACCATGCCCGAGCTCGGCACGATCACCGCCACGCGCGCGCCGTTCGCCGTGCTGACGTCCAACGCGACGCGCGAGCTGTCCGAGGCGCTGCGCCGCCGGTGCCTGTTCCTGCACATCGGCTTCCCGGACGAGGACCTCGAACGCGACATTGTCCGGCTCAAGGTCCCGGGCATCGACGCCGCGCTCGCCGATTCCGTCGTCCGGGTGATCGCCGCGCTGCGGGCGATGGACCTGCGCAAACTGCCGTCGGTCGCGGAGACCGTCGACTGGGCGCGCACCCTGCTCGCGCTCGGCGCGTCGACGCTGGACGAGCAGGTCGTGCGGGAGAGCCTCGGCGTCGTGCTCAAGCACCAGGACGACATCGCCAAGGCGGGCGCCGGCCTGAAGCTCGAACAGGTCTTGGACGCGTCGTGACCGGCGGCGTGCCCGAGCGGCTCGCGGAGTTCGTCAGGGCGCTGCGGGCCCAGGGCATCCCGGCGGGCCCGAGCGAGACGGTCGACGCCGCGGCCGCGCTGGCGGTGCTCGGCCTCGACGACCGCTCGCTCGTCCGCGAGGGCTTGGCCGCGGCCCTGGTCCGCCGCGGCGGGCAGCGCGCCGTCTTCGACGCCGCGTTCGACCTGTACTTCCCGGCCGGGATCGGCACCCCCGAGCGAGCCCGCGAAGACCGGCCGACGACGCTGGAAGAGCTGCGGGAGGAACTGGCTGCCGCGCTGGCCGAGGGCGACCAGCAGGCGCTGGGGCAGCTGGCCGGGCTCGCGGTGGAGCTGCTCGGGCAGTACGGCTCGGCGTCCGGACCGGGCGGCGGCTTCTCCGCCCACCAGACCCTGGAACGGCTCCAGCCGCAGACCCTGATCGCGCGGGTGCTGGCCGCGGTCCGCGGCGGCGGCGCGCGCGGCGAGTTCACCGACCGGCTCGACCGCGACGAGATCCGCCGCCGCGTCGAAGGCTTCCGCGGGCAGGTCCGCACCGAGGCGCGCCGCCGCGCGGCCGAGGCCCGCGGCCGCGAGCGCGTCGCCAAGCACGCCATCGCGCCGTCACCCGACCGGGTCGACTTTCTCATCGCGAGCCGCAACCAGCTCGCCGAGCTGCGCCGGACGATCCAGCCGCTGTCCCGCAAGCTGGCGACGCGCCTGGCCGCCCGCCGCAAGCGCACCACCCGCGGGCAGATCGACCTGCGCCGCACCCTGCGGCGGTCGCTGTCGACCGGCGGGGTGCCGCTGCGGCCGGCCTACCGCCACCGCCGTCCGGGCCGGCCCGAGATCGTGCTGCTGTGCGACCTCTCGGGGTCGGTGGCGGGGTTCGCGAACTTCACCATGCTGCTGGTGCAGGCGCTGCGCGACCAGTTCAGCAAGATCCGCGTGTTCGCCTTCGTCGACAGCGCCGACGAGGTCACCCACCTGGTCACCAACGGCGCGGCCGACCCCGAGCACCTCGGCGCGCGCATGCTGGCCGAAGCCGCGCTGGTCCGCTGGGACGGCCACAGCGACTACGGCGGCTCCCTGCGCCAGTTCACGGAGAACTGGCTCGACGCGGTCGGCCCGCGCACGTCGGTGCTGATCCTCGGCGACGCCCGGACGAACGGCGGCGACCCGAACCTCGACGCCGTCCGGGCGATCAAGGCCCGCGCCCGGCACGTCTACTGGCTCAACCCGGAGCGGCGGTCCCTGTGGTCGACCGGCGACTCGGCCGCCCTCGAGTACGCCGAAGTCGTGGAGATGCACGAGTGCCGCACGGTGCACCAGCTCGGCGCGCTGGTCACCCGCTTGCTGCCGGTGTGAGCCACGCGTCGATGTCGCGCAGGATCGCCTTCTTGGTCGCTTCGGGGGCGAAGGACGCCGTGACGCTTGCGCGGGCGAAGTCCGCCATCGTCGCGTCGTCGTAACCGAACGCCTGCTGCACGCGGGCGTACTCGCCGGCCAGGTTCGCTCCGGTGACGGACGGGACGTCGGTGTTGAGCGTGACGGTCAGCCCGGCCTCACGCAGCCGGGGGAGCGGGTGCTCGGCGAGCGAGGGCACCAGCCCGAGCGTCACGTTGGACGACGGGCAGACCTCGAGCGCGAGGCCCCGGTCGCGGACTTCGGCGACCAGTTCGGGGTCTTCGAGGACGCGGATGCCGTGCCCGAGCCGTTCGGTGCGGCCCACTTCGAGGGCCTCGCGGATGCTGTCCGGGCCGGCGTCCTCGCCGGTGTGGTGCAGCAGGTGGAGCCCGCCGGCGCGGGCCTTCTCGAAGACCGTCGCGAACGGCCGGAGCGAGTGGTTTTCCTCGCCCGCCATACCGATCGCGAACACTTCGCCGTACTTCAACGCGAGGTCGAGGGTGCGCTCCGCGCGTTCGACCGAACGGCGCCGCGAGTGGTCGAGCAGCAGCCGCCATTCGAGGCCCGGGCTTTCGCCAAGTCCTTTGAGGACAGACGCCAGCGGCATTTCCGGATCGCCCAGGCGTTCCCCGTGCGACGCGGCGGTGAAGGTGATTTCGGCATAGCGCGTGCCCTGGGCGGTTTCGTCCTCGACGTACTCGCGGGCGATGCGCTCGAAGTCCTCCGGCCGCCGCAGGCACGAGCGGATGAGCGCGTTGTGGTCGGCGAAGGCGCGGAAGCCGTCGAACACCGGGGGCTCGCCCGGGACGGCGACACCGTTGGCCTCGCCGAGCTCACGGAGCGTGCCCGGGCGGATCGTGCTCTCCAGGTGGACGTGCAGGTGGGCTTTCGGCAGGGCGGCCAGGTCGCGCATGATCGGGAGCCTAGAGCCGCCCGGCGGCGATCCGCGTGGCAATTTCCGGGACCGGCCGCGGCGGGCCCAGGTTTTGGCCCTCGTCACGCGGGGAACCTCCGGGTGGTTCGTCCGCGTTGTCAGGATGACCGTAACCGACGAGGGAGGGCCACCGTGCCTCTGATGAAGAAGCTGACCATGCTGGCCGGCGCCGCCGGTGCGGCTCGTGCCTACGCCAAGAAGAACCCCGAAAAGGTGAATCAGGCCGTCGGGAAGGCCGCGAAGTTCGTCGACGACAAGACCAAGGGCAAGTACCACCAGCAGATCGCCGGCGCGGTCCGCAAGGTCAGCTCGGTGACCGGGCAGCCGGGCCACCCGGGGCCGGCCACCCGGTAGGTCACCCGGCCGTCAACGCCTCGAGGACGCCCTCGCCGTACTTGGCGAGCTTGTTCTCGCCGACGCCGCTGACCGTGCCCAGCTCCGCCAGCGACGACGGCCGCTGCGTGGCGATCTGGCGCAGGGTCGCGTCGTGGAAGACGACGTACGCGGGCACGCCCTGCTCCTTCGCGGTGGCGGCCCGCCAGGCACGCAGGCGTTCGAACAGCGGGGCCGCCTCCGCGGGCATGTCCACCGCGGCGGCGGCCTTCCGCGTGCTGCGGACCTTCGCGGCGGCGGCAGCCCGCTCGGGTTCGCGGCGCAACAGCACCTGGCGATCACCGCCGAGCACCTCCGCGCTGCTCTCGGTGAGCACGAGCGAGCCGTAGTCGCCTTCGACGGCGAGCAGGCCCTGGGCGAGCAGCTGCCGCACCACCGCCCGCCACTCGGGCTCGCGCAGCTCGGTGCCGATGCCGAACGTCTTGAGCGTGTCGTGCTGGAACTGCGTGACCTTGGGCGTGGACTTGCCGAGCAGGATGTCGATGACCTGGCCGGCGCCGAACTTCTGGCGCCGTTCGTTGCGCAGCCGCACGACGGTCGACAGCAGCTTCTGCGCCGGGATCGTGCCGTCCCACTTCTCCGGCGGGCTCAGGCACGTGTCGCAGTTGCCGCACGGGGCCGCCTGCTGCCCGAAGTAGTTGAGGATCTGCACCCGGCGGCATTCGACCGTCTCGCACAGCGCGAGCATCGCGTTCAGGTGCGCGCCCAGCCGGCGGCGGTGCGCCTCGTCCCCTTCGGACGTGTCGATCATCTTGCGCTGCTGCACCACGTCCTGCAGCCCGTACGCCAGCCACGCCGTGGACGGCAGGCCGTCACGCCCTGCGCGGCCGGTCTCCTGGTAGTAGCCCTCGACCGACTTCGGCAGGTCGAGGTGCGCGACGAACCGGACGTCCGGTTTGTCGATGCCCATCCCGAACGCGATCGTCGCGACGACGATCAGCCCGTCCTCCCGCAGGAACCGCGACTGGTGCTTCGCGCGGGTGCGCGCGTCGAGCCCCGCGTGGTACGGCACCGCGGGGATTCCGTTCTGCACCAGGAACTCCGCGGTCTTCTCCACCGAGTTCCGCGACAGGCAGTAGACGATCCCCGCGTCGCCCTGGTGCTCGGTGCGCAGCAGCTCCAGCAGCTGCCGCTGCGGCGAGTTCTTGCCGACGATCCGGTACTGGATGTTCGGCCGGTCGAAGCTCGCGACGAAGTGCCGGGCCTCGCCGAGGTTCAGCCGCGCCGCGATCTCCTTGTGCGTGGCCTCGGTCGCGGTGGCGGTCAGCGCGATCCGCGGCACGTCCGGCCAGCGCTCGTGCAGTGCGGAGAGCTGGAGGTAGTCGGGCCGGAAGTCGTGGCCCCACTGGGCGACGCAGTGCGCCTCGTCGATCGCGAACAGCGAGATCTTGCCGCGGTCGAGCAGCCGCACGGTGGATTCCACCGAAAGCCGTTCCGGCGCCAGGTAGAGCAGGTCGAGCTCGCCGTTCAGGAACGCCGTCTCCACCTCCTGCCGGGCCGCGTAGTCCTGCGTGGAGTTGAGGAAACCGGCGCGGACGCCGGCGTTGCGCAGCGCGTCGACCTGGTCCTGCATCAGCGCGATCAGCGGCGAGACGACCACGCCCACACCGGGGCGCACGAGCGCGGGAATCTGGTAGCACAACGACTTCCCGCCGCCGGTGGGCATCAGCACGAGCGCGTCGCCGCCGGCGATCACGTGCTCGACGATCGCCGCCTGGTCGCCGCGGAAGCTGTCGTAGCCGAACACGCGCCGGAGGGTCTCCAGCGCGTCGGACGCGGGTGCGAGGTCGGTCTCTGCCACCCGCCCGACTATAGAGCGGGGGTCCGACAGTTCCGGCCCGCCCCGCCGCGGGGTGCCAGAATGGGGGCGTGCAGTACTGGCCGGTTCCCGATCTCGCCGCGTATTTCGGCGGCGAATGGTGCCTGGACCGGGAAATCCGCGCCGCGGACGGCGAGCCGATGGGCGCGGTCACCGGGACCGCCACCTTCACCGAAGCCGGGGGCGTCCTCGTCTACCACGAGGAGGGCGAGCTGCGCCTCGGCGGCCACACCGGGCCGGTCACGCGGACGCTGCACTACCGCCCGGCCGGCCCCGGCCGCGCGTCGGTGCACTTCGACCACGGCGGCTTCTTCCACGACCTCGACCTGCGCGAAGGCCGCTGGACGGCGGACCACCCCTGCCGCGCCGACCGCTACCGCGGGGAGTACCGGGTGACCGGTGCCGGGCGCTGGCGGCAGGAGTGGGTGGTGCGCGGCCCGGCGAAGGACCACGTGATCGTCAGCCGGTTCACCCGTTAGACGATGCCGCCGTTGGCGCGCAGCACCTGGCCGTTCACCCAGCGCGCCGGGCCGGCGAGGAACGCGACGACCTCGGCGATGTCCGCCGGCTGCCCGAGGCGTTCCAGCGGCGGCTGCTCGGCCATCCGGGCGATCGTCTCCTCGTCCTTGCCGTCGAGGAACAGCGCGGTCGCGGTCGGGCCGGGCGCGACGGTGTTCACGGTGATGTCGCGGCCGCGCAGCTCGCGCGCCAGGATCATGGTGATCGCCTCGACCGCACCCTTCGTCGCGTTGTAGACGCCGTAGCCGGGCAGGTTCAGCCCGAGCACCGACGTCGAGGTGGTGATCACCGCGCCGCCGTCGCGCACCCGCCGCGCCGCCTGCTGGGCGACCGCGAACGTGCCGCGGATGTTGGTGCGGTGGACTCGGTCGAGGACGTCGAAGTCGGTGTCGGCGATCGGCGTCGGCGGGTTCATCACGCCGGCCAGGTGCGCGACGACGTCCACTCCGCCGTAGGTGCGTTCCGCGGTGTCGAACAGCTCCGCGACCGCAGCGGGGTCGGCCACGTCGGCGCGGACCGCGATCGCCCGGCCGCCGTTCGCGGTGATGGCGTCGACGGCGGCCGCGGCCGCCGTTTCGTTGCCCGCGTAGTTGACCACGACCGCCATGCCGTCGGCGGCCAGGCGCTCGGCGACCTCGCGGCCGATGCCGCGGGAGCCGCCGGTGACGATCGCGACGCGGGTGCCGGTGGTGCTCATCGGTTCCTTCTTCCGGTCGGGACGGCGTTCTCTCCGCCGCTTCTGTTATCAATGATATCACTGGCGTGGTAACGCTGCTAATAAGCGTCGTGTTGGTGCCGTCACACCCCGTGGCGCCGCGCGGCATCCGGCCGTATCGACGCCGCCGACCGGCCGAATCGCGAGGTCAGCGACGTGCGGACGGTTTTCGGATCGTGCGATCCGGGAACACCGGACGCATCGGGGGCTTGACATCCTTGAAGGAGTTTGAGCGATGCCCACTTGGCTGATCGTGTTGATCGTCGTCGTGGCCGTCGCGGTGCTCGGCGCCGTGATCTGGCTGGTGACGCAGGAGATGCAACGAAAACGGTTGCAGCAGCGGTTCGGTCCCGAGTACGACCGCACGGTCGCGGAGAAGGACAGCCCCCGTGCCGCGCAGCGGGAGCTCGCCGAGCGGGAACGCCGGCACAAGGAGCTCGACATCCGCCCGCTTTCGGCGTCGGCGCGCGAGCGCTACGCCCGGGAATGGGCGCAGGTGCAGGAAAAGTTCGTCGACCAGCCGTCCGACGCGGTCGCCGAAGCCGACCAGCTCCTGAACTCGCTGATGGCCGAACGCGGCTACCCCACCGAAGGCTACGAGCAGCAGCTGGCGGACCTGTCCGTGCGGCACGCCAAGACCCTGGAGCACTACCGGGCCGCGCACACCACGCAGCAGAAGCGCGACGGAGCGTCCACTGAGGACCTGCGCGACGCGATGGTGCGCTACCGCACCGTCTTCGAGGACCTGCTGACCGACGGCGCCGACGAGCAGCACCACGACCACCACGACCGCCGGAACGGCCACGACCACGACCGCACCGAGCGGAACGAGACCGATCGGCACGACACCGACCGGCACGAGACCAGCCGGCCGGACGCGGACCGCCACGACGCGGACCGCCACGAGACCGAGCGCCAGGCGTCCGCGAACCCGCGGACCGAGTGGAACGGAGGACGTTGACCATGACCGAGCACCTGACGCGCCACGACGCCGAGGACGACCAGGACTTCACCGGCCGTGAGGACGTGCACGAGGCCGGCGGCTTCCGGGACGAAAGCGGCACCGACGTACCGGACCAGGACCGGGCCGACTTCCGTGAGCCCGGCACCGCGGACGAGCACACCGCTGACGACCGCGCCGCCGACGACCAGAACCTGAGCACCGCCGACCTGGCCTCCGCTTCGGCCGGGCGGCAGGACACCGGCGAAACCACCACCCCCCAGGGTTCGGGCGGCGACGTGGAGACGCCCGCGGGGTCGGGCGGGGACGTGGAGACGCCGCCGCTGATCGACGAGGAGAAGGTCACCGGGTTCCGCGACCGCTGGCAGAACGTCCAGACCGGCTTCGTCGACGACCCGAAGCAGGCGGTCCAGCAGGCCGACGAACTCGTCGCCGCCGTGATCAGCGCGCTCGCCAACACCTTCGCCGAGCACAAGAGCGAGCTGGAAAACCAGTGGCGTCAGGGTGAACCGGCCACCGAGGAGCTGCGGATCGCGCTGCGCCGCTACCGCTCCTTCTTCGACCAGCTGCTGCCCCGCTAGCGGACACCGTTTCCCGGCGGGCATGATCGGGTAGCCCGCCGGGAAACGGGTCAGCAACGGGAGGCAGCCGAATGAACGTGGCCGAACTGCTCACGGATGGGTTCAGCCGGGTCCAGGGCACGGTGCACGCGGCGGTCGAAGGACTGACCGCCGAGCAGCTCGGCGCCCGGTTGGACGACGAAGCCAACTCGATCGCCTGGCTGGTGTGGCACCTGACCCGGGTCCAGGACGACCACGTCGCCGACGTGGCCGGGACCGAGCAGGTGTGGACCGGCGAGGACTGGCTTTCGCGGTTCGGCCTCCCCTTCCCCGCGGGCGACACCGGCTACGGCCACCGCCCGGCCGACGTCGAAGCGGTCCGGGTCGCCAAGCCGGACCTGCTGACCGGCTACTACGACGCCGTGCACGAACAGACTCTCCGGTTCGTCGCCGGCCTCGACGCCGCCGCCCTCGACCGGATCGTCGACGAGGCGTGGGACCCGCCGGTGTCCCTCGGCGTGCGGCTGATCAGCGTCCTCGACGACGACATCCAGCACGCCGGACAGGCGATGTACGTCCGCGGGCTGCTGGAGCGCCGGTAGTTTCAGCAGTCCTCGTAGCCGTCGCCGTGGTGGTCGGCCAGCCGCTGCGGCCCCGGCCCGGCGGCGCCGAGCCGGTCGTCCGGATTGGCGAGCTTGCAGCTGGCCATGGACATGCAGCCGCAGCCGATGCAGTTGACCAGCTGGTCGCGCAGCTGTTCCAGCTGGCGGATCCGCGCGTTCAGATCCTCCTGCCAGCACTGGGAAATCCGCGCCCAGTCGGTGCGCGTCGGCGTCCGGTCGTCGGACAGCAGGGCGAGCACTTCCCGGATCTTCGACAGCGGCATGCCGACCCGCTGAGACATCCGGATGAAGGTCACGCGGCGCAGCGTGTCGCGGCGGTAGCGCCGCTGGTTGCCCGCGGTACGGCGGCTGTGGATGAGGCCTTCGTCCTCGTAGAAGCGCAGGGCCGACGCGGGTACCCCGCTGCGCCGGGAAAGTTCGCCTACCGTCAGGTCGGGCAGCGGCCGGGCCGCGACGTTCGCCATGGCCGACAGCCAACCACAGCCGCCGGCTTGACTTCAAGGGAACTTTAAGTTTCATCCTGGGCCCAGCAATGTTCCGCTGTGCCGAGGAGGAAACGTGTCGGAAGTGCCGGTCCGGGTCGCGGTGATCGTGGGAAGTGTCCGGGAAGGACGGTTCGGCCCGGTGGTGGCGGACTGGCTGGCCGGCGTCGCCGGCCGGCACGGCGGTTTCGCGGTCGACGTCGTCGACCTCGCCGAACCCGACCTCCCGCTGGTGATGCCCGCGTTCGGGGCCGCGCCGAGCCCGGCGGTCGTCGCCGAAGTCGCGAAGGTGGCCCCGCGGCTCGCGGCCGCCGACGCGTTCGTCGTGGTCACGCCGGAGTACAACCACAGCTATCCGGCGTCGCTCAAGAACGCCATCGACTGGCACCAGCCGGAATGGCGGGCCAAGCCGGTCGCTTTCGTTTCCTACGGCGGGATTTCCGGCGGCCTGCGCGCGGTCGAGCACCTGCGCGCGGTCTTCGCGGAACTCCACGCGGTGACCATCCGCGAGACGGTCAGCTTCCACGGCGCCCACGCGCGCTTCGGCGACGACGGCGTGCCGACCGACGACGCGGCGGGCGTCGCGGCGAAGGCGATGCTCGACCAGCTCGCCTGGTGGGCCCGGTCGCTGGCCGAGGCCCGGGCGGCGCGGCCCTATCCCGGCTGACCCGTGGCGCTATGTCGACTCGGCGTCACGCCTGGCACGTCTGGTACGGCAGCTGGACGTCCGGCCCGATCAGGGCGATGGTGCCGTTGACGGAGCTCCCGCCGTCCAGCGTCAGCGCGGCGAACGTGGTGCAGACCAGCTGGTTGATCCCGGCGGCGCCGATCGGCCGGAGCGGGGACGAGAAGGTGATCGTCGCCGGCGGCCCGGGGGACACCGTGATCCCGCCGACCAGCCGCGGCAGCGCGGTCGTGTAGCCGTCGGCCTTCTCGTCGGAGGACGGCCCCTCCAGCAGCATCGCCAGGGTCGACTGGACGGTCACCGGGAAGCCGCCCGGCCGCGTCACCGGGGCCGGGCGGCCGTCGCGGAGGAAGTACAGGATCACGTCGGTGCCGGGGCCGCCGTTCACCGGGTTCCGCAGCGTCGGCGCCGGACCCGCCCCGAGCACCGGCGTCGGCTTGATCCCGCACGCGCTCACCAGCAGCAGCACCGCCAGGACGAGGAGTTTCTTCACCGCGCCTCCCGGGGCAGCCGCAGCTCGAACCGGGCGCCGGTGCCGGTGTCGGCCGCGACGATGTCGCCGCCGTGCAGCCGCGCGTTCTCCCGCGCGATGGACAGCCCGAGGCCGCTGCCTTCGGACCGGGCGCGGGCGGTGTCGGCCTTGGTGAAGCGGTCGAAGACCCGCGGCAGCACGTCGGCGGGGATCCCCGGCCCGTGGTCGGTGACGGTGAGCACGACGTCACCGAACTCCTCCCGCAGCACCACCTCGACCGGCGGCTCGCCGTGCCGCAGCGCGTTGCCGACCAGGTTCGCCACGACGATGTCGAGCCGCCGCCGGTCGAGCCGCGCGGTGATCCCCGGCGGCAGGTCCGCGACCAGGTCGTCGCCGGGTTCCCAGCCGCGCGCGGCGAAGCTGTCGGCGACCGCCGCGGCGACGTCCAGGTCCTCCCGGCGCAGCTCCGCCCGCCCGGCGTCGAACCGGGAGATCTCGATCAGGTCCTGCACCAGCCGGGTCAGCCGCCGGGTCTCGGCCGACACCAGCCGTGCGGCGACCGCGGTGTCCGGCGGCAGCTGCTCGGCGTCCTCGTCGAGGACGTCGGTGACCGCGTTCATCGCCGCCAGCGGCGTCCGCAGCTCGTGCGAGACGTCCGCGACGAACCGCCGCGCGTCGGCCTCCATCGCGCGCAGCGTGCCCATCGTGCGCTCCAGCTCCGCGGCGGTGTGGTTGAAGGTGGTGACCAGCTGGGCGAGCTCGTCGGATCCCTTGGCCCGCAGCCGGACGTCCAGCCGCCCGCGGCCGAGCTGGCTCGCCGCGGTGTTCAGCGCGCGTACCGGCCGCAGCACCTGCCGGGCGGCCAGCAGCGCCACGGCGACGGCCAAGGGCAGGGCGAGCGCGGAGTACAGCCAGGCGTTGCGGGCCAGCTCGTCGATGGCGTCCCGCTGGTCGGTCAGGAACACCATCGCGTAGACCTCGAGACCGCTCGGCCGGCCACTGGTGGTCTGCACCGGGAAGCCGACGAAGAACGTCGGGACGCCGTCGAGGTCGACGCGCTGGAACTGGATGCTCGTGGTGACGGCCACCGCGTGGCGCAGCCCGGCCGGCACGGCGTCGAGCGTCAGCCCCGCCGACGAGTGCAGGTCGTGGTAGACGACGAGCACGTTGCTGGGTTTGAGGGCTGTCGCGAAGGCGTCGAGCGTGCCCGCGGACGGCGGCACCGAAACGGTCGGCAGGTACGCGGTGATCTGGTCGCGCAGCTTCAGCATGGTCTGGTCCTGGATGCCTTCCAGGATGGCCCGGCGCGCGGAGACGTAGCTCGCGCCCGCGGCGGCGGTGGCGCCGAGGATCATGATGACGGCGAAGGCGGCGACCAGGCGGGGCCGCAGGCCGGGGAGCCACGACCGGATCCGCGGCGCCGTCACGACCGGCCGAACCGGTAACCGAACCCCCGGACCGTCTGCACGTGCTCCGGCTTCGCCGGCACGTCCTCGATCTTCGCGCGCAGCCGCTGCACGCAGGCGTCCACGAGCCGGGAGTCCCCGAGGTAGTCGTGGTCCCACACGGCGGAGAGGATCTGCTGGCGGCTGTACACCTGCCCGGGCGTGCGCGAGAGCTCCAGCAGCAGCTTCAGCTCGGTCGGGGTCAGCGACACCGGGGCGCCGCGCTTGGTCACCTCGAGCGCGGCGCGGTCGATGACGAGGTCGCCGTGCCGTTCCTCGGCCGCAGCGGGCTCGCCCGGCCGTTCGCCGACGGCCCGGCGCAGGACGGCCCGGATCCGCGCGTCCAGCACGCGCGGCTCGACCGGCTTGGCGACGTAGTCGTCGGCGCCCGCTTCGAGCCCGGCGACGATGTCGAAGTCGTCACTGCGGGCGGTGAGCATGATGATCGGGACGGCCCCCGAGGCCCGCATCCGGCGGCAGGTCTCGAAGCCGTCCATGCCGGGCAGCATCAGGTCGAGCACGACGAGGTCGGGCCGGTGCTGCACGAGCGCCTCGATGCCGAGCTCGCCCGATTCCGCGGTGTGCACCACGTGTCCCTGCCTGCGCAGGGCCAGCTGCAGACCCTCCCGCACCGCCGCGTCGTCCTCTACCACCAGTACCTCGGCCACGGCGCCATTATTCGGAAAAGCGCACGTCATGGCGACCCGGGCGGATCTTGTAGCAAAACCATGACATCGTCCTGACGGGATCCCGAAACGCGCGCCGCAGACTCGGGGACATGGCAGTGATCCTCACCGACGCACCCTCCGCGCCCCGCCCGGCGGCCCCCGCGCTCGTGACCCGGGCGGCGTCCCGCACGGCGGTCCTGGCGGCGAGCGCGGCCGGGTTCGCCCTCGCGTTCGTCGCGGCCTACCTGTTGTTCGTCCGCACGCAGGCGGGCCGCGGCGTGGAGAACGGCGTCGTCCACAGCGCCCAGTCGACGACGGTGGAGTGGGCGGCCCCGCTGCGCGAAGCCGACCTGGTGGTCGTGCTCGGCGGCGTGGCGGTGCTGCTGGTGGTGATCGCCCTGGCCCGGCGCCGGTTCGCCCTCGGCGTGACGGCGCTGTTGCTGCTCGCGGCGCCACTGATGGTGGCGCAGCTGCTCAAGCTGTACGTCCTGGACCGCCCGAGCACGGACGACCGCCTGGGCGTGGCGAGCCACAACAGTTTCCCGAGCGGCCACGTGAGCGCGGCGATGGCGGTGCTGGTGGCACTGGCGATCGTGCTGCCCCGCAGGGTCCGCTCGACGGCCCTGGTGACGGGCGGATTCGGCGTCGCCTGGGTCTCGGCGGCAGCGGTGGCACTGGGCTGGCACCGGTTGAGCGACACCGTCGGCGGCTGTTTGCTGGTCGCAGCGGTCACCTGCGCCGGGGCGGCGGTGGTGTCCGCCCGCCGCCCCGACGGTGACCGGGTGCCGTGGATCCCGGTGCTGACGGGTTTGCTGGCACCGCCCGTGGTGGTGCTGGCGGGTTTCGCGGTACTGGCAACGGCAACATCGGCAGCGGCCCAGTTCGTGGCGGCGCTGGTGCTGGCGGCGCTGTCGGCGGAGGTGGTGGTGTTGCTGGTGGCGGCGCCGCTGCGGCGGGTGACGTTCGACCCGGCGGAGGGGCGGGTTCGCCGGCTCCGGCGGGTGAGTCGCGGGGGCGGTCGGCGGCCGGAGGGGCGGGGTGCGTACTCCGCTGGGGCTGCTGGGTCGTCGAACCGCTGAGGTGCCGAGCCGCGGAGCCATTGAGCCGCTGAGGTGCTGAGCCGCTGTCCCGACCCGCCGTCTGCTCGCGTATCCGGACGGTCGGCTCGCGCACCTGGACGGTCGGTTCGCGTGCTTGGAGGGTCGGTTCGCGTGACTGCGGGGGCATCTCCCGTGATTGGGCGGACATCTTGCGTGACTGCGGGGGCATCTCGTGTGATTGGGCGGGCATCACGTTGGGGGCCGTGGTGGGGAGGGCCAGTTTCGGGGGATTGGACCGCGACAGGAGTTACTGGTGGGCCTAGCGTCGGGTGGATGGACCCGAGGTTGGCCGATGACCTGCACTCCCTGCCCGATCTTCTCGATGCCGCAAGCAAACTCGCCGGTGCGGCGCTCGCCGGGCTGGCCGGACGGGCCGCCGCCGTTCCGCCCGGGGCCGTGGTGCCCGCGCCCCTTCCCGATGAAGGTGTCGGGGCGCGGGGTGCGCTCGAGGAGTTCTCGCGGCGGTGGGAGCCCGGCTTCGCCGCCAGTGCCGGGCCGCGGTACCTCGGGTTCGTGACCGGCGGGGCGACCCCCGCGTCGCTGGCCGGGGACTGGCTCACCGCCGCCTACGACCAGAACCCCGCCAGCGGGATGGACTCCTCCGCGCAGGACCTCGAACGCGAGACCGTCGGCTGGCTGGCCGAACTCTTCGGGCTGGGCCCGGAGTTCTCCGGTGCGTTCGTCACCGGCGCCACGATGTCCACGGTGACCGGCCTGGCCATCGCCCGCGAGTGGCTCGGCGAACGAGCCGGCGTGACGGTCTCCGCCGAAGGTGCCGCCGCGCTCGGGCCCGTCACCGTGCTTTCCGGTTCGCCGCACTCGAGCATCTCGAAGGCGTTGTCGTTCCTGGGAATGGGCCGTTCTTCGCTGCGGAAGGTGCCACTGCTGCCGGGCCGCGAAGCCGTCGATGTCGCGAAGCTCGGCGAAGTCCTCGAGACGCTCGACGGTCCGGCGATCGTCGTCGCGAACGCCGGGACCGTCAACACCGTCGACTTCGACGACCTGCGCGCGATCGCCGCGCTCAAGCAGCGGCACGACTTCTGGCTGCACGTCGACGCCGCGTTCGGCGGGTTCGCCGCGCTCGCGCCGGAGCACGCCGCCCTCACCGCGGGGCTCGAACTGGCCGACTCGGTGGTCGTCGACCTGCACAAGTGGCTCAACGTGCCCTACGACTCGGCCGTCCAGTTCACCCGCCGCCGCGATCTGCAGCTGCGGGTCTTCAGCAACAACGCCGCCTACCTCGGCGAAATCGGCGAGATCCCGGATTTCCTGCACCTCACCCCGGAGAACTCCCGGCGGCTGCGCGCGCTGCCCGCCTGGTGCTCGCTCGTCGCCTACGGCCGCGCCGGGCACCGCGAGATCGTCGAGCGCTGCGTCTCGCTGGCCCGGGACCTGGGCGCGCGGATCGACGGCTCGCCCCGCTGGCACCTGCTCGCGCCGGTACGGCTCAACGTCGTCTGCTTCACCCCGGCCGGGGAGGTCGACCAGGCTCGGATCGACGCCCTCGTCCGCGCGATCGCCGAGGACGGGACCACGTTCCTGACCCCGACGGTGTACGACGGCCGGCCTGCGCTGCGCGCCGCCTTCAGCAACTGGCGGACGACCGCCGCCGACGTCGACCGGATCTTCGCCGTGCTGGACCGGCTGGCCGCCGCCTAGCTGCGGTCCGACTTCGGCATCAGGTATTTCCACGGCGACGCGCCGGCTCCCCGCTCGCACGGGACGTGCACCAGCGACGGCCGGCCCGCCGCGAACGCCTTGTCCAGCGCGCCGCGCAGGTCGTCCGGGGTGCGCGCGGTCAGGCCGAGCGCGCCGAACGTCTCGGCGAGGCGGGCGAAGTCCGGGTTCCGCAGCCGGCCGCCCAGCGCGCGGCCCTCGAAGAGCCGCTCCTGGTCGAGGTGGACGTTGCCGTAGGAGCCGTTGTCGAACACGACCGCCACCACGTTCAGTCCGTATTGGACGGCCGTGGCGAGTTCCTGCGCGGCGAACATGAAACCGCCGTCCCCGGCCACCGAAACCACCGGACGGCCCGGGAACGCCGCCTGCACGCCCAGCGCCGTCGGGTAGCCGAAGCCGAGCGTGCCCTGGTGGCCGCAGGTGACGAAGGTGCGTGGGGCGTACACCTCGAACCCGAAGTACGACGCGAAGCCGACCTGGCAGATCTCTTCGACGAAGAAACCGTCGCGCGGCAGCACGTCCCGGATCGCCCGGAGGTACTCCAGTTCCGGTCCGACGTCGGCGAACCGCGCCGCCACGGCGGACTTCAACGCGGTGAACTCCGCCGTCCGGTCCGTCCGTTGTGGACCGACGGCCGCGGTCAGCGCGGCCGTGGCGCCGGCCGCGTCGGCGACGATCGCGACGTCCGCTTCGAGCCGGGTCGCCTGCCGCGGGTCGATGTCGAGCAGGATCGTCTTCAGGCCCGCGGGCTTGTCCGGCCAGCGGAACCACGACAGCTCCATCCGCGACCCGATGCCGACCACCACGTCGGTCTCGGCCCACCGCTCGAAGCCGGAGACGCAGGTGAAGCCGAGCGGGTGGTCGTCGCCGACGATGCCGCGCCCGCCGCGGAACGGCACCACCGGCGCCTGCAGCCGCTCGGCCAGCGCCCGGACCTCGGCGGCGGCGTGCCGGGCGCCGCCGCCCACCATGATCATCGGGTGCTTCGCGCCGGCCAGGAGCTCGGCGGCCTTCCCGACGGCGTCCGGGTCGACGGCCGGGCACGGCAGCGGCAGCGGGCCGGCGGCTTCGGCGGGCGCGCGCAGCCCCAGCACGTCCCACGGCACCGCGAGGGCGACCGGCCGCGGCCGCCCGCCCGCTGCCTCCCGGAACGCCGTTGCCAGTGCGTCGGGGACCGCCGACGGGTGCTCGACCAGCGCGGACCACTTCGTGATCGTGCGCAGGGTCGCCAGCTGGTCCGGCATCTCGTGCAGGTGCCCGAGCCCGCGGCCGAGGTACGCGCGCGGGATCTCGCTCGTCAGGCACAGCACCGGCGCGCTCGCCCCGTGCGCCGAGAGCATCGCGGCCGACGCGTTGAGGACGCCGGGGCCCGGCACGACGGTGTAGACGCCGGTGCGGCCGGTCGCCTGGGCGTACCCGAACGCCATGTAGGCCACGGTCTGCTCGTGCCGGGCGCCGATCACCCGGATCTCGCCGCGGGTGCGGGCGAGGCTGTCGAACAGGTCGTAGGTCTGCACGCCCGGCAGGCCGAAGACGGTGTCCACGCCGTGGGCCCGCAGCCCGTCGACGATCAGGTCGGCCGCGGTCGGGGCAGGCGGGGGGATCGGCATCGGCGCGGCCTCCTGAGCGTCGTCCGTCGACGGAACCATATATGGTTTCCTACATGATCAGCGCGTCCTCGGGAAGACCGGTCACCAAGTCCCAGCTGGCCTACGAGACGATCAAGGCCCGGATCCTCGACGGCCGGTACGGACCGGGCTACCGGCTGGTGCTCGACCAGATCGGCCGCGAGCTCGACGTCAGCGCGGTGCCGGTCCGCGAGGCGCTGCGCCGGCTGGAGGCCGAAGAGCTGATCGAGTTCGAGCGCAACGTCGGAGCCCGGGTGGTGGCCATCGACCCCACCGCCTACCAGCACGCGATGCAGACCGTGGCGATCGTCGAGGGCGCGGCCACCGGACTCGCCGCGCCGCTGCTCACGGCGGAGGCCCTGGGGCGGGCCCGCGAACTCAACGACCGGATGCGCCGCAGCCTCGCCGAGTTCGACCCGCTGGCGTTCACCGCGCTGAACGCCGAGTTCCACGAGGTGCTGTTCAGCGCCTGCCCCAACCCGAACCTGGTGGACCTGGTGCAGCGCTGCTGGACCCGCCTGGCCGCCGTCCGCGACAGCACGTTCACCTCGGTGCCCGGGCGTGCGCCCGTGTCGGTCGAGGAGCACGACCAGTTGCTCGCGCTGATCGAAGGCGGGGCCGGCCCGGAGGAGGTCGAGCGGTTCGCCCGGGGACATCGCATGGCGACCTTGGAGGCCTATCTCGCCCGGGATCGGTGAGGGCGGCCGGTTGTTTCCCCGCTCGCCGGATGCCAGGGTCGGAACGTGCCGATCTTCCCCGCCCCGGACGGAACCGGGCTCGCCGTTCAGCTGCGCGGCGCCGGTGCCGAGCCGCCGCTGGTGTGCCTGCCCGGTGGGCCGATGCGGGCCGGCGGCTATCTCGGGGATCTCGGCGGGTTGACCGCCCGGCGCCGCGTCGCCGTGCTGGACCTCCGGGGCACCGGTGACTCCGAGGAGCCGCGCGACCCGGCCACCTACCGGTGCGACCGGCAGGTCGAAGACGTCGAGGCGTTGCGCAAGCACCTCGGCCTCGAACGGTTCGACCTGCTCGGGCACTCGGCCGGGGCGAGCCTGGCCCTCCGGTACGCGGCCCGGTACCCGGAGCGGCTGCGCCGGCTCGCGCTGATCGCGCCCAGCCCGCGGGCCGTCGGCTTCGAACTGCCCGCCGCCGAACGACGGCGGATCGTGGCCCGGCGCGCCGGCGCGCCCTGGTTCGCCGCCGCGTCCGCCGCCTACGACGCGATCGCCGCGAAGACGGCGACCGGCGCCGACTGGGCCGCCGTCGCGCCGCTGTACTACGGCCGCTGGGACTCCGCGGCCCAGCGGCACCACGCCGGGGAACGCCTCCAGCGCAACGGCGAGGCCGCGCGGATCTACAACTCCGCGGGCGCGTTCGAGCCCGAACCCACCCGCGCCGCGCTCGGCGCCGTCACCGCTCCGGTGCTGGTGCTGGCCGGCGACCTGGACTGGATCGCCAGCCCGGCGGTCGCGGAGCGCCTCGCCGGGTTGTTCACGGACGGCCGGGTCGTCGTGCTGCCCGGGGTGGCGCACTACCCGTGGCTGGACGACGCGGCCGCGTTCACCTCAGCCGTGGACGGGTTCCTGGCCTGAGGCCGGGTTGCGGCGGGGCTTGATGCGGACCGCCGGCAGGGCCGGCGCGGGCAGCCGGTCGCCCGGGTAGCCCGTGACGCTGCCGAACTGGTCCGACCCGGCCTGCCACGCTTCGCGGAACGCGGCGATCTCCTCGTGGGTGCGGCCGACGAAGTTCCACCACATCAGGATCTCTTCGTCGAACGGGGTGCCGCCCAGCAGCAGGAACCGGGCCGGGGCGGTGCCGCGGTTGCTCAGGGTCAGGGAGCGCACGCCGGTGCCGACGTACCCCAGTTCCGCCGCGCGGACGCGGGTGCCGGCCACGACGACGTCGCCGGTGTCGACCAGGACACCGTGCTCGAAACGCGGGTCCACGCCGAGGGACATGTGGGCGTCCGGGCCCAGCACGACCTCCGCGCCCAGCAGCGGGGTGAACGTCGGGATCGGGGACGTGCGCCCGGCCAGCGACCCGAGGAACACCCGGATCTCCGCGCCTTCGATCCGGTTCACCGACGGCACGTAGTGGTCGAAGGCCCGTGCGGTGTGCCGGTGCCGCTCGGGCAGGGCCACCCAGAGCTGGACGCCGTGGAGTGTCTTCGTGGCCGCGGTCGAGACCTCCGAGTGACAGATGCCGTGGCCGCCGGTCATCAGGTTCAGCTCGCCGGGCCGGACCATCGCGTGCGTGCCCAGGCTGTCGCGGTGCTCGATCTCGCCGGCGAACAGCCAGCTCACCGTCTGCAAGCCGGTGTGCGGGTGCGGGGCCACGTCCATCGCGCGAGGCCCGGCGACCTCGTCCGGGCCGTAGTGGTCGGCGAAGCACCACGCGCCGATCAGGGAGCGCGACCGCTGGGGGAGGGTCCGGCGGACGCGCATCGCCCGGGGGCCGCCCAGCGGTACCTCGCGCGGGGTGAGGACCTCGACGGCCGGGCGGACGGGGTCGGCCGTCGCGGGCCGGTCGCCGCAGGCGAGCTCGGCGGGGGCGGCCTCGGTGTTGCTCATGCCCGCCACGGTAGTCGCGATCCCGCTGGGGCGTGGGTGGGGCACGGACCGGTGGCGGCCGGGTGGCCGGTGCTTCCGGACGGGCCGGACGCCGTCTTCGGTGGCTGCCGAGCGGACCGGGCGCTGGTTCCGGGGGGCCGGTTCGACTGGCGGACGGGCCGGGCCCTGTTCTCGGGACTGGCGGGGCGGGTCCGGGGCGGGCCTTGTTCTCGGGATTGCCGGGGCGGGTCGGGCGTGGGGTGGGCCCAGTTGTCGGGATTGCCGGGGCGGGTCCGGCGTGGGCTGGGCCTGCTGTCGAGGCTGCCGGGGCGGGTCGGGCGCGGGGCTGGGCCTGTTCTCGCAACTGTCGGGGCGAGTCCGGCATGGGATAGGTCCTGTGCTGGGGACTGCCGGGGCGGGTCCGGCGTGGGCTGGGCCTGCTGTCGGGGCTGCCGGGGCGAGTCCGGCGTGGGCCTGGCCCTGTTCTCGGGAATGCCAGGGCGGGTCCGGCGCTGGCGGGCCTGAGCGGCGGCCGGGTTTGCTTTGTGGAGTTGTCAAACAGCGTGCCCGGTGCGCCGGTCAGGCGGCTGGGCGTTGCTCGGTCGCGATGATCGCCCGGCCCGCCGGGGTCAGGACCGCCGGGACCAGCTCGCCCGGGTTTCCCGGGCGGGCCGCGCGGACCAGGCCCTGGTGGGCCAGCTCGTGGGCCGCGAACTGGTCGCCGCAGGACAGGCCGTCGATGAACAGGTCGGGTTCGCTGCTGCAGGACATCTGGGCGCGGCCGGCGCCCACCGCTCGCAACATCGCCCTCATCCGGTGGTTGACCGCGGGGTGCGCCACCGGTGAGCCGGTCTTCTCGTTCCCGTTCAT
Organism: Amycolatopsis sp. NPDC051102; assembly: GCF_040682815.1. Classification (NCBI taxonomy): domain Bacteria; kingdom Bacillati; phylum Actinomycetota; class Actinomycetes; order Pseudonocardiales; family Pseudonocardiaceae; genus Amycolatopsis; species Amycolatopsis sp. NPDC051102. The sequence continues at coordinate 568,169 of NZ_JBFBBT010000003.1, forward strand.
CTCGGTCCCTCCCGCTCGTGGTTCGGCCTCGTCCTGCCCATGCGTCGAACCGGAAAACGGGAATTCGACATCCGGGAGGAACCGGCCGGAGCGTTCCCCCATCGTCACCGCGGGCGGTCAAGGGCGGGTCGAATCCCCGTTGACGGGCGTTCGGAGGACGGCGGCGAACGGATGGCTCAGAACGGCGGGTCGCCCACCGCCACCGGCTCCGGGGTCCACGCGCTGCTTCCCTCGGTGCCCGTCGCCCGGCTGACCTTGGTCACCTTCGCGGTCGCGTAGCGCAGGGACGGCCCGATCTCGTCGACCTCCAGCTCCGTCACGGTGCGCTTCTCGCCCTCCTTCGTGTCGTACGACCGCTGTCTCAGCCGGCCGTGGACCACGACCCGGGTTCCGCGCACCAGCGACTCCGCGACGTTTTCCGCGTACTGCCGCCAAAGACTGCAGCGCAGGAACATCGCGTCGCCGTCGCGCCAGGTGCCGGATTCGCGGTCGTACACCCTCGGGGTGCTCGCGACCGTGAAGTTCGCGACCGCCGCGCCGGCCGGGGTGAACCGCAGTTCGGGGTCGCTCGTCAGGTTGCCGACCACCGTGATCGTCGTTTCGCCAGCCATCGGTCTCTCCTTCTGCTCCGGGTGCGGGGTGCACCGTTCTTGCCGTCGAGGAGAGCACGGGGGTCCGACAATTCCGGGCCGGGGGACGAGATGCCGGCACCCGGCCGGGCTGGTTTCCTGCCGCCATGCCGACCGCGTTTGAGAAGGAGCTGGTCACGCTCGCTCGCCGGCCGGCGGACCTGTGCGCGCTCGTCGCGAGCGCGCTCGAAGAGGCCACTCGCTCGGTCCTGGAAACTGACCACACGCTGGGCGGACGGGTGCGCGAGCAGGTCGACGCGGCGGTCGCGCTCGGGGCCGCGTGCGAGGACCAGGCGTGTGCGCTGCTGGCCCTGCACACGCCGCGGGAGGTGGCGGTGAAGGCGGTCGTCGCCGCCGTGCACACCGCCGCGGATCTCACTCGGATGGGTGGTCTTGTGCGGGAGGTCGCGGAGGCACCGGGACGCGTGCCGCCGGACGCCCGGCCCGCGCTCGCCCGGCTCGGTGCGCACGCGGTGGCCGCGGCTCGTGCTTCGGGGGAGTGGCTGGCCGGCGGGGAGGGTGCCGGGCCCGGCGAGGCCGTGGCGCTCGCCGAGGCGGCCGAGCGGGAGCTGCGGGAGTGGGTGGACGGCCGCGACTGGCCGCGCGGGGCCCGTGCCGCGGTCGATCTCGTGCTGCTCGCGGCCCTCCACGCGCGGTTCGCCGCGGCGGCGGGGCGGATCGGCCGGCGGGCCGCGGGATTCGCGCCGGTGGGTGCTTAGGCGGCCCGGGAGGCCGGTGGTGGGGAACAGCGGGACGTTCCGGCTCGGCCGGGTGCGGGCAGGTCAGCGCCCGGTCGCGGACGGAGCCGGAACCGGTCCGCGCCTACTGACCCTGCTGCGGGAACTGGCCCGGCTGCGGGAAACCCTGCGGCTGCGAAGGGTGCTGCGGGTATCCCGAAGGGTGCTGCACGCCCTGCTGCGGAAGACCCTGCGGGTACCCGGGCGCGGCCTGCGGCCGGGCCTGGTTCTGCTCCTCCTGCGCCTGCAGGCGGACCGCGTCCTCCTTGGGGATCCGGTTCTCGATCCCGCAGAACGTGCACTGCGCCGTGTACTTGACGCTGATCGGGAACAACGGGATGAAGAACAGCGTGAACTTCGTGACCGCCTTGCGCACCGCGTGCGAGGCGGGGTTGCCGCAGCGGCCGCACAGGAAGGTCGTCATCGCCAGCACGTAGATCCGCGTACGCCAGCCCCAGATCAGCATCGGTCTTCTCTCTTTCGGTCCTTCGCTCGCCGGGCAGCCTCGCACATCGGCGGGGCCCGGCGTGGCGGTTTCGGGGAACCCGTCCGGATCGGCTCCTGGCGGACACGCCACGGGGCTAGATTGGGACGATGCCGAGTGATTTCGCCCTCAAGACGATGAATGCCGTGCACCGCGGCCTGATCAAGCTGACCGGCGGCCGAGTGGGGTGGCAGGTCGCCATGCCGGTCCTCGAGCTCACCACCGTCGGGCGCAAGAGCGGGCAGCCCCGGTCCGTGCTGCTGACCTCGCCGCACCAGGACGGCGGCACCTACGTCGTGGTGGCCTCGCGCGGCGGTGACGACGTGCATCCGGCTTGGTTCCTGAACCTCCGGGACAATCCCGACGTCGAGGTGTCGGTGAAGGGCGGCCCCAAGCGCCCGATGCGGGCCCGGGTCGCCGGCGCCGAAGAGCGGGCGCGGCTGTGGCCGAAGATCACCGCGGACTTCAAGAACTACGCGCAATACCAGACGAAGACCGAGCGGGAGATCCCGCTCGTCTTCCTCGAACCGCGGTAGGTCACGACCGCGCCTGCAGGTACGCCGGGTCCGCCGGCGGGATCGGCTGGTCCGGGACCCCGGCCAGCAACTGGCTCATCGCGTGGAAGTACGGCGGTGCGGCGACCGTGCCGCCGAACGCGCCGTGGCCGCAGTTGCCCAGGTGCACCGGGGTGCCCGGGCAGATCTCGCGCGGGTGGGGTCCGTCGGCGAAGACCATCGACGAGACCGCGTAGCCGTCGACACCGCCGACGAACGCCACCGATTCGCTCTGCTGCGTCGTGCCCGTCTTGCCGATGTCGGGGCGGGTCCAGCCCGCCGCGTGGGCCGCTTCGGCCGACGTGCCGCTCGTCGTGTCCTTGCTCAGCCCCGCCTCCAGGGTGTTCGCCACGCCGGTCGGGATCACGCGCTCGCACGCCTGCTGCCGGACCGGCACGGCGGTCCCGTTCCGGTCGGTCACCGAGAGGATCGGGTTCGGCGGGCACCAGACGCCGCCGCTCATCAGCGTCGCCGAGACGTTCGCCATCTCCAAGGGACTCACCGGGCTGTTGCCGAGGGTGAACGACAGCAGGTTCTCGAAGTACTGCGACTGGGGCCGGCTGTACTGCGGGTTACCGGACTTCGGGTCCGGCGCGTGACCGGCGTCGTTGGTCGCCAGGGTGTTGCGCAGCCCGAGCTTGTACGCCATGTCCAGCACGGCGGGCATCCCGACCTGGCTCTCGAGCCCGACGAACGCCACGTTCGGCGACGTCGCCAGCCCGTCGGCGAGGGTGATCGGGTCGGCGTAGTGGCCGTCGTTGTGGACGGTGTAGCAGGCCGTGTGCGCGTCCGGCACCGGGAAGCACTGGCTGTCCGGGTTGGGCAGGGGCGTGTCCAGGCCGGCCTTGCCGGTGACGAGCGCCGCGGCCGAGGTGAAGATCTTGAACGACGAGCCCGCGCCGAACTCGTTGCTCGCGTCGGCGACGATGTCGGTCGACGTCTCGCCCTGCGCCGGATCGGTGCCGTAGTTGCGGTTCGCGACCATGGCGAGCACCTGGTGGCCGTCCTGGCCCGGCTGGACGACGGCGAAGGTGTTGGCCACGCCGTCCTGCGTGGTCGGCACGTTCGCGTCGACCGCGTCCTTGGTGACCTGCGAGACGCGCGGGTCGAGGGTGGTCTTGATCGTGTACCCGCCGGTGGCCAGCTGGTCGGGGGTGAACCCGGCGCGCACGAGGTAGCTTTCCGCATAGGCGCAGAAGAAGCCCGCGTCCGGCGCCGCGCCGAGGCACGTGCCGGACGGTGTGACGGGACCGTTCGGCAGCACCCCGAGCGGTGCCGCCTTCGCCGTTGCCGCGTACGAGGCGGGGATCGAGCCGTTGGTGACCATGTCGTCGATGACGAGGTTGCGGCGCTGCAGCGCCTTGTCCGGGTGGGTGTACGGGTTGTAGACGCTGGGGTTGTTCACCATTCCGGCCAGCAGTGCCGCCTGCGGCACGGTCAGTTTGTCCGCCGTCGTCCCGAAATAGGCTTTTGCCGCGGCGCCGACCCCGTACACCGTTCCGCTGAATTCCACGACGTTGAGGTAATCGGCGAGAATGTCGTCCTTGCTCTTCGTCGCGTTCAGCTGGACGGCCATTTTCGCCTCCCGCAGCTTGCGGGCGAGCGAGTCCTCGCGGTCGGCCTGCTGGGCCGCGGGGTCGTTCCGGTCGACGACGTTGATCAGGTAGTTCTTGACGTCCTGCTGGGTGATCGTCGATGCGCCCTGCAGCGCGCCGCCGGTGCTGTCGTTCACCGCCGCGCGGAGCATCCCCTGCAGGTCGACGCCGCCTTCGGTGTAGAACCGGCGGTCCTCGACCGCGATGATCGCGGCCTTCACCGCGGGCGCGATCCCGGCCGCGGCGACCGGGAGGCGGTACTGCGCGTAGAGCGTCGCGATCGGGGTGCCGTCGCGGTCGGTCACCGTCGTCACCAAGGGCGGGTCGGCCGCGGCCAGCTGGGCGGAAATGGCGTCCACCGAATCGCTGACCTGATTCGACAGCAGGCCCGCGCCGAGGGCGACGGGTGCCGCCGTCCCGGCCACCAGAATTCCGGCGAGCACACACAACCCGGCAAAAGGGACCACGCCCCGGCGACGTTCCACGGAATCGAGATTAGGCATCGGGCGATAAAGCTTCCGTTCGGTGAGACATGTGCCTCACCGGGCCAACCTCCCCAGCAGGGCCGAGGCGACCGCAACGGCCGCCACCGTCGCGACGGCCAGCACGGCGAAGTCGGTGCCGAGGTGTGCGGGGGTGCCGATCAGCAGGCCGCGCAGCGCGTCGACCTGGTAGCTCAGCGGGTTGACGTGGCTGAGCACCTTCAGCCACGGCGGCATCAGGTCCACCGGGTACAGCGCGTTCGAGCCGAAGAACAGCGGCATCGTGATCGCCTGCCCGATGCCCATCAGCCGCTCCCGCGACAGCACGATCCCGGCGATCACGATGGACAGGCAGCAGAAGAACGCCGAGCCGAGCACGAGGACGACGGCCATGGCGAGGAGCTTCAGCGGGTTCGCGGTCAGCCCGACGCCGAGGAGCGCGGCCAGCACCAGCACCATCAGCGCCTGGACGAGCGCGCGGACCCCGGCGGCGAACGCCTTCCCCGCGACGAGCGCCGCGCGCGGGGTCGGCGTCACGAGCAGCTTGGCGAGGACGCCCGCGTCCCGCTCCCAGATGATCTGGATGCCGTAGAAGATGGCGATGAACAACGCCGACTGCGCGAGGATGCCCGGCGCCAGGTAGTCGAGGTAGGGCGTCGAGCCGGTCGGGATCGCGCGCAGCCGGGTGAACGTCTCCCCGAAGATCAGCAGCCACAGCGCGGGCTGGATCGCCCGGGTGAGCAGCTCGGTCTGGTCGCGGCGCAGCTTCTGCAGCTCCACCAGGCACATCGCGCCGACGCGGGCGACGAGCACGCGCAGCCGGCGCACCGGTCCCGGATCAGCCGAGACGGCGGGCGGTACGGCGAGTGGCACGGACACCGCGGATCCCTCCTTCTTCGCTCGTCAGGCGGTTGCCGGTGACCGACCGGAACACGTCGTCCAAAGTGGACTCCGGGCCGAGGCCGGCCTCGAGCTCGGCCGGGGTGCCCAGCGCGCGGATCCGGCCGGCGTCCATCAGGGCGACGCGGTCGCAGTACTGCTCGGCTTCGTCCATGTAGTGCGTCGTGACGAGCACGGTCATGCCCGTCGCTGCCCGGATCGAGCCGATGCGGTCCCACACCGACGACCGGGCGACCGGGTCGAGCCCGATCGTCGGCTCGTCGAGGATCAGCAGCCGCGGCGAGCTGACCAGGGCCTGGGCGAGTTCGAGCCGGCGGATCATGCCCCCGGAGTACGTCTTCGCCGTGCGGTCGGCGTCGTCGGCCAGGCCGACCAGGTCCAGCGCGAGCCGCACCTGCTCGCGACGGGCGGCTCGCGGCACGTCGAAGAGCCGCGCGAACAGCGCGACGTTTTCGCGGCCGGTCAGCGCGCCGTCGGCGGACAGCTGCTGCGGGACGTACCCGATCAGCCGGCGCACGGCCATCCGGCGGCGGGCCACGTCGACGCCGAAGACGGTGATGCGGTCCGGGGCGGCCGGCAGCAGCGTGGTGATCATCCGGAGGGTGGTGGTCTTGCCGGCGCCGTTCGGGCCGAGCAGGCCGAACACCTCGCCGGGGTGGATCTCCAGGTCGACCCCGTCCACGGCGCGGGTCGCGCCGAACGAGTGGCGCAGGCCGGTGCAGCGCACCGCCGCGGGTTCGGTCATGGCTGCTCCTTCAGGATGCCCACGAGTTTTTCGAGCGACGGCAACGCGAGCTCGATCACGGCGATGTCCTCTTCGGACAGTTCGGCGAGCGCGTCGGCGACGAGCCCGGTGCGGGCGCGGCGCCAGGCCGCCATCCGGTCGGCGGCCGCGGCGGTGATCTCCAGACGTGCGGCGCGCCGGTCGGCGGGGTCGGCCTCGCGCTGCAGCAGCCCGGCGTCGGCGAGCTGGTTGACCAGCGTGCTGACGGAGTTGTTCGCCAGGTGCAGCTCGCGCGCGGCCGCGGCGACGCCGATGCCGGGGTGGTCGGCCACGACGCGCAGGAGCTCGATCTGGGCGCCGGGCAGCGGGCTGCCGGGCAGGCCGATGCGGACCCGGCGGCGCACCACGCGGCGGAGCCCCTGGACGGTGCCCAGGAGCCGGTCGGCGAGGTCGGTCATGCTGCCAACTTAGCTCTGCCCCAGATCTATTAGCAACGCTAAATGTCTGGTTGGTGAGGAACGCGCGGGTTCGGTGCGGACGGGGTGTGATCGGGACCGGCCGAAGCCGAAAGGGACACCGCTGATCGGTGGAACCTGACCCGGCGTGACCGTTCGGCGGCGAAGTGCTGCCGTTCGCCGCGTGCCCGGCAGGTTCCGGGGCGGAATTCCCCGCGCGGGCGCATGCTGTCCTTTCCGGCCCCGCGTCCCCGCGCCTGACGTCCACAGTGGACACTGCCAGTGCGCCCGGTCCGGCGGCCTCCGAGATGAGGATGGGATCTTTCGTCGTGACCCTGCTGGACAGCAAGCTCGTCCGGTGCTGGACTTCGCGCCCGCACCTGCAGTCCCTCTACACCCTCGCCGCGGCCGCCCCGCGGGTGCGCGCCGCGCTCGGCCTGGCGCCCACCGGCGGCGGCACGGTCGACTTCAAGGTGGACGGGGACGCGCTGGCCCGGACCGCGGCGGAGCTGATCGCGGCGACGTCGGCGCGGCTGCCGGTGCACCCGCTGGTCACGCAGGACCTCCAGGGCCGTTCGACGGTCCGGTGCTGGCGCCGCGACCGCGACCTGCGCGTGCTGACCGGCGACCTCGTCGACGTCGCGGACCGGCTGGCCAGGGCGGGGTACGGCGGCTCCCTGCGGTTCGCCACCGTCGAGTTCGCGGAGCCGGCCGGCCGCCGCGAAGGGAAGCTGGCGCTGGTGTACCTGTTCGACCGCGGGACGTTCCACACCGCGGCGCCGGGGAGCCGGCCGCTGGACCGGGCGCTGGAGCTGCGCGCCCGGGCCGCGTTGCACGGTGCGCTGCCGCTCGAACCCGTGGCGCACCGGCGGTTCGTGCTCTGAGGGGGGAACGCTGAAAATCCGCCGATTGGCGCAGCCGGTGCGCTCTGCGAGGATGCTGCTCTCTGCCGATCGAAGGAGATGGCCGTGGCTTCTCGTCTCAACCCGTACCTGAGCTTCCGCGACGACGCGCGGCAGGCCATGGAGTTCTACAAGAGCGTCTTCGGCGGCACGCTGACCCTGAACACGTTCGGGGAATTCGGCTCACCCGAAAGAGCGGACGCGGACAAGGTCATGCACGCCCAGCTCGAGGCCGAAAACGGCTTCACGCTGATGGCGTCGGACACCCCGGCCGGGATGCAGCACACCCCGGGCACGAACATCTCGGTGAGCCTGAGCGGGGACGACGCCGACGACCTGCGCGGCTACTGGGACAAGCTCAGCGACGGCGGCACCGTGACGGTTCCGTTCGAAAAGCAGATGTGGGGCGACGAGTTCGGCGCCTGCGTCGACAAGTTCGGCATCCCGTGGATGGTCAACGTCGTGCACGGCTGACCGCGAGCCGTTGCAGCCGGTGCCCTCGTCGGTGACGATGGAGGAACCGGCGTGGCGTGGCGCCGGGCCGAAGGAGGCCCGATGGCGGGTTTTCCCTGGACGTGTGCGCAGTGCGGCGCGGACAACGACCCCGCTGCCGGGCGCTGTGCGACGTGCACGAGCCTGGCCCCCGGCCGGGCCCGCGCGCGGGCGTTGTGGGTGCTGCTGGCGCTGATGCTCGTCGCCGGTCTCGCGGTGGGCGGGGTCCTGCTGTTCGCCGGGCGCCCGCGGCCCGCGCCGGCCGCGTCGGGGCCGCTCCCGCAGTACACGACACCCGCGCTGCCGACCACCAAGACCGTCGTCACCACGGCGGACGCCGCCACCCCGCCGGTGACGCCGTCCACGACGACGGCGGACAAGCCGTGTCCGGCGGATGCCGCGCGCTACCTGCCCGGCGGGCAGGGGACGGCGCTGCTCGTCGCGCAGACCGCGAAGTCCCTCGTCACGATCTGCCGGACGCCCGACGGCCGGATCTTCTACGACGGCCAAGCCCGCGGGCAGGCGGCCTCCGGCGACACCCACATCATGCTGCCGGCCGAAGCCTCGGGCGACGGCTTCGTCGCGGTCAACGGCGACTACCGCTACAAGGTCGGCGGCGGCAGGCTGGTCGTGTCGGCCGGGTCCGACGTGCTCTCGGACGAGGAGCTGACCGCGGTCGGCTGAGCACCGGACAGCTCTTCCACCGGTTCCGCGTCGAAGCCGAGATCGGCCCGCATCCGGGCGCGCATGAGGCGGTAGCCGCGCTGGCCGGCGTCCCAGGCCGGCCGCAGCCGGGTGCCGTCGTCGTCGGGGTCCAGCAGCATCGCGGCCAGCCGCATCCGCGGCAGCGTGGCGTCGCTGACCAGCTGCCGGACCGCCTCGGGCGCGTGCAGCACGACGGGCCCGAGCGCGTGCTGGGCCTCGCTGCGCACCTCGCGCAGCTCGGTGATCTGGTGTTCGTCGAGCTTGCGGCCCGACTCGACGATCGCGCGGGCTTGGAAGAGCACGCCGTCGAACGCCTCGAGGACTCCCATCAGCCCGGCGTAGGCGTCGGCCCGGGTCTCGTGGGTGCGGGCTTCGCGTTCGCGCTGCCACCGGCGTTCCTCGCGGGCCGCGTCTTCGGTCATCCGCCGGTTCTCACGCCGTCCCGAGAGCACCTGGGTCAGGATCACCCCGGCGAGGCCGAGCAACGCGACGACGATCGGAATCCACACCGGGACCTGGGAACCCACGGGTGCACCCTACCCAGGATGTGGGAGTGGCGGCGGCCACCCGGCGCCGATCAGCATGCTGGAGCCATGGCTTCTCCGCTCGACAACCCGACCTGGGCGTCCCTGACCGGACCACACGCGCACTTCGCGGAACGGCGCGGGCGCGTGCTGCGCTACCCCGAGGACGTCGCGCCGTTCCTGGCGCTGCCCGACGACCCCGGCGAGCAGGACTGGCGGGACGTCGCCGAGCTCGCCGGGCCGGGGGCGACCGTGGTGATCGCCGCGGCCACCGCGCGGCCGCCGTCCGGCTGGGAGGTGCTCGACGAGATCCCCGGCGTGCAGCTGGTCGACGAGGGGGTCGCGGCCGCGCCCGAACCGGAAGCCGTGCGGCTCGGCCCCGCGGACGTGCCCGAGATGCTGGACCTCGTCGAGCGGACGCGGCCCGGGCCGTTCCGGGAGCGGACCGTCGAGCTCGGCACCTACCTCGGCATCCGGCGCGGCGGCGCGCTCGTCGCGATGGCCGGCGAGCGGCTGCACCCGCCGGGGTACACGGAGATCAGCGCGGTCTGCACCGACCCGGCCCACCGCGGCCAGGGCCTGGCGACGCGGCTGGTGCTCGCGGTGGCCGCGGGCATCCGCGAGCGCGGCGAGACCCCGATCATGCACGCGGCGGCGGGCAACACCGGCGCGATCCGCCTGTACCTGTCCCTCGGGTTCGCGCTGCGGTACCGGCCGGACTTCGTGGCGGTGCGCGTCCCGCTCGCGGTCGGGGTCTGAGCTCAGCCCGGCACCCACATCGTGACGCGGGTGCCGCGGCCCGGCTGCGAGTCGACCGTGCCGTGGCCGCCCACCTCGGCCAGGCGCGCCACGATGGACTGGCTGATGCCGAAGCCCGGCGGGCGGGCGCCGACGTCGAAGCCCTGGCCCTGGTCCCGGGCCACCACCGCGATCCCGCCGTCGCGTTCCTCCACGCGCAGCACGACCTGCTTCGTCCCCGAGTGCTTCACGGTGTTGCGCAACGCCTCGCGGACCGCTTCGCACAGCGCGGTGCGCCGGTCCTGCGAGACCTTGTTTTCGTCCGCGAAATCCGCGGCGACGAGCTGCGTGCGCAGGCCGTCGCGGGCCAGCTCGGTGGCGACGTCGGCGAGTTCGACCGCGAAGCTGCGCGTGAGTCCCGTCGGCACCGGCTCGGTGATCCGGCGGCGCAGCTCGGCCGCTTCCGCCTGGGCGACCGAACGCAGCTCCGACAGCCGCGTGACGGCGTGGGCGTCGTCGCCGGGCGCGGAAATGGCCAGCGCTTCGAGCGTCTGCAGCACGCTGTCGTGCATGATCCGCCGGGTCCGGCGGCGTTCGGCCTCGCGCCCGCGCCGGAGCCCGATGTCGACCGCGAACCGGGTGCCGACGCCGAGCATGATGAGGATCGCCACGGCGAGCACGATCGCCACCGCCAGCGCGACCAGGCAGCCGATCGAACGCGTCATGGCGAGCTGGTTGCCCAGCGGGAGCCCGCCGGCCAGGGTCAGCGCGGCCCGGAGCGGGACGGCGGCCGCGAACAGCCACAGCGCCGCGGGCAGCCCGGACGTGCCCGCCCAGATGGCGACCGAGCCGACCAGCCAGGTCCAGGACACGTCGACGGCGAACGGCTGCACCGAGGCCGGGGCCGTCATCGCCACCACGAGGTTGAGGGCCACGCCGAGGGACAGGTCCAGGGCGAGGGCCCGGCTGGTGAGGCGGGCGCGCAGGCCGCCCGAACGCAGCACCCAGACCACCGCGGCGGTGTTGACCGCGACGGCGAACACGGTGGCGCCCAGCACCGGCCCGAGCCCGAGCACGCCGTTCGCGGCGGTGAACCCGATGAACACCTTGACGAACGCGGCGGCCCGGTAGGCCATCGGAATGGCGACCCAGTAGCGCGAGGCGCGGGCCAGTGTCGCGTCCCCGACGGCGGTGAGGTCACCGGGGTCGGGCACGGGCTCGGCGGGCTCCGCGGGTGTGCCGCTGCGCAGCAGCGTGCGGACGAACGCGCGTGGCGGTGCGGCAGAGCCCGCCTCGGGCATCGGTGGTCCCCATTCATCCGGCCGTCCGGGCGGCCTGAGCCTGGCAGCGCGACGGGGGCCCAGTCAACCGTCCCGCCACGGAGCCAGCCCGCTGGAGCAAAGGGGGCGACCGGTTCGTGATCTGGTGATCGAACCGCCGTGCACGTGCAGGTGAGCCGGGTGCGGGGATGCGGCGGGGCGAGGCCGCGGCTGATCGATGCGCGCGAGCCGGGTGGGCCGAGCCGATGTGGCCACCGCCACCATCCGGTGCCGGCCGGCTGCCCCGGTCAGTACGCGTGGAACATCGTTTCCTCGCCGTCGTACTCCGCCCAGCCGGGCGAGCCCGTCGTGGCGAAGCGGTGCCAGGCGCCGTTCAGGTCGTGGGCCAGCTCACGGGGCGGGTTCTCGCCGAGCAGGCCGCGCGGGCCGGACACCGCGTCCAGTGCGTCGAACACGAACGGCAGCTCGAGCCCGTGGCACGCGCCCAGGCGGCCCTCGAGCAGGGGCGAGCCCCACTCGAACTCGTACCGGAACGTCCGGCCGGTGTGGTTTTCGGCGAGGATGCGGACGCCGTCGCGGAACACCAAGTCGGTCAGGGCCTCCACGAGGACCTCGCCCGCCGTGCGGCCGGAGCCCAGGCCGTAGGCGTACAGCACGCCGGCGGGGTCGGGGTGCGACACCGCCAGCGAGGCCACCGCCTGGTCGTCGGTCACCGCCTCCAGCGCACCGGTGGGCACCAGGTAGAACCGCATCTCCTCGCTGCAGCTGCCGGCGATCAGGTCGATGTCGCGGCCCGCGCCCGCCTTGATCGCCTTGCCCGGGTGCTGCGGCAGGACGTCGTCGCCGACCACCGGGAGGAACGGGCTCAAGCCGTAGCCACGGTCGTAGCCGAGCGCGTCGCGCAGGTCGGGCGCGCCGCCCGGGCGCAGGACGGCGTCCTGCGCGTCGAGCAGCTGCTCCGTCGACACCTTGCGGAACGCCTCCGCGGTCGCTTCCACCTTCAGCTCGTCGGCGACGGCCTTGGCCAGCCGCCGGGACTGGACGCCGTCGCGGACCATGTCCGGGTGTCCGCTTTGGACGATCGCGCGGTGGAAGAGTCCCGGCGAGAGCGGCGATCCGAGCAGGCAGGCGACGCTGACCGCGCCGGACGCCGCGCCGAATAGCGTGACGTTGGCGGGGTCGCCGCCGAACGCGGCGATGTTCTCCTGAACCCAGTGCAGGGCCGCGAGCTGGTCGCGCAGGCCGAGGTTGGTCGTGCCGCCGTCGAGGGGGAGGAACCCGTCGACGCCCAGCCGGTACTGCACGGTCACCAGCACCGCGCCCGCGCGGGCGAACGCCGTGCCGTCGTGGACCGCGGCCGAGCCCGCGCCGCCGATGAACCCGCCGCCGTGCACGAACACCAGCACCGGCAGCGAAGCGGCACCCGGCTGCGGCGTCCAGACGTCCACCGTCAGGTACTCCGGCCCCGGCCGCCAGCCGGTGCCGGTCAGCGGGGTCAGGTCGAGCCCGGGCACGTCGTGCCGGCGCTGCGGGGCGGTCGGCCCGGGTCTCTGCGCGTCGCGGACGCCTTCCCACGGCGGCGCCGGGACGGGTTCGGCGAAGCGCAGCTCGCCCTCGGGCGCGGCGGCGTACGGGATGCCGCGGAAGCGCACGACGCCGGCGGGGGTGACCTGACCGCGGACCGCGCCGGACGTGGTGGGGACGACGGGGTCGGTCATGCGGGGGGTCCCTTCGTGGACTGTCGGGGGAAACGCCGTCAGCCTAGGACCGTGGACGGGGCGCCGTCATGGGCGGACCGTCCCTCTCGTTGTCGCGGATGGATAACGGCGCCCGGCCCGCATCGGCCGAACGGACGAAGGCACCGTGAATTCCCGATGAAGCGCGGGCGGGGCGCCGGCACGCCCCGCCCGCGACCTCACCCTTCGAGGAGGTCCTCGATGGTGATCGGGATGTGCCGCACCCGGATGCCGGTGGCGTTGTACACGGCGTTGGCGACCGCCGCCGCCATGCCGACCGTGCCGATTTCGCCGAGGCCCCGCGCGCCGACCGCGTTGTGCAGGGTGTCGGGGTACTCGACGAAGTGGACGTCGACCTCGGGGATGTCGGCGTTGACCGGCAGCAGGTAGCTCGCGAAGTCGCCGTTGGCGAACCGGCCGTTCGCCTCGATCTCGAGGCCTTCGTGCAGCGCGGCCGACACGCCCCAGATCATCCCGCCCATCAGCTGGCTGCGGGCGGCCTTGTCGTTGATGATCCGGCCCGCGTCGAACACCCCGAGCATCCGGGACACCCGCGCTTCGCGCGTCCACTTGTGCACCCGCACCTCGCAGAACTGGGCGCCCCACGAAGCGAACGAGTGCTTGGTCAGTTCCTCACCGGGCGCCGAGGAGCCGGTCACCTCGAGCGATTCGCGGCCCACCGCACGCAGCAGCTCACCGAACGTCATGGACGTCCCGGCGGCCCACACGCGGCCGTCGGCGTAGGTGACCTGCTGACCGTCGAAGGGCGCGCCGGGATCGGCGGCGAGGGCGACCAGTTCGTCGATGGCCTTGGTTGCGGCCAGCATGATCGCCGTGCCCGCGCTGGCCGTCGCCGTCGAGCCGCCGGACATGCCGCCCGGCGGGAGGGTCGAGTCGCCGAGGCGCGGGGTGATCCGGTCCACCGGGATGTCCAGCGATTCGGCACCGATCAGGGAGAGCACGGTCAGCAGGCCGGTGCCGGGGTCCGCGCCGCTCGTCGCGACGACGGCGGTTTCGTCCGCCCGCAGCGTGATGCCGACCGTGGCCGGGAACCGCAGGGCGGGGAACACCGCGGTGGCGACGCCCATGCCGACGAGCCAGTCGCCGTCGGTGCGCGTGCCCGCCGGGCGGTTCACCCACCCGAAGCGGTCGGCGCCGACGCGGAAGCACTCGTCGAGGTGCTTGCTCGACCACTGCAGGTCGTGGCCGGGCGGGGCGGTCGAGTTGTTGCGGACGCGCAGCTCGATCGGGTCCATGCCCAGCTTCACGGCCAGCTCGTCGATCGCGCTCTCCAGCGCGAACGAACCGGGTGCTTCGCCGGGTGCCCGCATGAACGTCGTCGGCGGGACGTTCAGCGGCACCATCCGCTGGGTGATGGACAGGTTCTTCGTGGCGTACCACTCGCGCGAGGTGCCGTGCGACGTCGGTTCGACGAACGACCGGGCCATGTCGGTGTGGCACCACGAATCGTGGCGCAGGGCCACCAGCGTGCCGTCCGGCTCGGCGCCGATCGCGAGCTTCTGGATCGTCGCGGCCCGGCCGGCCGTGGCGGTGAAGACCTGCTCGCGGGTGAGGGCGGCCTTCACCGGCCGGCCGAGCGTCCGGGCCGCCGCCGCGGCCAGGAACGCCGGCGTCGACGTCCGCCCCTTGCCGCCGAACGCGCCGCCGACGAACGGGTTGATCGCGTGGACGGCCTCGCGCTCCACACCGAGTGCGACGGCCAGCTCCGTCGCCTGCATGTCGGAGGCCTGGTTGCCGCTGTAGACGGTCACTTCGCCGCCGTCCCACACCGCGACCGCGGAGTGCGGCTCCATCGCGGCGTGGTTCTGCGTCGCGGTCGTGTAGGTCGCCTCCAGGACCACCGGGCTCGCGGCCAGTGCGGCGTCGAAGGATTCGACGCCGTCTTCGAGCACCTCGATCTCCGGGGGAGCGCCGTTGAAGGCCGGCGGCGCCAGTTCGGCCGTGTCGAGGGACTCGGTGAGCGAGGTGCGGGCGGGCCGCTCGCGGTAGGTGACTTCGATCAGCGCCGCGGCGTCCCTGGCCTGCTCGAACGTCTCCGCGACCACGAAGCCGATGGGCTGGCCGTAGTAGCTGACTTCGTTGTCCTGCAACGGAACCCACGTCTCGCCGAAGACCGGCAGGCTCGGCGTGTGCAGCGTCAGCGGGTCGAACGGCGAGTACACGCTGAGCACGCCGGGCGCGCTCTTCGCCGCGGAGACGTCCATGGCCTCGATCTCGCCGTGGGCGATCGTGCTGAGCACGACGTAGCCGTAGACCATGCCGGAGAAGGTGTGGTCGGCGCCGTACTTGGCCTGGCCGGTGACCTTCAGCGGCGCGTCCAGCCGGGCGATCATCGGGAGCTCCCCTCGGTCAGTTCGAGCAGTGCTCGGACGATGGTCCGCTGCAGCAGCGGCACCTTGAACGCGTTCTCGGCCAACGGCCGCGCGCCGTCGGCCGCCACGGCGGCGGCCGCTTCGAAGCTCGCCTGGGTCGCCGGGGCGCCGCGCAGGGCGGCTTCGACGCCCGTCAGCCGCCACGGCACGGTCCCGACGCCGCCGGCCGCGACCCGGGCGTCGGCGACGACGCCGTCCCGGACGTCCAGCGCGACGGCGGCGGAGCACAGCGCGAACTCGTAGGACTGGCGGTCACGCACCTTGACGTAGGTGGAGTTCGCCGCCCAGTCCAGCCGGGGCACCAGCACCTCGGTGATCAGTTCGCCGGGGCGCAGGTCGTTCTCCACGGCGGGCGTGTCGCCGGGCAGCTCGTAGAAGTCGCGCAGGGCCACCTCGCGGCTGCCGTCCGCGTCCGTCAGCCGCAGCCGCGCGTCGAGCGCGACCAGGGCGACGGCGACGTCACTGGCGTGCGTGGCGACGCACGACTCGCTCGTGCCGAGGATGGCGTGCATCCGGTTCGCGCCGGTGATCGCCGAGCAGCCGCTGCCGGGCACGCGCTTGTTGCACGGCATCGTGATGTCGCGGAAGTAAGTGCAACGCGTGCGCTGCAGCAGGTTCCCGCCGATGCTGGCCATGTTCCGCAGCTGCTGGGAGGCGCTCAGCAGCAGGGCGCGCGAAATCACGGGGTAGACGCCGGGGTGGGCGGCGATGGCGCCCATCCGCTCCAGCGCGCCGAAGCGCAGCCCGTCGGTCGTGTCGATGCCGCGCAACGGCACTTCGTTGATGTCCAGGACGTGCTGCGGCGTCAGGACGTCGAGCTTCATCAGGTCGACCAGGGTCGTCCCGCCGGCGAGGAAGGTGCCAGGGGTGGAGACCGCCGCTTCGACGGTGGTGGGCGCGGTCAGCTCAAAGGGTCGCATCGGCCCGCCTCGCCTGCTCGACGGCCTTGACGATGTTCGGGTAGGCCGCGCACCGGCAGAGGTTGCCGGACATGAACTCCCGCACGTCTTCGACGTCCTGTTCGACGGCGGCGACCGCCGACATGATCTGCCCGGCGGTGCAGAACCCGCACTGCAGGGCGTCCTGGTCGACGAACGCCTGCTGCACCGGGTGCAGCCCGTCCTCTGTGGACAGTCCTTCGACGGTCGTCACCGGCTGCTTGACGGTGGCGGCCAGGGTGAGGCAGGACAGCACGGGCTTGCCGCCGACGTGCACGGTGCAGGCACCGCACTGCCCGCGGTCGCAGCCCTTCTTCGGGCCGGTGACGGCGAGGCGCTCGCGCAGCGCGTCCAGGAGCGTGACGCCGGGATCGACGTCCAGGTGTTCGGTGGTGCCGTTGACTTCGAGTGAGATTTCCACTGGTCTCTTTCCGCAGAGCCGGGCGGTGTGGTGGGGTAGCACGGGGAGCGGATATCCATCCGCTTCACTCGACCGCGAGGCTAGCGGATTACAATCCGCTTGGCAACGAAGCGGGGACGCTGGAGTTGCTCCAGCGCTCGGCTAGATTCAACGGGACGGCACGACGACGGGGAGAGCGATGACGACGGGATCGGTCAGTCCCCGGCGCGCGGACACCCGGCGCAACCACGAGCGCATCCTCGTGGCGGCGGCAGCGTCGCTGGCCGACACGGGCGAGGTTTCCTTCAACGCGATCGCGAAGCAGGCCGGGGTCGGCGTCGGCACGGTCTACCGGCACTTCCCCACCCCGGAGGCGCTGATCCTGGCGGTCTACCGCCGCGAGGTCCGGCACATCGTGGAGGTCGTGCCGGTGCTGCTGGGCAAGCATCCCCCGGACAAGGCCCTCCGGCTGTGGGTGACCGACCACGTCGCCCACTACATGATGACGAAGAAGGGGCTCGCCGACGCCCTGCGGACGGCGACGGCGTTCCGCGGCGAGCTGCCCGGCGACGCCTACGAGGACATGCTGGGCGCGGTGGGGAAGATGCTCGAAGCCAACGTGGCGGCCGGGACGGTCCGCCCGGGCCTGACCCCGGTGCTGGTCATGCGCGGGCTGGGCGGCCTGCTGTGGCTCGACCCGGACGGCGACTGGCGGCGCGACGCGGCGAGCCTCGCCGATCTGCTCTGGCACGGGATGGCCGCGCAGCCCGGCTAGGCCGGCCCGTCGAGGTGGACGGTCACGGTGACCCGGCCCTTCTCGTCCCGTCGCGCGACCGCGTGGCCGGTGCGGTCGGTGTCGTCGAGTTCGAGGGTGAGCGGGGCGCCCTCGCCGGTGAAGTTGCGCCACCACGACTTCGCGTCGGGCATCATCACGCTGATGGTGACGACGTCGCCCGCCCGCCGATAGCCGACGGGAGTGCTGATGGTCCGCCCCGACCGGCGGCCCGTGTAGGTGACCTCGGTCAGGTGGCGGCGGACGAGCCGTCCCCAGCGCGGTGACGTCCGCAGCGTGCCCACGCAAGTGTTGAAACGGGCGACGGCGGTTTTCGGGAGCGGGCGTCGGTATCCCACGGCAGCCTCCTCGGGCGGGTGCTGCCACCGTACCGGAAAACCGGAGGGAGATGTTCCGGTTGAAGGGCAGCGTCCGTGCCCGGACGCTCCCTCGGTACGTCAGCTGGAGGTGGGGAAGGTGAAAGCCGCCGCTGCGGTGCTGGTGTGCGGCCAGCGGGTGGTGACCACCTTCGCGCGGGTGTAGAAGCGGATGCCCGCCGGGCCGTGGATGGGGCTGTCGCCGATGAGGGAGTCCTTCCAGCCGCCGAAGGAGTAGTACGACATCGGGACCGGGATCGGGACGTTCACGCCGATCATGCCGACCTTCACCGCGCGCTGGAACTTGCGTGCCGCCTCGCCGCTGCCGGTGAAGATCGCCGTGCCGTTGCCGTACGGGTTGGCGTTGATGATCGCGATCGCTTCGTCGACCGTCTCGGCACGGACGACCGTCAGCACCGGACCGAAGATCTCCTCCCGGTAGGCGTCCATCTCCGTGGTCACGTTGTCCAGGAGGGACGGTCCGACGAAGAAGCCCTCCTCGTGGCCGTCGACCGTCAGGTCCCGGCCGTCGACCACGACCGTCGCGCCCTGTTCCGCGCCGCGGGCGACGGAGTTCACCACGCGCTCGCGGGCGGCCGCCGTGACGACCGGGCCCATGTCGCTGCTCGCGTCGGTGCCCGGACCGACCTTGATCGCGCGGGCCTTGCGCTCGAGGATGCCGATCAGCTTGTCGCCGGCCGCGCCGACGGCCACGCCGACCGAGATCGCCATGCACCGCTGCCCGGCCGAGCCGAACGCGGCGGCGGTGAGGTGGTTGGCCGCGTACTCCAGGTCGGCGTCGGGCAGCACGACGGCGTGGTTCTTCGCGCCGCCGAGCGCCTGGACGCGCTTGCCGCTCGCGGTCCCGCGTTCGTGCACGTACTTGGCGATCGGGGTGGAGCCGACGAACGACACCGCTGCGACGTCCGGGTGGTCGAGGATCGCGTCGACCGCCACCTTGTCGCCGTGCACGACGTTGAAGACGCCGTCGGGCAGGCCCGCCTCGGCGTACAGCCGCGCGACGAAGTTCGACGCCGATGGATCGCGTTCGCTGGGCTTGAGGACGAACGTGTTGCCGGTGGCGATCGCGATCGGGTGCATCCACAGCGGCACCATGATCGGGAAGTTGAACGGCGTGATCCCGGCGACCACCCCGAGCGGCTGCCGGAAGTCGTGCACGTCGACGTCCCGGGAGACCTGGTCGGAGAAGCTGCCCTTGAGCGCGTCGGCGATGCCGCACGCGTACTCGACGACCTCGCGGCCGCGGACGATCTCGCCGCGGGCGTCGTCGATCACCTTGCCGTGCTCGCTCGAGATGATCCGCGCCAGCTCGTCCTCGTGCCGCACCAGCAGCTCGCGGAAGGCGAACATCACCTTGGTGCGCTGGGCCAGCGACGAGTCGCCCCACGACTCGAACGCCTTGCCCGCGGCCGCGACCGCGGTGTCCACATCGGACGTTTCGGCGAGCAGGACCGACGCCTGCTGCCGTCCGGTGGCCGGGTCGTAGACCGGTGCCGTACGGGTCGAGCCCGCCGAGGTGGCGGTGCCGTTGATCCAGTGTTCGATGGTGTTCACGGTGCTCCTCCGGGTAGTGGCGCTGGGCCTGCTTGGCGGTGTCGTGGGTTCACAGCAGCCCCACCGCGGTGTCGACGGCCTTGGCGACGTCCCCGTCGTGCGGGTAGAGCAGGGACCGGCCGACCACCAGGCCCTGCACGGTCGGCAGCGCCAGCGCCCGCTGCCAGGCGGTGAAGGCCACCTCCGGGTCCTTCACTTCGCCGCCGAGCAGGACGGCCGGCAGTGTCGAGGACGCCAGCACACGTTCCATTTCGTCCACCACCGGCAGCTTGAGCCAGGTGTAAGCCGAGGAGCGGCCGAGCCCGGCGGCGATCGTGATCGACTTGATCACGGCGTCGGGGGAGAGGTCGTTCTCGAGGCGCCCGCCGATCCAGGCCGAGAGGAACGGCTCGATCATGGCGATCAACTTGCGGCCGGCCAGTTCGTTGACGGCTTTCGCGGTGTTTTCCAGGGCGCCGGGGGTGGCCGGGTCGTCGAGGCAGATCCGGGTGAGGGTCTTGCCGCCGTCGAAGCGCATCTTCTCGATCGTTTCCGCGTCGTAGCAGGCGAAGCGGTCGTCGACCTCGAAGCTCGATCCGGCCAGCCCGGTGCGGTTCATCGAGCCGAGCACGGTCTTGTCGTCCAGTACGCCGAGCAACAGCAGATCGTCGATGACGTCGGCGGTCGCCAGGACGCCGGTGACGCCCGGCCGTTCCAGCGCGAGGCACAGGCGTTCCAGCAGCTCGCCGCGGTCGGCCATCGCCGTCGGGTTGCCGCCTGCCGCGTTGGCGCCGCGGGCGGGATGGTCGGCGGCGATGATCATGGTGCGGCCCTTGTCGTTGAAGGGTGACTTCGCCCGCGCCCGGTTCGCGGCCGCCTCGGTGATCGCTTCCGGATCGTGCACGCGTCGGGCGACGATGCGCCGCAGCACGTCGGTCATCGGTGCCCTCCCCGGAACTCGTTGCGGTCGATCTCGTGTTCGACGATCGCAGTGGCCGCAGACTTTGTCAAGACATATGGACAATAGGTCATCCCTACAGGGGACGCATTGGCGGTAGGCTCCGGTGATGGGCGAGGTGGACATCAGGTTCCCGGCCTGGGACGCGGGCCGCGAGATCGTGCTGGACCCGGACAGCCCGGAGCCGCTGTACTTCCAGGTGTCCCGGCAGCTGCACGCCGCGATCGAGGACGGCAGGCTGCCGGCGGGCGCCCGGCTGGGCAACGAGATCGACCTGGCCGCGAGCCTGCGGCTGTCCCGGCCGACGATCCGCCAGGCGATCCAGACGCTGGTCAACCAGGGTCTGCTGGTCCGGCGGCGGGGGATCGGCACGCAGGTCGTCCGCACGAAGGTCGCCCGGCCGCTGCGGCTGAGCAGCCTGTTCGACGACCTCGCCGGGCTGGGTGGCCGTCCGGAGTCGGCGGTGCTGGTCAACCGCGTCGAAGACGCGAGTGCCGAGGTGGCCGAGCTGCTGGAAGCACCCGGCCTGACGCGGGTGCGGCGGCTGCGGCGGATCCGCTCGGCCGACGGCGAGCCGCTCGCCCTGATGAACAACTACCTGCCCGACGGCGTCATCGACCCCGGCGACGGCGAACTCCGCGAACGTGGCCTCTACCAGCTCCTGCGCTCGGCGGGGGTGCGGCTGCACGCGGCCGAGCAGAACATCGGCGCCCGGCTCGCGACCGAAGAGGACGCGGAACTGCTCCAGGAGGAGCCGGGGGCGGCGTTGCTCACGATGCAGCGCACGACCTACGACGACACCGGCCGCGTGGTCGAGTACGGCTGGCACGTCTACCGCGCGTCCCGCTACACCTTCAACCTCTCGCTGACCAACGGACCCCAGTAGGGGCACCGTCGGCCGTGCTCACCCGGCCCCGACCACCCGCAGGCCCTTCGTGGTGAGCTTCCCGTCGACGGCGACGCCGTGCGCCGTCCCCGGCGAGGTCGCCGGCCGGTCGCGGGCCGGGGCGCAGCCCGCGGCGGCGAGGGCGAGGAGCCCGGCGGTCACCGCCGCGAGCCGGCGCCGGCCCGTCAACGGCGTCGCCACCGCAGCACCTTCCGGACCGCCGACCACGCCAGTCCCGCCGCGAGCACCCAGGGGCCCGCCACGATGACCGGATCGGCCAGGTGGTGCTTGACGTCCGCGCGCTTGCGGCCCACCCGCGAGGAGAACCCGTGCCGGGCGAACTCGCTCAGCACGCCGGTCTCGGTGACCGGGTTGTCGGGGCGCAGGGTGGCGAACGAGCGCAGGTGGCTCTCCCAGGCGTCCACCCGGTCGGCGGCCAGCAGGAGCAGCCAGTGCGCGGCGCGGCCTTCGCTGTACTTGCGGTAGGAGAACCGGCGCAGCGCACCGGAAAGTCCCTTCGGCGGGCACGCGGTCCCGAAGACCGGGGTCAGGAACGCGTGCTCGATCGAGCGTTCCCGCGGCCACTTCTCCGGCTGCCGCTCGGGGAACTCCCAGTGCGCGCCGGTCTTGTCCTCCTGCCACTGCAGCTTCGGCACCGACGGCCGGTCCTTCGGGTCCAGGTCCACGCCCCAGCCCGGGATCCGCGCCCGCAGGCTGTCGCTCGATTCGGCGATCGGGGGCCGTTCCGAGGTGTAGGTCATGGTGGTTCCTTCCTCAGCCGGCGTTCGGGACGATGAGCGGCTTGATGCAGCCGTCCAGCTTGGCGGAGAAGATGTGGTACCCCTCGGCGATGTGCTCGAGCGGAATGCGGTGGGTGACGATGTCGCTCGGCTTGAGGTAGCCGTTGCGGACGTGTTCGAACAGCCGCGGCCACTGCCGCTTCACCGGGCACTGGTTCATCCGCAGCGTGAGGCCTTTGTTGAGCGCGTCGCCGAACTTGACGGCGCTGAACATCGGGCCGTAGGCACCCACCACCGAAACCGTGCCGCCCTTGCGGACGCCGTCGATGCACCAGTTGAGCGCGACCGGCGAGCCACCCTGCAGCTTCAGCTTGGCCGAGGTGACGTGCTGGGTGAGGTTGCCGTCGGCCTCCGCGCCCACGGCGTCGATCGCGACGTCGGCGCCGAGGTGGCCGGTGAGCTTCTTCAGGTGCACGACGATGTCGTCGTACTCGGTGAAGTTGTACGTCTCGGCGTGGGCGAAGGTGCGCGCCTTCTCCAGGCGGTCCTCGAGGTGGTCGATGACGATGACCCGGCCCGCCCCCATCAGCCAGGCCGACTTCGCCGCGAACAGGCCCACCGGCCCGGCCCCGAAGACCACGACGACGTCGCCTTCGGCGATCTCGCCGAGCTGGGCCCCGAAGTAGCCGGTGGCGAGCGCGTCGGTGAGCAGGACGGCGTCTTCGTCGTCCATCCAGTCGGGGATGATGGCCGGCCCGACGTCGGCGAACGGAACCCGGACGAACTCCGCCTGACCGCCGTCGTAACCGCCGCAAGTGTGGGAGTAGCCGTAGATGCCGCCGACGGCGGTGGCGTTCGGGTTGACGTTGTGGCAGTTGGAGTACAGCCCCCGCGCGCAGAACCAGCACGTGCCGCAGAAGACGTTGAAGGGCACCATGACGCGGTCGCCGCGCTTCAGGTTCCGCACTCCGGAGCCGACCTCCTCGACCTCGCCGATGAACTCGTGCCCGAAGGTCGTGCCGACGCGCGTGTCCGGCATCATCCCGTGGTAGAGGTGCAGGTCCGAACCGCAGATCGCGGCCAGCTTGACCCGGACGATCGCGTCACCGGGGTGTTCGATCGCGGGGACGTCCTTCTCTTCGACACGGATCTTGTACGGCCCGCGGTACACCATCGCACGCACGGCGCCTCCTTCCGATGGTCCGACGGATCGTCGGCATACCCGGGCACACCGCCGCTAACCCCCGGCGAACGAGGTCCGGTTGCCGCACCGCGACGGCGGCGGCGACCTGTGCGGCCGTCGAGTGTCCGAAAAGGACACTGGGCCGCACCGAAGCCGGGGACGGCGGTCCTACGCCACGGGCGTCCGGCGCAGGGCCAGGACGACCGTGTCGTCGGCGTGCAGGACGACGTCGTGCATCCGGGTCACCATCTCGCGGGGCAGGCTCGCCGTCGGGCGGGTGCGGTTCGCCTCCGCCAAGGTGAGCAGGCGGGCTTGGCCTTCGTCGATGTCCTTGCGGCTCTCCACCAGCCCGTCGGTGTACAGCAGCACCGTGTCGCCCGGGCCGACGACCACGTCGACGAGCTCGCGGCT
This sequence comes from Amycolatopsis sp. NPDC051102, assembly GCF_040682815.1. Classification (NCBI taxonomy): domain Bacteria; kingdom Bacillati; phylum Actinomycetota; class Actinomycetes; order Pseudonocardiales; family Pseudonocardiaceae; genus Amycolatopsis; species Amycolatopsis sp. NPDC051102. The sequence continues at coordinate 591,718 of NZ_JBFBBT010000003.1, forward strand.
GCCCGGGTCGGGGAAGCCGACGCCGCGGCCGGGGACCGGGGCCGGCAGCAGCCGCGCCGGGCCGGCCGCGGTGACCAGCACCGGCTCCGGGTGGCCGCCGTTCGCGAAGCGGGTGCGGCCGGTCACCGGGTCCATGCGGGCCAGCAGGACCGTGGCCATCAGGCCCGGCTCGATCGCGGCCAGCGTGTGGGACGCGTGCGCGATCAGGTCCGGGAACGGGTGCCCCTCCAGGGCGAGGGTGCGGATCGCGTGGGTGACGGTGAGGGCGTGCCGGGTCGAGGTGACGCCGTGGCCGACCGCGTCGACCAGCGTCACGTGGACCTGGCCGTCGGGCAGGACCAGCCAGTCGTAGAGGTCGCCGCCGGTCGGGGAGTCCTGGTCGGTCGGGGAGTAGTGGACGGCCAGCTCGAGGCCGGGCACCGCGGGCGGCCGCGGGCGCAGGGCGTCCTCCAGCTCGCGGAAGATGGCCGCGTGCGCGCGGCGGAGCTGTTCGTCCCGCTGCTCCAGCTCGACGTACATCGCCAGCACGCCGCTGTTGGTCTCCGCGAGCTCGTGCTTGAGGTCCCGCTGCTCCTGGGCCAGGTTGTCCGCGCGGGCGACCAGCGCGAGCATCTCCTCGCGCGTCGCCCGGTCGTCGTCGGGGTCGGCCGGGGCCGCCGGGCGGCCGCCGGTGAGGTGCCAGGTGAGGGTGTCGCCGTCGCCCCGGTCGGGCAGCAGCGGCAGGGCGTTGCGGCTGCCCTGGCTGACGGCGTGCTCCAGCCGCACGGTCACGGCGAGGCGCCGGTCCGACGCCGCCGTCGCCAGGTCGACGGTTTCGCCCGCGGTCAGGGCGGGTTCGGCGAGCAGGGTGACGGCGAGCACCAGCCGTCCCCGGTCGTCGGCGGGCACGCCGGCCTGAGCGCAGGCCGTGCGGAGCCGCCGTCGGATCCGGGCCAGGTCGGGGCGCATCAGGCGGACCCGTCCGCGCGCAGGGCGAGCATCGCCGCGTCGTCGCGCGGGTTCCGGTGCCGGTGGGCGAGGTCCGCGGCGAGCAGCAGCAGGTCGGGGGCCCGGCCGGGGACGCGCCAGCCGGTGCCGACACCGTCGGTGTGCAGGACCACGACGTCGTCGTCGGCCAGCGCCAGGTGCCGCACCGGCGCCGCCGGCAGCGTGAACCCGACGATGCCGGGAGTGCTGAGCAGCAGCCGGGCCGGGCCGGCGCCGACGCTCGCGCCGCCGACGTTGCCGACGCCGCAGAACTCGAGCCGCCGCGGCGCGATCCGCACCAGCGCGACGGCGGCGCCGCGGGTCGCGCGGAGCGCGCGGTGCATGTTCGTGAGCTGGTGCGGCAGCGGGCGGTCCGGGTTCTCGGTGAACACGCGCAGGGCGGCGTCCGCGGCTTCGGCGGCGTCGGCTCCGTGGCCGAGCCCGTCGGCGACCACGGCGGTCCGGCTGCCGGTGACCTCGGCCAGCGCGACGGCGTCCCCGCAGTACTGCTCGCCGTCGCGCGCCAGCCGGAAGTGCCCGGTGGGGCCGCGCAGCGGTGGCGAGGTGGGGTCGAGCAGGCGCGCGGCGGCGAGCGTGCCGTCCGCGGGGGAGGAGGTGATCCGGAACTCGGTCGCCATCCGCTTCACCGCGCCGAGCCCGGCGCCGAGGGTGGCGGTGGTCGTGTTGCCGTCGAGCAGCCAGTGGTCGAGGTCGGCCATCCCCGGGCCGTCGTCGGCGGCCAGCACGTCGATGCCGCGCCCGCTGAGCGACCGCTGCACGAACACCGAGCCGCCCCCGGTGTGCTTGTCGATGTTGCCGGCCAGCTCGGCGGCCACGACCGCGGCGCGGTCGGCGAGCACCGCCGGCAGCCCGGCGTCCTGCGCGGTTTCGCGCGCGACGCGGGCAGCCGCGTACCCGGCGCTCGGGTGGTCGACGCGGATCTGCTGCGTCAGGGTGGTGGCGGTGGCGGTCATGGTTTCCAGCGCACGACCGTGACGGTGGTGCCGCGGCCGGGCTCGGTCTCGAGGTGGAAGTCGTCGACGAGGCGGCGGGTGCCGCCGAGGCCGTGCCCGAGCCCCGCGCCGGTGCTGAAGCCGTCGGTCATCGCCTGCTCGACGTCGGCGATCCCGGGGCCCTCGTCGCGCACCCGCAGCCGGAGCCCGTGCCGCCCGGCGGTGTCCCGCACGGATTCCACGGTCATCGTGCCGCCCCCGCCGTGGATGTAGGCGTTGCGGACGAGCTCGCTCGCCGCGGTGACGATCTTCGTCTGGTCGACGATCGAGAACCCGGCGGCGACCGCGGCGGCCCGCACGGCGTGGCGGGCCGCGAGGAGGTCCTCCTCCACGCGGACCGGGTGCTCGCCCGAGGAGGTGGTCCGCTCGTCAGGAAGCATGAGGCGCCTCTTCGGCGGCCTCGGCGGGACGGCGCCAGCCCAGCAGCTCCATCGCCTGTTCCGCGTTGAGGGCGGTCCGGACGCCGGTGAGCTGGAGCCCGAGCTCGGTCAGGGTCAGTGCGACGGCCGGGCGCATCCCCGCCACGACCATCCGCGTGCCGAGCAGCCGCCCGGTGGCGGCCAGCTGCATGAGGACGCGGGCGACGAAGGAGTCGACGATCTCCAGCCGGGAGATGTCGATGATGACGCCGCGGATGCCCTCGTTCGCGATCCGCGTGGTCAGCTCGTCGGTGAACGCGAGGGCCGTCTTGTCGTCCAGGTCGCTCATCAGCCCGCTGAGCAGGATGTCACCCAGCCGCAGGATCGGCAGGCCGGCGTTCACCCGGACACCGCGCCCGGCCTGCCGCTGTCGCCGAGCAGCTGCATCGCGGTCGCCAGCGCGTCGGCCAGCGAGCCCCGGGTGACGATGTGCGAGAGGTCGATGCCCAGCTGCGTGATGGTCTGGGCGATCGACGGGCGGATGCCGCTGATCACGCACTCCGCGCCCATCAGCCGGACGGCGCTGACCGTCTGCAGCAGGTGGTGCGCCACCGCGGTGTCGACGGTCGGGACGCCGGTGATGTCGATGATCGCCACCCGCGCCTCGTTCGCCTGGATGGACTCCAGGAGGCTGTTCATCACGACCTGGCTGCGGGCGCTGTCGAGCGTGCCGATCAGCGGCACCGCGAGGACGTGGCGCCACAGCCGCACGACGGGCGTGGACAGCTCGAGCATCTGGCTGTGCTGCTCGCGGATGATCCGTTCCCGGCCGGTGGAGTAGACCTCGAAGGTCAGCACGCCCGCGCTGTCGAGCAGCTCGTTGACCAGCAGCGCGGCCCGGTAGCGCAGCGCGGAGTCTTCGGTGTGGCGCTCGATCGCGCCCAGCATCGTGCGCTTGAGCGCCAGGATCGCCATGGCCGTGGCCGACGGCTGGGCGCCCGCGCGGGCCCGGCGTTCCGAGAGCGACGTCAGCGCGTCCCGCACCGCCGGGTCCTGCTCGACGATCCGCGACACCGGCAGGGGGCCGGTGAGCGCGTGCCGGAGCGCTTCCAGCAGCTCGACGGCTTCGCGGCGCAGCTGGGGCGAGCCGCCGTCGTCCGCTTCCGGACTGGCCCAGTCGTGGGCCAGCGCGGTCCGGTCCTCCTCCAGTACGCGCGCCAACACTGTGCGGACCTGGCTGTCGTCCGTGCCCAGCACCGACTCCTCCTCCGGTGTTCGGGCGCGCTCTGCTGTACGCCGACCTAAGTATTGCCATATAACAACAGTGGTGTCAGTGATGCAAATCCGGGGGTTCCCCGGCCGCCTCGGCCAGCGCCCGGTACTCCGCCAGCCCGGCGGCCAGCGCGGTGCGGCCGGCGGGGCTCATCTTCGCCAGCAGCAGCTCGACGCGGTCCCGCCGCCGCGCCCGCAGTTCCTGCAGGTAGGCCCGCCCGCGGTCGGACAGCCGCAGCGTCAGCTCCCGCCGGCTGCGCGCGCTGGGCAGCCGCTCGAGGAAGCCGACCGCCTCCAGCCGGTCGCAGAGCCGGCTCACCAGCGGCGGCGTCGAACCGAGCTGCTCGGCGAGTTCCCGCAGGTTGACGCCGTCGTGGCGATCCAGCGCGACGACCGCACGCAGCTGCGACACCGACAGCGGGCGCGGCGAGACGTCCCGCTCGCCCTCGACCACCGACTCGAAGAGGCGGGCGAGGTCCGACACGGCAGCCGTCCCGTCCGGGGCGGCCTGCTCGCGGGATCGATCCACGGCGTCCACTGTGGCATCCCTATGCTGAACCGGCAGCACAGCTCGCGCGACTCGCCGTGGACCGGCACGCCGGAGCGGCGCAGACTCGACAGGACCGGCTCCGGCGCCGGCGCGCTCGGACCCCGTGAGCAGGAGGCAGGCGTTGGACAGATCCCTGGCGGTGGAGCGTCTTCTCCGTGACGTACCGCCGCACGACCTGCCCGGGGCGCTGCGCGCGGGGCTCGGGGAGCACTTCGGCGCGCTGTCGGTCGAGCTGCTGATGGCCGACTACGCCCTGACGGAGCTGTGCCAGGTGGGCGAGCAGCCCTACACGGCGGAGCCGATCCCGGTCGAGGGAACCTCGCCGGGCGCGGCGTTCGTCGCGCAGGCGGCCGCGTTCACCCGCGACGGCGACCGCGTCACCGGCTACCTGCCGGTCAGCGTGCGCGGCGACCGGCTCGGCGTCCTGGCCGTCACCCTGCCGCAGGAGCCCGAGCCGCCGGTGTGGGCCGAACTCGAGCGGTTCGCCGAGGCGGTGGCCCACGAGCTGGTCGTCGCCGACCGGGACACCGACCTCTACATCCAGGCACGGCGTTCGTCGCGGCTGACGCTGGCGGCGGAGATGCAGTGGCAGCTGCTGCCCGGACGCGCCTGCACCCGGGCCGAGTTCGCGCTCGGCGGCCAGCTCGAGCCCGCCTACGCCATCTACGGCGACTGCTTCGACTGGTCGGCGTCGGCGCAGAAGCTCGCCGTGACGCTGATCAATGGCATGGGTGAGGGCAGCGAAGCGGCCCTGCTGACCAACCTCGCGATCAACGCGCTGCGCAACGCCCGGCGCGCCGGGGTGCCGCTCGACGCCCAGGCGGAGCTCGCCGACCAGGCGCTCTACGCGCACTTCCGCGGCGCCGAGCACGTGGCCGCGCTGCTGCTGGAGTTCGAGCTCGCCACCGGCGCGGTGTCCGTGGTCGACGCCGGTTCGCCCCGGCTCTGGCGGCTGCGGGACGGCAAGGCGGAGCGGATCCTGTTCGACGAGCAGCTCCCGCTGGGCACCTTCGACGGCACGATCTACACGGTCGAGAGCTTCCAGGCGGCCGAGGGCGACCGGTTCGTCTTCGTCAGCGACGGCGTGTACAACGCGCTCGGCCCGCACGGCGAGCTCTACGGCGACCGCGAGCTGGCCGAGGCGGTGACGGCGACGGCCGAGCTGCCGGCGGCGCACGTCCCCGGTGCGATGCTGCGGGAGCTGTCGACCCGCCGGCACGGCGGCCAAGCCGAGGACGACGCGATGGTCGTGTGCCTCGACTGGTTCGGCCCGACGCTGCTGTCGGGGAGCGGGGAGGGGGCGGCGCTGACGGTGCGCCGCGCCGGCCCGACGCCGTAGCGCCGGATCCGGCGGCCGCGGCGAAGGAAGTGCTCCGCCGCGGCGCGGACCTGGTCCACGGCGTCCGTCAGGCCTGGATCTCCCGGCGGTCGGACTGGCTGCCGCTGATCTCGATGCGCCGTGGCTTGGCCTTTTCGGCGATCGGGATGCGCAGCGTCAGCACGCCCGCCTCGTAGTCGGCCGCGATGTGGTCGGTGTCGAGGGTCTCGCCGAGGAACAGCTGCCGCGAGAAGACGCCGAGCGGCCGTTCGGAGACCTGCATCTGCACGTCGTCGCCGCCGGGCAGCGGGCGGCGCTCGGCCTTGACGGTCAGCACGTTGCGCTCGATGTCGAGCTCGATGGCGTCCGCGGCGACGCCGGGCAGGTCGAAGCAGACCACGAACTCGTCGCCGGCGCGGTAGGCGTCCATCGGCATCGCGGCCGGCTTGGACCAGGTCCCGGCGGTGCCGAAGACCTGCTGGGTGAAGCGGTCCAGCTCACGGAACGGGTCGGTGCGCATCAACATCGGTGTCCTCCTCCTGACTTCGACGGTGGGGTGTCAACACGCACCTCCTTTCTAGCATGTCATCCAAACGATGACAAGTAGGAAGTCATCATCAAGATGACGGACTGATTTCGGTGGCGGCCGGGAACACGGAACGAAAGATCCATTCCCGTACCCGAGGAGCCACCGTGTCCCAGCAGCCCCCGCAGCAGCAGACCCCGCCCGGGACGACCGCCGCGATGACGCCGCGTCCCGACCACGGCGAACACTCCTACCGCGGTTCCGGCAAGCTCACCGGCAAGGCGGCGCTCATCACCGGGGCGGACAGCGGGATCGGCCGGGCGGTCGCGATCGCCTACGCGCGGGAAGGCGCCGACGTGCTGATCTCCTACCTGGACGAGCACGAGGACGCCGAAGAGACGCGGCGCTGGGTGGAAGAGGCCGGGCGCAAGGCCGTCGTCGTGCCTGGCGACGTCGCCGACCCGGCGCACTGCCGCGCGCTCGTCGCGCGGGCGGTCGAGGAGTTCGGCCGGCTCGACGTCCTGGTCAACAACGCCGCCTTCCAGATGACCCACGAGACGCTCGAGGAGATCCCCGACGAGGAGTGGGACCGCACGATCGCCACCAACCTGAGCGCCTTCTTCCACCTCGCCAAGGCGGCCGTGCCGCACATGAAGCCGGGCGCGTCGATCATCGGCAGCTCGTCGGTGAACTCCGACAACCCGACCCCGCAGCTGCTGCCCTACGACGTGACGAAGGCGGGCATCGCGAACATGACCGCGGCCCTGGCGCAGCTGCTGGGGCCGAAGGGGATCCGGGCCAACAGCGTCGCGCCCGGGCCGATCTGGACGCCGCTGATCCCGTCGACCATGCCGGAGGAGCAGGTGAAGTCCTTCGGCGAGCAGGTGCCGCTGGGCCGCGCCGGCCAGCCGGCCGAACTGGCGCCGGTGTACGTGCTGCTCGCCTCCGACGACGGCAGTTACGTGTCCGGCGCGCGCGTCGCCGTGACCGGCGGGGTGCCCATCCTCTGACGCCGGAGGCCGCCGGGGGTCACCGGCCGCGGGGGTCCTCGCTGTCACCCTGGTCGCCGGGCTGGGTGGCGGCGGCCAGGACCTCCGCGCCCGACGGCTTGCCTTCGGGGTGCCCGCGGGTGACGTGGCCCTCGGCGCGCATCCGCGCCACCATCTGCGGGTAGTGCAGCTCGAACGCGGGGCGCTCCGAGCGGATGCGGGGCAGCTCCAGGAAGTTGTGCCGCGGCGGCGGGCTCGTGGTGGCCCATTCGAGCGAATTGCCGTAGCCCCACGGGTCGTCGACGCCGATGGGCTCCCCGTAGCGGTAGCTCTTGAAGACGTTCCAGATGAACGGCAGCACCGACAGGCCCAGCAGGAACGCGCCGATGGTGGACACCATGTGCATCCAGGTGAAGCCGTCGCTGGACAGGTAGTCGGCGTAGCGGCGCGGCATGCCCGCGTCGCCGAGCCAGTGCTGGATGAGGAACGTCGTGTGGAAGCCGATGAACGTCGTCCAGAAGTGCCACTTCGCCAGCCGCTCGTCGAGCATCCGCCCGGTGATCTTGGGGAACCAGAAGTAGATGCCGCCGAAGGTGGCGAAGACGATCGTGCCGAACAGCACGTAGTGGAAGTGGGCGACGACGAAGTAGGTGTCGTGGATGTGGAAGTCCAGCGGCGGGGACGCGAGGATGACCCCGGTCAGCCCGCCGAGCAGGAACGTCACCATGAAGCCGACCGACCACAGCATCGGCGATTCGAACGTCAGCTGCCCCCGCCACATGGTGCCGATCCAGTTGAAGAACTTGATCCCGGTCGGCACCGCGATGAGGAACGTCATGATCGAGAAGAAGGGCAGCAGCACGGCGCCGGTGGCGAACATGTGGTGCGCCCACACCACCGCCGACAGCCCGGTGATCCCGATGGTCGCGAACACCATGAGCTTGTAGCCGAACAGCGGTTTCCGGCTGAACACCGGCACGATCTCGGTGACGATCCCGAAGTAGGGCAACGCGACCACGTACACCTCGGGATGGCCGAAGAACCAGAACAGGTGCTGCCACGCGATCGCGCCGCCGTTTTCCGGGTCGAACACGTGCGCACCGAGGTGCCGGTCGGCCAGCAGCCCGAACAGCGCCGCGGTCAGGATCGGGAACGCGAGCAGGATCAGGATCGACGTGAACAGGATGTTCCAGGTGAAGATCGGCATCCGCCACATGAGCATCCCGGGACACCGCAGGCACACCACGGTCGTGATCATGTTGACCGCGCCGAGGATCGTGCCGAGGCCGGCGACGATCAGGCCGGTGATCCACAGGTCGCCGCCGACGCCGGGACTGTGGATGGCGTTGGACAGCGGAGTGTAGGCGGTCCAGCCGAAGTCGGGCGGCCCGCCGGGGGTGGCGTAGGCGGAGAGGACGATCGTCCCGCCGAACAGGTACAGCCAGTAGGAGAACGCGTTGAGCCGCGGGAAGGCCACGTCCGGCGAGCCGATCTGCAGCGGCAGGACGAAGTTGGCGAACCCGAACAGGTTCGGCGTGGCGTAGAGCAGCAGCATGATCGTGCCGTGCATGGTGAACAGCTGGTTGTACTGCTCCGGCGACAGGAACTGCAGGCCGGGCCGGGCCAGTTCACCGCGCATCAGGAGGGCCGTCAGGCCGCCGATCAGGAAGAACCCGAAGGACGTCGTCAGGTACAGCACGCCGATCGTCTTGTGGTCGGTGGTGCGGATGGTCTTCAGGATCGTCGCGCCGCGCTTCCCCCGCCACACCGGCCGGTGGGGGATCGGGGCCGGGCGTGCCACCGTGTCGGTCATCGGACTCCCACCTGGTGCTGCCGGGAACGGAGCTTCTCCCGCGCGCGTACCCACACCTCGGCGTGGCTACACGCGCGAACGGTGACGGTGGTGCGGGATCAGCCGTCCGGGCGAATCCAGCGGGCTCGCGCGCTACCGCCGTCGTCCCCGGATCTGCGGCTTGAGCTGCGGAGACGGCGCAGGGCAACCACCCCGCGCGTGAACGGTGGTTAGCCGCGATCCGGCCGGGTAGCCGCCCGGCGTAGCGCCCTCCCCCCGGCGGGGCGCCGACTGCGGAAAGGAAATCCCATGTCCACCGCCACCCACACCGGCACGAGGTCCCCCGTGCAGGTCGCCGCCGCGGTCGTTGCGGTCGTCTTCCTGCTGGTCGGCGTGCTCGGCTTCATCCCGGGCATCACGACGGACTACGACCAGCTGAGCTTCGCCGGCCACAACTCGATGGCCATGCTGCTCGGCGTGTTCATGGTTTCGGTCCTGCACAACATCGTCCACCTGCTGTTCGGCATCGCCGGCCTCGCGGCGGCTCGCACCGCGCGCGGTGCCCGGCTGTACCTCGTCGCCGGCGGGGTCGTCTACCTGGTCCTGTGGCTCTACGGCCTGCTCATCGACCACGGCAGCGACGCCAACTTCGTGCCGGTGAACACCGCGGACAACTGGCTGCACCTGGGCCTGGGCGTCGGCATGATCGCGCTCGGCCTGCTGCTCGGCCGCGCCGGGCGCAGCACCCCCGGGCCGCAGGCGGCCCGGGGTCCGGGTCTCGGCTGACGACACCGCGCGGGACGCCGGCGGCCGCATGTCCCGGGCCGCCGGCGTCCCGGCTTCACCGGGTTTCGCTTTCCCCGGTCCGCAGCAGCACGGTGAGGGCGCGGCCCGGCACCACCAGCGTGCCGTTGCCCGGCACCGTGCGCGGCGTCGCCAGCTGGTCGCCGGCCACGCCGCCGACCAGGACGCCGCCGACCGACCGGTGGAACACCTCGCCCGTCGCCGAGTCGAGCACGATCGCCCACTCCGCGCCGTACTCGCCGTCGGGGACCGTCATCGTGATGTCGTCGTCGTGGGCGTTGAAGCACAGCAGGAACGAGTCGTCCACCACCCGCTCGCCGCGGGCGTCGAGGTCGGGGATCGCCGTGCCGTTGAGGAAGACCATGATGCTGCGGCCGAAGCCGGCTTCCCAGTCCTGGTCCGTCATCTCCTCGCCGGCCGGGGTGAACCAGGCGATGTCGCGCAGTTCGTCGCCGCGGCGGATCGGGCGGCCGGCGAAGAACCGGCGGCGGCGGAACACCGGGTGCTGGTGGCGGAGGTCGACGACCGCCGAGGTGAACTCGAACAGCTCCCGGTTGTGCTCCAGCTGCGACCAGTCCACCCACGACAGCTCGTTGTCCTGGCAGTAGGCGTTGTTGTTGCCCTGCTGGGTGCGGCCGAACTCGTCGCCGTGCAGGATCATCGGCACGCCCTGGGACAGCAGCAGCGTGGCGATCATGTTGCGGCGCTGGCGCGCCCGCAGGTCGAGGATCTTCTCGTCCTCGGTCGGGCCCTCCGCGCCGCAGTTCCACGACCGGTTGTCGTCGGCGCCGTCGCGGCCGTCTTCGCCGTTGGCCTCGTTGTGCTTTTCGTTGTAGGACACCAGGTCGTGCAGCGTGAAGCCGTCGTGCGCGGTGACGAAGTTGATCGACGCGAACGGGCGGCGGCCGTCGCTCTGGTAGAGGTCCGACGAGCCCGTGATGCGTGAGGCGAACTCGCCCAGCGTCGCCGGTTCGCCGCGCCAGAAGTCGCGGACGGTGTCCCGGTAGGCGCCGTTCCACTCGGTCCACAGCGGCGGGAAGTTGCCGACCTGGTAGCCACCGGGGCCGACGTCCCAGGGTTCGGCGATGAGCTTCACCTGGCTCACCACCGGGTCCTGCTGGACCAGGTCGAAGAACGTGGCCAGCCGGTCGACGTCGTAGAACTCGCGGGCCAGGGTGGCGGCGAGGTCGAACCGGAAGCCGTCGACGTGCATCTCGGTGACCCAGTACCGCAGCGAGTCCATGATGAGCTGCAGGGTGTGCGGCTGGCGCACGTTGAGCGAGTTGCCGGTGCCGGTGTAGTCCATGTAGTACTGCGGGTCGGACTCGACCAGCCGGTAGTACGCCTGGTTGTCGATGCCGCGCATGGACAGCGTCGGCCCGAGGTGGTTGCCCTCGGCGGTGTGGTTGTAGACGACGTCGAGGATGACCTCGATCCCCGCCTCGTGCAGGGTCCGCACCATCGCCTTGAACTCGTGCACCTCGCTGCCCGGCGTCGCGGGCATGATCGAGGCCGCGTACTCGTTGTGCGGCGCGAAGAAGGCGATCGTGTTGTAGCCCCAGTAGTTGGCCAGGCCGCGCTCGGTGAGGGCGTGGTCGTGCAGGAACTGGTGGACCGGCATCAGCTCGACCGCCGTCACGCCGAGGGTCTTGAGGTACTCGATCATCACCGGGTGCGCCAGCCCCGAGTACGTCCCACGCAGCTCCTCCGGGATGTCCGGGTGGAGCTTGGTCAGCCCGCGGACGTGGGCCTCGTAGATGACGCTCTCGTTGTACGGCACGTTCGGTGGCCGGTCGTTGGCCCAGTCGAAGTACGGGTTGACCACGACCGCGCGGACCGTGTGCGCCGCCGAGTCGTCGTCGTTGCGCTCCTCGGGCCGGCCGAACCGGTAGCCGAACACGGACTCGTCCCAGTCGACCCGGCCGGTGACCGCCTTGGCGTACGGGTCCAGCAGCAGCTTGGCGGGGTTGCAGCGCAGCCCGCGGGCGGGGTCGTGGGGTCCGTGGATGCGGAAGCCGTACTCCTGGCCGGGGCCGATCCCGGTCAGGTAGCCGTGGTGGACGAAGCCGTCGACCTCCGGCAGCCGGATCCGGGTCTCGGTTCCGTCCGGGGCGAACAGGCACAGGTCGACGCGGTCGGCGACCTCGGAGAAGAGCGCGAAATTGGTGCCGACGCCGTCGTAATCGGCTCCGAGCGGGTAGGGGGAACCGGGCCAAGGCTGCACTGGGCCTCCACAGGTGCGAGTGATCTCCGGCCGGGATACCCAGCCGGGCGACGCCGGACACCGTGACGTCGCCCTCCTCACCCGGACGCACCACCCGGCGCGGGACCGCGGTGCCCCGCGGTCCCGCGCCGATCGCCGGCGGCGTCAGGTCAGCTTGTTCTTGACTGCCTTGGCCTTGCCCTTGGCCGTGCCCTTGGCGTCCTGCAGAGGCGCGTAGGTGCCGTAGAGGGCCGGGTCGGGCTTCGGCGCGGTGCCGGGGCCGCCGAGGGGGTCGGGGTCCATCAGGTACTCGATGCCCGCGTCGGTGGTCCAGCTCGATCCCTTGGCGCCGTCGGGGCCGTCGGAGAGGTGCCAGATCGTGTGGTTGTGGGTCTGGTCCTCTTCGTCGAGCAGGGCGTCGGGGACGATGTCGCCTTCGAGCCCGTCGGCCTTGAGCTCTTCGATGGCGGCCAGCCACTGCTTCTGGTGGACGGTGTCGCGGGCGAGGTTGAACTTGAGCATCGCCTTGACGCCGGGGTCGTCGGTCATGTTGTACAGCCGCGCGGTCTGCAGCCGGCCCTGCGCCTCGGCCGCGGCGTTGGCGCGGAAGTCGGCGAGCAGGTTGCCGGAGGCGATGATGTACCGGCCGTTCCAGGGGTAGCCGTTGCTGTCGGCGGGCAGCGCCCCACCACCGGCGACGATGGCCTGCTGGACGTCCATCCCGCCGATCATCGCGGCCATCACCGGGTCCTTGACCGCTTCGGCGGTGGCAGTGGCGGGCGCGCCTTCCAGCAGCCGGGCGACCATGGTGGCGAGCATTTCGACGTGGCCGATTTCTTCGGTGGCGGTGTCCATGATGAGGTCTTTGTACTTGCCTTCGATGCGGCAGTTCCAGCCCTGGAACAGGTACTGCATCGTCACGGTCATCTCACCGAACGCGCCGCCGATGAGCTCCTGGAGCTTGTGGGCGTAGACGGGGTCGGGCTTTTCGGGCTTGGCTTCGAACTGCAGCAGCTTCGTGTGACGGAACACGAGGATTCCCTCCGTCGTCGGGGGTGGCACCGGCGGGGGCCGGCGGTCCAAGGGGCTTTCCCGGTTAGCGGAGGGTTAACCACGGCGATCCGGACCGTCCGGCCCCGCTCGCCACGGTGGGCACCGGTGCGGTCGCCGAGGGCGGCCGAGGATCGACAACGCCACCGTCGCTGTGGTAGTTGAACGCGGAACGTTCGAAGGCGAGTGGAGCGATACGTGAGCGATCACCAGGAGCGGGTACCGACCTGCCGGCGGTACCAGTGCGACGAGCCGGCCCTCTGGCGGAGGATGTGCGCGGCTCACTGGGCTCGCTGGCAGAACGGGACCGACCCGCTCGACCAGCCCGGTGACGACGGCGAGGACCCCGGTGCCCGGGTGTGGCAGCCGCCGTTGCGGGAGACCAGCGTTTCGCGGCGGAAGCCACCCGGCCGGCCCGGGTGACCACGGCCGGGCGGCTCCGCGGCGGGATCAGTGCGTGCCGGCGAGCTCGGCCACGGTCACGCCGATCGGGGTGCTCGGGCGGCCGATGAGGGCGCGGAGGTCGCCGGTGGTTTCGGCGAGCAAGCCGTCCTTGATGTCGGCGTCCAGGGCCACGAGGAAGCCGATGACCGGCTCGGGCAGGCCCGCCTCGGCGAGCACCTTGGCGTGCTCGTCGGCCGGCAGGTCGACGTAGGTGACCTCGCGGCCGGTGGCCTTGCCGATCTCGGCGGCGAGGTCCGCGTTCGACCAGGTGACGTCCCCGGCGAGCTCGTAGATCCGGCCTTCGTGGCCTTCGCCGGTGAGCACGGCGACCGCGGCCGCGGCGTAGTCGGCGCGGGTGGCGCTGGCGACGCGTCCTTCGCCCGCGCTGCCGGCGAAGCTGCCCGTCGCGGCCGCTTGCTTGATCGTGTCGGCGTAGTTTTCGTTGTACCAGTTGTTGCGCAGGATCGTGGCGGGCAGGCCGGAGGCCTGGATCAGCTCTTCGGTCGCCTTGTGCTCCGGGGCCAGCACGAGCGTGGACGTCGTCGCCTGGGGTGCGCTGGTGTAGACGAGGTGCCGGACACCGGCCTGCTTGGCCGCTTCGATGACCGCCCGGTGCTGCGCGACGCGCTGACCGACTTCGCTGCCCGAAACCAGCAGCACCTTGTCGGCGCCCTTGAACGCGGTGACCAGGCTTTCGGGGTCGGTGTAGTCCGCGCGGCGGACCTCGACGCCGCGTTCGGCCAGACCGGCGGCCTTCTCCGGGGTGCGGGCCGCGGCGACGACCCGGTCGGCGGGCAGCTTCTCGAGCAGGCCTTCGACGACGAGCTTGCCGAGGTGGCCGGTGGCGCCGGTGACGACGATCATGAGAACTCCTTGAAGATTCAAGTATCTGGTCCTGCGAGCATGTACTAACTTTTAGAAAGTACCAACTCATTGTTAGTGCTGTCACATCCATCGTGCGAACTGTTAGGTAGTATCAAGGCGTGGACGGACAACGAGGGGACGGCGTGCCCGACGCCGAGCACGACGCGCTGGTCGCCGACGTCTTCAGTGCCGCGTGCGCGTCCCGGGCCGTGCTGGATCACGTCACCGGCCGGTGGGGCGTGCTCGCCCTCGCCGCGCTCCACGACGGCGTCTTCCGGTTCAACGCGCTGCGCCGCCGGGTGCAGGGGGTCAGCGAGAAGATGCTCGCCCAAACGCTGCAGGCACTCGAGCGCGACGGCTTCGTGCACCGGGAAGCGCGTCCGACGATCCCGCCGCACGTGGAGTACAGCCTCACGCCCGCCGGGCGGGAGGTCGCCGAGCGGCTGCTGGCCCTGATCGAGGTGCTCGAGGCCGGTGTGCCCGCCGTGATGGCGGCGCAGGCCCGGTACGACGAGGCGAAAGGCGCCTGACCGCCGACGCCCGAATCTCGTTGCGGGACAAGGGGTCCGGGCGGCAACTCGAAAGTATCGAACGCTCTCCGGTGGGAAAATCCCCCATTGCACTGGGCCGGTCCGGGCGTTATGTTAGCGCTCACAATCGCTCCGCCTGTGCCGTTCCAGCGTGTCGGTGATCGAGGAGGAGGTTGGCAACGTCGCCGGCCCGCGCACCTGTCGATTCGACGATTTCCGTACCGCACCAGGAGATCACCCATGGCACGACAGCCGAGAACCGCCCGTCCCCGCGCCATCGCCTCCGCCGTCCTCGCGGCCGCCACCCTCGTCACCGGTCTGCTGGTCGGTGGCGGCACCTCGCAGGCGGCGACCCAGGGTCCTTGCGACATCTACGCGGCCGGCGGCACGCCGTGCGTGGCCGCGCATTCGACGACCCGGGCGTTGTACGGTGCCTACAACGGCCCGCTGTACCAGGTCAGGCGCGCGTCCGACAGCGCCACCCGTGACATCGCGCCGTTGAGCGCGGGCGGGGTCGCCAACGCCGCCACCCAGGATTCGTTCTGCGCCGGAACGACCTGCCTCATCACGGTCATCTACGACCAGACCGGCCGGAATAACCGCCTCACGCAGGCACCGCCGGGCGGGTTCCAGGGGCCGGCCGCGGGCGGGTACGACAACCTCGCCAACGCCACCGCGGCGCCGATCACCGTCGGCGGCCACAAGGCCTACGGCGTCTACGTGGCGCCCGGTACCGGCTACCGCAACAACAACACCAACGGCATCGCCACCGGCGACCAGCCCGAAGGCATGTACGCCATCTTCGACGGCACGCACTACAACGGCGGCTGTTGCTTCGACTACGGCAACGCCGAACGCAACAGCCGTGACAACGGCAACGGCACCATGGAAGCCATCTACTTCGGCAACATCAAGGTCTGGGGCTACGGCAGCGGGAACGGCCCGTGGATCATGGCCGACCTGGAGAACGGCCTGTTCTCCGGCGTCAACCAGCACTACAACGCCAACGACCCGAGCATCAGCCACCGCTTCCTGACCGCCATCGTCAAGGGCGGCCCCAACCACTGGGCCATCCGTGGCGGCAACGCCCAGTCCGGTGGTGTGTCGACCTTCTACGACGGCGTGCGGCCCAACGTCTCGGGCTACAACCCGATGAAGAAGGAAGGCGCGATCATCCTCGGCATCGGCGGTGACAACAGCGTCGGCGCCCGCGGCACCTTCTACGAAGGCGTGATGACGTCCGGCTACCCTTCTGACGCCACGGAAAGCGCGGTGCAGGCGAACATCACCGCGGCCGGCTACGCCACCAGCTCCGCGGGCACCGGCCTGACGCCGGGCACGTCCGTCTCGCTGCGCGCCACCACCGCCTGCTGCACCGACCGCTACATCCACCACACCGGCTCCACAGTGGACACCGCGGTGATCGGCAGCGGCACCTCCGCCACCGAAAAGGGCAACGCGTCCTGGACCGTCCGGGCCGGGCTCGGCAGCGGCTCGTGCGTGTCGTTCGAGTCGAAGAACACGCCCGGGCAGTACCTGCGGCACCAGAACTACCAGCTGTACCTGCAGGCCAACGACGGGAGTTCGCTGTTCGCCCAGGATGCGACCTTCTGCCCGGAGGCCGGCCGCAACGGGCAGGGCGCCTCACTGCGGTCGCTCAACTACTCCGACCGGTACGTGCGGCACTACGCCAACATCGTCTACATCGCCGCCAACGGCGGGTCGAACACCTTCGACAACGCCACTTCCTACAACGACGACGTGAGCTGGCTCGTCAGCTCTCCGTGGTCCTGACCCGAGCGGAGATCATGCGCCACCACTGCGGTGGCGCATGATCTCCCGCCCGGCCCGTTCCGTGCCCGAGGAGGCACCATGCCGGCCGCACGAGTCCCGTTCTTCGTTGCTGTGACAGCACTTCTGGCCGCGTTGCTCGCCGCTCCGGTGGCCGCCGCGGCCACCTACCCGAATCCCGGGCGCGTGACCGGCGACGTCGGCGTGCACGACCCGAGCGTGGTGAAACGCCCGGACGGCCGCTACCTGGTGGCGTACACCGGGGACGGCATCGCGCTCAAGACGTCCGCCGATCGCGTCGCCTTCTCGGGCGCCGGCTCGGCTTTCCCGGGCGGCGCACCGTGGACGACGTCCTACACCGGGGGCAGCCGCACGCTGTGGGCGCCGGACATCTCCTACCACAACGGCCGCTACTACCTGTACTACGCGGCTTCCACGTTCGGCTCCAACCGGTCGGCGATCTTCCTGGCCACCAGCACGTCCGGCGCTTCGGGGACGTGGAGCAACCAGGGACTCGTGATCGAATCCCGCGTCAGTGACAACTTCAACGCGATCGACCCGAACCTGGTCGTCGACGACCAGGGCCGGTGGTGGCTGGACTTCGGCTCGTTCTGGTCCGGCATCAAGCTGATCCAGCTCGATCCCGCGACCGGCCTGCGCCAGGGCAGCAGCATGACGGCGATCGCCGGGCGGGGCGGCGGCGCGATCGAGGCGCCCTACATCGTCAAGCGCGGCCAGTACTACTACCAGTACGTGTCGTTCGACCTGTGCTGCCGCGGCGCGTCGAGCACCTACCGGGTGATGGTCGGCCGGTCCACCAGCCTCACCGGTCCCTACGCCGACCGCAACGGCGTGCCGATGAACTCCGGTGGCGGCACCGAAATCCTGGCCGGCCACGGCAGCGTCCACGGACCGGGCCACGAAGCCGTGCTTGCCGACAACGACGGAGACCTGCTGTTCTACCACTACTACGCCGACAACGGCGCGGCGCTGCTCGGCATCAACCGCCTGACCTACGACGCGGCCGGCTGGCCGGTCGTCACCTGATCCCCACCTCGACGAGGAGGACGTCCGGATGCGCCTTCGCAGAACCGCTGTTGTCCTGGCCGTTTCCGCGTCGCTGCTGAGCCCGGCTGTGGCGGACGCGGCGTCCGCCGACGGTGTCCTGCCGGGCTCGGTCACGCTGACGGAGTCGGCGCTCCAAGGCGTGCACGGCGTCTCGCCCGACGTCACGGTCCGCAACGTGCTCACCGTGACGGCGAGCGGGACGGCCCTGCGCGTCCGGCTGAGCAACCCGTTCGGCGCCAGTCCGCTGCAGGTGCGGTCGGTGTGGGTCGGGCGGCAGCCGTCGGCGGGTTCGCCGGCGCTGGCGCCGGGGTCGAACCGCCGGGCGACGTTCGGCTTCCGGCGCACGGTGACGATCCCGCCGGGCGCGAGCGCCTGGACCGATCCGCTGCCGCTGTCCGTGCACCGCGGCGACCACCTCGCCGTGAGCGTGTACGCGCCGGGGTCACCGGTCGACGACCACACGTTCCCGCCGCCGGAGACCGACACACCGGGGTCGTTCGCGTCGGCCGGGCCGGGTGACGCCGGGGCGGACGAGTCGGGACGCGCCTACGGTGCCTTCGCGCCGGGCGTCCTGTGGTGGGCGGACGCGATCAGCGCGGTGTCGTCCGCCCGCGGCACGATCGTCGCTCTCGGGGATTCGATCACCGACGGCTACAACGCGTTCGGCGGCGGCCCGCGCTGGACCGACGTGCTCGCCGAGCGCATCGCGACGCGCCCGCCGGGGCGGCGGCTGTCGGTCGCCAACGCCGGGATCAGCGGCAACACCGTCAGCGTGCAGCCGAACCCGTACGACCCGACCGGCCAGTGCTGCGGGCCGCCGGCCCCGGCCCGGCTCGACCGGGACGTGCTTTCCCTGCCCGGCGTGCGGTACGTCCTGCTCCTGGAGGGGACGAACGACCTCGGCGGCGGCGACTACGCGCCCCCGGCGCCGGCCGCGCAGGTCATCGACGCGATGCGGACGATCGCCGGGCGGGTGCACGCGGCGGGCCGCCGGATCGTCGGCGCGACCATCCTGCCGATGTGCAACGCCGCCGGCGGCCCGAAGGAACAGGCCCGGCTGGCGGTCAACACGTGGATCCGCACCTCGGGCACGTTCGACGCGGTGCTCGACTTCGACGCGGTGCTGCGCGACCCGGCCGACCCGACGGTGATCCGCGCGGACTGGCGCACCGACTGCTACCACCCCAACGCCACCGGCGACCGGCTCCTGGGTGACTCGATCGATCTCCGGGTGTTCGGCCTGTAAGCGTCAGGGACGCCCGGGCGCGTCCGGTTTGGGCGGCCGGGGATCGCGGACCGGCGCGGGCCGGCTGGCGTGGGTCGGTTGCGGCTCTTGGGCGCGCGCCCGGCGCACGCCGAGGACCGCGACGATCAGGTGGTCGATGGGGGACATCGGAGCCTCTCCGCAACGCATGATCGAACCGGTTCGATCATGGTGTCACCTTAGGACAGGTCGAGCGCGGGCGGCAACGTCCGAACGGCAGCAGCGGTTCGGCCGGTAGCCGCATCCTCGGCGCCGGAGCCCGCTGGGCCGGTCGGTCGCCGAGGCGAGGCCGGGCGAGATCGCGGGTGCCGGGGTCGGCGGACTCGCTTGTGGCGAGTCGGGCGGGCCGGGCGGGTTCGTCCACGGCGGGGCGCCTTGAGTCGGGCCGGGCTTGGGTTTGCCCGGCTGGCCGCGTGGCTGCGCGCTTGTGCTGGGCCGGGCTCTGGTTCGCCCGGCTTGCCGTCCGGCCGCGTGCCGGTGGCGGACCACCTTGCGCCGGGCTTCGCCCGCTAACCGCGTGGCCGCGCGCCCGTGCTGGATCTCAGGGAGATCGGGGGCTCCAGCAGTGCGTGCCGGGGCTCCGCGCTCCGGTCCGCGATCTGCGCCAGCAGCAGGTCCACCGCCAGCCGGCCCAGGTCGGCCGCCGGGACGTCGGCCGCCGTGAGCGGGGGGTGGAAGTCCTCCGCCAGCCGCTCCGCGATGACTCCCGTCAGGGAGAAGTCCCGGGGGACTTCCAGGCCCGCCCGGTGCAGCGCGCGCTGGACGCCCGGCAGCGCCGCCTCGTTGATCGTCACCGCCGCGGTCACCCCCGGCCACTGCGTGCGGAGCTGCTCGAAGCAGGCCAGGCCCGCCGCCGCTTCGTCCGCGCAGCACACCATGCGGGCCGTCAGGCCCCGCTCCGCCGTGGCCTCCAGGAACCCCGTCGCCGAGCGGAGTGCCGGGCCGTAGCCGGCCGCGACCAGCTCCGCCGACCGGCTGATGAGCACCACCTCCTCGTGGCCGAGGTCGGCGAGGTGGTGGACGCAGCGGGTGATCAGCCCGCCGTAGTCGACGTCGACCCACCAGGACGCGCCCGGGTGCTCGACGTGGCCGATCGTCACGAACGGCAGGCTCGCCTGGCTCAGCCGCTCGACCCGCGGGTCCTCCAGGAGGATCTCCATCAGGATCACGCCGTCGACGCGCCGCCCGGTCACGATGCGCTCGAAGGACCGGTCGTGGTCACCGCCGCTGGGGGAGAGCAGGACGTCGAGGTCGTGGGCCGCGGCCGCGTCGACCACGCTGCCGACGAACCCCAGCTGGACGTCGGTCAGCCGGCGGCTGGCCGGGGGGACGACCAGGCCCAGCGTGCGCGTGCGGCCCTCGGCCAGTGCGCGGGCGCTCGCGTTGGGCCGGTAGCCGAGCTCGGCGATCACGTCGTTGATGCGCTGCACGGTGGCCGCCGAGACCGGGCGCTTGCCGCTGAGCGCGTACGACACGGTGCTGCGCGACACCCCCGCGCGCCGCGCGATCTCCCCGATGTTCATGCCACTCCCGACCCGTCGTCCAGAACCGGTTCGATCGTAGTACACGCAGTATTGCGCAGGAGTGCTTGCGGGGTTTACGGTGACGCGGCCTCGGTCATCGAACCGGTTCGACGAAGAATCGACGGTCGTCGCAGGTGCCGTCAGGAAGGGACCCTCATGCAGCGTCACCCGATCATCCGGCTGCTGTCGGCGGCCGTCGCCGCGGCGACACTGGCCGCGTGCTCCTCCGCCGGGACGGCCCCCGCGGCGGGTCCCTTCACGGTCTGGGACCCGTACCCGCAGTTCGACGCGAGCTCCGCGTGGGCGAAGGTCGTCGACAAGTGCGGCGCCGAAGCCGGCGTCAAGGTCACGCGGCAGGCGTTCGACACGACCGACCTGACCAACAAGGTGCTGCTCGCCGCCCAGCAGAACACCGCGCCGAACGTCCTGGTCGTGGACAACCCCGTGGTCTCCACCCTGGCCGAAGGCGGCGTGCTCAAGTCCAATGCGGACACCGGGCTGGACGCCGCCCAGGTCGCTCCGAACCTGCTCGCCGCCGGCGACGTCAAGGGACAGGTGTACGGCGTGCCGATCGGCGCGAACACCCTCGCCCTCTACTACAACAAGAACGTGCTGACCGCGGCCGGCGTCGACCCGGCGTCGGTGCGGGACTGGGCGTCGCTCGACGCCGCGCTGGCCAAGGTGCACGCCGTCGGCAAGAAGGGCATCACGTTCTCCGCCATCGGCACCGAGGAAGGCAGCTTCCAGTTCCTGCCGTGGTTCTGGGGCTCCGGAGCGAACCTGACCGACCTGGCCTCGGCCGGCGCCGTCTCCGCGCTCGCGCAGTGGAAGTCCTGGCTGGACAAGGGGTACGCGCCGAACTCGGTGGTCGGCAACA
Organism: Amycolatopsis sp. NPDC051102; assembly: GCF_040682815.1. Classification (NCBI taxonomy): domain Bacteria; kingdom Bacillati; phylum Actinomycetota; class Actinomycetes; order Pseudonocardiales; family Pseudonocardiaceae; genus Amycolatopsis; species Amycolatopsis sp. NPDC051102. The sequence goes on from NZ_JBFBBT010000003.1 coordinate 612,921, forward strand.
CGCAGACGACCAGCTGGCAGGAGTTCGCGACCGGCGAGTACGCCTTCGCCGAGAACGGCACCTGGCAGCTGCAGAACGCGAAGAAGGCCGGCTTCCCCTACGGCGTCCTCGCGATCCCCGCCCGGGCCGGGGGAGCGGCCCCCGCGCCCACCGGCGGCGAGTTCGTCACCGTGCCCGCCCAGAGCAGCCCGGACACCGAAAAGACCGCGGGCAAGATCGCCTCCTGTCTGACCAGTCCGGCCAACGTGCTCGACTCCGACACCGCGCTGACCTACGTGTCCGCCGTGCCTTCGGTGCAGGAAAAGCAGGTCGCCGCGCAGCCTGAGCTGAAGGTGTGGGTCGACGCGGTGAAGGTCGCGAAAGGCCGCACCGGCGACAACCTCGGCACCCGGTACCCGCGGATCTCGGAACCGCTCTGGGGCGCGGTGCAGGCCGCGCTGACCGGCGCGAAGGCACCGGACGCCGCCCTCGCGGCCGCGCAGGCGACCGCCGCGTCGGCGAAGTAGGCCCGCTCGTGCAGGACATCCGGGAACCGGTCACCGTCCGGCCGGCCGCGCGAGCGCCCGGCCGGACGCGGCGACGGCGGCCGCAGCTGCTCGCGTGGGCGTTCCTCGCGCCGCTCGTCGCCTACCTCGTGCTCTGCTACGGCTATCCGCTGGTCACGAACGTCGACCTCAGCCTGCGCAACTACACGGTCCGCACCTTCGTCCACGGCGGCGCGCCGCTGGTGTGGTTCGACAACTACGCGGCGGTGTTCACCGATCCGACCTTCCGCACGGCGTTGCTCGACACGCTCGTCTTCACGGCCGCGTCGCTGCTGTTCCAGTACGGCATCGGGCTGGCGATGGCGGTGTTCTTCGCCCGCCACTTCCGCCTGGGACCGACGCTGCGGGCCCTGTTCCTGGTGCCGTGGCTGCTGCCGCTGATCGTTTCCGGGTCGACGTGGGCGTGGCTGCTCAACAGCGAGTCCGGCGTCGTCAACGCCGTGCTGGGCTGGTTCGGCGCCGGCCGCATCGACTGGCTGACGTCGCCGTCGTGGTCGCTGGTGTCGGTGATCATCGCCAACATCTGGATCGGCGTGCCGTTCAACCTCGTCGTGCTGCACAGCGGCCTGCAGAACATCCCGGCCGAGGTGTACGAGGCGGCGTCGCTCGACGGCGCCGGGGCGTGGCAGCGGTTCCGGCACGTCACCTTCCCGCTCCTGCGCCCGGTTTCGGCGATCACCCTGCTGCTGGGGCTGGTCTACACGCTGAAGGTGTTCGACGTCATCTGGATCATGACCCGGGGCGGGCCCGGCGGGTCGTCGACCACCCTGGCGACCTGGTCCTACCAGCTCGGGTTCGGCAGCCTGCTGCCGCGGTTCGGGCCCAGCGCGGCCGTCGGCAACGTGCTCATCCTGCTGGCGCTGGTCGCGGGCCTGCTCTACATCCGCGCGCAGCGCCGTCAGGAGGCCGCGTGATCCGGCACTGGCGCACCGCGGTGGGGCTCGTCCTGACCGCCGTCATGCTGTTCCCCGTCTACTGGATGGTCAACGTGTCGCTGACCCCGGCCGGGCGGATGCGCAAGTCGCCGCCCGACTGGTTCCCCGCGGCGCCGACGTTCGAGGGGTACGAGCGGGTCCTGCACGAGCAGCTCCCGTACTTCGCCACCAGCCTTCTCGTCGCGCTGGGGACGGTCGCGCTGACGCTGGCCCTGGCCGCGCCGTCGGCGTACGCGCTGGCCAAGCTCCGCCCGCGCGGCCGCCGGGCGCTGGGGTTCGTGCTGCTCGTCGCCCAGATGATCCCGGGCATCATCATGGCCCTGGGCTTCTACGGCATCTACGTCTCGCTGGGCATCACCAACACCGCCTGGGGGCTGGTGCTCGCCGACTCGACGATCGCGGTGCCGTTCGCCGTGCTCATCCTGACCTCGTTCATGGCTTCGGTACCGGACGAGCTCGTCCAGGCGGCCACGATCGACGGCGCGGGCGCGGTCCGCACGTTCTGGTCGGTGGTGCTGCCCGCGAGCCGCAACGGCGTCGTGACGGCGGGGTTGTTCGCGTTCCTGTGGGCCTGGTCGGACTTCGTCTTCGCGGCGACGCTCGACGGCGGTGGCTCGCTGCGGCCGCTGACCCTGGGCATCTACCGCTACATCGGCAACAACAACCAGGAGTGGAACTCCATCATGGCGACGGCGGTGGTCGCCTCCGTGCCTGCCGCCGTGCTCCTCGTGCTGGCGCAGCGGTTCGTCGCCGCCGGCGTCACCGCGGGCGCCGTCAAGGACTGACCCCTCTCGGAAAGGACGGCCTCTGTGCCCACGGGCGAATTTTCGCTGCGGGAGATCCCCTTCAGCCACCCGGGATCGTGGTTCGGCGTCTCCCCGGTGGTGGCCCAAGCCACCTACGCCGACGACCTGCACCTGGTGTCCCACCGCCACGGCATGCACGCCGTTCTGGCGCTGGTTCCCGAACACGACGGGAAGCGGGCGGCGGTGCCGGCCGGCGCCACGCCGTCCGCGCTCACCTGGGGGACCGGCGACCGGCGGATCACCGCGGCGTTCGCGGCCCCGGAGGCGCTCCGGATCGCCGGGCGCGGCCTGACCTTGCGGATCCGTGCGGCGGAGCCCACGCTGACCCCGTTCACCGGCACGTACTTCTTCGCCGATCCGGTCGACGGGTCCGCCGTCTTCACCTCCTACGAAACCGGGCACCGCTACCGCGTCACCGTCCTTTCCGGACACGTGCGGCACGTCGGTGCCGAAGCGCTCGGGACCGCCGAGCGCGCCGTCGTGGTGAGCGGGGACGCCTGGGAAGTCGTGCTGGAGGAGCTGCCCGGTGCCCAGGAGCCGTATGTGCCGTCGATGGCGTTCGACGAAGTGGTCACCGCCGCCCAGGCTGCCTTCGACAGCTTCGCCGACGAGGTCGCACCCTGGCGCGGTGCCCGCACCCCGGCGGCCGAACTCGCCTGCTACGTGCTCTGGTCGGCCATCGTGGCGCCGTCCGGGTTCGTCGGCCGTCCGGCCGTGCTGATGTCGAAGCACTGGATGGACAAGGTGTGGAGCTGGGACCACTGCTTCAACGCGCTCGCGCTGGCCGGCGGCCGGCCCGAGCTGGCCTGGCACCAGTTCCAGGTGGTGTTCGACCACCAGGACGACCGGGGCGCGCTGCCCGACTCGATCACCCACGCCGAGGTGTTGCGCAACTTCGTCAAGCCGCCCATCCACGGCTGGGCGCTGAGCCGCCTGCGCGGCCGTCTGCCCGGCGGCCTGCCGGACCCCGGGCTCGCCTACCGGCAGCTGGCGGCGTGGACGTCGTTCTGGCTCGACCACCGCCGGGTGCCCGGCCGGCCGGTGGCCCACTACGAACACGGCAACGACAGCGGCTGGGACAATGCGACGCCGTTCGCCCGGCAGCGGCTCGTGCAGACGCCCGACCTGGCGGCCTTCCTGGTGCTGCAGCTGACGGAACTGGCCGTGCTGGCCACCGAACTCGGCGACTCCGGCGCGGCCGCGCGGTGGCGCGCCGAAGCGGACGGCATGCGGGCGGCGCTGCTGGACGAGCTCTGGGACGGCACGAAGTTCGTCAGCCGCTCGGCGACGACCGGCGCGGTGCAGAGCAGCGCGAGCCTGCTCGAACTCATGCCGGTCGTGCTCGGGGAACACCTGCCGCCGGAGGTCCGGGACAAGCTCGTGACCGGGCTCGAGGAGCACCTCACCGGCATCGGGCTGGCCACCGAACGGCCCGAGTCCGCCTGTTACGAGGCGGACGGCTACTGGCGCGGGCCGGTGTGGGCGCCCGCCACCGTGCTGATCGAGGACGGCCTCCGCCGTGCCGGTGCGGTGGACCTCGCCGACCGCGTCAGCGCGCGGTTCCGCGCGGTGTGCGAGAAATCCGGGTTCGCCGAGAACTTCGACGCGCTGACCGGGGACGGCCTGCGCGACCGCGCCTACACGTGGACGGCGGCGGCCTACCTCCTGCTCGCCGGGGACGCCGAAGCGCGGGAAACGCTTTCCGGAAAGGAATAATCCGGTTTGTTCGACCACATCGACGGGTGGTCCGGTTGAAATCATCGATACCATTGTCCGAATGGTGGTGAGTAACGAACCGGATCTTGACCGGTGGACAACCGTCCTGCAATAGTCGTCCCAATCCCGTTCGATTTCCGGGAAAGGACGAACCGATGCACAACGTTGTGCGCTCCCTGCTCGTGTCACTGACCGCGGCCGCCGTGGTGGCCACCACCGCCGGGGTCGCCGAAGCGGCCACCTGGTCGTCTTCGGACAAGTGGGCGACCTGGTCCAACGGCGGGTACACCGTCCGCAACGACGTCTGGGGCAGCGGGGCAGGCCCCCAGACGATCTGGGCGAACTCCTACAGCAACTGGGGAGTGTGGGCGAACCACCCGAACACCGGCGGCGTCAAGTCGTATCCGCATTCGGCGAAGAACGTCGGCCGCACACTCAGTTCACTGCGCCAGGTCTCCAGCAGCTTCGACGTCGGCCGCCCGGGCAGCGGCGCATACGAGACGGCCTATGACATCTGGGCGAACAACAACGCCTACGAAATCATGCTGTGGATGAACAAGCAGGGCGCGGTCGGCCCGATCGGCAGCAAGCAGACGACGGTGAGCGTCGGCGGCCACGCCTGGGACGTCTACAAGGGATCGAACGGGTCCAACGCGGTGTTCTCGTTCCTGCGCACGTCGAACACGAACGCGAGCACGGTCGACGTGCTGGCCGTGCTGAACTGGATCAAGGCCCGCGGCTGGTTCGGGGACGTGACCCTGGGCGAGGTGCAGTTCGGGTTCGAGATCACGTCGTCCTCGGGCGGCCTGAACTTCACGTCGAACAGTTACTCCGTCTCCGCCTCCTGACCGCCGGGTACCCGGGGCCGGGCCGTCCGATCCGGGCGGCCCGGCCCCGGTCCGCGTTCACCCGAACAGACCCAATACGCGATCCGGCGTAACCCTGGCGCGCAACCGGGCGAGTACCTCTTCAAAGAGCCGTGAGGAGGTGCCATGCCGGTGGTCAGGTGGTTCGTCGTGTCGGTGGCCCTCTGGTTCGCGTTGCGCGCGATGAACGGGCTGCTCGGTGGCGTGCAGGTCGACGGCCTCGTTTCCGGTGACGTCGAGTCGATCGCCTGGGGCAGTCCCGCCGGGGTGGTCGACCGGACCACCGCGCTGCTGCAGACCTGGGCGGCCCCGGGACCGGCGCGCGGCCTGGTCACGGCCGTGATGCTGGCCTACTTCGCCGTCGACCTCGTCTTCATCGCCGGGTACGTCCTGCTGCTGCGGGAACTGTACAAACGCGTGCAGGAATTCGCCGGCGTCGCCGCGCCGTATTCGCTTTCGCCGCTGCACTTCCTCACCACCTTGACCGCCCGGGGCCGGACCGTGCTCGTCTGCGTGATCGGGGTGGCGGACCTCGCCGAAAACGTGACGCGCCTGGCGCTCTACCTCCAGGTCGGCTCGCCGGGCGTGCGCGCCGGCACCGTGCTGGTCGTCGTCGCGTACGCGTGCACGGTCGTCAAGTTCGGCGGGATCCTCCTCGTGGCCTGGTCCGTCGTGGAATGGCTCCGGTCGGGTGCGTTCCGGGCGGAACTCCGGAACCGGCTGCGGGTCCTCGGCCGGTCCCTCTGGCGGCTGCGGCTCGCCGTGGCCGCCGCCGGCCTGTTCGCCGTGCTCGTCCTGTTCGAGCCGACCGGGCAGGTGTCCGACCTCGTCCGGCGCTGGGCCGACGACGGGGCATTCCCGTGGACTCCCGCGGTGGCGGCCTTCGGCGTCCTCCAGCTCGGCGGCGTGGTGTGGTGGACGACCCGGCGGCTGGTGCTGAGCCGGTGGTCGCAGGCGTCGGCCGGGGTGCCGTCCTGCCTGCTGCTCGTCGTCGGCCTCGCCGTCGCCTTCGCCGCGGCGCTGTCGGGGTGGAAACCGTTGTACGGCCTCGCGATCGTGGCGGGGGCGCTGGGCCTGCTCGGCCTGTGGTGGGATCGGTCGAGCGCGGGTGAACCCGAGATCGTGGTGGCCGAAAGCGAAGGGGCGGCCGAAAACAAGCGCCGCCGGGACGCCGGGCGTCCGCCCGCCGCGCAGCGCAACCGGATCCGCGCGCTGGCCCGGGGTTTCGCGGTGGTCCCGATGGTCGCGCTGACGGCCGCGGCGGTGACCGCGTTCACGCCGGTGATGTTCGTGCTGCCGGCCGCGGGGCGAGCGTGGACAGGCCCGTTCAAGGTCGCGGTGATCGTCCTCGCCGTCGCCTTCTTCCTGACGCCCTTCGTCGCTGTCCTCGGAATCCGCCTGCTGCGAAAGGCCGACTCGGCCAGCCCGGTGGCGGCCGAGGAGAATCCCGGGCTGAGCGTCTTCCAGTGGCTGCTCGTGCTGGTGGCCGTGGCCTACCCGGTGCTGGTCCTCGTGCTCGCGATCGTCACCGACCTCCCCGCTTTCTCGGCGCTGCCGGTCACCGCGGCGTTCTTGAGCCTCGCGCTGCTCGCGCTGACCGAGCTGCAACGGCTGACCGAGCGGTACAAGGTGCCGTCGGGCCTGTTGTTCCTCGGCTTTTCGAGGACGCCGGCGAGCCTGCTGCTCGTGGTCGTCTTCGTGGTGAGCAGCCTGGGCCCGCTCAACGACGGCTCGTCGCACGCCGCGTACCACACCGCTGGTCCCGCGCCGGCCGGCGCGGGAGCCGACCTGGGCACGCGGTGGACGCAGTGGAAGGGCGCGAACTGCGTCGACCGGAAGTCCGGCGTGGTCCCGCTGGTGCTGGTGGCGAGCCCGGGCGGCGGCCAGCGTGCCGCCTACTGGACGGCTTCCTCGCTCACCCGGCTCGTCGGCACCGAGCGCGCCCGGCCCGGTTGCCCGGGCGGGACGAAGGCGTCGGCGGTGTTCGCCCTCGGCGGTGCTTCGGGTGGCAGTCTGGGCAACACAGAGTGGGTCGCCGCGCTCGGCGGCGGCACCGCCGACTGGTACCGGCAGGCGCTGCTCGCCCACGACTACCTGAGCGATCCCTTCGCCTGGATGCTGACCGTCGACCTGGCCCGCGCGGTCGTCGGCTTCCCCGGCCCCGACCGGGCCCGGCGGCTCGAGGAACGCTGGGAACGCAGCCAGCCCGCGCTGGCGCAGGACTTCTTCACCCAGGACCCGCTGCTCCTGCTGACCGGCACCCAGGTCGAAAGCGGTTGCCGGCTGAACATCTCCGCGTTGCGGCTGGTGCAGCGCGGGGACGTCTGCGGCGCGATCGCCGCCGGCGCCGGGGCACCGGCCACCGCGGACCTGCTCGACTACGTGTGCGATCGGGCAGGCAAGCCGGCCGGGACCCTCAGCCGGTCGACCGCGGCGCTGCTGTCGGCCCGCTTCCCGTACGTTTCGCCGTCAGCCCAGCTCTACCGCTGCGACGACGGCGCGCGCATCGCGGACGTCGACGGCGGCTACGCGGACAACACGGGCATCGACTCGATGCTCGCCCTCTGGCAACGGCTGGAGCCGCTCGTCGCCGCCCACAACCGGACCGGGGCGGGAGCGACCGTCGTACCGGTCTTCGTCATGCTGGACAACCACTACCGGACCGTCGCGTCGGCGGTGCCGCCCGCGCGGACCCAGGAACTGTTCGTCCCGCCCAGCACCAGGGACCGCACCGACCAGCTCGACGACCTGATCGCCGAGCAGCGGGCGCGGGCGGCGTTCACCGGGCCGGTCCCGGGCCGCGCCGGGCCGGCGTGCGGGCTCGGATCCGGGGGCAGCCGGTTCGTCGCCGTCCGGCCGGCGAAATCGCCGGGGTCGAGGCCCCGCTGGCCTGGTCGCTCTCGGCGCTCGCGATCGAGGACCTCGACGTCCAGCGCGACGCGGCCATGCAGGCCGAGCCGCCGGCGGACCTCGGCCGGTGGCTGCGGGAAGCCCGGACAACCTGCCGATGACCGCGAGCGCGCCGCCGTGGCCGGTTAAGGTGGCCGGGTGGATCCGCCGGTGGACGAGCGACCCCGGGTGCTCGCCGAGCTGGTCTTCCTGCTGCTCTGGTTCCTGCTCTTCTCGTGGCTCGACGCCGCCGTGGGCCGGGATCTCGCGGCCGCGAACGCCCATGCGCTGACCCTCCAGGCCGCGGAACACGCGGTCCACCTCGACATCGAGCGAAGCGTCAACACGTGGCTGGCCGGGCACCCGGTCCTCGGTCACCTGGCGGTGTACCTGTACCGGCTGTACTACGTGGTCGTCGCCGGCGTGCTGCTGTGGGTGTTCGTCCGGCGGCCCGGGGTCTACCGCAAGGTCCGCCGGACGATGGTCGCGATGATGGCCCTCGTGCTGGCCGTCTACTGGGCGGTGCCGATGTCGCCACCGCGGTTCGCGCTGCCCGGTGCCGTCGACGTCGTGGCCCGGTACGACCTGCTGCACCAGGAGAGCTGGACGCATCCCAGTCACTACACGGCCATGCCCAGCATGCACGTGGGCTGGGCGCTGTGGTGCGCGTACGCCGGGTGGACCGCCCTGCGGAGCGCACATCCGCGCCTGGCGCTGCTGCCGTGGCTGTTCCCGCTGCTCATGGTGGCGGTCGTGCTCACCACCGGGAACCACTACGTCTTCGACGTCGTGGGCAGCGTCGTGCTGCTGGCCGTCTCGGTCGCCGCCGCGGCCGGGTGGGGCCGGCTCGTCGCGAAGGCCCGTCATTGAGCGTCCGGAACGCCCCAGGCGGCGGCGCCGGGTTTACCTCCCGGGGAATTGGTTCGGTGCCGTCGGGGCCGCAGACTTCACGCCATGACCAGCTACCGGATCCACACCGCCGCCACCGCCGACGAGAGCGTCAAGGAGCCCTTGAAGGCGCTGGAAAGCGCGTTCGGCTTCGTGCCCGCCGCGGCCGGCCTGATGGCGAACTCGCCCGTCCTGCTCGGCAGTTTCTTCGCCGCGTTCGGCCACTTCCGCGGCGGCGGGACCTTCGGCCCGGACGAGCGTCAGGTGCTGCTGCTGTCCAACGCGGTCGCCAACCGCTGCGAGTGGGCGGTGGCCTTCCACACCCTGGAGTCGCTCGAGGACGGGGTCGAGCCGGCCGTGGTCGAGGCGATCCGCCGGGGTGAGCGCCCCGGGGACGAGCGGATGGCGGCGCTGTGGGCGTTCACCCAGGCGCTGATCGAAACGCGCGGGCACGTCGGCGACGACCGGGTCGCGGCCTTCCGGTCGGCCGGGTTCACCGGGGAGCAGGTCTTCGAGGTGATCACCGCGGTGGCGATCTCGGCGATGACGAACCACACGGCGAACCTGGCCCGGCCCGCGCTGGAGGACACGGTGTCGCCGCACGCCTGGACTGCGGAATACTCGACCGGTGCCTGAGGTAGGTCCGCTGCTGAAACACTGGCGTGGCGCCCGGCGGCTCAGCCCGCTGGCCGCGGAGGCCGCGGTGTCGATCCGTCACCTCAGCTTCGTCGAGACCGGCCGGGCGAACCCGAGCCGCGCCATGGTGCTGAAGCTGGCCGAAGTGCTCGACGTCCCGCTGCGCGAGCGCAACACCCTGCTGCTGAGCGCCGGGTTCTCGCCCGAGTACCCGGAGTCCGAACTGGACGCGCCCTCGCTGGCCGCGGTGCGCGGCGCGCTGGAGACGATCCTCGCCCAGCAGGAGCCCTTCCCGGCGCTGGTGATGGACCGCAGCTGGGACATCCGGCACACCAACGCCGCCGCTCGCCGGTTCTTCGCGTTCCTGCAGGACGGACAGCCGCAGCGGGCGCCGGAGCCGCCGAACGTGCTTCGCCGGATGTTCCACCCGGACGGGGTACGCCGGCACGTGACGAACTGGCCGGAGGTCGCCGAGGCGCTGGTGCGGCGGGCGCGCCGGGAGGCGATCGGCGGGGTCGCCGACGAACGTGCCCAGCGGATCCTCGACGAGGTCCTGGACTACCCCGGGGTGCCGCCGGACCTGCGCGTGCTGGACGCGACGGCGCCCGTCCTGCCGATCGTCCCGATCCGGTACGCGCGCGGCGACCGGCGGTTCGCCTACTTCTCCACGGTGACCACCCTCGGCACCCCGCAGGACGTGACGCTGCAGGAACTGCGCATCGAGTGCTTCTTCCCGATGGACGAGGAAACCGGGGACCACGCGCGGCAGCTGGCCCGCCGGCCCGGAATGTCGTGATCCGGCCGAGGCGGGACGGCGGCCCGGGCATGGCCCGCGGCGACCGGCGCGGTTACCTTGGTGGGATCGATGGTTGAGTAGCCAGCCGTCTTCCCTTCGGCACCCGGGAGAAACGGCATGACGAGCGAACAGGAATGGCAGGACGACAAGGCAGCGTTCGCCGTCGAAGCGGGGTCGCCGCCGTCTTCGGCCGGTCCGCTGGCCCGGCAGTTCGCCGAGCTGACCGCCGCGCTGCTCACCGCACCCACCGTGGAGGACGTGCTGCGGCGCGTCCTGGAGGCGACGGCCCTCATAGTGCCGTCGGCCGACCTGGCCAGCTTCACGCTGATCGACCCCGACGGGGGTTTCCACACGCCGGCGGAGACCGACGAGGTCGCCACCGAGCTGGACCGGCTGCAGTACCGGTTCCGCGAGGGGCCCTGCGTGGAGTCCGCCGAGCCGGCCGGCCCGGCCGTGGCGATCGCCCCGGACCTGGCGCGGGAGCACCGCTGGCCCCGGTGGGCCCCGGCCGCCGTGGGCCTCGGCGTCGGCTCCGTGCTCTCGACCGCGCTGATCCCCGGGCCGCCGACCGGCCGCTCGCTCGGCGCGCTCAACGTCTACTCGCGGTTCCCGAACGGCCTGGACGGTGCCGACCGCGACGTGCTGCTGCTGCTCGCCACCCACGCCTCCCTCGCGCTGGCGGGCACCGACGCCGTCACCCGCGGCGAGCTGCAGGCCGAGCACCTGCGCAAGGCGGTCGACGGCCGGGACGTGATCGGGCAGGCCAAGGGCATCATCATGGCGCGCCGGGGCGTGTCCGCGGACGAGGCGTTCGACATCCTCCGGCGGGCGTCCCAGGACCTCAACGTCAAGCTGGCCGAGCTCGCCAGGACCCTGGCCGCCCGGCACACCGAGATCGACCTGCCCGCCGGGTGACACGGATCGGCGCCCCAGCCCGCCTTCGGTTCGGCCGGCGAGCCCGTCGACGACCAGCGGTAGGTCGAGGGGAGGGCGCACGAGCCGGTGCCACCCAGCCGGACGAGCTGCCACTGCTGGTTGGCGCCCTGCCAGTCGCCGTACTGGACGACGGCCGCACCGTCCGCGGTCGACGCGCCCGTCACCTCGACGGCTTTGCCGCTGTTGCGGCCGCGAGGACGGTCGCGAGCAGGGTGACCCGCGCGCGCCTGCGGCCCGCGCGGGGGACGACCCGGCAGGTGGAGCCTGACCCGTCGAACTCATGGTCGTCCTCCTCCGGCTGCCGCGCCGCTGCGGGGTACGTGGGCCACGAGGTGTGTTAGCGCTAACATGGCGGATGATCAGGCCGCCAGACCGGTCCCGGATCTTCAAGACGCCCCTTCGCGGGCACGGAGGAACTCATGCCCGACAGGCCAGTGCTCGCGGTCGGCGACGCCGAACTCGGCGAGCTGCGAACCCGGCTGGCCGGCACGCGCTGGCCGGCTCCGTGGCCGGTGACCGGCTGGGCGGCGGGCACCGATCCCGGCGAGCTGCGGCGGCTGGTCGCCCACTGGGCGTCCGGCTACGACTGGCGTGCGCACGAAGCCGCCATCAACGCCCTGCCGCACCACTTCGCGGACATCGCCGGAACTCCGGTGCACTACCTGCGGTTCGACGGCGAAGCGCCGGACGCCTTGCCGATCATCCTGACCAACGGCTGGCCCAGCTCGTTCCTGGAGCTGATCGGCTTGGCCCAGCGGCTCGCCACCCCGTCGGAGCACGGCGGTTCCGCGGCGGACTCGTTCACCGTCATCGTCCCGTCGCTGCCCGGCTTCGCCTTCTCCCCGCAACGCCCTTCGCTCACCGATCCCGTGCAGACCCACGAACTGTGGCACCTGCTCATGCACGAGGAACTCGGCTTTTCCCGGTACGCGGCGCACGACGGAGACCTGGGCGCGGGCATCACCTCCCGGCTGGCCGAAGCCCATCCCGACGCCTTGGCCGGAATTCATCTGATGGCCGTCGCCAGTCCGGTCGCCTACGACGAGGGGAGCCTCACCGCGCCGGAGCGGCCTACCTCGGCTCGGTGGCGACCTGGTCGGCGCAGGAGGGCGCGTACCAGCACCAGCAGAGCACCCGGCCGGTCACCTTGGCCTACGGCCTGGCCGACTCGCCCGCCGGGCTGCTCGCCTGGATCGTCGAGAAGTACCGCGCGTGGAGCGACTGCGGCGGGGACCTGTCCGCGCGGTTCAGCGACGACTTCCTGCTGACGCAGGCGTCGCTCTACTGGTTCACCAACACCATTTCGACGTCGTTCCGGCCCTACTACGAATACGCCGAGCACCTGACCCGCCGGGTCGAGCGGGTCGAGGTGCCGACCGCCGTCGCGCTGTTCCCGGCCGACCTCACCCGGCCGCCGCGCAGCTGGGCGGAGCGCACGTACAACGTCACGAGGTACACGACGATGCCCCGCGGCGGCCACTTCGCCGCCTACGAGGAACCCGGGCTGCTCGCCGGCGACATCACCGCCTTCTTCCGGGACCTGCGGTGACGCCGTCCCGGGGCGGGACGGACGGTCACCGGACGAGGCGGAAGAACCCGCGCACCTGCTCGACCAGCGATTCAGGCTGTTCCAGCGCGGCGAAGTGGCCGCCGCGCGGCAGTTCCTCGAACCAGCGCAGGTCGGTGAACCGCCGCTCGGCCTCCCGCCGCGACGGCCGGGTGATGTCGCGCGGGTAGACCGACAGCCCGGACGGCGCGGTGACCGGGTCCCGGAAGCGGGCGAAGCTTTCCCAGTAGAGGCGCGCGGACGACGTGGCCGACGCGGTGAACCAGTAGACCGAGATCTCGTCGAGGATCTGCTGCCGCGACACCGCGTCCTCGTGGTGGCCGTCGTGGTCGGTCCAGGCCCAGAACTTCTCGGCGATCCAGGCGGCCTGGCCGGCGGGGGAGTCGGTGAGGCCGTAGCCGAGCGTCTGCGGCCGGGTGGCCTGCAGTGCCGAGTAGCCCCGGCCGGTCCGCTGGAACTCCTTTTCGGCCTCGAGGTTCGCCAGCTCCGCGGGCGTCGGGTCGGCGAAGGTGGCCGCCGCCACGGACCCCAGGTTCAGGTGCACGCCGGCGACCCGCCCGGGCGCCACCTCGCCCAGCGCGCCGGACACCGCCGACCCCCAGTCACCGCCCTGCGCGCCGTACCGTTCGTAGCCCAGCGAACCCATCAGCGTGTCCCAGGCGCGCGCGATGCGGGTGACGCCCCACCCGGTCGTCGACGGCTTGCCGCTCCAGCCGTACCCGGGCAACGACGGCGCGACGACGTGGAACGCGTCCGCCGGGTCCCCGCCGTGCGCGCGCGGGTCGGTCAGCGGGCCGAGGACGTCCAGGAACTCGAGCACCGAACCCGGCCACCCGTGCGTGAGCACCAGCGGGAACGCGCCCGGCTCCGGCGAGCGGACGTGGAGGAAGTGGATGCCGAGCCCGTCGACGGTGTCGCGGTACTGCGGGAAGGCGTTCAGCCGGCCGGCGAACCCGAAGTCGTAGTCCTCGGCCCAGCTGCGGCACAGCTCCTGGGTGTAGGCCAGCGGGATTCCCTGTGACCAGTCGTCGACCGGCTCGGGTTCGGGCCACCGCGTCCGGCGCAGCCGGTCACGCAGATCCGCGATCTCGGCTTCGGTGATGCTGACCTCGAACGGCTCGGCGGTCACAGCGGGTCTCCCTCCATCGGCAACGGGTTCCGGCGCTGGGCCGGCGAGGTGCGCGCCTCGATCCTCCAGTGTGGTGTGATCTCGACGTGAGCCGTGCCGGGGAGGAGAGCAACCGTCGCCTGCTGCGCGCCCGCGACACCATGGACCGGGACTACGCCAAGCCGCTGGACGTGCCGGCGCTGGCGCGGGTCGCGCACGTCTCGGCACCGCACTTCACCCGGACCTTCCGCGCCACCTTCGGCGAGACACCGCACCGCTACCTGCAGCGCCGGCGGGTGGAGCGGGCCATGTTCCTGCTGCGCTCGGGCGACCGGAGCGTCACCGACATCTGCCTGGAGGTCGGCTTCACCAGCCTCGGCACCTTCAGCCGCACGTTCCGGGACATCGTCGGCGAGTCGCCGACGGCCTACCGGCGCCGCGGGCCGCTGGCGGGCGTGCCGACCTGCTTCGCGATGGCGTGGATGCGGCCGCGGAGCTGATCGTTTCGGATAAGCGTCCCGGTGCGCCGCTGCACTACCGTCGCCCCCATGCTCAACGCAATCACGATTTCGCAGATCTTCGTGCTCGACCAGGACGAGGCGCTCGACTTCTACGTCGGCAAGCTCGGCCTGGAGGTCCACACCGACGCCGACCTGGGGTTCATGCGGTGGCTGACGGTCAACGTGCCCGGTCAGCCGGACCGCGAGATCCTGCTGGAGAAGCCGGGCGCGCCCCGGATGGACGAGGCGACCGCGGACCAGGTCCGCGACCTGCTGACCAAGGGCGCCATGGGCGGCTCGCTGTTCTTCACCACCGACGACTGCCGCAAGACCCACGAGACGCTGCTGGCCAAGGGCGTGGAGTTCACCGACGAGCCGACCGAGCGCCCGTACGGCATCGACTGCGGCCTCCGCGACCCCTTCGGCAACAGCATCCGGTTCAGCCAGCCACTGTCGGGATCCTGAACGGCGGGCCGGCGCCCCGCGGCTGCTGGTGAACGCCACCCCGGTGGCCGGTGGTGCACTACGGTCGGTGGGGGAGATCCCGGATCCTTCGGGGGGCTGAGGGTGGCGGAAGAGACCGGCTCGGTGGTGCGGCGGCTGCGGGTGCGGGCCGGGCTGACGCAGGAGGGCCTGGCGGACCGGTCGGGGGTGTCGGTCCGGACCATCCGGGGGCTGGAAACCGGGAGCCGGCGTAATCCGCAGCTTGCCTCGCTGGTGCAGCTGGCGGACGCACTCGGGCTTTCGGCCGGGGAACGTGACGAGTTGCTGACGGCGCTCGGTGCCGCGGCACCGCCGGTCACCGCGCGGCCGGTGCCGCGGCAGCTGCCCGCCGCACCCCGCGGGTTCGCCGGCCGGACCGGAGAACTGGCCGCGCTGGAACGCACCGGTGACGGGCGGAGCGCGGCGATCACCGTGATCGTGGGGGCCGGCGGCATCGGCAAGACGTGGCTGGCGCTGCAGTGGGCGCACGACCACCTGGACCGGTTCCCCGACGGGCAGCTGTTCGCCGACCTGCGGGGCTTCAGTCCCGGCGGTGACCCGGTGGAACCGCTGACCGTCGTGCGCGGGTTCCTCACCGCGCTCGGTGCGGATCCGGCGGAACTGGCCGGTGGGCCCGGCGAACTGCCCGCGCTGTACCGCAGCCGGGTGGCCGGTAAGCGGATGCTGATCGTGCTGGACAACGCGGCCACCGCCGACCAGGTGACGCCGCTGCTGCCCGGGACGCCGGGCTGCACGGTGCTGGTGACCAGCAGGCAGCTCCCCACCGCGTTGTTGCACCACCACGGCGCCCAGCACGTGCGGCTGGGCGTCTTGGCCGAGGCCGACGCGCACACGCTGCTCGCGCACCGCCTCGGCCACCACCGGCTGGCCGCCGAACCGGCGGCGACCGCTGCGCTGATCCGCGCGTGCGGGCACCACCCGCTGGCGTTGTCACTGGTGGCCTGCCGGGCGCAGACCGGCTCCGGCACCCCGGTCGGCGAGTTCGTCACCGAACTTCGCGAGGCGGGCCTGGACGCGCTGGACGACGCCGACCCCGCAGCCAGCCTCCCCGACGTCCTCTCCTGGTCCCTGCGTTCCCTGACGGCCGAGCAGTGCAGAGCGTTCGCGCTCCTGGGCGTCGCTCCCGGCGCCGACATCGCCCTGCCCACCGCCGCGCACCTCGTCGGCCTGCCCCCGCCGCGGGCCCGGAAGATCCTGCGCCGGCTGGAAGACGCGTCACTGCTCGGCCGCCACACCCACGACCGCTACCTGCTGCACGACCTGACCCGCGCCTACGCCGCGACGACAGCACACGAAAGCCTGGCCGGCGACGAAATCGAGGCGGCGCTGCACCGTGTCTTCGCGTTCTACCTCCACACCGCGCACGCGGCCGACCGGCTCCTGAACCCGCACGGCCCGGCCGTCGAGATCGACCCGCCTGCCTCCGGCACACGCGCCCACCCGCTCGCCGATGCCACGGCGGCGCTGGCCTGGTTCGATCACGAGCGCCTCAACTTGCTCGCCACCCTGCAAACCGCCGCCGCCCGCAGCCGGCACCGCGGGGTCTGGCAGCTGGCCGAGACCCTGAACACCTACCTCCGCCGCCGAGCCGGCCTCGACGAGCTCCTCGCGGTACGCCGGGCCGCGGTGGACGCGGCCACCCACCTTCGTGAGCACAGCGCCCTGGTCCTCGCCCACCGGCGCCTGGGCCGCACCCATGCCGAGCTGGGGCACCACGAGGAGGCCCTCCACCACCTCCACCGGGCCCTCGCCATCGCCGAGCGCCAGGACGAACAGGCGCACGTCCACCGGATGCTCGCGCTCGCCCACGGGGTGCGGGACGACCACCGCCGAGCTCTGGAGCACGCCACCCAGGCGTTGAGCCTCTTCCGCGCCGCCGACGATCCGGAATGGCAAGCCGACGCGCACAACCAGGTCGGCTGGCACGCCGCCCACCTCGGCGACCACGCCAACGCGTACACCCATTGCGAGGCCGCGCTCGCCGGGCACCGGCAGCACGGCAACGCCGAGGCCGCGGCCGACGCCCTGACCAGCTTGGGCTACCTCGCCCAGCACACCGGCCACCACGAGCAGGCGATCGACCACTACGAGCAGGCGCTGGCCCGGTACCGGGCGTCGGGCAACACCCGGCTGGCCGCCGACACGCTCGCCCGCCTCGGAGAGCCGTACGACGCGCTGCGGCGGCACGACGAGGCTCGCGCGGTCCGGACCGAAGCGCTGGAGTTCTACCGGCGGAACGGCCACACCGCCGCCACCGACCGCGTGCAACGACAACTCGACGGTTGACGTCTCGATCGCGGCCTGTCAGGTGAAGAGACCACCGACGGTGCCGAGGGCAGGCAGGGGGCGGCCGCAGATCTCGTGGGCTTCGGCGGCCGGGAGGCCGAGCATGCGCAGCAGGTCCTCGGTCACCCGGTCGGTGGTTTCGGCGTCGTCGCGCTCGGGCCGGCGGTGCAGCAGGTGCCCCAGGCCGAGCGCCGCTCCGGCCACCGTGATCATGGCGAGCTCGGGGTCCTCGACGGTGAAGCGGCCCGCTCGCACGGCGGCCTCGATGTCACGGCGGGCGCGGGGGGCTAGGCCACTGTCCGAAGTGGCTAGTTCGAGGCCGTGGTGCAGCAGCACCTTGCTGAGTTCGGGGTGCTTGCGGTGCAGCCGCCCGGTCAGGCGGAAACTCTGCGCGAACACCAGGGCCGGGTCGTCCGCGTCGGTGGTCAGCTCGTCGAGCAGGGAGCCGTGGACGTCGAGTGCGTCCTCGACCGCCGCCTGGTAGAGCTGTTCCTTCGTCTCGAAGTGGTTGTAGAACGACCCCAGCCCGACGTCCGCGGCCTGCGTGATCTCCAGGACCGGCACCGCGGTCTTCCCCTCCGCGATGAGCGCCTGGGCCGCCCGGACGAGCGCGGCGCGGGTGCGCGCTTTGCGCCGCTCCAGCCGGCTCGCGGCTTGCTCCGGCATCGGTGCTCCTCTTTCCGGTCGGTTCCGGCGGATCGTATCACTAGTGACGAATTCGTCATGAACGCTTGACTGACGAGCGGCTCGTAACTGACGATGTCGTCATCATTGTTGATGGAGGGAGCAGCCGTGGCAGTCGGACACGACCCGCACACCGGCCTGCACAGCGAGCACGGCGCGCTCGCGGGCGAGCACCCCGGCCGGGCGGCGCACCCCGTGATCAAGGCGGACGACCTGGCCTGGCTGGAGTTCGAAAAGCCGGATCTCGCGCGGGCCGAGGTGTTCGCGCGGGCCTTCGGCTTCGCCGTGACGCTGAGCACCGGGCGGGAACTGCACCTGCGGGGGACCGACCCCGGTGCGCCGTGCGTGCTCATCCGCCGGGGCGCCCGGTCGAGGTTCCGCGGGCCGGTGTTCCGCGCGGCCGAGCGGAGCGACCTGCTGCGGCTGGCCGAGTTCGCGGGGCGGCCGATCACTCCGCTGCCGGACGCACTGGGCGGGGTCGGCGTCGACCTCGCCGATCCGAACGGCCTGCGCGTCCGGGTCGTTTCGGACACGCACGAGCTGCCCGCGCTGGCACCGCAGGAGCCGCACACGTTCAACTTCGGCCACGACGCCCGGCGCCGCAACGCCACCCAGCGGCCGCCGCGAGCGCCGGCGCGGGTGCAGCGGCTGGGGCACGTGGTGCTGCAGACGACGAAGTACCG
The DNA here is from genome assembly GCF_040682815.1 of Amycolatopsis sp. NPDC051102. Taxonomy (NCBI): domain Bacteria; kingdom Bacillati; phylum Actinomycetota; class Actinomycetes; order Pseudonocardiales; family Pseudonocardiaceae; genus Amycolatopsis; species Amycolatopsis sp. NPDC051102. Next base: position 631,266 of record NZ_JBFBBT010000003.1, read on the forward strand.
GCAGACGCTCGATTGGTACCTCGAGCACCTCGGGCTGATCGTCAGCGACTTCCTGTACCACCCGGGCCGGCGCGACCGGGGGCCGGTGATGAGCTTCATCCGCTGCGACCGCGGCCGCGAGCCCGCCGACCACCACACCCTCGCCCTGACGCTCGGCCCGGCCAACCGGTACGTGCACTCGGCCTACCAGGTCGCCGACCTCGACGCGCTCGCCGCGGGCGGGGAGTACCTGCGTGACCACGGCTACCACCACTCGTGGGGGATCGGGCGGCACATCCAGGGCAGCCAGCTGTTCGACTACTGGCGTGACCCGGACGGGTTCATGGTCGAGCACTTCAGCGACGGCGACCTGTTCGACGCCACCCTCGAACCCGGCTGGGCGCCGATGACGGCGTCCGGCCTGGCCCAGTGGGGGCCACCGGCGACGGCCGACTTCCTCGGCGTCAAGCCCGGCAAGGAAGCCCTGCGCGAGCTGCGCGCGGTGTTCTCCGCCCTGCGCGAAGACAACGAATTCGACGCCCAGCGCCTCCTGGGCCTGCTGAAAGTGGCCCGCTCATGAGCCTGACCGTCCTGCGCACCGCCGACGGCTCCTGGTACGTCGCCACCCCGTCCGGCGCGGCGAAGATCCCCACCGCGGCGAAGACCACCGCCGAACTGCTCGCCGACCGCGCGGCGATCGCCGCCGCGGGCCCGGCCACCGGCTCTGTCCAGGACCTCGCCCTGGTTTCGCCGGTCACCGCGCCCTGCCGCGTCGTCGCCCAGATGACCAACTTCGCTTCGCACGTCACGGATTCCGGGATGGACCCGAAGACCGTGCCCCTGACGTTCTTCCGCAAGACGTCCGGCTCGATCAGTGGCCCGTTCGACGACGTCGTCAAGCCGGCGCACGTGCGGCTGCTCGACTACGAGGTGGAGATCGGGCTGGTCATCGGCCGGGAAATCCCGGTGGGCAGCGAAATCTCCGCGCCGGCCGAGTACGTCGCGGGCCTGGTGGTCACCGACGACGTCTCCGCCCGCGACGTCCAGCTGCCGCAGACCCAGTTCTACGAAGCCAAGTCCTACCCGGCGTTCACCCCGGTCGGGCCCGCGCTGGTGCTGCTCGAGCCGGGCGAGTTCGAGCGGTTCGCCGACCTGCGGCTGCGGTTGTCGGTCAACGGCTCGGTCCGCCAGGACTCGGTCGTCGGCGCCGACATGATCCACCGCCCGCTCGAGGCATTGCGGGCGTTGACCCGGTTCCAGCGCCTGGATCCCGGTGACCTGGTGCTCACCGGCACCCCGGCCGGCACCGCGCTGTCCGCACCGCCGAAAGCCGTGGAGAAGCTCGCATCGCTGCTGCCGCCCGCGCTCAAGTGGAAGCTGTTCTTCAAGGGCCAGGCGAAAAACCCGAAATACCTGGCCGACGGCGACGTCGTCGAAGCGTCGATCGCGACCGACGACGGTCTCCTCGACCTGGGCACCCAGCGCACGGTTGTGAGGTACCAGCGATGACCGGCGGCTCGTTGTGGCCGAGTTACGCCGGGCCTGGGGAGCTGGCCGCGATCGAGGCCGTCCCGCTCGCCGAGCGGGGCCTGCCGGAATCGACGTACGCCCTCCTCTCGCGGGCGGCCGGGGCGTGGCCGGATCGGCCGGCGACCACCGTGCTGCCCGACGCCGTGCGCTGGCGCGAACCCGTCCGGCGTACCTTCGCCGAGCTGCTCGCCGACGTCCACCGCTACGCGAACCTGTTGCGGGACCTGGGCGTCCGGCGCGGGGACGCGGTGGCCCTCATGGCACCCAACTGCGCCGAGCTGATCCCGGCGACCCTGGCCGCCCAGCTGGCCGGGATCGCGGCCCCGCTCAACGGCGGGCTGCACCGCGCCCACCTCACCGAACTGCTCCGGCTGTCCGGTGCGCGCGTGCTGATCACCGCCGGACCGGAACTCGCGCCGGAGGTCTGGGACACCGCCCGGGCCCTCGGCGCCGACCTCGACGCGATCCTCGTCCTGCGCCCGACCGGCGCGACCGGCGAACCTCCGCCGCTGCCGGCTGTCGACGGCGGGCGCGTCGGCTACCTCACCGGCCTCGCTGCCGGGCACGACCCGGCCGCGTTCGCCGGCGCACCGCCCGTGGCGGCGGACCTGGCCGCGCTGTTCCACACCGGGGGCACCACCGGGGCCCCGAAACTCGCCGCGCACACGCACGCCAACGAGGTCGCCGACGCCTGGATGATCGCGGCAGGCTCGCTGCTCGACGACGGCTCGGCCGTCTTCGCCGCGCTGCCGCTGTTCCACGTCAACGCGTTGGTGGTCACGCTGCTGGCGCCGCTGTTCAAGGGGCAGCACGCGGTGTGGGCCGGTCCGCTCGGCTACCGCGAACCGGCCCTGTACGGGCAGTTCTGGAAGATCGTCGAGCACCACCGGATCGCCGCGATGAGCGCCGTCCCGACGGTGTACGCGGTCCTCGCGCAGTGTCCCGTCGACGCCGACATCGCCAGCCTGCGCCACGCCATGGTCGGCGCTTCGCCCCTGCCTGCCGCCGTCCGCGAAGGTTTCGAGACCCACACCGGCGTCACCCTGGTCGAAGGCTACGGGCTCACCGAAGCCACCTGCGCCAGCGCGCGCAGCTTCCCCGACGTCCCTCGCGCCGGCAGCGTCGGCCAGCGCCTGCCCTACCAGCGGATGAAGGTCGTGCACCCGGAAACGGGGGAGGAGCTGCCGCGCGGGCAGACCGGTGTGCTGGCGATCAGCGGCCCGGCCGTCTTCCCCGGGTACGTCGTCGGCCGGGACGAGCACGGCTACCTGCTGGACGGCCTCGGCAAGCTGCGTGCCGGCTGGCTGGACACCGGCGACCTGGCCCGCCTCGACGCCGACGGGTTCGTGCACCTGGCCGGCCGGGCCAAGGACCTCATCATCCGCGGCGGCCACAACATCGATCCCGCGATGATCGAGGACGCCCTGCTGGCCCACCCCGAGGTGACCGCGGCCGGCGCCGTCGGCCGCCCCGACGAGCACGCCGGCGAAGTGCCCGTGGCGTATGTGACCCTCGCTCCCGGCGCCACGGTCACCGAGGACGACCTGGTGACCTGGGCCGTGGAACACGTCCCGGAGCGAGCTGTCGTGCCCAACGCCGTCACGGTGCTCGACGCGCTCCCCGTGACCGACGTCGGCAAGCCCTCCAAGCTCGCCCTGCGCGCCGACGCCACCCGCCGTGCCATCGCCGAGGCCCTTGCGCCGTTCGACGGGGTGGCGGTCGACGCGGTGATCGAGGACGGGACCGCGGTCGCCGTCGTCACCTTGGAGTCCGAAGTGGACGAATCGAAGGTGACGGACGTCCTCGGCCGCTACGCCGTCCCCGTCCGCTGGGGAAATTCATGACTCCCGGCCTTCCGAAGAGAGTCCCGGTCGTGATCGTCGGTGCGGGCCCCACCGGGCTGACCGCGGCGGCCCTGCTCGGCCGGTACGGCGTCGAGTGCCTGGTGCTGGAGCGGTGGGAGTCGGTTTACCCGCAGCCGCGCGCGGTGCACCTGGACGACGAGGTCCACCGCATCCTCGGCCGGCTCGGGCTGGCCGGGCGGTTCGCCGCCATCTCCTGGCCCTGCCACGGGCTGCGGCTGCTCGACCCGGACCTGCGGGTGCTGGCCGAGTTCCGCCGCGCCCCGGACGGCGGCCGCCACGGCCACCCCCAGGCGAGCATGTTCGACCAACCGGAGCTGGAACAGCTGCTCCGCGCCGGCCTTGGCCCCGGCATCCTGCGCGGCGGCACCGAGGTCACCGGCATCTCGCAGGACGAGGCCGGCGCGCGGGTCGAGGTCACCGACCGAGCCACCGGTGCACGGGAGACGATCCACGCGGACTACGTCCTGGGCTGCGACGGCGCCAACAGCCTGACCCGGACGGCGATCGGCGCGGCGACGGCCGACCTGAAGTTCGACCAGCGCTGGCTCGTGGTGGACGTCGCCACCCCCGCCGACCTCGGCGAATGGGAAGGCGTGCACCAAGTCTGCGACCCGCGCCGCGCCGCGACCTACATGCGCATCGGCAAGACCCGCTACCGCTGGGAATTCCGGCTGCTGCCGGGGGAGACCGGCGCCGGCTTCGACGACATGGGCCGGCTGCACCCGCTGATCGCGCCGTGGACCAAGGACGTCCCGGCCGGCGACCTGGAGATCGTCCGCGTCGCCGAGTACACCTTCCGGGCGCGCGTCGCGGACCGGTGGCGCGACCGCCGGGTGTTCCTGCTCGGCGACGCCGCCCACCTCACCCCGCCGTTCATCGGCCAGGGGATGGGCGCCGGGCTGCGTGACGCCCTGAACCTGGCCTGGAAACTCGCCGGCGTCCTCGACGGGACGCTGCCCGAGCGCACGCTCGACACGTACGAAACCGAACGTAAGCCGCACGCCCGCGCGATGATCCGGCGCGCGATGCTGATCGGCAAGGCGATGACCGAAGGCGGCCGGGTCGGTGATCTGATCCGCCGGGTGGTCGCCCCGCGGTTGAGCGGTCGCGCTTTCGCCAGCGAGACGCCCGCGCTGCACCGGTCGGACCTCGTCGTGCGGCCACGCCTGCGGCGAAACGCGGCGGGGCGGCTGTGCCCCAACGCCCTTTTCGACGACGGACGCCGCTTCGACGACGTCGTTGACGGCCGCTTCGCCGTGGTCACCGCGACGGTCCCGGCCGAGCCGGAACGAGCCGCCATCCGGGACCGCGGCGCGGTGCTCGTCACCACGCGGTGTTCGGCCGAGCTGCGCCGCTGGCTGCGTTCCGGCGCAGCCGTCGTCCGTCCGGATGGGACAGTGCTGTGCGCGGGTACCAGCCTTTCCCGGCTCTGCCGGTTCCTGCCGCGGCCGTGAACCGGCGTCCTAGGCCGGTGTGCAGGTCAGCTTCGGTGGTGGTGCCGTCCCGCTCGCCTGGAACCCGAAGGTGGTGCTGCCGCCCGGACCGATCGGGCCGTTCCAGCCGGCGTCGGTGGCGACCACGCTCGCGGCGTTCTGCTTGAGGGTGGTGTTCCACGAGTTGGTGACCTGCTGGTCGCCCGGCCAGGTCCAGCCGACCCGCCACCCGGTGAGCGCCGTGCGGCGGTCGTTGGTGACCGTCACCGTCGCGACGTGCCCGGTGCCCCAGTCGCCGTTGACGTGCAGGCTCGCCGAGCACCCGGCCGCGGGCAGGACCAGCAGCGTGATGGAGTTCGCCGGGTAGGTCGCGTCGAGGTGGCCGCCGGCCGCCGGGAGGTCGTCGCCGCGCACGATGGCGCGCAGGTCGGCCGGGCTGTAGGTGAACCGTTGCGCCGCTCCGGCGTTGTCGAACTCGGCCACCGACAGCGGTGCGGTCAGGTCGTCGCCGGTCTTGTTGACGACCATGACGGTCAGCGCCTGGTCGGCGGACCTCTGCGCCGCGTACACCGCCAGCCGGCCCTGATCGGCGGCGGTCGCCGACACGCTGACGTCTCCGAAACGGCTGCCGGCGCCGTCGTAGTTGCGGTACATCCGGAACGCGTAAGCGCCCGGGTCGGTCGGCTTGGGCTCGCCCCACATCGTGGCGAGGTCGAGGCCTTCGCGCCCGAAGACGCCCAGGATGTCGGCCTCGGCCAGTGCGCCGTTGATGTCGTCGAGCGCGCCCCAGTTGTATTCGGTGATGGCGGTCTTGGTCCCGGGGTTGTACTGGGCGATCCACTGTTTCGCCGTGCGGATGTACTGCAGCGGCGGCGCGTTGACGCCGCTCGGGCCGATCCAGGACTCCTCGACGTAGCTCGGGTCCCACAGCGACCGGACGGACCGCAGCCGCAGCGCGTTGGCCTCGGGCGTCTTGTCGCCGCTGATCTGCGGGTAGAAGTGCTGGTCGAAGTAGTCGAGGAAGCGCTTGCCGCCGTGGGCGTCGCTGTAGTCCTTCATGGTCTTCAGGTACCACTGGGACAGGTTGAGCCCGCTGTGCGCGGCCGAGTCGGCACCGGGGCCGCAACCGTCCACTCCGGACGCGACCCATTCGCAGTAGCCCCAGCCGGACGGGCCGAGGACCGCCGCGCTGGGGTCGGCGGCCTTGATCGCCGCGGCGGCCGCGGTGCCCTTGCCGCCGAGTTCGTCGTCCGAGACGGGGTCGGGGTGCACGTCCCGGTGCGTGCTGGACCAGAGCACGGGTTCGTTGTCGAGTTCGTAGATCGGCACGCCGCCCTGGGCCGCCGTGCCGAACTGCGACACCAGGTGCGACACCATCTCGCCGTCGAACGCCGCGTCCGCGGGGATCGAGGTGTCGGCGGGGACGCCGGTGAGGTTCTGCTGGTTCAGCTTGCCGTTGCCGCAGCCGGGGTCCCACTGGTCGAAGCTGTCCTGCTGCGGGAACCGGGTCGCCGGGAACCCGCAGGCGAACGGGTGGGACGACGGCGAGTCCTTGGCCACCCACCCGCTCAGCGGCACGGCGACGACCGGCTTGATGCCGCGGCCGAGGTTGGCCCCGACCATCCCCTCCACGGAGTGCTCCTGGTCGGCGACGATGTTCTCGAAGTACCAGTCGCTGCCGGTGTTGTAGGTGTGGTTCTTGAAGTTGTACCGGCTGGTGGCGTTCCCGCCCCAGCGTGCGACCGACTGGCCGATTTCGGCGTTGAACGCCGGATCGCCGCCGTTGAGGCCGTAGATGTCCGGGCTGATCGGGTGCCGGGCGGCGGACACGTCGATCGCCAGCGCGAGCCCGTCCGCCGCCGAGACCGGCGGGGCCGTGAGCGTGACGGCCACGAGGGACGTCGCCAGGCCGGCCGCCGTGACCGCTCGCCGCTTCCGCCATCGCCGAGCAGCCTTCACGGATGCCTCCACCGATCCCCGTCGCCGGATTCCCTTTGCCGACAGCATGGTGGGGTGGCGCGGAGGGAGCGTCAAGGCGTCGACGATTTCGCTCCCGTCACCCGTGAAAGTTTCACCGGCGGGCGAGCCCGCCTGCCCTCAGGCCGGCACGTGCGGAAGGAGGTGGGCCGCGGATCGCCGCAGCTGTTCTCGCACCGCGCCGAGGTCGGCGTCGAGGAGCTCGTGGTCGCGTTTGCGCCAGCGGCCGGCGACCATGACCGCTTCGATGTCGCCGGCCCCCGCGTACAGCGCGGTCGCGAGCGGGTTCGGCCCCGAACCGTCGATGACGACGAGGTCGGCCTGCATCCCGGCCTCGAGCCGGCCGACGCGGCCGTCGAGGCCGAGCGCCCGGGCGCCTTCGGTCGTCGCCCAGGTCAGCGCCTGCTTGGCGGTGATCGTCGTGGTGAGGGCGAAGGAGCCGGTGTCCTGGCGGTGGCGCTCGTGGTCGTGACCGCGCTGGGTGGCCAGGGCGATGCGGGCGGCGGAGAGCACGTCGGCGGGGGCGACGGCGTCGGTGTCGGTGCCGAGCGACGGCGCGGCGCCCAGCCGGAGCAGCTGCCCGGTCACCGGGATCCCGTGCCCTTGACCGAGTTCGTTCTCCGGCGTGCAGGTGATGCTCGCGCCCGCGTCGACCAGGATCTTGACCCACTCTTCGGTGAGCCCGGCACCGTGCACCACGTTGGTGCCCGGGCCCAGCAGCCCGGCCGCCCGCACCGCCGCCCACGCGGGTCCGGGCGCTCCACCGCTCTGGTGCATCGACACCACGAGCCCGCGCTCGGCGGCGGCGCGGAAGTCGGCGACCGCGGCGTCCGGAGTGGACAGCTGCGGGCCGCGGACCGCCATGCCGACGGTCAGCAGCGGGCCGCGGGGCAGCCGGTCGACCTCGCTCACCGGGTGTGCCGCGTCGGCCGCGGAATACGGGGTGCCGTGCAGGAACACGCCGCGGATGCCGGCCGCCCGGAGGCCGTCGAGCGCTGCGTCGGTGTGCTCCGGGGTGGGCGTGTTGTGGCACCAGTCGCCCAAGGTCGTGGTGCCGCGGTCGAGCTGGGACAGCGCGCCGGCGAGAGTGCCGATCCGCATGTCCTCGGGCCGGTAGCGCCCGGCCACGGCGCCGTGCAGGCGGCCGAGGTAGTCCGCCAGCGTCCAGTCCGCGCCCACCCCGCGCAGCGCGGTCTGCCACGTGTGGAGGTGGGCGTTGACCAGTCCGGGCAGGACGATCCGGTCCGCCACGTCGACGACCTCCGCGCCGGTCGGGTCGAGTCCGTCGCCCACGGCGGCGATGGTGTCGCCGTCGATCAGGACGTCGGCGCGTTCGGAGCCGGGCCGGTGCGGCGCCATGGTGATGACCTGCGCGCCGCGCAGCAGGAGGCGGGTCATCCGGTCACGCCGGGAGCCATGGTGCGCACGGCGGCGCGGGTCGACTCGAGGAAGTCGCGGGTCGCGATGTGCCCGATGTAGCCGTCGGGCCGCACGAGCAGCAATGTGTCGCCCACGATCCCGTAGCTCCGGCGGAAGCCGTGTTCCCCGGTGGTGAGCCGCCGCAGGGGCGCTCCCGCGGCCGGCCAGGCCAGCTGATCGCTCGCCGCGGCCGCTTCCGGGCCGTACGCGACGAGGGTGAAGTGCGGCCCCCGGTAGGCGTCGAACAGCCGCGAGCCGGCCCATCCGGCGTCCGGTGCCCGGTCGCCGGCCCGCAGCGTCGTGGTGCGGTCGGTGCCGGCCGGGGCGAGCGGGCCGCCGTGGTAGGTCAGCGACAGCTGCTGTTCGTCCTTGCCGCGGCGCAGGCTCGACGGGTCGAGCTTGGCGAGTCCTTCGTACTTCTTCGTGGACAGGCCGAGCACGCCCGCGGCGATGGGCAGGCGTTCGGCTTCGTAGCTGTCGAGCAGCCGCGCGCCGGCTCCGGCGAGGACCTGGCCGAGCTTCCAGCCGAGGTTGTGGGCGTCCTGGATGCCGGTGTTGAGCCCCTGCGCGCCGGCCGGCGTGTGCACGTGCGCGGCGTCGCCGGCGAGGAAGACGCGGCCACGGCGGTAGGTCTCGGCCAGGCGGATGTTGGGCCGGAACACCGACCGCCAGCGGATGTCGTGCACGGCGACGGCGCGGTTGCGGGTGTGGGCCCGGATCCGCCGGGTGATCGCTTCTTCGCCCGCGGGTGGTTCTTCGCCGGGGGAAAGGCGGATCATCCACTGGAACAGGTCGGTGTGCGGCAGCGGGCACGCGCCGACGAACCGGCCCTTGCCGCCCGGCCAGACGTGCCAGCGGGTGCGGGACAGGCCGGTGGTGACGGCGTCGACGATGAGCATCCGGTCCTGGTCGTCGGTCTCGCCGAGGAAGCCGACGCCGAGGTGCTTGCGGACGGCGCCGGCCCCGCCGTCGGCGCCGACGAGGTAGCGGGCGGTGATCCGTTCGGGACCGCGGTCGCCGAGCACGGTGGCGGTGACCGACGTGTCGTCCTGGGCGAACCCGGTGAGCTCGCGGCCGTGTTCGACCCGGCCGCCGAGTTGGCCGAGCCGGTCGTGCAGCACGGAGTCGGTGCGGTACTGGGGCATCAGCCGGGTGTTCGGGTAGGGGACGTCGTCGGTGCGTTCGCGGTGGCGGAACATGCGCCACGGCACGGTGACCGGGCCCAGGTGGATGCCCAGGCGGGGGTAGTCGCTGCTGCCGGCGAGAACGTCGTCGAGCACGCCGAGGTCGTCGAACACTTCGAGCGTTCGCGGCTGGAGCCCCTTGGCGCGGGAGCCTTCGAAGGCGTGCGGGGCCTTGTCGACGATCCGGACGGCCAGGCCGCGGCGGAGGAGGTCGATCGCCAGCGTGGTGCCGGTCGGGCCGGCCCCGGCGATCAGGACGTCGAGGGTCTGGTTCATGGTTCGAGCCGATCGGGGTGGGGAACGGCGAACGACGCGAGCAGGTCGCCGACGTCGTGCGGCCGTTCGAAGGGGGCCATGTGGCCGCATCCGGTGATGACGTGGGTCTGCCGCGGGCGCAGCAGCTCGTGGACGGTGTCGAGGTGCGCGATCGGGGTGACCTGGTCGTCGTCGCCCCACACCAGCAGGACCGGGCGGCCGAGAGTGCCGGTCCGGCGGAAGAGGTCCTGCCGCTCGTACAGCGGGAAGTCCTGCAGGGTCTGGAAGAACGCGTACAGGGAGCCTTCGTACCGGTAGGCGTCCCGGACCACGGCGACCAGCCGGGCGGAGAGTCCGGGGTCGCGGACGTTGTGCCCGAGGTGGTCTTCCAGCAACCGGCGGCCGAAGTGCCGGGCGACGAACCCGGCCACGACGTCGTTGCGCAGCAACCGTTGCGGCCGCGGACGTTCGCCCAGGCCGGCCGGTCCGACGACGGTGAGCGTGGCGACCGCTTCCGGGTACAGGTTCGCGTAGGCCAGCGCGACCAGGCGCCCATCGAGGTCCCGACGAGGTGCCGTGGCGTCGTGAGGTTCAGCGCCGAGGTCAGCTCGGCCAGTTGCCGGACGAACAACGCCTGGTCGTAGCGGCCCTGGACGCGGTCGGAGTAGCCGCGGCCGTAGGCGCTGCAGGTCAGGGTGCGCAGGCCGCGGGCGTGCAGCCGGGCGGCGAGTCCGTCCCAATAGGACAGCGGGATCGTGATGCCGCCGACCAGCACGGCGAGTTCGCCGTCCACGGGACCGGCGAGCTCGTAGTGAGTTACTCCGTCGGACAGGGAGACGAAGCTGCCACGCAGGGTTCGCCGCGTGGCTGCGTCCAGCCGGCGGTCCTCATCGGACGCCACGAAGTACTTCATCGCAGGAAGTCCGTGATCGCCGCCGCCACCCAGGCCGGATCTTCTTCCGGCAGCAGGTGCCCGCCGTCGGCGTGGACGTGTTCCCGGGCGCCGGGGATGTCGCGGGCGAAGTGCTGCCCGTCGACCTCGGCGCTGCGCAGGACCAGCGTCGGAACCGCGATCCGCGGGATTTCGGCGCTGCGGTCGGGCTGGTCGGTGTTGGCGAAGTCGACGAACGCCGACCGGTTCCCGGGGCGGCTGGTCAGCGCGTGCACCCGGTCGACCATGGCGTCGTCGACGATGGCCGAGTTCGCGCCGACGGCTTCCCGCAGCCCGCGTTCGGTCGCGCCGCGCGGCAGCCACCGCCGCAGCAGGGGACGCAGCAAGGGGTTCCGGGCCAGCCGCAACCCGGCGGGCAGCGTCTTCCCCGGGTAGCCGGTGGCGTTGACCAGGATCAGCGCGTCCACCCGGTCGGGGGCGTCCAGGGCCAGGTTCCACGCGATGTTGCCCCCGAGGGAGTTTCCCGCCACCGCGAAGTGCGGCACACCGAGTGCGGTCAGGAAGCGGGCGATCGTGCCCGCGTAGGTCCGGATGCGGTAGTCGCGGTCGGGCCGCGGTCCCGTCCGCCCGAAGCCGGGCAGGTCCGGGCGGATGACGTCGTGGGAGGCCGACAACAGCTCCGCCACCCGCCCGAAGCCCTCCAGCGAGGACCCGCTGCCGTGCAGCAGGACCAACGCGGCCCCCTGACCTGCACGGACGTAGTGGATGCGGTGGCCGTCGACCACCAGTGACCGGGTGCGCTCCATAATGGCAACAGTGTTGCCGTTATTCTCCGGTGTGTCAACGGCGGCCATACTCACGGGGTGACAAGCCCGTCCTCGCCCGCCGCGGCCGCCCGCCGGTCCCGCGGCCGCCCCGCCGTCCCGCTCGACCGCATCCTCGCGACGGCGCTGCAGCTCGTCGACGAGGAAGGCGCTGAGGCGCTGTCCATGCGGACCCTCGCCCAGCGGCTCGAATCCGGCACGGCCACGCTCTACCGCCACTTCGGCAACCGGGCGGCGTTGATCACCCAGGTGATCGACCGCGTCTTCGGCGAGGTCGGCCTCGATCCCCGGTGGCCGGCCGAGCTGAGCTGGGACCAGGCGTGCCGGGCCGTGGCCCAGGCGATGTTCGACACGCTGGGCCGGCACCCGAAGATCGCCCCGCTGCTGATCGAGCAGACCCCGACCGGTCCGAACGCCATGGTCCTGCGGGAACGCTGCCTGGCGGTCCTGCTCGACGGCGGCCTTTCGCCGAGCCTGGCCGCGCGCGCTTACGCCACCCTCGCGCGGTACGTCCTCGGCTTCGCCATCCAGTTCGCCGGATCCGGCGACGCCGCCGAGCGAGAACGCGCGTCGACGCAGTTCCACGAGCTGTCGCCGGCCGATTTCCCGGCCACTCACGCGGTCGCGGACTCGTTGCCGGTACCGCTGGCGGACGAGTTCACGTTCGGCTTGGAACTGATCATCGACGGCCTGCGCCGGCTGCAGGCCCGCTGACCGTTGCCGTTGTGCGGCCGCCCCGCGAACGGGGCGGCCGTGTTCAGCGCGCCCTTCCACGACGGGATGAGGCGTGGCTCACTTGAAACCCATACCCCCTATGGGTACCGTGAACCTGTGAGCGGGTCGTCGAAGTCACCCGCAGCCGACGAAGGGGAACCCATGACCACCAGCAGCTACACCGTCACCGGCATGACCTGCTCGCACTGCGTGGCCTCGGTCAGCGAGGAGGTCGGTGCGATCGACGGCGTCAGTGCCGTCGCCGTCGACCTGTCCAGCGGGGCTGTCACCGTCACCAGCGACCGGCCGGTCGACGACGCGCGGGTTCGCGTGGCCGTCGAGGAGGCCGGGTACACGCTCGCCGGGTAGTACCGGGCGCGGGAGGGAACAGACATGAACACCACAGCACGGCTGGCCGGGTTCGGCGGGGCGCTCGTCCTGCTGGCGGCCGGGGGTTTCGCCGTGGGGCACGCGGCCGGCCCGGTCTCGGCCGCGCCCGCCGAACACCGCGACATGGGCGGCGAGCACGCGGGCATGGCCGCTCCGGCGGACGAACTGCCGGGCGGGCTGGCGTCGAGCAAGGACGGCTACACCTTCACCGCCGGCTCCACGCCGGAGCCCGGGCGGTTTTCGTTCGGCATCACCGGCCCGGACGGCAAGCCCGTCACCGCGTTCGACGTCGAGCACGAGAAGAAGCTGCACCTGATCGTGGTGCGCCGGGACACCTCCGGCTTCCGGCACGTCCACCCGGAACTGGCGCCGGACGGCACGTGGAGCGTCCCGCTCACCCTGCCCGCGGCGGGCTCCTACCGCGCGTTCGCCGACTTCGCGCCCACCGGCGGCAAGCCGATGACCCTCGGCACCGACCTGTCCGTGGCGGGCGACTACCAGCCGGCCACCTACGCGCCGAGCCGCACGGCGAAGGTCGACGGCTACACCGTCGAGCTCGCCGGCGACCTGACGCCGGGCAAGACCTCGCCGCTGACGCTGACCGTCAGCCGCGACGGCGTGCCGGTCACCGATCTGCAGCCCTACCTCGCCGCCTACGGGCACCTGGTCGCGCTGCGCGAAGGCGACCTCGCCTACCTGCACGTCCACCCCGGCGGCGCCCCCGGCGACGGCAGGACGGCCGCCGGCCCGCAGGTGCAGTTCGCGGCCGAGGTGCCCAGCGCGGGGACCTACCGGCTGTTCCTCGACTTCAAGCACGGCGACGTCGTGCGGACCGCCGAGTTCACCGTCCCGACGGCCGGGACGCCCGCGGCCGCCGCCGGCCACGGCCACTGATCGCGGAAAGGAGCCGATCATGACCACCACCACCCCGGTCACCGAGATCGAACTCGCGATCGGCGGCATGACCTGCGCGTCCTGCGCCAACCGCGTCGAACGCAAGCTCAACAAGCTCGACGGCGTCACCGCTTCGGTCAACTACGCCACGGAGAAGGCGCACGTGCACGCGCCGGAGGGCGTCGACCCGGCCACGCTCGTCGCCCAGGTCGAAGCGGCGGGCTACCGCGCAACGCTGCCGCAGCCGGCCGAAGAGTCCGAAGTGGACGAAGACGATCCGGCGCGGCCGTTGCGGCAGCGGCTGATCACCAGCGCGGTGCTCGCGGTGCCGGTGATCCTCCTGGCGATGGTGCCGGCACTGCAGTTCACGTACTGGCAGTGGATTTCGCTGACGCTGGCCGCGCCGGTCGTCACGTGGGGCGCCTGGCCGTTCCACCGGGCGGCGTGGACGAACCTGCGCCACGGCGCGGCCACGATGGACACCCTGGTGTCGATGGGCGTGCTCGCGGCGTCGGCGTGGTCGGTGTGGGCGCTGCTGTTCGGCACGGCCGGCACGCCGGGGATGGTGCACCCCTTCGAGCTGACGATCGCGCCCTCGGACGGCGCCGGCAACATCTACCTCGAGGTCGCCGCCGGCGTCACCACGTTCATCCTGGCCGGCCGGTACTTCGAGGCGCGGTCCAAGCGCCGCGCCGGCGCCGCGCTGCGGGCCCTGCTGGAGCTGGGCGCCAAGGAGGTCGCGGTCCTGCGCGACGGCGCCGAGGTCCGCATCCCCACGGCCGAACTGGCGGTGGGGGACCGGTTCGTCGTGCGGCCCGGCGAGAAGATCGCCACCGACGGCGTGGTCGAGGACGGCAAGTCCGCCGTCGACGCGTCGATGCTCACCGGCGAATCCGTGCCCGTCGAGGTCGGCGAAGGCGACGCCGTCGCCGGCGCGACCGTCAACGCGGGCGGGCGGCTGGTCGTGCGCGCCACCCGCGTCGGCGCGGACACGCAGCTGGCGCAGATGGCCAAGCTCGTCGAAGCCGCCCAGAGCGGGAAAGCCGACGTCCAGCGCCTGGCCGACCGGGTGTCCGGGGTGTTCGTCCCGATCGTGATCGGGCTGGCGGCCGCCACGCTGGGGTTCTGGCTCGGCACCGGCGTCGGCACGGCGGCCGCGTTCACCGCCGCGGTCGCGGTGCTGATCATCGCCTGCCCGTGTGCGCTCGGCCTGGCCACGCCGACGGCGCTGCTGGTCGGCACCGGCCGCGGCGCCCAGCTCGGCGTGCTCATCAAGGGCCCGGAGGTCCTCGAATCCACGCGCCGCGTCGACACCGTCGTGCTGGACAAGACCGGGACCGTGACCGCGGGCCGGATGACCCTGACCGGCGTCCACGTGGCCGAGGGGGTCGACGAGGCCGAGCTGCTGCGGCTGGCCGGTGCCCTGGAGGACGCGTCCGAGCACCCGATCGCCACGGCGATCGCCCGCGGCGCCCGTGACCGGGTCGGGGACCTGCCCGCGGTCGAGGACTTCACGAACGTCGAAGGCCTCGGCGTGCGGGGCGTGGTCGACGGCCACGCGATCCTGGCCGGCCGCACCGCCCTGCTCGAAGACTGGAGCCAGCCACTCCCGGCCGCCCTCGCCGAGGCGAAGGCCGCCGCGGAGCAGCGCGGGCACACCGCGGTGGCGGTGGCCTGGGACGGCGCGGCCCGCGGTGTCCTGCTGGTCGCCGACACCGTCAAGCCGACGTCGGCCGAGGCGGTCGCCCAGCTGCGCACGCTGGGGCTGACCCCGGTGCTGCTCACCGGCGACAACACGGCCGTCGCCGAGTCGGTCGCGGCCGAGGTCGGGATCGACGAGGTCATCGCGGAGGTGCTGCCCGCGGACAAGCTGGAGGTCGTCAAGCGCCTGCAGGACGAAGGCAAGGTCGTCGCCATGGTCGGCGACGGCGTGAACGACGCGCCGGCGCTCGCCCAGGCCGACCTCGGGCTGGCCATGGGCACCGGCACGGACGTCGCGATCGAGGCGAGCGACATCACCCTGGTCCGCGGCGACCTGCGGGCGGTGGCCGACGCGATCCGGTTGTCCCGGCGGACGTTGCGGACGATCAAGGGCAACCTGTTCTGGGCGTTCGCCTACAACCTGGCGGCGCTGCCGCTGGCGGCGGCCGGGCTGCTGAACCCGATGATCGCGGGCGCGGCGATGGCGTTCAGCTCGGTGTTCGTCGTCGGCAACAGCCTGCGGCTGCGCCGATTCCAGTCCCGAGCCTGATCGGCTGGTCGCCGGGGCAGCGGTCCGCCGCCCCGGCGACCGGGTGATCAGCTTTGCGTGAGCAGGCCCTGCATCTCGGTGATCTCCGCCTGCTGCGCGTCGACGATCTTCTGCGCGAGCGCCTTGGCGTCGGCGTTCCCACCCTGGCTCAGCTCGGTCTTGGCCATGTCGATCGCGCCCTGGTGGTGCTTGACCATCATGCCGAGCCACATCTTGTCGAACTCGGCGCCCTTGGCGGCTTCGAGCTGTTTCAGGTCGGCGTCGGACATCATGCCCATGCCCGCCATCGGTTCGCGGGTCATGCCGGGCATGGCGGCGCCCCAGGTGGTCAGCCAGCCCTGCAGCTGCCGGATTTCCGGGTCCTGGGCCTGCTCGATCCGGCTCGCGAGGTCGAGCACCTTCGGGTTGGTGCTGCGCGACGGGACGAGCTTCGCCATGTCGAGCGCCTGGCTGTGGTGGGGGACCATCTGCTGGGCGAAGGTGACATCGCCGGCGTTGTGGCCGGCGTCCGCCTGGGCCGACGAGCCGGCGCTCATCGCGGGCATGGAGTCGTTGCCGCTGCAGGCGCCGAGCAGGACGGTGGAGGCGAGCACGAGGCCGCCGATGACGAAGTTTTTGCGCATGACAAATCTTTCTCTGTGGGTGTGCGTGAGCGGACCGTGCGGTGAAGCCGGTCGATCACGTGCGCAGGACGCACAGAGAAGTCAGGATGCTGCGGCCGCTGCTGCCCGGCGGACGGCCCCGGCTCGGTGAGCCACGGGCCTCGGTGTTCCGGGAGAACGTCGCGGTGAACCACGAAACGCCCAGGAACAGCACGACGGCCAGCAGAAGCGCGCCCGCCGCGCACAACACGGCCAGGCAGAGGTGGAGGATGTCGTGCAGGCCGCCCGGCAGGCCCGGATCGTGTTCGCCGGAGCCGGTTTCCGGTGGCGCGGTGGCTGCCTGCGGACCGGGATCGGTCATCGCGTGGATCACCGTGCCGCCGGCGGCGTTCGCCATGCCGACGTGGTGCATCGCGACGACGCCCAGGGCGAGCGCGCACAGCAGGAGAACCTGCTGCACCTTCCCGGGCCGGGTCGCCGTCACGAGCCCACCGTACCAACCACCCCGACCGCGGGCGGCTGCGCGGGATCCTGCAGCGGCAACGCGGCCAGCTCGCCCCGGGACTGCACCCCGAGCTTCGGGTACGCCTTGTACAGGTGGTGCCCGACCGTCCGCGGGCTGAGGAACAGTTGCGCCGCAGTGTCCTTGTCGGACTGTCCCTGCGCGGCCAGCCGCACGATCTGCAGTTCCTGGGGCGTGAGCCGGGCCAGTGGCCCCGGTGCCGCGGCCGTTCCCCCGCTGCCCGCGACGCCGGTGGCGACGAGCTCGCCGTCCACCCGTTCCAGCCACGGCCGGCCGGACCCTCAGCCAGTACCTGCTGGCCGGGTTCGCCATCGCCGTCGCCGGCTTGGTGCAGCTGCTGCCGAAGCGGTCCTGAAGCAGCGCCGGCCACGACGACGATCAGCGACCCGCTCGAGGCAAGGAGATACCGTGGGCGGTACTGCCACGCCCTGGTCGCATCCGGAGAAGGAGAAGTGCTTGAGCCGGTCTGCTGACATCGATTTCCGGTTCGCGGCACCCGTGGTCGTCTCGGGGTTGCTGAACGAGCTGGCCGCCGCCGGCTGCTCGCTCTCTTACCGGGGGGAGGTCGGTTATGTGTTCGACGAGGACCAGATGTTCGACTGGGCGCGGGCCGAGGATTCGCGGGTGGCCGACCTGCTCGCCCGAGCCGACGCTTTGCCGGATTCCATGACAGTCGGATTCACGATCCTGGTGGACGTTCCGAGCGAAGCAGGGGGCGACCTGCTCTTCCAGCCGGGGAGAGCGGAGGTGTCGTTGATGGCCTCGGTCAACCGGCGGAAGATCGCCCGATCCGCCGTATTCACCGACCTGGGGTGGTATCTGAACAGGCTCGTTCCGGTCCTGGAGCCGTTGGGGCTGGTCGAAATCGAGGCCAAGGATCTCGCCTAGCCGGTATGTCCTCTTCGAGGCTTATGGGCGGTCTCACGCGCTGAAGTTACGCGTGTGCGAAGCCGGTCACCAGAGCGTGATCCCGACGTCACCCGCGTGTTCCCGGCACCGGTTCGACTGGGCGGGTGATCGTCCGATTGCCGTAGCCGACAGCGCCAGGAGGAGTACCGTGCCCGTTCCGATCCCCGAAGCCCTCAGTGTCCAGGCGGAAGCCGCGCGAAGCAAGATCGCCGACCTGCGGCGGCCGGGCCGGTACCTGGTGAGCTCGGCCTTGGCGGGCGCCTACATCGGGATCGCCGTGGTGCTGCTGCTCGCCGTGACCGGGCCGCTCAACGCGGCGCAGTCGCCGTGGACGAAGCTCGTGCAGGGGCTGGTGTTCGGCATCGCACTGACGTTGGTGGTGTTCGCGGGCGGCGAGCTTTCGACCGGGAACATGATGACGATGGTGCAGGGCGCGTTCGCCCGCCGTCGTGGCGTGGGTGCCGGGTTCGCCGTGATCGCGGGATCGTTCGCCGGCAACCTGGCCGGTTCGGTGCTGTTCGCCTGGCTGGTCCACGAGAGCGGAATCCTCCAGGCCGGTGCGACTCCCGGCCACGCGGCCCCCGCCGCCGCGCTCCTGGCGGCGACGGTGAAGGCCAAGGCGGCGGAGTCCGGAGCGATGCTGTTCTTCCGGGGCGTGTTGTGCAACTTCCTGGTCTGCCTGGCGGTCTGGACGGCCGCGCGGACGAAGTCGGACGGGGCGAAGCTGACCCTGATCTTCTGGTGCCTGCTGGCTTTCATCGGTTCCGGCTTCGAACACGTGGTGGCCAACATGACGGTGTTTTCCCTCGGGATGTTCGAGAACGTCCCGGACGCGACCTTCGGCGCCTTCGCGGCGAACCTGGTCCTGGTGGGTCTGGGCAACCTGGTCGGCGGCGGGGTCCTCGTCGGCGCGGGCTACGGCTTCCTCGGCCGGGGCGACTCCACCCCGGCGGCGGAACCGCGCCCGGTCGCCGAGACGCTCGAACCCGCCTCCGCATAGGCGGTGCTGTCACGACCGGACGGCGAGCCCGGCCCGGACGGCGAGGACGACGAGCTGGGCGCGAGTGCGGGCGTTGAGCTTGGCCATCGCCCGGGTCACGTGAGTGCGAACCGTTGCGGGAGAGAGGAACAGCGCGTCCGCGATCTCGTCGTTGGACCGGCCGGTGGCGACCCAGGCGGCGATCTCGCGTTCCCGGCCGGTGAGGGTGTCGAGGCCGTCGACGCTCGTCGGCGCGGACCACCGCTCGGCGAAGGTGTTCACCAGCAGCCTGGTCACCGACGGCGAAAGCAGCGCGTCCCCGCCGGCGGCGGCGCGGACGGCGCGGGCCAGCTCGGCGGGCGCGGTGTCCTTGAGCAGGAACCCGGCGGCGCCGGCGCCGAGCGCTTCGAAGACGTAGCAGTCGATTTCGAAGGTGGTGACGACGACGACCCGCACCGCGCGCAGCGCTGGGTCGGCCGCGAGGTGGCGCAGCAGTTCGAGGCCGTCCATGCCGGGCATCCGGATGTCGAGCAGCAGGACGTCCGGCCGGTCGCGCCGCAGCCGGGCCAAGGCTTGCGTGCCGTTGTCCGCCTCACCGACCACCCGCATGTCGGCTTCGCGGTCGATCAGTGCCCGCAGGCCCATCCGGACCAGCTGGTGGTCGTCGGCGAGCAGCACCCGGATCACGAGTCCGCCGCCGGCAGGGGAACCCGGGCCGCGACCCGGAACCCGCCGCCGTCACGGGGACCGGTTTCCAGGTGGCCACGCAGTTCTTCGATCCGGTGACGCATGCCGGTCAGGCCCCGCCCGGGCGGCGCGACCGTCGACGGCGTCCCCCGGCCCCGGTCGGTCACCTCGACGAGCAGCTCGTCCCCGCGCCTGCCGACGGTCACGCGGGCGGTCGTGGGCCCGGCGTGGACCAGCACGTTGGTCAAGCTTTCCTGCACCACCCGGTGGACGGTGGCGGCCAGCGGTCCGGGAACGGGCCCTTCGACGGTGACGTCGACGGGGAGACCGCCGGTCCGGACGCGGTCGATCAGCGCGGCGAGCCCGGTCAGGCCGCTTTCGCGCGGCGGGAACGCCGCCAGCATCCCGCGCAGGTCGGCCAGCGCACCCGCACTGGTGTCGCGGACGGCTTCCAGCGAGCGGCGTGCCTGGTCCGGTTGCTCGTCGAACGCGAGCAACGCCAGCCCGGCCTGCATGGTGATCAGGGCGAACCCGTGCCCGGCGATGTCGTGCACCTCCGCGGCCAGCCGGATGCGTTCCTCGAGTGCCGTGCGCGCGACGAGGTCGTCGCGAGCCCGCCGCCGGGCCGCGTCCCGCACGTGGACCAGCGCGCCCAGCGACCACGGCAGCACGATCCAGCTGGACCAGGCCAGCGCCAGCAGGCCGGGATCGTGCCGATCGCTGAGCACCCGGACGAGGATGGTCGCTGACGACAGCACAGCGGCGGGCGCGCACACCGCCGCCGAGCGGAGCGGCGTCCGCTGCCGAGCGGTCTCGAACACCGCGAGCACGAGGCACAGCAGCACCGGCCCGTACGGATAACCGGCCAGCAGATAGCCGTTGACCAGCACCACGGCGCCGGCCAAGGCCCCCGGCGGAGTGCGGCGGCGCAGGCCCACGGTCACCACCGCGGCCGCGGCCAAGAGCGTCACACCGAGCGCGTCCAGCGGGACGGACGGGGCGGTCGCCGCCGACGGGACGGCCACGGTCCCGGCGACGACGGCGGCCGCGAACAGCCCGGCGGACACGACGTCCACCCAGGGAATCCGCGCGCCGAAAGCGTTAGGCATGCCCGGCAGCATGCCGACCGGCCGGGCGCCTGTCGTCGGCTTCGAAGCGACACCCGGCTACGTCAGCTGACGTAGCTCGTCCGGCGGCAACGCCGCTTTACGTCCGATGTGGGGCACCGGGTCCAGCCCCCACGCTGGAAGCACGCCCGCTTCGGCCACCCCCGTAGGAGGAGATCCCGTGACAACGCGCGCAAACCGGCTGCCGGCCCCGCGGCGCGGGCGGCCGCTCAGGACCGCGTTCGCGCGGGCCACCGGCCGCCACCGGACGTTCCTGATCGCCACGTGCGTGGCACTGGTCCTGGCCGCGATCGCCGACGAAGCCACCGGCTACGACGGCCCCGGACCGTTCATCTACCCCGCGTTCGCGGTACTGATCGCACTGTTGCCGTGGCGGTTCACGCCGCTGTTCGTGGTCGCCATGAGCGCGCTGTTCATCTTCGGCGGACTCGAGTCACCGGAGTTCGTGCACCGGCTGACCACGCCGGGTCAGGCGCTGAACTTCGCTGCCGCCTGGCTGCAAATGCTCGGTTTCGCCGCGGCCGCAGGTTTCGCGGTGGCCGCGGTCGTCGTTTCCCACCGGGCCGCCGGATCCCGTTCGTGAAGGAGCACACCGTGTCCCGTTTCTCCCGCAGCACACTCGTTTCGTTCGCCGGCCTCCTCGGCGGCATCGCCGGCCTGCTGGTCCAGTGGGCCGCCGACCCGGCCAGGTTTTCGGCGGCCCAGCAGTCGTTCGGAATCCCGTTCCCGCCGGGCATCCTGTTCATCGCCGGCGCGGGTTTGCTGATGCTGGCGACGTCCCGCTGGTGGTGGCACCCGATCTTCGCGGTGGTGATCGCGGTCTGGATCGCCGGCGTCGGAACCCTGGCCGGCCAGCTGACACCCAACCTGGTCTCACGCAACGTCGGCACTGTGGCCGGTACCGTTGTCATGACCGCCGCGCTGCTCCTCGCCGCGGTAGCGGGTGTCATCAGCATGGTTTCGGGCCGGCGGAGGTCGACGACCCCGGCACCTCGGTGAGTCACTGGAACGTTTCGCGCTCGCGCCGGTCGGTCCCCAACCTACCTCGCCACGCGGCAATCTTTTGGGACAACATCGTCGGCATGCTCGCCGTCGGCCTCAATGGCGCCCTGACGGTTCTCAGAATCGACCCGCGCGTGATCGTCAATCGTTCCTACGAGGCACGAATGCTGGCCGCCGGCTGGAACCTGGTGACCAGTCGCGGAGCCTCCACGAACTCGCCGATCGACGAACGCCTCGGCGTCGTCATCGACGAGGTGCAGAGCTTGCTGAGCGACTACAGCTCGGGGAGAGGCGTGACCGTCAGCAGCTCAAGCATGGAGGCGAGGAGGGAGGTGCGTGTGGTGCCGTCCCCGCTCCATAAAACGACCCAACGGCGTCTCCGCTAGGACTGAGCCCACCAGCACGCGATGACCACGGTCCGCTGCAGCGTAGGTGGTGACGTGCTGTAACACGGGCGTCTGACCGGGCGAATACATGATCACACCCGCCCGACGCTCTACATTCCTGGAGGAGAACACCGTGGCCGACCTCAAGCCCCGGCCGTACTACCACGCACAGGCCGATCTGAATGCCGTCGCCCTCGCCGCGCGGCTGAAGAAGTCATCGGAGGCCGACGGCCCGACCGACTATGCAACTCGGATCAATCTGGAGATCTTGGCGCAGTTGGTGGCAATCCGTAGGCATGCGCTGGTGCTGGCCACCATCGTGGTGACAACGGCGGTTCTCAGCCTGATCCTGTTCTTCGTGCTCCTGGGAAAACTGCCCGACAGTGTACCGTCGCGCGGTTACTGAGGTGTGCGACCGAAGTCGCCGGTCAGGTGAAGTCGCTGGGTTCGTGGAAGAGAATCCAATACGACGCGGGCCTTGGCGGTGCTGTCCGCGAGAGCGATGACGTTCCCGCGTGGCGGTCGTCCGAAGCCAGGCTTTTCTCGCCTTCGTTCATATTCTCCTTCCTTGCCCTGGGGTGGTGATAGGTCAGGGAACGAGGATGCGCAACGAGGAGTCGCCGAGACCCAGGCCGTCGAACGCGCTGCGCCACTGCCGTTCGTGGCGCCTGGCCGACTCCCGGTCACCGAGGGCCGCGAAGACTCGTTCGGCGCGGGCGTGGGTCCGGGCGATCTCGAGCGGCGCGTCGAGCTGTCGCCAGATGGCCAGTGCGCGTGTGAGCGGCGCGACCCCGGCCGTGGGCTGGTCACGAGCGCGGGCGAGATCCGCGACGAGGCCGAGGGCGAGGCCGAGACCGAGCCAGTCGGCGTTGTCCTCGTAGGTGCGCACGACGCCGTCCATGGCTTCGGCCGCGACACCCCACCCGCCCCGGAGCGCGTCCAGCTCGGCGTGGACGTGGTTCAGGTACGCCGCCATCTGGTCGTTACGTGTCTCGCGCGCCGTGGCAAGTGCTTGTGCCACCACGGTTTCCGACTCCGCGATCCGGCCGGCCTCCATCAGCGCGACCGCGCGTTCCACCTCACAGCGCAGGCCCAGCCGGACGTCGCCGAGCAGGTCGGCCCCCTCGGCCGCCCGGTCGATGCAGGGCAGCGCGTCCCCCGGGCGCCCCGCCTCGAGGTGCATGCTCGCGGTGGCGACGTCCAAGGAGACCGTGGTCGGCGATGTCGGGACGAGCCGCGGGCCCAGCTCGGCGATGCGGTGGGCGGCGTCGGTCAGCCGCCCGGCCCGAAGCAGTCCCCAGACGCCGTTGACCAGCGCCCGCTCCTCCGCGGACCGGTCTCCCAGCCGCCGCGCGAGCTGCTCCTGCTCCGCCGCCAGCGCCAACATCTGCCGGGCTCGCGCGGTCCGGGAAACCCAGGGGAACAGCACCGACAACAGCCGCAGCAGCGTCTCGTCCGGGCCAGTACGGCGGACGTGCTCGACGACTGCGAGCAGCCGCCGGCCCTCATCGGCGGTGAAGGCACGCAAGTTCAAGTAGGCGCCGAGGCTCAGTGCCAGCTCGCCCGCGACCGCGCTACCCGGCAGCCCGCAAGCCTCGTCGACCGCGGTGAGCAGGTTCGGCAGCTCGATGTCGAACCAGTCGCGGGCGTCCGCGGTGGCGTCGGCCAGCTGCCCGTCGGCCTTCTTGGCGCGGTCGAGCCAGGCCCTCAGATGGCGCTCGACGACGACGGCGCGGGCCTGAGGCGTTTCCTCGGCCAGCGCCCGTTCGCGAGCGAAGGCCGCGACCAGCCCGTGCATCCGGTACCGGCGCCGGCCCAGCGCGTCATGCGCGGCGAGGTCGACGAGATGCAGATCGACGAGGTGGCCGAGCAGCGGGCTCGCGGGATCCTCCGACAGCGCCGCGCCGACCCAGTCGGGCCATTCGGACATCGGGACCAGGCCCAGGTAGCGGAACAGGCGCCGGGACCCGGCGTCGAGCGCCCGGTAGCTCAGCTCGATGGCGGCCCGGACGTCGAGGTCCCCGATGCTGAGCCCGTCGAGACGGCGGCGTTGCTGGGCCAGCTCCGTGGTCAGTTCGGCGATCGTCAGGTCCGGTCCGACGGCGACCCGCCCGGCCGCGATGCACACCGCCAGCGGCAGGCCACCGCAGAGCTCGACGAGCTCGGCCGCCGCGTCCGGTTCCGCCGCGGCCCGGCGCGCACCGGCGATCCTGGTCAGTACCGCCAGCCCCGCGTCCGGTTCGAGCACGGGCACGGTCCAGCGGGACGCGCCGAGCAGCGCACCGAGGCGACGGCGCGAGGTGATCAGCGTGGCGCAGGACGGCGTGCCGGGCAGCAACGGCCGGACCTGGCGCTCGGCCGCCGCGTCGTCGAGGACGACCAGGATTCTCCGCCCCGCGAGCGCGGTGCGGTACCGGGCGACCCGCTCCTCCGGGTCGTCGGGTATCTCGGGCCCGGCGACCCCGAGCGCCGCCAGCAGCCTGCCGAGCACCGTGTGCGCGTCGACGGCGGCGCCACCCGCGCCCCGCAGGTCGGCGAACAGCTGCCCGTCGGGAAAGTCCCCGGCGAGCGCGGCCCCCGCGGCGAGCGCCAGTGACGTCTTCCCGATCCCCGCCGGGCCCACGAGCAGCCCGATCGGGGGGACGGTCCCCGTGGGCCGGTGCAGGGCCGCCCGGATCTCGGCGAGCAACCCGTCCCGGCCCGCGAGCTCGGTCGTCAGCCCGGGGAGCTGCCGGGGTACCGCCCGGACCGGCGCGGCCGGGCCCGTCAACCCGGGGTCCTGCCGAAGGATCCGCTCGTAGAGTTCGCGGGCGGCGCAGGCGGGCTCGACGCCCAGTTCGTCACGCAGCCTGGTCCGCAACGCGGTGTAAGCGTCGATCGCGTCGCTCTGCCTGCCCGCGCGGTACAGGGCGGTCATCGCGAGCACGA
The DNA here is from genome assembly GCF_040682815.1 of Amycolatopsis sp. NPDC051102. Classification (NCBI taxonomy): domain Bacteria; kingdom Bacillati; phylum Actinomycetota; class Actinomycetes; order Pseudonocardiales; family Pseudonocardiaceae; genus Amycolatopsis; species Amycolatopsis sp. NPDC051102. The sequence goes on from NZ_JBFBBT010000003.1 coordinate 656,016, forward strand.
CCAGGCTCTCGCGCAACGGATGGTCCGCGACCGCCTCGGCCAGCTCCTGTGGGCAGGGCGAACCGCCTTCGTCGAGCACGGTGGCGAAATGACGCTCCAGCAGGGAAAGACGTCGTTCCACGAGCGCGTCGGCTGCTCCGCGCAGGATCTCGCCGTCCAGCCCGGCCAGCGCCGGTCCGCGCCACAGCCGCAGCGCCGCATGCCGGTCCCCGGCCTTGGCGAGGGCGTCGAACTCGACGACGTCGCACCGGAGACCCGTGAGGTCCATCCGGAAGCCCGTCCCCTCGGCCACGATGACCGACTCCGGCGCCCCGGCCGCCACGAGCGTCCGCCGCAGGGCGGTGACGAGATTGCGGACCTGCCGGACGGCGGTGTGCGGGGGTGCGGCGTCCCAGACCGTGTCGACGAGCGAGGAAACTGTCACCAGCCGGCCCTCCGCGAGCGCCAGCGCCGCCAGCAGTTTCTGCTGTCTCGCCCCGCTCAGCGGCACCCGCGCACCCGCCGCGTGCACCTGGACGTCACCCAGCAGCAGAATCGAGACCTCGGCCACGGTTCCCCTCCCTGTCGCAGACCTTAGCCGCACCGGCGCCTGGAAACGACCCGTCCGCCGGCAATGCATGCGCGATGCACCGGCGATGCGGCCGCCCGCGAGCCTGGGTGAACCCGGAGAGGTTTCACCGAGGAAAGGGAATCAGCATGCAGGTGAAGGGCAAGGCCGGAAAGCTCGTGCGAGCGGCGGTGGCCGTCCTGGGGATGGGGATCGCGGCTCCGATCGCGCTCGCCGGCTCGGCACAGGCGTTGACGTATGTCGGCAGCGATGCGGGGGTCGAGGGACGCTGCCACAACTCGTCCTACTACCTGTGCCTGTACTACAACAGCACCCGGACGACGGCGTGGTGGGGAACCCAGACCTCGGTGTCGGATCTGGGCACCCGGACGTTCTTCGCCGGCACGGGCACGGGCTCGGGAACACACGTGAAGAACAACGCGGCGGCTGTCTCGTGTGACGCCGGATCGAGCTCGATCTGCTACATCTTCTCGCTGCCCGGCTACACGGGTGGTCGCGACTGGCTGTACGGCGGCTCGAGCGGCCGGCTGCAGGAGACCTACAACGATGACGCCTCCGTGAAGATCAGCTGGGGCTGAGCCGATGCCCACGCCGTATCGCCGCTTGATGCCCGCCCTGCTCGCCCTCGGCCTGATGACCGGCTGCTCCGCAGTGGCCGCGGTGCCGGCCCCCAGTCCGGCTCCCCCGGCCGACGTCGTGACCGACGACCTCGAGCTCCCGATCAACGCCTACCGGTCGACCGCATGGGAGACCGGGGAGCTGATCCTGGCCCGAGCACTCTTGATCGACGACTGCCTGACCCGGTCCGGCCCGCGCCACGGCGCGGCGCCCGACCAGGCCGGGTCCGAGCGGCAAACCCGGAACCGGATAGCCGATTTCGGGTTCCACGGCAACAAGCGGCGATACGGCGTGACCTCGGCCGAGGACGCGCGCCAGTACGGCTACCACCTGCCGACCTCGCTGAACGGCGCCGAGGCCGCCCAGCCGGAGAAGGCACCGCCGGGCCAAGCGGCATGTGCCGCGGAAGCGGGCAAGACCTTGGCGCTGGAAAGCGGCGACGCCGAACTGGCGCGCGGGATAGCGTCGGCCTCCTTCAGCGAGTCACTCGGGGATCCACGGCTGGGGAAGGCGGTGGCGGCGTGGTCCGGCTGCATGAAAGCCAAGGGGGTCGAGCAGAGGGATCCGCTCACCGCGGTGTCGGCGTTCGACCTGAACGGTGCCCTGACCCAGCGGGAGATCGCGACCGCCACGGCCGACGTCGCGTGCAAGCAGCAGACGGGTGTCGTCGAAACCTGGCGTGAGGTGGAGACCGAGTACCAGAACGCGAGGATCGCGGAGCACCACGACGAACTGCGCACCATCCTGGACGAGCACACGCAGCTGATGAAGCGCGTGGCCGCGGTCATCGCCGAACACTGACGCGGCGAACGTCCGTCCCCCGGCCCCGATCACCGAGGGTGCCGCGGCCGCCCGAAGCGGCCGGATCGGCTTTCCGAGGTGAAGTGAATGGCCTCGAAGTCCGTCCGGGCGATCGACAAGCGCGCCTATCACCGAAGCGGCACCGAGCACGTGCCCGCCAGGCCGGTGAGCGCCGCGCCGAGACCGCGGTCGCCGAGCACAGCCCGCGGGTGGGCCGACGACGATGGACGTGGAGCTGCCGTGCGGATCGTGATCGCCGAGGACGAGCCCCTGCTGCGCGAAGGGCTGGCGCCGCCGCTGCGGGCCGAAGGCTTCGATGTGGTCGCCACGGCGAACGGTCCCGGCGCGTTCCTCGCCGCCGTCGACGAGCACCGGCCGGACGTCGCGATCGTCGACGTGCGCATGCCGCCCAGCCACACCGACGAGGGGATCGTTGCCGCCGTGGAGGCCCGGCGCAGGCAGCCGGACCTGGCCGTGCTCGTGCTCTCTGCGTACGTCGAACAGGCATTCGCCACCGACCTGCTGGCCCACGGTTCGGCGCGGCTCGGCTACCTGCTCAAGGAACGCGTCGGCCGGGTGGAGGAGTTCCTCGCCGCGCTGCACCGGGTCGTCGGCGGCGGCACGGCCGTCGACCCCGAGGTGATCGGTCAGCTGCTGGCCCGGTCCCAGCCGGACAGTACGCTGGCTTCGCTCAGTCCACGCGAACTCGAAGTGCTCGCGCTGATGGCCGAGGGCCTCGGCAACGCGACGATCGCCGAAAAGCTGTTCATCACCGAGAGTGCGGTCCACAAGCACATCCGCGGAATCTTCGCCAAGCTCGGCCTCGCCCCGGAGGACCGGACCGACCGCCGCGTCGCCGCCGTATTGTGTTACCTGGAATCGCCGCGGTAGTCCGGGCGGGCACCCCAGCTCGACGGAAGTTCCGGCTGCTCTCGTCACCGGGCCACGACCACCGAACCGGCGAGCGGCCCGAGCCGCACCGCGTGGGTCCCGCGCGGCAGGCCGCGCACTTCGAACGAGACCCGGGTGGTCTGGTCCTTCCGGACCGCTGACCTGTGGTTTTGCGGTGCCCAAGGGTGGCGCTGGGGGTTCATCGGTGGAGCTAAGGGGCCGAGGTCGGCGATGATCGCTGACGGCTGCTCTTCGGGTGGGGCTGGGGCGTGCTGACGCAGCATTGAGACGGTGTGTATAGAGCACGCGGTCGCCGGATCTTCGCCCAGTGTGTCTGACCTGTCGGGGTCGGTCCGGGCCCCTGCCGACGCTGGCCTGGCGTACCCGAGCGAACCGCCGGGCGGTCACATCGTGGTTGGCCGGAGCTCCCCGGCGCCTGCGGGCAGGAAACGTTGGCTTGAACGGTGGCGTGATCAGGGCTTTTAACGTATCGGGCGGCTGGGCGCTCTTATAAGTCAATCGATGGATCGACGAGGCGAAGGACGGCCACGTGGATATGGATGACTACGGTTTTGTTCCCCTGGCCGGCGTTACGGAGCCGGCACGGCTGGTCGGATGGGTGGCGCTGGTGGAGGCACTGACCCAGCTCAATGGTGCGGCCGCGTTCTGCGGCACGTGCGTCGTGAGCGGCGTGATGGCGGCCGCGGCGTTGCGTGCCGGGGGGTACCGCCTGAAGGTGGTGCTGGTGTCCGTCGGGACGCGCGAGCCACCGCCGAAGGGCTTCGTACACGCATGCGGCCAGGGTGGCTTGTCCCCCTGGGAGGGTTCCGGTGCCCGATGAGGAGCAATTCGCCACCGGCGACTCCGCCGCGGACGGGAGAGTGGCTTACCCGGGCGGCTTTGACGACTTCTTCCGTGCTGAATACCGGAAGCTGGTGAAGGCGTTGATGGTCATGGAGGGGGCTTCCCCGACCGACGCCGACGACTGTGTCGCTCACGCGATGGAGAAGCTGTTCGAACGTTGGCACCTTCCCGTTTCCGACCCCGGCCGGGTACGCCATCCTCGGGCTTACGCGATGAAAACGGCAAGGCGTCGGCTCAAGGATGAGCGGCACCGCCTGCAGTCCGTCGCGCTTGACGAGGACGGGTCGATGCTGCCGACCGACAAGTCGGCGCTGACGGCACTGGAAGATCGTCAGTTCGTCGCGAACACGCTCGCGTGCCTGCCTTCGGCGCAGCGTCAGGTAATGCATTTGATCACCGAAGGCTACACGCCGGCGGAGATTGCCGAGGTTCTGCACAAGAAACCCAACAACATCCGCCAGATCATCCATCTGGTCAAGAAGCGGCTGCGTCCGCTGTTGGATCCCCCGGCGATCGGCTCGCCCCAGGAAGAAGAGGAGCGGTAGTGGCCAGCGATGATGACCACTCTGTGGCTGAGGCACTGCGGGAGCAGCTGAACCTTATCAGCGAGATCGTCGAGGAATACATCACCGACGACGGCTTGGAGGCCAGGCTGCGAGCGCTCAAGGACAGGGCCGGCGACCACGTTCCCGGGGGACCCGCCCGGTTCATTGGCCGCCGTGCGCTGCTGGACGACCTACTGGCGCTGACGCGCGGATCACGGCGAGAGCCTGCGGTGCTCACCGGCCCGGGAGGCGCGGGCAAGACGACGGTGGCCACGGCCTTGGCCGAGCACGTCCGGGAACAGGGTGGTCGGGTGTTGTGGGTCTCGGCCCTCGATCCGGTTGCCCTCTCGCAGGGGCTAACGGCGGTGGCGCGGCAGATGGGCGCGGCCCCGCACGACGTCGAGGCGATCGCCCGGGGCACGGTGGACGCTGCTGACCGCTTCTGGAGGCTGCTCGACCGCGCATCCCCCGGGTGGCTGCTGGTGTTCGACGAGGCTGATGATCCCCGGGTGCTGTCGACCGGAACTTCGCCGGCCGGAATCCAGGATCTGACGGGCTGGGCGCGCTCGTCTGCGCACGGCCTGACGCTGGTGACCAGCCGAGAGACCGACCCGCGGATGTGGGGAGCGGCACGGATCCTGACCATCGGCGCGCTGGACGAGAACGACGCCGCCCGGATGCTGCGCGAACTGGCGCCGGCGGCGGGCGATGAAGACCAGGCCAGGGCGCTGGCTCGCCGCCTGAACGGCCACCCGCTGAGCCTGCATCTGGCAGGCAGCCACCTGCGTTCGCGAGCCACCCGGCGAGCCACCTTCGCCGCCTACGAACTGGCGGTCGGCGGGACGGTCGAATCCAGTCTGCGGAAACGTCCCACCGCAGCAGCCATGGGGGCGCTGGCGGGCCGTGCCGTGGAACTCTCCCTGGACGAGCTGGCACAGCGAGGAGTCCCGCAGGCTCGGCCAGTGCTGCAGCTGGCCAGCTGCTACGCCTCCACCGCGATCCCCGAGCGTCTCCTCCACGTCGGTTTCCTGCCCGGTCCGCCGGACTTGCGTGACACCACTCCACCGATCCGGCACCTGGACGAAGCGATGCGGGGGCTGCGAGAGGTCGGCTTGATCCACTACGGCTCCCCGGACGGCATCGTCGTGCATCCCGTCGTCGGAGCGGCCGGCCGAGCCAGCCTGGACGGGCCGGAACCGCGCCCGGACGGGATCCGGCACGCCGCGGTCGCCCTCCTTGCCGCCGCTGTCGCCGGCCTGCCCCCTGATCAGCCAGCGGCCTGGCCCGAGTATTCACTGCTGGGACCCCATCTGCTGAGCCTTCTGGAGACCACAGCGCAGCACGTGGACCGGGAGCATCTCGTCCAGCTTCTGGAAGCCGCCGCCCGCATGGCCTGGGCGTTCAACCTCAGCGGATCAGGCCGAGCGGGGAAAGTTCTGTGCGAACGCGCCCTGGCCCGCAGCGCTGAGCTGGGGAACGAGCATCTCACGGTGCTTCGCCTGCGCCACATGCTGGCGTGGGCGGTCGCGGACCAGGGTGATCTGGCCGGAGCGGAAAGCCTGTACCGGGACGTGCTCCAGAACCGGCTGCGGCAGCTCGGCCCACAGCACCCGGATGTCTTCCGGTGCCGACACGAACTCGCCTGGATCGCCGGTTGCAGGAAGGAATGGACCAAGGCCGAGAAGGGCTATCGAGCGGTCCTCCGCGACAGTGCCGGCGTTCTGGACTCCGACGACCCCGATATCCTGATAACCCGCCATGAACTCGGCTGGGCGATCGCGAACCAGGGGCGGGTCAACGAGGCCCGAGCAGTCCTCCGAGCAGTCCTCGAAGACCGTCTGCGGGTGCTCGGCCCCGCGCACCCGCGAACTCTGGGAACCCAGCACGAACTCGCCTGGATCACCGCCAGGGAAGGCAGATGGGCGCAAGCCGAGACCGGCTACCGCAACCTTCTCGACCTGTGTGTGCAACTCCTCGGTGCAGATCATCCCGAGACGCTCGTCATCCGGCACGAGCTTGCCTGGATCGCGGCACGCCGCGGCCGGACGGCGGAGGCGGAGGCCGGTTACCGGGACGTCCTCGACCGCCGTCGCAAGGTGCTGGGCGAGGACCACCCCGAAACGCGGGCGACAGTAGTGGCGCTGGAGGAACTCAGGCACGGCCGGATCGTCGACGCCCGCCACTCCGTCTGATCACCGATCACTACCGGCCCCGTTCGAGGAGATCCACGATGATTCTGACCGAACACCTCAGCAAGGCGGTTGACGAACTGGCGCCGCGAGATCGTCCTATCATGCTGCACGCGTCGTTGCGCTCCTTCGGAGCGCCCGTCGCGGGTGGCGTGGATGCCCTGCTGGACGCGTTTCTGGCTTGCGACCGCACCGTACTGGTGCCGACCTTCACCGAACGTCAGTTCGGTGTGACCCCTCCTGTCGGCCTGCGGCCGCTGCGCAACGGCATCGACTACTCCGAATTCCCCGCGGTGCCCACGGTTACGGAAGGCACCCCGTATACCACCGACTGCGGGCTTATCAACCCAGGACTGGGTGTGCTCCCAGCGGCCGTGATCAGCCGCGCCGGCGCTGTGCGCGGTACGCATCCGCTCAACTCGTTCGCCGCACTCGGCCCCCTGGCCGGCGAATTGATCGCGGCGCAGAGCCCCTCCGACGTGTACGGCCCAATCCGCGAACTGGCTGCTCGGGACGGGTTGATCATCCTGATCGGGGTGGGGCTCAACCGGATGACAGCGCTTCATCTGGCCGAACAGCAGGCGGGGCGTCGCCTGTTCCTGCGCTGGGCTCGAAACGTCGACCATCGAGTGTCCATGGTCGAGGTCGGATCCTGCTCCGAAGGGTTCCCGCGTCTGGGGTCAATCCTGCGCCCCCACGTACGTACCGCGGTCGTCGGCGGATCGCGGTGGCAGGCCTTTCCCGCGCGGCCAACTCTCGCAGCCGCTACGGCGGCTATCAGGGAAGACCAGGGCATCACTCGTTGCGCCGCCGACGACTGCCTGCTGTGCCGTGACTCGATCGCCGGAGGCCCCCAGACGACATAGTCGCCAGAGCTTGAAGCGGCGTGTCGCTCGAGCCTGCGGGCGCCGACGCGGAGCGGCGGTTCGGTGGGAGCGGTCATCGGGCGAGTCCTCGTGAGCGGTTCATGAGCTCCGGTGGGTCAACCACTGGTTGGCCGGGAGGGTGCTTGCCCTTGCTTCTGCGGCAGTGGGGGTGTGGCCTTCGGCGATGAGCCAGAGCGCGGCGCAGGCGGGGTCGATCCAGGCGGCGCCGAGGGTGGGCCAGGCCCAATCGACGAGCCAGGCGCGGCCGTCGCTGATGAGGATGTTGTTGGGGTTGAGGTCGGTGTGCAGGAGGTGGTCGCCGGCGAGCAGAGCCAGGTCGGTGTCGTCGGCCAGGCCGCTCCAGCGATGCTCGATCCGGGGCAGCGGCAGGTCCGGTGGCTCGAACTCGCCGAGCCGGGCGAGGGTGCACGCCACGACGGCGAGATCGTGGGAACCGGGGGAGAGGTCGGCAACGCGGCCGGGAAGATAGTCGAACCCGAGCAGGTCCCAGCCGGCGACGTCCAGGTGCCAGCGCAGCGGCGGCGCGATCCCGCCGAGGTACGAGGCGATTGCGGCTTCGCGGTGCTGCCCGCGGACACGGGGATGGTCGCTGGGCATTCCCTTCACGAACACGGCCGTGTCGGTGGTGTGCAGCACGGCGGCGAAGGTGGAGTTCAACCCGCTGGCCACTGGCTCGACGCGGCGGATTTCGCCGACTTCGGCTTCGACCGCGGCGCGAACCGCTGGCGGGAGAGGGAGGCGGTCGCGGGTGCCCATGGATGCCGCTGTGGTGCCGGGCTGGTTCATGCGGCCACCGCGCAGGTGAAGCCGAGGGTGGTCAGCCCTTCGGAGCAGAACAGCGATTCCGACGGCCCTCCGGCGGTGGCCTGCAGCAGCTGGTAGCGCGCGCCGTGCCGGGCGCCCCACGCCATCGTGGCCCGCCACAGGGCACGGCCGTGCCCGTGGCCGCGGCGCTCGGGGAGCGACTCCGAAGTATTGCGGCAGCAGGACCGGGGTCCCGTCACGATCGCCGTCCACTGCGACGAGGCCGGACAGGTCCACAGAAGACCGGCCCGGTCTCGTCATCGGCAAAGCTGCATCGCCCGTGTTCAGGGCTCTTTCTTGCACATGCGGTCGAGGCACTCCCGGATGCCGTCCATGTCGATGCCTCGCGCCCGCATCGCCTCGTCGAACTTCGAGCCGAAGTTCTTCTTGTCGGTGAGGCAGCTCAGGAGTCGCACAGGTCCGGGCCCTCCGTGGAGGTGGTGCCGGTCGGCGGCTGGAGTTCATGGAAAACAGCCGCGTTGGCGATCTACTGCTTAGCTGGTTTCCACTTGGGCGGGGCGCGTCGGCGTTTGCCACTCTTGCAAATTTTGTTGGCCCTCCGTCCGCGCGTGCCGATCATGGTGGTCATGGAGCAGAAATTCGATGTCGCGGTGCTCGGCGGCGGCGCGGCGGGGTTGAGTGGCGCGGTGAGCTTGGGCCGGTCCGGGCGTTCGGTGATCGTGCTCGACGCCGGGTCGCCGCGCAACGCGCCCGCCGTCCACGGCATGCACGGGTTCCTGACCCGTGACGGGATCAGCCCTCTCGAACTCGTCGAGATCGGGCGGGCCGAGGTCGAACGCTTCGGGGGGCTCATATTGACGGCGACGGCGGTCACAGCTCGCCGGGTCGACGATGGGTTCGAGGTGCGCCTCGACGACGGCGATACCGTCACTGCGCGGCGGTTGCTGATCACCACCGGCCTGACCGATGAGCTGCCCGACATCCCGGGGGTGGCCGAGCGTTGGGGCCGCGACGTCGTGCACTGCCCGCACTGCCATGGCTGGGAGCTGCGCAACCGACCCGTCGGAGTGGTCGCTACCCACCTCGATTGGGCGATGCGGCAAGCGCTGATGTTCCGGCAGCTGACGTCGGAAGTGACGTTCTTCCAGCACACCGCCTCGGAAGTGACTGAACAGCAGCTGACCCAGCTGAACGCATGGGGCATCGACGTCGTCACAGGGGCAGTGGAGTCGCTCGAGGTGGCCGAGGACCAGGTCACCGGCCTGCGGCTGGTCGATGGGAGGGTCGTGGCCTGCTCGGCCGTGGTCGTCCCGCCGCGCGTGGTGGCCAACTCGAAGGTGCTCACCGACCTCGGCCTGGAGCCGACGCCGCACCCGCAGGGCATCGGCGAGTCGATCGCGGCCGATCCGTCCGGGCTCACAAAGGTACCCGGGGTCTGGGTCGCCGGGAACGTCACCGACCTCAGCGCGCAGGTTATGAGCGCTGCCGCCGCCGGAGCGGCCGCAGGCGCGGCGATCAACGCCGATCTCATCGGCGAAGACACGCGGCTCACCGTCCAGGTGCTGGCGCCCGGCTACTGGCAGGAGCGGTACGGCAAGGCCGATCGGGTGTGGAGCGGCGAGGTCAACCCGCACGTGTCTGCCACCGCGGCCGAGCTCGCGCCGGGAACGGCACTGGACGTCGCCACCGGCGAAGGCGCGGACGCCATCTGGCTCGCCTCGCACGGCTGGAAAGTCACCGCGGTGGACCGAGCGCAGGTCGCGCTGGACCGCGCGGAATCGCACGCCACCGACGCCGGAGTCAACGTCACGTGGCAGCAGGCCGACGTCACCGAGTGGGACCCCGCCCCCGAACAGTTCGACCTGGTGTCGGTGCAGTACCTGCACCTGCCCCGGTCCGCGCGCGACGCCCTGTACCGCAGGCTCGCCGCGGCCGTCCGCCCGGGCGGGACGCTGCTCGTCGTCGGTCACCACCCGGCCGACTTGGAGGTGGCGACCCTGCGGCGCCCGCGCCTGCCCCACCTGATGTTCACGGCGGACGAGATCGCCGCCGTGCTGGAGCCATCGGAATGGGACATCACCAGTTCAGCCATCGAGCGCCCGGCCACGGACCCGGAAGGCGCGCCGATCACGCTGACCGACGCGGTGCTGCGCGCGGTGCGGCATGCCACCGGTCGATCGTGAAACACCCGATGCGGAAGGGAAGGAACCGGCCATGACCAGCAGGGGGACGGTCGAGCGGATCCATACGCTGGTGATCGGAGGCGGTCAGTCGGGACTGGCCACGAGCCATTGGCTGACCGAGGCCGGCATCGACCACCTCGTCGTCGACCGCCGGGACCGGCTCGGCGGGGGCTGGCTGGATCGCTGGGACGAATTCTGCCTGGTGCTGCCGAACTTCACTCTGCTGATGCCGGGAATGCCCTACGACGGCGACGACCTGGACAGCTTCATGGTTCGCGACGACGTGGTGAAGTACCTCTCGACGTACGCGGCGGCCAACAGCGCCCCGGTCCAGCTCGAAACCGGCATCACCCGACTGGCCGCCACCGATGGCGGTTTCCTGGCCCACTCCGGTGACACGACCTTCCAGGCGCGCAACATCGTGCTGGCGACCGGACCGTACCCCAAGCCGGCGATCCCGGCCGCGGCCCGGCAGTTTTCCGGACGGATCCGGCAACTGCACTCGAACGAGTACCGCAGCCCCGGGGAACTGCCCGACGGTGCGGTCCTGGTGGTGGGTGCCGGCCAGTCCGGCGCGCAGATCGCCGAGGAACTGCACCGAGCGGGCCGTGACGTCCATTTGTCGGTGTCGAAGTGCTTTGCCGCTCCACGCCGCTACCGAGGCCGCGACCTCGGCTGGTGGCTGCTCCAAGTGCACCTGCACGGCGCCGAGGTCGGAGTGGAGATGAAGCCACCACCGCCGGCCGGCCGTTTCGCCGGCAATCCGATCCTGTCCGGGCAGGGCGGCGGCCACAGCATCGACCTACGCCGGCTGGCCCCGGAAGGCGTCCGCCTGTACGCCAGGCTGGAGACGGCCGACGGCACAACCGCGCGGTTCGCCGACGACCTTGCCGAGCGGCTGGTGTTCGCCGAAACCCAGTTCGACAAGACGCAACGCCGGTTGTTCGACGCCTACATCGCGGCGGCCGGCATCGACGCCCCGCCCGACGACCGCCCGCCCGCCGATTCCTTCGTGCCGGACATCGTCACAGAGCTCGACCTCGCCGCTGCCGGGATTGGCTCCGTGATCTGGGCGACCGGGTACCGGCTCGATTTCAGCTGGGTGGACCTGCCGATCTTCGACGAATGGGGATACCCGCGGCACGATGAGGGCGTCACGGTCCACCCCGGGCTGTACGCGGTCGGGCTGCCCTGGCTGACTTCCGCGGCCTCGGCGGTATTCGTGGGTGCCGGCGCCGACGCCGCGCACATCGTGGAGCACATCGTGGGCCGCAGCGAGCCCTGACGCCGGTGCGCACTTTCGTGCGCACCCTTCGGGCTTCCCGTGCCGGCGCCCGCTCGCGAAGGTGGTCGACGGGACCGGCCTTCGTGCATTCCCCCTTGTCCCTCCCAGTTAGGTGTGCTGATGACCGCTGAGCAGACTGCCGTCCGGGACGTCCGGGCCGATTTCCCGATCCTCGCGAAGGACCTGGACGGCAAACCGCCCGTGTACCTCGACAACGCCGCGACGACGCAGATGCCGCGTCAGGTGCTCGACGCCATTTGTGACTACTACTGCACGGACAACAGCAATGTCGAACGTGGGGTGCACAAGCTCGGTATGCGGGCGACGGACCGGTTCATGCGGTCACGCGAGCGCGTCCGCGCCTTCCTCAACGCGGCCGCGGCGCCGGAGGTCGTGTTCACCAAGAGCGCGACCGAATCGCTGAACCTCGTCGCTCAGTGCTTCGGCCCCCTGGCCGTCTCGGAGGGCGATGAGGTCCTGATCAGCGGGCTCGAGCACCACTCCAACCTCCTCCCGTGGCGGCAGCTCTGCGTGCGGACCGGGGCCACGCTGAAGGTCGCGGAGGTCGACGAGCACGGCGAGCCGTCCCTGGAATCCTTCCTCGCGAAGATCACCGATCGGACGCGCCTGATCGCCGTGGCCCACGTCTCCAACGTCCAGGGGACCGTCAACCCGGTGCGCGAGATCGTCGCCGAGGCACACCGACACGGCGTTCCCGTGGTCGTGGACGGCGCCCAGGCCATTGCGCACCGGCCCGTGGACGTGCAGGACATCGACGCGGACTTCTACTGCTTCTCCGCGCACAAGATGTACGGTCCGCACGGCACCGGAGTGTTACACGGAAAGGCCGAGCACTTCGAACGAATGGCGCCGCTGCTGCTCGGCGGCGGTATGGCGCCCATCGCCACCTACGAAGACGGCCCGGTCGGCGCCCGCCCGCCGCTGCGGTTCGAGGCGGGATCGCCCAACATCGCCGGCATGGTGGGCACCGCCGCAGCGATGGACTACCTCGACGACCTCGGCCGGGAAGCGGTCGGCGCGCACGATGCCGCGCTGGCCGCGCGCGCTGCCGAGGGACTGCGCGCCCTCGACGGCGTCACCGTGTACGGCGCTCAGAAACCGCTCGGCGGGATCGTCTCCTTCAACGTGGACGGCGTGCACCCGCACGACGTCGGCGGCCACCTCGACACGTTCGGTATCGCGACCCGCACCGGCGTGCACTGTGCCACGCCCTTCATCGACGGTCTCGGCATCGTCGGATCCGTGCGCGCGTCCTTCGGTGTGTACAACACGATCGAAGAGGTGGACCTGCTCATCGAGTCGGTGGCGACCGCGGAGAAGGGGTTCTGGTCGAACGAGCGATTCCTGGCCGGCTGAGGCAGCCCGCGAGCGAAGGTGAGGACGACGACCACGATGAAACCCGAGGCGACCACCCGCGACGAGACGGGGCCGCAGGCGGCAACCGAGCTGGTCACCGCGTTGCTCGGCGACCCGGAGATCCAGGCCGATCCCTATGCCGCGTACCGGCGGATGCACGCCTTCGGCCCGGCGGTCACCGGACCGGGCGGAGAGCTGGTGATCATCGGCTACCGGCTGGCGAACGCTGCGGTCCGGGACGCCCGGCTGACCAAGCAGGTCGGGCAGATGCTGGAGCGCATGGGCTACACCGACTGGCGGAGCCGGCCTTCGTTGCGGTTGTTCTTCACCAGTCTCGGACATCTCAATCCTCCTGAACACACCCGACTTCGCCGGGTCGTGTCCGGCGCGTTCACCGCCCGCCGGGTCGCCGCGTTGCGGCCTGCCGTCGAGCGGATCGTGGCCGACGCGCTGGATCGGCTCTCCGGTGGGTGCTGCTTCGTCGACGAGTTCGCCTACCCGGTGCCGGTGACCGTGATCGGGGAACTGCTCGGCATCCCCCGCGCCGACCGGCCGATGTTCCAGACGCTGGTGCGTGACTGGACCGGTGTCGTGAACGCGCAGGATCCGACAACCGTGGACAAGGCCGACGCAGCGGCGGTCGTCATCCGTGACTACCTCGACGACCTGGCCGCGCAGCGGCGAGCGCGTCCGCTCGACGACCTGATGTCGGCACTGGTCGTCCCGGCCGACGGCGATTCCGGCCTGTCCGCGGAGGAAGTGACGACCATGGCCGGGTTGCTGTGGGCGGCGGGATTCGAGACGACCACGGGCTTGCTTTCCAACGGCCTGGTCGCGTTGCTGGACAACCCGGACCAGGCGGACCGGCTGCGCACGGAGCCCTGGTTGGCCGAATCGGCCGTCGAGGAGCTGGTGCGGTTCGACGCCCCGCTGCAATTCCTGTTCGCCCGTACCGCAGAGGAGGACATGGTGGTGGCCGGGCAGCCGATCGCGGCAGGTCAGCGCACCATGCTGGTCCTGGGCGCGGCCAACCGCGACCCCGGCGTTTTCGACGAGCCGGACCGGCTCCTGCTGGACCGATCCGGCGAGCCACCGATGTCCTTCGGCGGCGGCATGCACTACTGCCTCGGCGCACCGCTGGCCCGGCTGGAGGCCCAGATCGCGTTCCCGGCGCTGCTCCGCGCTTTTCCGAAGCTGAGCACAACGAGTCCGGGTACCCGCCGGCCCGGCTTGGCCCTGCACGGCTACATACGACTGCCGATCTCGACCTGATCCGGCGGCTGGGGGAACGGAGAGAAAGTGACAGACGAATTCGTACCCGTCATCGACATGTCCGGACGCGTCACCGCGGCCGGCCGGAAAAGGATCGCGGGGGCGATCAGCCGTGCTTGCGAGCGCTCCGGGTTCTTCACGATAGTCGGACACGACCTGTCGGAGACGTTGATCCGTCGCATGCACACCACGACGAAGAACTTCTTCACCCAGCCGGACGCGGAGAAAGAGCCGAGCGCGAATCGCGGTGCCGGGGTATCCGGACTTCGGCGTCCCGGCGGTTCGTACGAGGCGTTCGCCGCCCATGTGACCGGCGATCTCAGTGAAGAAGAAAGAGCGGGCCTCGGTGATTACCCGGCGACGTGGAAGGTGGCGAACATCTGGCCGGACGAGCGGTTCAAGGCGACGTGGTACGACTACATCGCGGCGATGACCGACCTGTCCGCCGAGATCATGCGACTGTTCGCGCTGGCACTGGGCGTCGACGAGCACTTCTTCGACGACAAGTTCGATCGGCACGTCTCGCTGCTGTTGGCCAACTACTACTACCCCGGGCCGGGAGACGGCGCGCTGCGCCGGGAGGCGCACACCGACTGGGGGAGCTTGACCGTGCTGTACATCGCTGACGCGCTGGGCGGTCTCCAGGTCCGCCAGGGGGATGACTGGCTTGATGTCCCGGCGATCCCCGGCAGCCTCGTGGTGAATATCGGCGATCTCATGGCCTTCTGGACGGGGGGCCGCTGGGCGTCGACAGTGCACCGGGTGGTCAGCCCCGAGCATTTCGCTCAGCGGGCTGCTGGTGACGGCCACCGACTACGCCCGTAGCGTGGCGGCGGCCGTCAAGGACCGCGCGGACCTTCCTCCGGTCACCAGCGGCCACGAGACCACGGCCGCCGCGGTGCTGTTGAACGTCGAGAACATGCTGCGGATGACCGGGCGCCGGATGGAGGACGAGGTGCTGGGCATCCCCGGCGTCGGTTCGGTGGGCAAGGCGTCCATGCACTTGTTGCTGAAGCACCTGCCGCACCCGCGGAAGCTCATCCTGTGCGACCCGTACGCCGCGACTGGCGACAGTCTGCGCGGCCCGGCGGCCGGGCTCCCCGGCCGGCTCCGCAAGGCCGCCGACGAGGTGGTCAACGTGCTCGGCTACCGGGGCGAAATCGAGGTCATCGGGGGGACGTCCAAGCTGCCGGACGAGTTCTACGAGTCGACTGTGATCAGCGCGGACACGAACGCACCCGACATCGTAGACATCGCCCGGCTGCGGCCCGGCACCATGCTGGTCGACGACTCGATCCCGCCGTGCTACGACCGGGACATCGCGATGGCCCGGATCACGGAGAAGGCCGATCTGCTCTTCGGGCAGGGCGACGTGATCGAGTGCGCCACGCCGATGCAGAAGGTGTTCGGCTGGCCGCCGATGATGTATGAGCTGGCCGGCGAAGAGGGCGTCGAGTGGTTCGCCGCCAACACCCCGGACGCCTTCAGCACCACGCAGATCACCAGCTCGGTACTGTCCAATGTGCTGGTGGCTCAGGACGGCATCTCGCCGGCGACGGGTCCAGCCGAGCCTGGGCGTGCCGCGGGGCACATCGACGTCCTCCGCAAGAACGGTTATGTGGGCGGGCCGCCGCAATGTGACGGAGTGATGATTCCCGAGGAATCGATCGCCCGCTTCGTGGAACAGTTCGGCGCGGTCGGCGTGCGGGCCGCCGGCGCGGAGTCCTGACCGCCGATGCCGGAGCCACGTGACCGGCTCGGCTCGGCTCGCAACCCGGGCTCGACCCGGGTTGCGAGCCGGGACGGCCGTCAGAAATGGATCCAGTACCCGAAGCCGAACCCGGATGCCCGCTTGCGTCTGGTCTGCCTGACCTACTCCGGGGGCCGGGCGTCGGTGTTCAAGGGGCTGGCGGCAGGTCTTCCCGATGACGTCGAGGTGTGCGCCATCGAGTTTCCCGGGCACGGCCGCCGGCTCGGCGAAACGCCGCTGACCCGGCTCGAGCCGCTCGTCGAGCAGGTCACCGACGTCATCGGTGAGTGGGTCCGCCCGCCGTTCGTCCTGCTCGGGTACAGCGTCGGGGCGCTGATCGGCCTGGAGGTCGCGCACGAGCTGGCCCGGCGGGGTCTGCCCGGCCCGGCGGCGCTGTTCGTCGCCGCGGCCAGGGCCCCGCATCGGCGTTCGGCGCGGCCGCCGCTGCACGAGCTGTCCCGGGACGAGCTGATCGCCGGGTTGCACCAGCTTGCCGGAGTGCACAACGACCTGCTGGACAACGAGGAACTCGCCGACGTGATGCTGCCGGTCATCCGCGCGGATCTGGGTCTGGACGAGACCTACCAGGCCCGGCTCGGCCGCCTGCTCGGCTGCCCGATCGCGGCCTTCGGCGGTCGCGAGGACCGGTCCGTGCCGCACGCCGATCTGCTGTCCTGGCGGGAGCACACCACCGGCGGGTTCTCCGCGACCACGCTGCCCGGCGCCCACTTCTTCCTCGACTCGGCCCGGCAGCGGTTCACCGAGGCGGTGGCCGCCGAGATCCGGCGCCTGGACGAGGAAAGGGGAGCGGGCTCGTGAACGCGGCACCGGATGACTGGCTCGATTCCCTGCGCGCAGGCTTGGAAGCGGACATCAAACCGCTCGGCGACCGCCACACCGACGATCGCATCCCGCTCGACATGCTGCCGCAGCTCGTGAAAATGTTGCGCGGGCACGGTTATCCGGCGGACGACGACGCGCCGGACGAGGTCGCCGGCGCCCTGGCGAGCGAGGAACTCGCCAGGGTCTTCCCCTCGCTCGAAGGCTGTCTGATGGTCTCCCACGCCTGCGCCCGCTACATCGCCGCGGTCGGAACGCCGGAGCTGTGCGATCGGGCGGTATCCGGCCTGCTCGGCGGTACGAAGATCGGCTGTCTCGCCTCGACCGAGCCGGACCACGGGTCGAACAACGCGGCCATGGAGACCCGGGCGGTCCCGGACGGCGACGAGTACGTCATCAACGGGCGCAAGCGCTGGATTTCGAATGCCGATCCGTCCGACTACGCGGTGGTGCTGTGCCGGGTCGCCGCGGAGAACGAGCCGGAGGAGATCAGGCCGATCATCGTCGAACGCGAGCGGTCGCCCTACCGGACCGCCGATCTGCCCAAGCTCGGACTGACGGCGTTCGTGACCTCCGAGATGGTTTTCGAGGACTGCCGGGTGCCACGGGAGAACTGCGTCGGCCGGGAGGGCCCGCTGCGGAACCTGCAACTCGTCTTCCGGACGTTGCAGTGGGCCCGCTGCCGCATGGCGGTGGTGTCCCTCGGCATCGCCCGGGCGGCACTGGAAGCATCGGTCGCCTACGCCAGGAAGCGGCAGCAGTTCGGCCGGCGGATCGGGGAGTTCCAGCTCATCCAGGACAAGATCTACACCATGGCCGCCGAGATCGACGCCTCACGGCTGCTCATCCACCGCGCACTGACTTCGATCCAGGAGAACCGGCGTTCGGACCGGGAAGCCTCGATGGCCAAGGCGTACGCGACCGAGATGGCGGTGAGGGTGGCGTCGGACGCTATCCAGATCCACGGCGCCAACGGCCTGTCCCCGGACTACCCGCTCGAGCGCTACTTCCGGGACGCCAGAGCGCTGACCATCGCCGAAGGAACAACCGAAATCCACAAGCTCGTGGTGGCCCGGTCCGTCCTGGGGCTGTCCGCGTTCCGATGAAGGGGCACGCCATGCAAGCACCGTCCGGAGGGATTCGGCGCACCGAGTTCCTGGCCGAAGAAGAGGCGTTGCGGGACAGTGTCCGCAAGTGGGCGCAGGAGAAACTCCGGCCGCGGGTAGCGGAGATGGACCGTGAAGCCCGCATGCCGCGGGACCTGATCGACGAGCTGTTCGCGCTCGGGTTGATGGGCATCCAGATTCCGGATCGCTACGACGGTGGCGGTGGCTCGATCTTCCTGAGCGCGCTGGCCATCGCCGAGCTCGCCCGGGTCGACCCGGCGGTGGCGGTCTGTGTGGACGTCCAGAACGTCCTGGTCAACACCGCGCTCATCCGCTGGGGCAGCCCGGCGCAGCAGGAAGAGTACCTGCCCCGGCTGGCACGTGACGTCGTCGGTGCCTACGCGCTGACCGAAGCCGAAACAGGCAGCGACGCGTTCGCGATGCGCGCGAGGGCGCGGCGGGCGGGAAGCGACTACGTGCTCGATGGCCGGAAGGTCTGGACCACCAATGCCCGTGAGGCGGGGGTGTTCCTGGTGTTCGCCAACGCCGCGCCCGAGCACGGCGTGTACGGCGTCACGGCCTTCCTGGTCCCGCGGGACACGCCCGGGGTGGTTGTCGGACCGAACGAGGACAAGCTCGGGATCCGGGCCAGTTCCACCTGCGGGGTGCAGTTCGACAGCGTGCGTATCCCGTTGGGCCGGCGGCTCGGCGAAGAGGGCGAGGGCTACGACATCGCCGTCGACACGCTCAACATCGGCCGTATCGGCATCGGCGCGCAGATGGTCGGGCTGGCCACGGGAGCGCTCGAGGCGGCGGTCGGCTACGCCGGCCGGCGCCGCCAGTTCGGGCAGCCCATCGCCGGCTTCCAGGGTGTGCAGCTGCCGCTCGCCCGAATGGCCACGGAAATCGAGGCGGCGCGCCTGCTCGTGGACGACGCGGCACGCATCGCCGACGACGGGGGCTACGGTTCCGAGCTGCTGTCGCGCTGCGCGATGGCGAAGTACTTCGCTTCCCAAGTGGCCGAGCGGGCGGCGTCGCAAGCGGTCCAGACCTTCGGCGGCAACGGGTTGAGCAGTGCCTACCCCGTGGAAAAGTTCTACCGGGACGCGATGATCGGCCAGATCTACGAGGGCACGTCGAACATTCTGCTGCGCACCATCGCGAGCCGGATGCTCGACACCGGGAATTCCCGGGCGAGAGAGGGACACCGGCAATGAGCGTCCTCCCCGAGACTGCGTGGACCGCTCACGCCGGCGGGCTTCCCGCGGCGGTTCGGCAGCGCGCCGAAACGCATCCTGAGCGGACGGCGATGACGTTCGTCGACTACTCGGCCGAGCCGCGGGGCCGGCCCAGGGACCTGACCTACGGCGAACTCGACGCACGGGTGCGGGCCGTCGGTGCGCAGCTGCTGTCTGCCACCCGCCCCGGCAGCCGGGCCGCGATCCTCTGCCCGACGGGCGTGGACTTCGTCGTCGGGTTCGTCGCCTGCCTCGCCACCGGAGTGATCGCGGTGCCGCTGACCACGCCGATCTCCTACCGCCACTACGACCGGGTGATACCGGCGATGGACGACTGCGGGTGCGAGGTGGCGATCGCGCCCCGGGCGGTCCGCGACACGGTGGCCGGGCTCCCACTGGCCGCACCGGTGCAGATCATCTGCCCCGACGACGCGGAGCCGGCCCAGGCCGACCCGTGGCAACCGGTGCCTCCCGACCCCGAGGCGACGGCCTACCTCCAGTACACCTCCGGTTCGACGAGGCGTCCCGCCGGGGTGTGCGTGACCCACCGGAACATGGCTGCTGCGGCGGCTCAACTCGTGACCACCCTGCGCTTCGACGAGCGCTCCACGACGGTGAGCTGGAGCCCGTTCTTCCACGACATGGGCCTCGTGTTCGCCGTCATCCTGCCGCTTTCCCGTGGGTTTCCGGTGGTCCACATGACACCCCTGGCGTTCGTGCGCGAGCCCGGTCGCTGGCTTCGGCTGTTGAGCGACTACGAGGCCACGCACATGCTGTGCCCCAACTTCGGGTTCGACATGTGCGTGGAGCGGGTTCCCGAACAGGAGCGTGCCGGGCTGGATCTGTCCCGGCTGATCTACGCCGGCAACGGCGCCGAGCCGGTGCGGGCACGTTCGCTGGCCCGCTTCACCAAGGCGTTCGCGCAGTGCGGTTTCCGTGCCGTTGCCCACACTCCGGTCTACGGCTTGGCGGAAGCCACGCTCATCGTCACCGCCGTTCCGGTGGACGAAGAACCCCCGATCCGCTCGTTCGACCGGAACGAACTCGCCGCGGGCCGCGTCCGGCGGATCGAGGGCGGTGACCCCCGAGGAGTCAGCCTGGTGGGCTGTGGGCCGCCCATGGACCAAGAGGTGCGGATCGTGGAGCCGGAGACCGGGCTGCGCGCGGGGCCCGAGGAGGCCGGAGAGATCTGGGTGCGTGGCGAGAATGTCTGCGCGGGCTACTGGGCCCGGGACGAGCCCGGGGATGTCTTCGACGTGGTTCTCGACGGTGCGAGAGGCTGGTTGCGTACCGGGGACCTCGGGTTCTTGCACGAAGGTTCACTGTTCGTCACGGGGCGGCTCAAGGACCTCATCGTCGTCGACGGCCGCAACCACCACCCGACCGACATCGAATTGACGATCGAGGAAGAGGTTCCGGAGGTTCGGCCCGGCAACGTCGTCGCGTTTTCGGTTGACACCGGCGAAGAAGAACAGGTCGTGATCGTCGCGGAGACACGACCGGACGCGGATCTCGGCCAGCTGAGATCCGCGGTGCGGCGGGCGGTCGCGGTGCGCCACGACATCTACGTCCACGACGTCGTCTTCATGAGACGCGGCACGATGCCGAAGACGTCGAGCGGCAAGTTGCAGCGCCGCACCTGCCGCGACCGGTACCAGCGCGGCACCTTGATCGCCGCCGATGACCAGAGAGGGAGGACGACGAGGTGAACGAAGACCTCAAGCGCATTCTCGTGGATGACCTGAAACTCGACGAGTCGGCGTTGCGTCCCGAAACCAGCTTGGAGGACGCCGGCCTCGACTCGCTCACGATAGTGGAGCTGTCCGTGAACCTGTCCGAGCGGCTCGGTCTGGAGATCAGCGAGGAGGACCTCCAGGCTGCCGGCGACGTGGGCGGGATTGAGTACTTGGTCGAGCAACGGCGGGCCGCCGGCCGACCATGATCAATCTTGTCATCTCCAGGTTGACAAGATTCAACTTGTCAACCTAAGGTTGCATCATGGATGAACCGGTGACCATCGACGATCTGGTCGGTCGTGTGAAACGGATGCACGCGGACGACGATCCGCTCGTCCACCTCGCCGATGCGATAGCCGTGTCCGAGCGGATCGGCGACGTCGCCGACCAGCTCGTCGGGTACTTCGTGGAGGCAGCACGGACGGCGGGCGTGACTTGGGCCGATATCGGTAAGACGATGGGGGTCAGCAGGCAGGCGGTCCAGAAGCGGTTCGTGCCGAAGACCGCGCCCATGGTCACGCTCGACGCTGCGACCTTCGCCGGGTTCACGCCCCGGGCGCGGGCGATCATCGTCGCCGCGGAGGAGGAAGCCCGGACGGCCGGGCACGACTACCTCGGCACCGAGCACCTCGTCCTTGGTCTGCTGGCCCAGCCCGAGGGATTGGCGGCGAAGTTCCTGTCCGAGAAGACGACGCCGGAACAGTTGCGCACGGCGATGGTGCAGGTCTTCGGCCCGCGAGTCGGCGAGGTGCCCGAGCAGCTCCCCTACACCCCGCGCGGTAAGCGGGCCATCGAGTTGAGCGTGCAGGAGGCACAGCGCCTCGGTCACGATTACGTGGGTACGGAACACATTCTGCTCGGTGTGCTGGTCGAAAGGTTCGGAGTCGGCGCACAGGTTCTTCGCGAACTGGGTGTCGAGCAGCGCGACGTGGAGGAATGGCTCGCCGCCCGGTGAGGGCTGCCTCGCGCGTCGAAATCAGGGCGCCGCCTCGACGGGGTCGAAGCGGTGCCACTGAGATTCGAGTCAGGAGCTCACCATGCCCGACCCTCGAGATCTGGTGCGTGACGCGGTCGAACCGCGGAACCCCCCGGCTGCGCGCCGGTGGAAAGCGCTTGCGGCGATTTGCCTGGCGCAGTTCATGTTGATGCTGGATTCCACCGTCATCAATGTCGCCCTCCCTGCCATCCAGACCGACCTGGGACTGAGCCGGCCGCAACTGACCTGGGCGGTCAGCAGTTACGTGCTCTTCCTCGGCGGTCTGCTGCTGCTCGGTGGCCGGCTCGCCGACACCTTCGGTGCCCGGGCCATGCTCCTGACCGGCTTGGCGCTCTTCACCCTCGCCTCTCTTACCAGCGCCCTGGCGCAGAACGGGACCATGCTGATCGGGGGACGCGTCTGCCAGGGCATCGGCGCCGCGCTGATGTCGCCGGCCGCGCTCCGGACCGTCACCGGGATGTTCCAGGGCGCCGACCGCAACAAGGCACTCGGCGTGTGGTCCTCCCTGGGCGGGATCGGGTTCACGGTGGGGCTCCTGGCCGGCGGGCTGCTCACCAACGGCCCGGGCTGGCGCTGGGTGTTCTTCATCAACATTCCCATCGGTGTCGGCCTGCTGGCTGCCATCCTGGCCCTGGTGCCGGAGCGCCGGATCGCCGACGCGCCCCACACCGTCGACGTGGTGGGCGCGGTGACGGTCACCGCCGCCACCGGCTCGCTCATCTTCGGCGCGATCAACGCCGGCAACCACGGCTGGGCGAATCCCGGCACGCTGGTGCCGATCGCCGCCGCCGTCGTCCTGTACGGGGTGTTCACCGTCGTCGAACGCCTCGTGCGGAACCCGTTGATGCGGCCGGGGATGCTGGCGCAGCGCCCGGTCGCGACCGGAGCGTTCCTGATGCTCACCGCGGCCGGGGTGACCGGCGGGGACATGTTCATCACGTCGCAGTACCTCCAGCACCTGCGGGGGTACAGCCCGCTGGCCACCGGTCTGTTCTTCCTCCCCGCGGCGGTGGCCGCCGTGGCCGGCGCCACCGCGGGCGGGCGCCTGGTAGGGGTCGTCGGCACCCGTGTGGTCGCCTTCACCGGCCTTGCCCTGGTCACCATCGGCAACTGGCTGCTCAGCGCGATGTCGCCCGGCGGCAACGTCTACATCCAGGCGCTTCCCGGCGCCGTGCTGTTCGCGCTGGGCGCCACGGGAGTGTTCGTCTCGGCGACGACCGTGGCCCTGGCCGGTGTGGCGCAGCAGGAGGCCGGGCTGGTGTCGGCGGTCGTCTACACCTTCAACCCGTCCGGTGCGGCGATTTTCGTCGGGCTGGGCTCTACCGTGGCCGCCGCCGGACTGACCAGCACACCCTCCTTCGCCGGATTCACCAGTGCCTACACGGTGTTCGCCGTCATCGCCGCGGTCGCCGCGGTGGCTGCAGTGGTCCTGGCCGCCGGGAAAACCCGCACAGCAGGCGCGCCTGCCGGTCCCCAGTCGGCCCGGCGATGAGATGACGGCCGAAGAGGGGCGTTCAGCAGCCGCCGGCGGGCTTCCGTCCCGCCGGACGGCGCTGGATCCGCGAAAGCCCGCGCTGCAGCCGCCACGTGAAGACGCTCACGTCGACCCCGGCCGCGACGAGTTCGGCCTCCGGGTAGTGCGGCAGCTGGTCGAGGCGCATGGTCCAGCCGAGGTCGGAACACAGGCAGGAATAACGTTCCGAGACAAGGCGGTACTCCGGCGGCGTTCCCCCCTCCGGAGAAAGCGAGAAGACATAAGCGTCGGGGAGTTGCTCGACGTCGAGGATGGCGGCCTGTGCGGCGCAGTGGGCCGAGTAGGCGTGCAGCAGCGTACTCGTGTGTTCGCCGACCACAACACGACGCTGGCCGACGGTGAGCTCACGGGTTTCGGGCATGACGTCCCGCCAGCGCAGCCGGGACAGCTCGTCGTGCCGGACGTCGACGGTCAACCCGAGCCAGATGAACAGACCCCAACCGGGATCGTTGGACGCTTCCGTGACGATCTTCGCGGCCTGTTCCAAGGTGGGGGCCGACGAACCCGGTGCCGGTCGGTTGGAGGTGGGCATGAAGGCAGTTTAGGCAGAGATTCGCAGCGGGTGCAGCTCCCTAAGAGTGGCGCGGAGCGCGCCATGGTGCGCGCTTTGGTGCGGTACATCGTCCACACCCGGTGGGCTTGCCCGTATCGGTCTGCGTTCGGGAAATTGTCCCCACAGCGATCCCAAGATGACCGGAATGAGGGCAATTTCATGGCACTGCGCGACGAGCCGGAGGTACCGACGAGCAGCATGCCCGAACCCGTGGCGCGATCCGCCGACGTCATCGTGCTCCCTGGAGCCAAGTCTTCTCAGGGGATCGCCAGGGGAGCGGGCGATACCTTCTACTGCGGCGATCTGTTCCTCGGCAACATCTACCGGGGAGATCTCAGGCGCCGGACTGCCGAGTTGTTCATCAAGGTTCCGGTCGGCCGGCTTGCGATGGGCTTGTGGGCCGACCTCCGGCATGGGTGGCTCTTCGTCGGAGGCGGTCTGGGCTGGGCTTACGTGTACGACCTCGAGAGTGGTGCAACCGTTGCCACTTACCAGCTCGGCAAGGTCGACGATCTGGCGTCGACGGTCGTCAACAAGGTCTTCGTCACCGCGAAAGGCGCCTACTTCAGCGACTCCTCGGCCGGCGTCTTGTACTTTGTGCCGATCACCCCCGCGGGTGAGCTCGGTCCGGCGAGCACCCTGCCGGTCACCGGACCGGCTGCGGAGATCAGCGGCGAGTTCAACCTCAACGGGATCATCGCACCCGATGCCGGGGCGCCGTTGATCGTCTCGCACACGGCCAACGGCAAGCTCTACACCGTCGATCCGGAGACCGGCAACAGCCGGACGATCGAAGGTGTCGATGTCCCGAAAGCGGACGGCCTGGTCCTTGACGGGCCACGGCTGTGGGTCGTGCAGAACCGGGTCAATCGGGTGTCGCGGGTTCTGTTGAGCCCCGATTGGACCACTGGCAAGGTCGAGCGGGTCATCACGCACGACGCGTTCCAGTTTCCTGCGACCGCCATCGCTTTCGAAGACCAGCTGGCCGTCATCAACGCCAAGTCCGACACGGCGGAGACCGGATTGCCGCCCACCGCCGACGAGTACGAGGTCGTCTTCGTCGGCAGATGACCGGCGCACGACGGTTTCCGGCAGACGGTGGACCGACTAGTTTCGCAAGGAATGGCAGACATGGACGATGTGTTGGCAGGAGTGGGATCGCGGCTGCGGGCAATCCGCAGGCAGCGAGGCACGACCCTGGCCGATGTGGCGGCCGCGACCGGGCTCTCGATCTCCACGCTGTCGCGATTGGAGACCGGCCGCCGGCGTCCGACGCTCGAAGCACTGTTGCCGCTCGCGCGGACCTATGGTGTGCAGATCGACGAGCTCATCGGCGCACCGCCCACCGGAGATCCGCGCGTCCACCTGCGACCGGTGCAGCGCAACGGGATGACGTTCATCCCCTTGACTCACCGGCCTGGTTCGCTGTTGGCGCACAAGGCGGTCATCCCGGCGCGACGTCGGCCCCCCGAAAAAAGGAGCCACGAGGGGTATGAATGGATGTACGTGCTCAACGGCCGCCTCCGGTTGCTCCTCGGCGACCAGGAACTGGTGCTCTCCGAGGGCGAGGCAGCCGAGTTCGACACCCATGTGCCGCACTGGTTCGACAGTGCGGACGCCGCTCCGGTCGAGGTGCTGATCCTCTTCGGCCGTCAAGGCGAACGCGCCAACCTTCGCGCGTACACCAGCCCGCGCTAGCGGCGGGTGGCGCGGACCCGGAGCCGCAGCTCTGGGTCCACCCGGCTTCAGCGGCGCCCTTGAACCGGAATCCATTCCTCGTGGAGCATCTGGGCGACGAAATGCGCACGGCTCGGCGAGTTCACCTTGTTGAGGACGGCCGACACGTGCCGCTTGGCACTGTGCAGCGAGATTCTCAGTTTGTCCGCGATTTGCTGGTTGCTGCGGCCTTCCAGGAGCAACTCGATGACATCGCGTTCGCGGGGGTTGAAGTAAGGCCGGTGCTGCGAAGGTGGCGGTGCCTCGCTTGATCGGGCGCGCTCCAGCAGGTAGTTCGCGACTGGGGCGGGCATGGGTAGTTCTCCGCGCAGCAGAGCCTGCAGGGTGCTGTCCAGCGTCGCCTCGGTGACGTCGTGCACCATGAGGTAGCCATCGGCGTGCGTCTTCGCGGCCATGGCGAGGTGCTCGGGGTCGGCCCTGATGAGCAATTCGAGTATGCGGCTGGCCGGAAACGCAATTCGGACACGATCGGCGATATCGTCGGGAGCGCAACAGCTGACGATGATGATGTCAGGATTCCACTCGTTGCCCCGCGCGCTCAACAGTTCTTCTATCCTCCGATGAGACTCGAGATCGCGGACTCGCTCGAGTCTTCCGAGCATCGTTTCCAAACCGCAGCGGAGAACCTCCAGTGACTCGAGTACAGCGACATCCATTCCCCCTACCCTCCCGGAATTCGTCGTCTACGTTCCTGAATCTGAACCGTTGCAGAAGCTTCGCGTCATCTGGATGGCTCGTGGGGTGATGGTCAATGGATTGAATCTCTACGGACAGGCCGCCCACGCTGCCTGCAGCTGAGCGAACGAAGCCGGATGCAAACCTCTGGACGTGTCCGCGCTCGGCCGTTTGCCGTCGACCTGCCTCAAGGCGTGCGGGTAGCCGGAACCCGGGGCGGGCTCCGGAGATATCGTCGCGCTGAGGAAGCCAGGATTTCGTGGCAGTGAAGGTTCTGCCCGTAGCGGATGAGGTGTGAGTCGGTCCTGCAGTGGTCTTCCGCGCCCGTGAGCGGGGTTCCAGGCGCCTCAGGTGCACCGTCACTGCGGTTCGCCGACGGCGACATCCTCGGCCAGTAGCCCCGACCTTCTGGCGTGCCAGGCGAACGCCTGGGGCCGATAGAGCTCGCCCGTGTGGCCGTGACGCTTCCTGCTGTCAACTTCGTTGCACCGCAAGCTTCCCCCCGAGTCCCCAGTGACCAGAGCTCGTCAATAACTTACAGTCTACCCGCGAAATACGGTAGCCGCACCAAATTAACGGCGGCAGGGAGGCGTTCGCCGGGCCTGGTGTGGTGTGACGTGCGGTGCCGACGTGTCACGACTGCTCTTGATCGATCTGGTGTTCCGCGTCAGATCGCCATCCTGTCCGGCTGTGATACCTTAGGAGGGTAGCGTAAGGGACGTTTGTCCCTGTGTGACAGGTGCTCAGGTTCACCGCGGCTTGGAGTCGGTGATATCAAGCCGTTCGAAGACCGAGATGCACGTGCCTCGCTTCCTCTCGTGGTAGGGCTACCCCCTATGTGTATGCCGTCGCGATCTGGCTTGATGGTGTCGTGAAGGCGAGATCGTCCGGCGCGGAACGTTGGCTCGGACTGCTCACATGCGATGCCGCAGCAGTGCGGAAGTCGCGCCTTTCCTGCGCTGCGCGTGGTGATTCCGAAGTTGTGTGTCGCCGAATCGGCGTCCGTGCCAAGTGCACGGGCGGGACGCCCCAGGTGTGACGAGCTTCTTCGGCGCTGGTCCGATCGAGTGTCGATCAAGGCGCTGTCCAGCACCATTCCTGGTGCCCGTACTGCTTTCTGGAAGGTCTGCGCAGTCGTTCGGCTGCTGAGTCGAGCCGACACCCGCGACGAGTCGCAGGTCCACTGCTGTCCATCGTCTCTTTTGGACAGTGCTGGAGCGAGCCTCTTCGTGGTTGGCGCTGCTCTGGGTGATCCTGGTCGGTCTTCGGAAGCATCGGCCGAATCTTGAAGCTTCGTGAGCCAAGGTGGCCGGCGTGTGCGGCGGCACCGAGGAGACTTGCCGCGAAATCACTTTTCGGATCGTCGAAGGGCCTGTCACTCGGATGGCGGTAGGATAGTCCGGGCATCGATCGCGGCCTGGAGATGCGGGCACACGGCGATGTCCTCGTGGTCACAGTCCAGCGCACAGTCGATGAGCTCCAATGACCTTTTTCTGCCGCGATGCGGGCGGCCAGCTCGGTGCGGTGGCGGCGCAGGATGGCTGTCCGCGCGGCTGGGTCCCGTGTGGCCAGCATCTCCCGGATGGCCTCCAGGCTGAATCCGGCTTCCTTCGCGCGCAGGATCATGGCGACGCGGTAGACGTCCGCGGGCCGGTCGTGCGGCTCGAGGCCGAAGACCCGGATCAGTTGACGCCGTTTCGCGGCCACTCTCACAGCCGATCTGAAGAGGTTCTGTCGACGCGATAGCTGGACGGTGAGCTGGCAAGGCTGGGAAGCGCCCGATGGGCCGGTCGTTCGGCGGCCGCGTGCCACGCTGGTCACGCTCGTCGGAGCCGCGGCTTGTGTGTGCGGCGGCGGTTCGGGCACGCTATCCGACCGGGCCGCGCTATCGGACCGGCCGCGCTCACCTCAGTGCGAGCTCACCGTCGAAAACCATCAGCAGGAGGCCGGCGAGCGGGCCCGCCATGACGGATGCGGCCGCCGTGACGTAGGCCATGGTCTCCGCCCACCTGCCGACCGCGGGTTTCGTCTCGGACTCGGCGGGACGGAGCGCGCCCACGATCCACCGCAGGTAGTAGAAGAGGCTGGCCACGGTGTTGACGGCGGCCACGACGACGAGCCAGCCGTATCCGCCGTCGAGGGCCGCGGTGAAGATGGTCAGCTTTCCGGCGAAGACGGCGGTCGGTGAGGTGCCGACGAGTCCGAGCAGGCACACCACAAGGGGCACGGCCAGCCACGGCCGCTGGCGGAGCAGCCCGGTACTCGCCGATCAGCTTTCGCTGCGGAAGAGCGCACACGACCGCGAAGGCGCCGAGGCCAGTCGACGGCCGAGCCCATGCGCATTCCCCGCCGTAATTGCCTTGCCTGAGGGGACCACACTGCAATGGCCACGCCACGCCAGCACCTCACCATCGCTTTCGCATGCAAGTACGTCGACATGAAGTGGCCGCGCGCCGCTGGGAAGTCGCGTGCCGGAAACGCTGATGCTCTCGCTAGTGTGACGCCGGCGTTGCTCACGACCACGCGGGGCGCGCCGGACAGCAGGACGCTTCGCCGCGCGCTCACCGGGTGGGCGTTCAAAACCAGACGCCGCGATGAGCCGAAGCCTCGGGAAGTGGAGCAGGCGTTGAAGTGGCTGAAGTCGAATACCGCCCCGGTGTCGAGGCTTAACGATAAGGCCGTTCTTCGCGAAGTGCTGGAGGTTCTGTCGCTCAAGCTCGACGGGAAGCAGGCCGCCGCAAAGACCGTCAACCACAAGCGCGCCGTTCTGTTCACCGCACTGGAGTACGCCCATGAACTGAAGCTGTTGACCGCAAATCGACTTTCCGAGGTGAGTGGACGGCCCCGAAGTCCGTCCGGGCGATCGACAAGCGCGTGGTCATCACCCCGAAGCAGGCGAAGAGCCTGCTGTCCGAAGTGGAGGCACAACCGCGGCTTTCCGGCCGGAAGAGGTAGCCATGCTGCGCAAGTCGGACTTGCCGCTCCCGGAGGAGGGTTGGGGCGAGCTGCTGTTGTCGGAGACCGCTCCGATCACCGGAGCGGCCTGGACGGACAGCGGAGAGCGCCGGGACCGCCGGCAGCTCAAGCAGCGGGGAAGGGGAGAGGTCCGCACAGTGCCGTCCCACCGCCGTTGACGGCGATTCTGCACACGCACCTGACCACGCTCGGCACGGCGGCTGATGGGCGGCTGTTTCGGAACCTGACTGGGGGAGACCTCGCCGAATCGACGATCGGCCGAGTCTGGGACAAGGCACGCAAAGCAGCATTCTCCGAGGAGGAGTACGCCTCGCCGCCGGCAAAGAGCCCCACGACCTCCGCCACGCCTGTGTGTCCACCTGGCTGGCCGCTGGGCTGCCGTCCACGCAGTGCGAGGGCCGGCCACTCCGTCGCGGTGCTGCACCAGATCTACGCCAAGGTGATAGCCGGTCTGGAGTCGGCCGCCCACGACCGCATCGAGCGGGCTCTCGGCTGGGAGAGCTGACGGCCGGTAGCTGGGGGCGTATGGGGGGTGGAGGGCCGTAGACGGCCGGACAGCCCCGGACACCGCCGGACCGAACAAGAGCGGCCCCTGCCCAGGTTCTGCCTGGTCAGGGGCCGTTTTCTACAGGGTGATCGCCAGTGCCCCCGGTGAGATTCGAACTCACACTGGACGGGTTTTGAATCCGTTGCCTCTGCCAGTTGGGCTACGGGGGCGTGACGTGGTGACTCTACGGGATCACCGGACCCCCGCCGTGGTCGGGGCCATCCTCTGCGGTCGCAGTGTCATGCTGGCCACTTCGTGGTGAACGCCATCTCTTTCTCTGGATCGTTCCCGGTAGGCTTCAGGTTCGCGGAAAGCCGCGAACGTCAACGCCCGCCGAGTCTTCAGGAGGACCCCGGTGACCGATCAGGCTACCGAGGCCCACGGTGCCGCCACCGTGCCGCAGCGTCGGGTGCTCGTCGCGGAGGATGAGGCTCTCATCCGGCTCGACCTCGTCGAAATGCTGCGGGAAGAGGGCTATGAAGTCGTCGGGGAGGCCGGTGATGGCGAGCAGGCCATCGCGCTGGCCACCGACCTCAAGCCCGATCTCGTGATCCTCGACGTCAAGATGCCGAAGCTCGACGGCATCGAGGCCGCTTCCAAGATCACCGGTGACCGGATCGCGCCCGTCGTCATCCTCACCGCCTTCAGCCAGCGTGACCTCGTCGAACGCGCGCGGGATGCCGGGACCATGGCCTACTTGGTCAAGCCCTTCGCGAAGCGTGACCTCGTGCCCGCCATCGAGCTCGCCGTCAGCCGGTTCTCCGAACTGCAGGCCCTCGAGGCCGAGGTCGCCGGGCTCACCGACCGGCTCGAGACGCGGAAGGTCATCGACCGCGCCAAGGGGCTGCTCATGAGCCGGCAGGGGCTCACTGAGCCCGATGCCTTCCGGTGGATCCAGCGCACCGCCATGGACCGGCGGACCACCATGAAGGCCGTCGCCGAGGCCGTTGTCGAGAGCATCGGCAGCTGAACCCTCGCAAAACGGGCAAAAACATCGCCGTTTCGTAACGCTCCGGGTGCCCGAAAGGGCGTACTTGGTACCTTTGCGCGCCTTCTCGGCGTGGCCGGAGGCGATGATCGACACCGGGTCCGTAGACTCTGCACACCTTGACCCCGGAGTCAAGGGGCAGTCTGCGGGCTGCCGTGCACCGAGAGTCACTACCCGCTGGTCGTATTACGACGAGCGGGTGTAAACCATACGTTAATACTCGTGACGACCGTCACGATGTGGCTACAAGAGCACGTGTGACTCTGTGCAACGGCCGCCGGGGCGGCTACTTTCAGCGGCCAGTCAGGTCCCACGCCGGGACAGCCGCCCGACCGGGCGGCCAGGTGGCATTTGGAGGAACGAGTGCAGAAAGCACGACTTGCGAGGGTCATCGTGCTGGCCAGTGTCGGGGCCATCGCCCTCAGCGCGTGTTCGGCGCGGACGGACAGCGGCTCGAACAGCAACAGCTCGAGCTCCCAGTCCCAGGCCGCGGCGCCGTCCGCCGCCGCCGACGCGGCCGACCCGGCCGGTGACGGCAAGGCCCAGTGTGCCCCGACCTCCATCGCGTACGCGGGCACCATCAACGGCGCCAACGCCGCGCTGGGCGTCAACATCCTGAACGGCGCGAAGCTCGCCGTCGACCAGCACAACAAGGCCAACCCGGGCTGCCAGGTCAAGCTGGAGCAGTTCGACACCGAGGGCACGCCGGACAAGGCGCCCGGCATCGTGACGCAGATCGTCAACACGCCGGCGATCATCGGCGTCGTCGGCCTGCCGTTCTCGGGTGAGTCGAAGGCCGCCGGCAACATCTTCAACGGTGCCGGCCTGGTCACGGTCACTCCGTCGGCCACCAACCCGACGCTGTCCCAGAACGGCTGGAAGACCTTCTTCCGCGGGCTGGGCAACGACAACACCCAGGGCCCGGCCGCCGCGAAGTTCATGACCGGCGAGCTCAAGGCCAACAAGGTGTGCGTCATCAAGGACGACTCCGACTACGGCACCGGCCTGGCGGCTTCGACCATCCAGGCGCTCGGTGCCAAGGGCACCTGCCAGGACAGCGTCAAGACCAAGCAGACCGACTTCTCGGCCGTGGTCAACAAGATCAAGAGCGAGAAGCCGGACGCGGTCTTCTACTCCGGGTACTACCAGGAAGCCGCGCCCTTCGCGCAGCAGCTGAACGACGCCGGTGTCACGGCCAAGTTCGTCGGCCCGGACGGCGTGAAGGACGACGAGTTCGTCAAGGGCGCCGGCGAGGCGGCCGCGAACGCGTACTTCACCTGCCCGTGTGTCCCGGCTGACCAGTTCACCAAGTTCACCGACGCGTACAAGGCCGCGGTGGGCAAGGACCCGGGCACCTACTCGCCCGAGGCCTACGACCTGGCGACGATCCTGCTCAAGGGCATCGACTCGGGCAAGAAGGACCGCGCGGGCCTGCTCGACTTCGTCAAGAGCTACGACGGCCAGGGCATCACGAAGCACTTCAAGTGGGACGACAAGGGCGAGCTCTCCAGCACGACCGTGTGGACCTACAAGGTCGAGGGCGGGAAGATCGTCCGCAACACCGAGATCAAGTAGCGCAACGCTTCCGTTCTGATTACCGGGGTGCACGTCCGGCGGCTCGATCCCGCCGGGCCTGCACCCCGGTCCCACATGGAGAACTAGTGTGTCATTGACTCATGACCTGAGCTCGGCCGTGCTGGTCCACAGCGACAGCTGGATCACCTTCGACGTGAACGCGTTCCTGGACCAGTTCTGGAACAACACGTTCGACGGGCTGGCCTACGGCAGCATCTACGCCCTCGTGGCGCTGGGGTACACCCTCGTCTACGGCGTCCTGAAGCTCATCAACTTCGCCCACTCCGAAGTCTTCATCTACGGCGTCTACGCGACGTGGTTCACCTTCTACGGCCTCGGTTTCCGGCCCGGCAACACGCCCTCGCTGACGGTGGTGGAGCTGGTCGGCTTCCTGTTGCTGGCGTTGCTGGCCTCGATGGCGATATCCGGCGGCACGGCGGTGGTGCTGGAACGGGTGGCCTACCGGCCGCTGAGAAAACGCGGGGCACCCAAGCTGGTCTTCCTGATCACCGCGATCGGCGCGTCCTTCGTGCTGCAGCAGCTCATCTTCATCTGGCGCGGTGGCAACCCCGAACTCGGCATCCGCCTGATGCGCAACGAAGAGGTCTTCACGCTCTTCGGCGGCAGCATCACCAACGTCACGATCATCACGGTCATCGCCTCGATCGTGCTGATGCTGGGCGCCAACTACTTCGTCAACAAGACCAAGTTCGGGCGCGGGATCCGCGCGGTGGCGCAGGACCCCGACACGGCGACGCTGATGGGCGTGAACAAGGAACGCGTCATCATGCTGACGTTCCTCATCGGCGGCCTGCTCGCCGGCGCGGCGGCGCTGTTCTACATGATGAAGATCCCGCAGGGCGCCTGGTACCAGGGCGGCTTCCTGCTCGGCATCAAGGCGTTCACCGCGGCGGTGCTCGGCGGTATCGGCAACCTGCGCGGCGCGCTGCTGGGCGGCCTGCTGCTCGGCGTCGCCGAAAACTACGGCCAGTCGCTGTTCGGCGGCGGCTGGCGCGACATCGTCGCGTTCGTGCTGCTGGTGCTGGTCCTGATGATCCGGCCCACCGGCATCCTCGGTGAGTCGCTCGGAAAGGCCCGGGTATGACCACGACCACGACTCAGCCGGCGGCCTCGACCGCCACGAAGCGCTCGTTCGGCGAGCGCTGGAACAACCTCAGCCGCGTGCAGCAGTGGGGCATCCTGATCCCGCTGGTGGTGCTCATCTACTTCCTGCCGGTGCTGAACCCGCCGATCCTCACCACGCAGCCGGGGTACGACTTCCCGATCGCGATGTTCGAGGTGGCCCGCTACGCGCTGGTCGCCATCGGCCTCAACGTCGTCGTCGGCCAGGCGGGCCTGCTGGACCTCGGATACGTCGGGTTCTTCGCGATCGGCGCCTACGTGATGGCGCTGTTCACCAGCCCGGACTCGTCGCTGTCGCACCTGCCGTTCCTCGTCGTGCTCCCCATCGCGATGGCGGTCACGATGGTCTTCGGCGTGATCCTCGGGACACCGACGCTGCGGCTGCGCGGGGACTACCTGGCGATCGTGACGCTCGGGTTCGGCGAGATCGTCCGCCTGCTCGCCGACAACGTCGGCCCGCTGCGCGGCAACTCCGGGTTCAAGGAGGTCGGGCACCCGCCGGGCACGAACGCCAACGGGACCGCGCTGTTCAACAACTCGAACGGCATCCCCTGGTACTGGCTGTGCGTCACGCTGATCATCGCCGTCCTGTTCCTGGTCGGGAACCTCGAGCGCAGCCGGGTCGGCCGCGCGTGGGTCGCCATCCGGGACGACGAGGACGCGGCCGAGATCATGGGCGTGCCGACGTTCAAGTTCAAGATCTGGGCGTTCATCAGCGGCGCGGCGATCGGCGGTCTCTCCGGTGCGCTGTACGCCGGGCAGCTCGGCTTCGTCAACAACCAGAAGTTCGACGTCGTGACGTCGATGCTGTTCCTGGCCGCGGTGATCCTCGGTGGTTCGGGCAACAAGGTCGGCGTCCTGCTGGGCGCGTGCGTCGTCGCCTACGTCCCGCTGCGCTTCCAGGCGATCGCCGAGTACAAGTACCTGATCTTCGGCCTGGCGCTGATCGTCCTGATGATCTTCCGCCCGCAGGGCCTGCTCGGTGCGCGCCAGCGCCTGCTCGCCTACGGCAGGCAGGCCTACCAGCGGCTGCTGGGCCGGGGCGAGCAGATCAGCAGTGACGGTGCGCTGCAGACCGAACCGACCCCGGGGAGCAAGTCATGACCGACCCCCAGAACGGCCCCGAGGTCGTCGCGGAGGGCGGCCTCGTCGCCGAGCTGCAGCACATGACGGCCGAGGAGCGGGCCGAGCACGACGCCGAGGTCGCCGAGGTCGTCGCGCCGGACCGCGAGATCGACGTCGAGGTCGGGCAGACGCTGCTCGAGGTCGACGACGTGACCATGCGCTTCGGCGGTCTCGTCGCGCTCGACCAGATCTCGTTCAACATCCGCCGCGGCGAGATCCTCGGCCTGATCGGGCCGAACGGCGCGGGCAAGACGACGTGCTTCAACGCGATGACGGGCGTCTACCGGCCGACGTCGGGTGAAGTCCGGCTCGAAGGCCACGCGCTGGGCAAGACGTCCCGGCACGGCATCACCCAGCTCGGCATCGCGCGGACGTTCCAGAACATCCGGCTCTTCGCCGAGATGACCGCGCTGGAGAACGTCGTCGTCGGCACCGACGCGCGGCACAAGACCAGCCTGCTCGGGGCCCTGGTGCGCTCTCCGCGGCACCACCGCGAGGAGAAGGCCGCCGTCGAGAAGGCGATGGCCCTGCTGGAGTTCGTCGGCATCGCCGACCGCGCGGCCGACCGGGCGAAGAACCTGCCCTACGGCTACCAGCGGCGCCTGGAGATCGCGCGGGCGCTGGCCACCGAGCCGAAGCTGCTCTGCCTGGACGAGCCCGCGGCGGGCTTCAACCCGGCGGAGAAGGAAGACCTCATGGGTCTGATCCGGACGATCCGCGACGACGGCTACACCGTCCTGCTCATCGAACACGACATGAAGCTCGTCATGGGCGTGACCGACCGGATCGTGGTGCTGGAGTTCGGCAAGAAGATCGCCGAAGGACTGCCGGCCGAGATCCGCGAGAACCCCGCGGTGATCGCGGCCTACCTGGGGGTGCCTGACGATGACGTTGCTTGAGCTGTCGGACGTGTCCGTCCACTACGGACGGATCCAGGCGGTCTCCGGGCTGTCCATCTCGGTGAACGAGGGCGAGGTCGTCACGCTCATCGGCGCGAACGGCGCCGGCAAGTCGACGACCATGCGGGCCATCTCCGGGATCCGGCCGATCTCGTCGGGCAAGATCACCTTCGCCGGCGAGGACATCTCCAAGCTGCGCGGTGACCTGCGGGTGGTCCGCGGGATCTCCCAGGCGCCGGAAGGCCGGGGCATCTTCCCCGGCATGACGGTGATGGAGAACCTCGACATGGGCGCCTACGCCCGCAAGGACCGCAAGGACCTCAGTGCGGACCTGGAACGCGTCTTCGAGCTCTTCCCGCGGCTGGCCGAGCGCAAGACCCAGCTGGGCGGCACCATGTCCGGCGGCGAGCAGCAGATGCTCGCCATCGGGCGCGCCCTGATGGCGAAGCCGAAGCTGCTGCTGCTGGACGAGCCGTCGATGGGGCTCGCCCCGCAGTTCATCCAGCAGATCTTCCGGATCATCACGGAGATCAACAAGCAGGGCACCACGGTGCTGCTCGTGGAGCAGAACGCGCAGCAGGCGCTGTCCCGCGCCCACCGCGCGTACGTGCTCGAAACCGGCCGGATCACCAAGACCGGCACCGGCAAGGAGCTGCTCGCGGACAACAGCATCAAGGAGGCGTACCTGGGCGTCGGCTGACGTCCTGGAGTGCTTCGCCCCCGGCCCCGCGCGCTTCGGCGTGCGGGGCCGGTTTCTTGTGCGGCTCCTGTGCGGGACATGTGCGGCCGCCCGGCAGGCTGGGGATCATGGTCACGGCGTCGATCCAGCTCATGTGCCGGTGGGTACCGGCGATCGTCTTCGCCGTGTCCGCGCTGAGCAAGGTCCGCGGCCGGGCCGCGTTCGCCGGCTTCGTCGCCTCCCTGCGGCCGTTCGGCTTCGTCGGCGCCCGGCGGACGGTGTGGCTGGCCGGTGCGATCGCCTTTGCCGAGGGCACGGTGGCCGCCGCGCTCGCCGTGCTGCCGTGGGCCGGATGCCTGCTGGCCGCCGCGCTCGCCGCGGTGTTCGCGGCCGGCCTGACCAGCCGGATCCGGCGGGGGATCCGGGCCGAGTGCGCGTGCTTCGGTGCTTCCGCGCAGCCGATCGGGTACGGGCACGTGGTGCGCAGCGCCTGTCTCGTGCTCTTCGCGCTGGCCGGGCTTCCGGGGTGGTGGGGACCCGTGGGTTCGCCGGACCCCGCCGCGGGCCTGCTCGCGCTCGCCTGCGGCTCGCTGGTCGCCGTCCTGGTGATTCGGCTCGACGACCTGCTCGACCTGTTCTTCGGCGATATCCGGAACTGAAGGGGCGGAACATGTCTTCCTTGATCACGGCCGACATCGTGCTCGGCGCGCTCGGAGTGCTGAACCTCGTGCTGCTGCTCGGCGTCGTCCGGCGGCTACGCGAGCACGCGAAAGCCATCGAAGCCGCTTCGAAGGGCGGAGGCACGGCACCGGAGGTCATGATCGCGCCGGGTGCCTCGCCGGACGCCTTCACGACGTCGACCACCGACGGCGCGGTCCTGTCGGGCGACCTGCTCCCCGGTTCGGCGTTGATCGGGTTCTTCACGCCGCACTGCGGGGCCTGCACCGAACAGCTGCCGCGGTTCCTCGAACGGGCGGAAGCCGAGCCCGGCGGCCGGTCGGCCGTGCTCGCGGTGGTGATCGGCTTGGACACCGACGACGACACCCGGGCCATGGCGCGGCAGTTCGAGGCCGCGGCGCGCACGGTGATCGAGCCGCCCGGCGGCCCGGTGGCTTCGGCGTTCGGCGTCCGGGGCTTCCCCGCGGTCTGTGTCCTGGACGACGACGGCCGGATCGCTTCCCGGGGTTTCGTGCTGGAGGAACTGGCCGCACCGGTGGCCGGAGGCCGCGGTTGAGCGGTCGCGTGCCCCGGCGCGAGGGGTACCGCCGCACGGCCGCGGACGCCCGGGACGCGGTCGCCCTCGCGGTGCGGGCCGCGCCCGGTGCGGTGGCCGGAGACGTCGTGCTGGTCGTCGTCGCCGGTGCGCTGCCGGTGCTCACGGCGTGGCTGACGAAGGTCGTGCTGGACGCGCTCGTGGCGGGCGGGACAGCACCGGTCGTCCTGCCCGCCGTCGCGCTGGCGGCCGTCGGCGTGGCCACGGTGCTGACCCAGCAGACGACCCGGTACGTCCGGTCCGCGCTCGGCCGGGCGGTGACGGAACTCGCGCAGTGGCGGCTCTACGACGCCCTCGGGCGGCTCCAGGGGCTGGCCCGGCTCGAAGATCCCCGGTTCCACGACCGGGTGCAGCTCGCCCAGTCGTTCGGGCGGTCGGCGCCCGGTGACCTCCTGGGCCGCGGCCTCGCCATCGGCCAGGCTTCGGTGACCCTGCTGGGTTTCCTCGGGACCCTGCTCGCGATCGGCCCGGTCTTCGCGGTCGTCGTCGCGCTCGCCGCGGTGCCGGCGCTGGCGGTCGAGCTGACGATCGGCCGCCGCCGCGCCGACATGCTGACCGCCACGGGCCACGGCCGCCGTCGCGAGCTGTTCTACGCGCAGCTGCTCACCGACCACCGCGCCGCCAAGGAGATCCGGCTGCTCGGCCTGGGCGGCCACTTCGGGGCCCGGATGCGGCGGGAGACCGCCGCGGTGCACCGGGAGGACCGCCGCGCGGACCGGCGGGAGCTGGTCGCCCAGGTGCTGCTCGGCTCCGCGGGTGCCCTGATCGCCGGATTCGGTCTGGTCTGGGCCGTCCGCGGTGCCCGGACCGGAGAGCTGAGCGTCGGTGACGTCTCCGTGTTCGCGGCCGCGGTGGCCGGGACGCAGGCCATGGTCCTGTCCGTCGTCCGCGAGCTCGCGGCCGGCCACCAGGCGCTGCTGCTCTTCGGCCACTACGCGGCGGTCGTGCGGGCGGAACCGGACCTGCCCGTGCCGGCGCGGCCGCGGCGGGCAGGCGAGCTACGCGACCGGATCGAGCTGCGGGACGTCTGGTTCCGTTACCGCGACGACGGGCCGTGGGTGCTGCGCGGGGTGAACCTGACGATCCGCCGTGGCGAGACGGTCGCGCTGGTCGGGGTGAACGGCGCCGGCAAGAGCACGCTGGTGAAGCTGCTCTGCCGGTTCTACGACCCGGTGGCCGGAAGCATCACGTGGGACGGGGTCGACCTCCGCGAGCTGCGCGTCGACGACCTGCGCAAGCGGATCGGCGCGGTGTTCCAGGACTACATGACCTACGACCTGACCGCCCGGGAGAACATCGGCGTCGGCGATCTGACCGCGCTCGGCGACGACGAGCGGCTGCACCGCGCCGCCCGGCAGGCGCAGGCCCACGACCTGCTGGCCGCGCTGCCCCGCGGCTACGACACCCCGCTCACGCGGACCTACTTCGAGGACGAGGACCGCGCCGCCGCGGACGTGGGGGTGCTGCTCTCCGGGGGACAGTGGCAGCGGATCGCCTTGGCCAGGGCGTTCCTCCGGGACCGCTGCGACCTGCTCCTGCTCGACGAACCCAGTTCGGGGCTGGACGCCGAAGCCGAGCACGAACTGCACACGCGGTTGCGGGCGCACCGGGAGGGGCGGACCAGCGTCGTCATCGCGCACCGGCTGAGCGCGGTCCGCGACGCCGATCGCATCGCCGTGCTGGACGACGGTGAAGTCGTCGAAGAAGGCGCACACGCCGACCTGATGGCCGTGTCCGGCGGCCGCTACGGCCGGCTGTTCCGGCTGCAGTCGCGGGGTTACGGGGCGGGCGAGGCGGAATTGGCGGGCCGGCCGTGACCGGCTGGATCTGGGCCGCCGCGGCTCTGGTGCTCGGCGGGGTGATCCGGTGGCAGCTGCGCGGCCGCTGGTTCGTCGCCGTCGTGTCCGGCCTCAGCATGACGCCGGCGCTGCGGGACGGCCAGCGGGTCCTCTGCCGCCGGGCCGGGAAGATCCGCCGCGGTGTCGTCGTGGTCGTCGCACACCCCGGCCGCGACGGGCCCCGGGCGACGCGCACGGGCTACCTGATCAAGCGGGTCGCGGCGGTCCCCGGCGACCCGGTCCCCCGAGCCGGGCTGCCGGCCCTGGCGGACCGGCCGGAGGACCGGGTGCCGTCGGGAATGCTCGTGCTGCTCGGCGACGCGAAGGGGAGTATCGATTCGGCCGAGCTCGGCTACTTCCCGGTCGAGCGGGTCATCGGTGTCGTGACGACCCGGTCGGTTCAGCAGGAGTACTGGGAATAGATGCAGGAATCGCAGTAGTGGCTGCAGTCGCAGTTGAAGTAGCAGGTCCGGTACCACTTCCGGAGGGAACCGCCGTAGTCGTAACAGCCGCAGTACTGGAGGAAGTCGCCCTGACACGGGCAACCCGCTTCCGCGGTCACCCGGGGGACGACGAGTCCGAGGATCCGGTCACCGAGCGCGGCCACGCCTTGGACGGCGTGGTCGAGTTTCGGGCTCAGCTGGAGCATCCGCATGATCCTTTCGATCTTTGGAGCAGGCTGGTTTGCTGGTCGTGATCCATCGTCGCCGCCCGCCGCACAGCGGGTGCACACCCGCCGCACAGGCCGCGCGGCCGGAGGGAAGGACCTTTCGCAGCACAGGATGACCATCAGGAGGACGGCCCGGACGGGCCGGAGGAGGGGAGCGGATCATGGCCATCGCGCACGGTGTGACAACGGACCGGGAAATCGAGTTCCGGCTGCTCGGCCCGCTCGAAGTACGCGACCGGGGACGGCGGCTCGCGGTCGGCGGGCCGCGGCAGCGGGCCGTGCTGGCCGCCCTGCTGCTGCGGGCGGACCGGGTGGCGACGGTCGACTACCTGGCCCGCGCGGTCTGGGGGAGACCTCCCGCGTCCATGCGGGCGAACCTGCGGACCTACATCGCCGCGCTGCGGCGCGTGCTCGGTGATCCCGGTGACGGCCGGCGCATCGTCACCCAGCCCGACGGCTACCGCCTGCTCGTGCGGCACGACGAATGCGATGTCGCGCGGTTCGAGTACTGGCGGGTCTCGGGTGACCGGGCGGAGCGGACGGGGGACACCGAACGGGCGGCCCGGTGCTACGACTGCGCCCTCTCGGTGTGGCGGGGCGGCCTGCTCGACGGCCTGCCCGCGGTGGGGCCGGCCCTGCGCGCCGAAGCCGATCGGTGGGAGGAACGCCGGCTCGCCGTCCTGGAGCGGAGTGTCGAGGCGCGGCTGCTGCTCGGGGCGCACGAGGACGTGTTCGACGTCCTGTACGGGGTCGTGGCCGAACACCCGTTGCGGGAACGGTTCTGGGGTCAGCTG
This sequence comes from Amycolatopsis sp. NPDC051102, assembly GCF_040682815.1. Lineage (NCBI taxonomy): Bacteria > Bacillati > Actinomycetota > Actinomycetes > Pseudonocardiales > Pseudonocardiaceae > Amycolatopsis > Amycolatopsis sp. NPDC051102. The sequence goes on from NZ_JBFBBT010000003.1 coordinate 696,934, forward strand.
ATGCGGGGGCTGTACGCGTCGGGACGCCGGGCGGAGGCGCTGGAAACCTACCGCAGAGCACGCCGGTTCCTGGTGTCCGAACTGGGGGTGGAACCGGGTGAAGACCTCCAGGGCATCCAGCAGATGATCCTCGACGGCACGCTGATCGGCGACGCCTTCTGACAACCATCGGTTGTCGCCGGTGCCGGAACGGCTGTTGGACGCGGCCCGCGCCCGGCGGTTTGCTTGGGGCACAAGCAAACCGAGGAGAGCGAAATGGTGGAAGGGATCGCGGCCGGCGTGCCGTTCGTGGCGGTGCCGCCGGCGGACGCGAACGCGCCGGCGGCCCTGCTGGCGGGCTGGCACCTGATGGACGCGCCGGCCGGTGAGGAGGCGATGGCCGAGGCCGTCCCGATGGCGGGCCTGCAGGCGTGGCGCGTCTACTTCGGGCTGCCCCTGTCCGGGAAGCGGCTGCCCGAGGGCGGTCACGACGAGGTGTTCCGGCGCGCGAGCGAGGACGCCGTGCTGAACGTGTTCGGGCCGGTGACCGAGCAGGCCGCGGGCGAGTTCCCGGCGGCGCTGGCCGAGCTGCGCGACCGGCTGCCGGGCGCGACCGGGCCGCTCGGGGTGTTCGGCGGCTCGGCCGGGGCCCTGGTGGCCCTGGAGGTGCTGGCGCGCGGGGCCGCCGCGATCACGGCGGCCGCGGTCGCGAGCCCGGTCGTCCAGCTCACGCCGGTGATCGCCGCCAACGAGCGCCGCTTCGGGGTGTCCTACGCCTGGAGTGAACGTTCGCGGGCGGTCGCGGCGCGCTACGACTTCGTCGACCGGGCGGCCGAGCTGACCGCGCCGCTGCTGGTCGTCACCGGCGCGGACGACGACATCGCCGTGCGGGAGCCGGCCGAGGCGTTGCGCGAGAAGCTGGGGGCCGAGCTGGTGACGGTCGACGGGATGGCGCACGAGTTCCCGCCGGGGACGCCGGCGGCGGCGCGCGTCGACGCCGCCTTCACGGAGTGGTTCGCGCGGCGGCTGCGAGGCTGACGTCGTCCTCCGGCAGCCAGGTGTGGTCCGGGTCCTGGGCGCACCAGTCCTCTTCGCGGCTGGTGCGCCCGGCCACGGCCAGCAGCCGCCGCAGCGCGGGGTGCGCCTTGCCGCGGCGCCAGACCAGCGACCACGGGAACAACGGCGACGGCTCGAACGGCAGCACCTTCAGGTTCAGGTCCGGCGCCAGTTCCATGTCGGCGCCGGCCAGGGTGACGCGCCGCTTGCCGTACCGCGTCTGCTCGAGGGTGTGCCGCAGGTCGTAGCTGACGCCGGAGTCGTCGATCGGCACGCCGAACCGGGTGCACATCTCCCGCAGGTAGGACAGCCACTCGGCGGGGCCGCGCAGCCCGGGCAGCCAGATCCCGTCGGCGCGCAGCTCGTCGAGGCGCAGCACGTCCTGCACGGCCAGCGGGTGCTCCGGCGCGAGCAGCGCGACCAGCGGCTCGAGCCGGACGACCCGGTGCTCCAGCTCCTCGGGCAGCGGCCGCTCGCCGCCGGTGACCCGGCCGAAGGCGGCGTCGAGCTCGCCGGACAGCAGCGGCTCGACCGCGGCGGCGAACCCGCCGCCGGCGACCCGGTCGATCTCCAGCGCCGGTTCGCGCTCGGCGAGGCGGCGCAGCAGGAACATGGGGGAGAGCCGGTAGTCGAGGACGTCGAGCCGCAGCGGCCGGTCCTCGGCGCCCACCGCGGCGACCGCGGCGCCTGCCACCCGCAGCAGCTCGCGGGCGTGCGGGAGGAACCGCTCGCCGTCGGCGGTCAGCTCGACCGCGCGGGGCGTGCGCAGGAACAACGGCGTCGCAAGGGTGTCTTCGAGCTTCCGGATCCGCTTCGACAGCGCCTGCTGGGTGAGGAACAGCGCCTGGGCGGCCCGCCCGAAGTGGCGGTGCTCCGCGGTCACCACGAACGCCCGCACCTGGGCGAGGTCGAGGTCCACCGGCTCAGGCGCCCGGCGGCCGGTCCCGGACGACGCAGGTGAGCCGCGCGGTGCAGGTGCGGCGGCCCTCGTCGTCGGTGAGCACGATCTCCGCGGTGATCGTGCCGCGGCCGACGTGCAGCGGCGTCGCCACGCCGGTGACGGTGCCCGAGCGGACGGCCCGGTGGTGGGTGCAGGACAGCTCCAGGCCCATCGCGGCCCGGCCGGGGCCGGCGTTGAGCGCGGCGACCGTGGAGCCCAGCGCTTCGGCGAGCACGGCGTTCGCGCCGCCGTGCAGCAGGCCGTACGGCTGGAGGTTGCCCTCGACCGGGATCGTGCCGACCACGCGTTCGGCCGTCGCCTCGAGCAGCTTCATCCCGACCTTGTCGTTCAGCTGCTGGTCCGCCGCCGCCGGGTCGATGCCCGACAGCCGCTCCACGTCGATGGGGGCGGCACTTTCCGTCACACAAAGCTCCTGTTCCTATGCGACACGTAAGAGTGTCGGACCCTCAGCCTAGACTCGGCTGCGTGAGCCCGAGTGAGAAGACGACCGTTGCCAACGCCACAGGAAACACCAGCCTCGCCGAGCGGCCGAAGCTGCTGCTGATCGACGGCCATTCGATGGCCTACCGCGCGTTCTTCGCCCTGCCCGCGGAGAACTTCAGGACGAAGACCGGTCAGGTCACGAACGCGGTCTTCGGCTTCACCTCGATGCTCATCAACCTGCTGCGCGACGAAGCACCGACCCACCTCGCGGTGGCGTTCGACCTCTCGCGCAAGACGTTCCGCTCGGAAACGTACGCCGACTACAAGGCGAACCGCAGCACGACGCCGGACGAGTTCCGCGGCCAGGTGGACCTGGTCAAGGAGGTCCTCGAGGTGCTCGGCATCCCGTCGCTGGTCAAGGAGAACTTCGAAGCCGACGACATCATCGCCACGCTCACGACACAGGCGACCGCGGACGGTTTCGACGTTCTCATCTGTACCGGCGACCGCGACGCGCTGCAGCTGGTCACCGAGCACGTCACCGTGCTCTACCCCAAGCGCGGCGTCTCGGAGATGACCCGGTTCACCCCGGACGCCGTCGAGGAGAAGTACGGCCTCACCCCGCGGCAGTACCCGGACTTCGCGGCGCTGCGCGGCGACCCGTCGGACAACCTGCCGAGCATCCCCGGTGTCGGCGAGAAGACCGCGGCCAAGTGGATCAAGCAGTTCGGCTCGCTCGACGACCTCATCGACCGCGTCGACGAGGTCAAGGGCAAGGTCGGCGACGCGCTGCGGGCGCACCTGTCCTCGGTCCAGCTCAACCGGCAGCTCACCGAGCTGATCCGGGACGTCGAGCTGGAGATCGCGCCGTCCGGGCTGGAGCTGCGCCCGTGGGACCGCGAGGCGGTGCACGCGCTGTTCGACGAGCTGGAGTTCCGCGTGCTGCGGGACAGGCTGTTCGCGACCCTGCAGAGCGCCGAGCCGGAGGCCGACGAAGGCTTCGAGGTCTCGGGGTCCGCGCTGGCGCCCGGTGCGCTGGGTGCGTGGCTGGCCGCGCACGCGGGCGCGGGCGAGCCGGTGGCGCTGTCCTTCCGCGCGGTGGGCGCGTCGGTCCGGTCCGACCTGCGTGCGGTCGCTTTCGCAACGGCTGACGGCGAAGGCGCGTATGTCGACGTCACGGCGATGGACCAGGCCGACGACGCCGCGCTCGCCGCCTGGTTCGCCGACAGCGCCGTCCGCAAGGTCGGCCACGACCTCAAGGTCCCGCTGCACGCGATCCGCGCCCGCGGCTGGGCCCTCTCGGGGCTAGCCATGGACACCGCGCTGGCCGCGTACCTGGTCCGCCCGGGACAGCGCACGTTCGAGCTGGACGACCTCGCGCTGCGCTACCTGCACCGCGAGCTGCGCTCCGAGACCGACGGCGGCGACGGGCAGCTGTCGCTGCTCGACGGCGGCGCGGAAGGCTTGGAGCAGAAGGAGATCCAGGACGAGCTGGTCAAGGCCCGCGCGATCTTCGAGCTGGCCGGCGCGCTCGACAAGGAGCTCGAGCAGATCGGCGGCGCGAAGCTGCTCGCCGAGCTGGAGCTGCCGCTGCTGGAAGTGATCACCGAACTGGAGATCGCCGGCGTCGCCGTCGACCTGGAGCAGCTGACCACGCTGGAAGCGCACTACCTCTCGCGGGTCACGCAGGCGGCCGAAGAGGCGTATGCGGTGATCGGCAAGCAGATCAACCTCGGTTCGCCGAAGCAGCTGCAGGTCGTGCTGTTCGACGAGCTGGGCATGCCGAAGACCAAGCGCACCAAGACCGGCTACACCACCGACGCCGAGGCGCTGCAGGGCCTGTTCGAGAAGACCGAACACCCGTTCCTGCAGCACATGCTGGAGCACCGGGACGCGACGAAGCTGCGCACGACGGTCGAAGGGCTGATCAAGTCCGTCGCCGACGACGGGCGCATCCACACCACGCTGCTGCAGACGATCGCGGCCACCGGGCGCCTGTCGTCGACCGAGCCGAACCTGCAGAACATCCCGGTCCGCACCGAGGAAGGCCGCCGCATCCGCGACGCCTTCGTCGTCGGCGAGGGCTTCACCGAGCTGATGACCGCGGACTACAGCCAGATCGAGATGCGGATCATGGCGCACCTCTCGAAGGACGAGGGCCTCATCGAGGCGTTCAACTCCGGCGAGGACCTGCACACGTTCGTCGCGTCGCGGGCGTTCTCGATGCCGCCGGAGGAGATCACGCCGGAGCTGCGCTATCGCGTCAAGGCGATGTCGTACGGGCTGGCGTACGGGTTGTCGGCGTACGGGCTTTCGCAGCAGCTGCGCATCTCCACCGAAGAAGCCAAGGAGCAGATGGAGGCGTACTTCGCCCGCTTCGGCGGCATCAGCGACTACCTCCACTCGGTGGTCGGCGAAGCGGCGAAGTGCGGCTACACGGAGACGATCTTCGGCCGCCGCCGCTACCTGCCGGACCTCAACAGCGACAACCGCCAGCGCCGCGAGATGGCCGAGCGAATGGCGCTGAACGCCCCGATCCAGGGCAGCGCGGCCGACATCATCAAGGTGGCGATGCTGAACGTCCACCGCGCGCTCGTCGAGGCGAAGCTGAAGAGCCGGATCCTGCTGCAGGTCCACGACGAGCTCGTGCTCGAGGTCGCGGACGGGGAGAAGGAACAGCTGGAGAAGCTGGTGCGCGAGGGCATGGGCTCGGCGTACGCCCTGGCCGTGCCGCTGGAGGTGTCGATCGGCTACGGCCGGTCGTGGAACGAAGCCGCGCACTAGATCCTGCTCACGCAGCGTCACGGCCCGGATCACCGGGTCGTGGCGCGGTAGTACTCGGGCGGACGTCGCCGGGCGGCACGCGCCGCGGTGATGCTGGGCGCCATGGCGAGTGACTTCCAGCGGCGCAAGATCTCCGGCGTCTTCGGCGCCCTGGACCACGACGGCGACGGGTACCTGACGGAGGCCGACTTCCGGGCGCTCACCGCCCGGTGGCTCGACCTCCGCGGCACCGACGCGAGCACGCCCGACGGGCGGCGGCTCACCGGCATCATGATGGGCTGGTGGGGCACCCTGGACGACGCCGCCGGCGGCGACGGCAAGGTCAGCCTCGACCAGGTCCTCCAGGTCGTCGACGAACTCCCGCGGATGCCGGGCGCGGTCACCGGCACCGCCGAGGCGATGTTCGAAGCCGTCGACGAAAACGGGGACGGCGTCATCTCCGCCGCCGAGTACGACCGCCTCATCGCGGCCTGGAACGGCGTCGGCACGCCGTCGGAGGACGTTTTCGCCCTCCTCGACACCGACGGCGACGGCCGCCTCTCCCGCGAGGAGTTCACCGGGCACTGGTTCGAGTTCTGGGCCGGCGACGACCCGGCCGCCCCCGGTAGCCGCGTGTTCGGGCGAGTGTGATCCGGCGTTGCGCCGAACGGACGACTCCGTTCGGGTGAGCCATTACCGCTGGGTAGGGAGGTCGGCGCCAACGCGTGGCGATCACGGCGTAGGGTCCGCCGAATGGGGTTCGAGCGTGAGCGACGACGCTGGCGGGTCCGGTTGCACGACGAACTCGGCCGGGTGTGCGGAGCGGGCACGGTACTGGACGAGTACCACGTGCTCACGAGCGCGCACGTCGTCGAGACCGCCGGTGGCCCGCGCGCCGCGCTGAGCGTCGACTTCGTCGGCCTGGCCGAGGCGATGCCCGGCACCGCGACCGTCGTCGAAGGCTGCTGGGTGCCCTCCGACGGCGGCGGCCACGGCGACCTCGCCCTGCTGCGCCTGGAACGTCCCGAATCCCGCGTGTTCCGCGCCCCGCTGCACCGCATGCCGCTCGGCGAGCACCAGCTCGTCCGCGCGTTCGGGTTCCCGCCGGGCTCGGTCGGCCGCTGGACGCACGCGCGGCTCGGCGGCCCGGAGCAGACCGGCGGCGAGTGGGTCCGCCTGTTCCGCACGGCCGAAGCCGAACCGCTCGGGCCGGGCTTCGGCGGTACGGCGGTGCTCGACGAAGCGACCGGGCACGTCGTCGGCATGGTCGTCGGCAAGGACACCGGCACGTGGATGGTGCCGGTGGAGACGATGCTCGGGCACCTGCCCCAGCTGAGCATCTGGACTTCGGGCAGCCCGGCGGTCGACGCGAGTTTCTCGCGTCCGGTCGGCGAGGCCGTCGACGTGTCCTTCGTGCAGCGCGTCGCCGACTGGTTCGCCAACGCGGAGCCGGGCACGGTCTGGGTCGTCGACACGGGCGAGGCCGGCTCGCCGGTGGCGGCGGCGCTGCGGTTCGGGATCGTCCTCGCCGACCGGGAACGTTCCCTCGGCGTGCCCGGCCTGCCGCCCGCGCTCGGCGAGATGCCCCCGCCGGGCAGCGTCGACCTCGCCGTCGACGCGACCGGCCGCACGGCCGACGCCGTCCGGCACCGCATCGCCGACCGCCTCACCAACGGGGTCGCGGGCCGCACGCTGGTCGTCGACGCGATCGACGACTCCGCCGAGCCCGACCGGCTCGTCGGCGAGGTGCTGGCCCCGCTGGCCGGCCGGGCGGCCGAGCTCGGCCTCCGCCTGCTGCTGGGCTTCCGCGAGGAGACTTCGCCGGGGGTGGCGGCGGTGCGCGCGAGCACGGGCCAGGCCCGCCCGGCCCCGGACGACCTCGCGGGCCGGCTGGAGGTGCTGACCCAGGCGGTGGCGGAGCTGGCGGAGATCGAGGCGTACCAGCTGCGCGTGGCAACGCGCTTCACGGGTGTCGCCATGCTCCCGGCCCGCGCGCAGCGGCTGAAGGGCGCGTTGAAGCAGCTGCGGTCGGCCGAAGTGGACGGCGACGCGGAGTGGGTGGAGCGCCACATCGACAGCCACGAGCACGCGGTGGCCCCGGCAGTGGAGGACGGCCGCCGCCAGCGAGCGGTCCTCGACGGCCTGGTGGCCCGCCGCGAGGAGCTGCGCGCCCGCCTGTCGGGCGACCACGAGCTGGCCCGCGAGCACGGCCTGGTGGGCGACCCGGAGGTCGAGCAGGCGTACATCCCGGCGAAGAGACTGCTGATCGACGGCCCGTGCGAGCTGACGGCAGCGGTCACGGCGGTGGACACGTACGCGGCGGCGGTCCGGGCCCGCATCGAGGACCGCGGCTGAGCAAGCCGGCCGGGGCTCGCGTGCCTGGACGGTCGGCTCGCGTACCTCGGCGGTCGGTTCGCGTGCCGGAGCGGTCGGTTCGCGTGCCGGGCGGGTCGGTTGGCGTACCTGGACCTTCGGCTCGCGGCGCCGGAATTGTCGGTGCCTGCCGGTAATGTGGAAACGGGGGCGCCCCCGCGGCCCGCGGCCCGCGGATCACACCGTGAGCACCACCTTCCCGCGCAAGTGACCACCTTCGATCAGCCGGTGTGCGTCGGCGATGCGTTCGAACGGGAACGTCTCCTGCACGTGGACCCGAAGCCGCCCCAGCTCCACCAGTTCCACGAGGCCGCGCAGCGCCACCGGATCCGGATCGACCGCGATCCCGCTGAACCGCATTCCGGCCGCCTCGAACTTCGCGATCAACTCCGTGTCTTCCTCCGCCACCGCCGTCACGAGATGGCCCCCGGGCCGGAGCACCCCGAGCGAACGCGCAGCCGTGTCGCCGCCGAGGGTGTCGAGCACGACGTCCACGTCCCTGACCACCTCCGCGAAATCCGTCGTCGTGTAGTCGACGACCTCGTCGGCGCCCAAGCTCGCGACGAAGTCCCGCTTGCCCGCGCCCGCGGTCGTGATCACGTGCGCGCCGAGCGACTTCGCGAGCTGGATCGCGACGTGGCCGACCCCGCCGCCACCGCCGTGGACCAGGACGCGGTCGCCCTCGGTCACGCGGGCGAGGTCGACGAGGCCCTGCCACGCCGTCAGCCCGACGATCGGCAACGCCGCCGCCTCGACGTGGGAAAGCGCCGCCGGTTTGCGGGCCAGGTGCAACGCCGGCGCGGCCACGAACTCGGCGTACGCGTTGGCCGCCCGGGGGAACAGCGGCATCCCGAACACCTCGTCACCGGGCCGGAACCGCCACGTCTGCGCCGCCTCCTCGACCACTCCGCTGACGTCCCAGCCGAGGGTGAACGGCGGCGGGCCCAACAGCGGGAATTCCCCGGCCCGCAGGCGTGGTTCCAGGGGGTTCAGCCCGATCGCCTTGACGCGGACGAGGACTTCGGCCGGCTGAGGGCGGGGCTCGGGCGCGTCCACGACGGTCAGGACCTCGGGGCCGCCGAGCGTGTGCTGGGTGATGATCCGCATGCCTCCACCATGATCGCCGCCACGGCGGCGTACCACCGGTGTCCCGACAGGAAATTCCGGAAACCCGCCGCCGTAGGGTGGGGGTCATGACCGAGCCGGTGGACCATGACGGCGCTGTCGCGGCGGCTTGCGGGCCCCTGGCCCACGGCGAAGACGTCGCCGCGCACTTCCACGACTACGGCCAGCTCAGGTACGCCGCCTCCGGGGCACTGGTCACCACGACCGCGGCCGGCACCTGGGTGGCGCCGGCGAACCGCATCACCTGGGTGCCGCCGTTCCACGTCCACAGCAGCCGCTCGCACGGCGAGACCGTGATCCGGCTGCTCCGGGTGCCGGCGGCCCAGGCCGGGCGATTGCCGGGGCAGCCCTCGGTCTTCGCGGCCAGTGCGCTGATGCGCGAGGCCTACCTCGCGCTGGCGGGCGACCACGACCCGGCCGACGGTCCCCGCGTCCGGCTGCTGCTCGAGGTCGTCCTCACGGAGCTCGCCCGCGCTCCGCAGGAACCGCTGCGCCTCCCCGAGCCGGGCGACGCCCGCCTCAAGGCCGTGACCGACCTGCTGCACGCCGATCCGGCCGGTCCGGCGACCCTGGCCGAACTGGGGCACCGGACCGGTTCGAGCGAACGCACCCTCAGCCGCCTGTTCGGCAGCGAGCTGTCGATGAGCTTCCGCCAGTGGCGGACACTGCTGCGGGTTCAGCGGTCCCTGCTGGAACTGAGCGCGGGTGCGTCGGTCACCGACACGGCGATCCGCCTGGGCTGGGCGAATCCGGGAAGCTTCATCGAGGCCTTCACCGACCTCGTCGGCCAGACACCCGGTCGCTACCGCGCCGCGGCTCGCTGACACGCCGGCCGGCCTTCGAGGTGGGTGAACCAGCCGCCGCCCCTTGATCTCCACCGAATCGGACATCAGGCATGCAAGACCCCTCCCCGAACCGAGGCCGAAAGTGCCTCCGACCCGCCACGTTCCGTAGGACTGCAGTGCTATTGCAGGGAACGTTGCCAAGCTTCCGTCGCCAGCGAACACGTGTTGACGAGAGGGAGATCAACAATGGCCAGCACCGGAGTCCGACACCCGGATCGAGCAGGCTCGGCGGTTCCGTTCACCCGCGTGAAGGCGGCCGCGGCCGTGACCGCGGCCGTGGCGGCGACCGTTCTGGCCGGAGCGCCGGTCGCCACCGCGGCACCAGCGGCTCCCGCAGCGGATCCCAGCTCGGAGTTCCACCTCGAATACGGCGCGAGCTACGCCCTCGGCCACGTGCGGTGGCACCAGCGATCCGTCGACGTCGACTACTCGATCAAAGCCTACGGCTGCCGCCAGCTGGTGGCGTACGGGTACGACGCCAACGGCGTGAAACAAGGGTCGGCCTACTCGTGGTGGGTCTGCGACACCACGTACACGGACACCATGAACGTGCCGGTGGACATCGCGGGAGGCCCGGCCTTCGTCAGGTTCTACTTCGTCGACGAGAACAACACCACTCTCGACACGAAGAAGTACCTCCACCCGTGATCGAGAGGTGGCCGGGCCGAGCGCCCGGCCACCTCGGCCGACGGCCGGCGTGTCACCGAACCGGCCGGTGTCCCCGGCGAGCGCCCTACCGGCGGCCCAGCCCCCGGATCAGCACCATCACCGCGTCCCGCACCTCCGCGCGGGTCCGCTGCGGCCCGAACACCTGCCAGTCCAGCGCCACCACCAGCATCGTCCCGAACAGCCCCGCCGCCGCCGTCGGGATCTGCACCCCGTCCGGCAGCCGCCCGGCCTCGTCCAGCCGGGACAGCTGCTGCTTCACGATCGAGATGATCTCCTCGCGCAGCAGCGACAACGTCCCGTGCCACTGACCCGGTGTCCGCCACAGCTCGCTCACCAGGATCTGCGAGAACCCCGGGTACTGCGCGATGAACTCCAGCGTCGTGTCGACCTGGGCCTCGATCACGTCCAGCGGATCCGCGTCCGAAACCGCGGCGCGCAGCCGGAGCGCGAGCATGTCCACGCCGTACCGCAGCAGCGCGTCGACCAGGCCGTCCTTGGAGCCGAAGTTGTAGTACACCGTGCCCTTCGCGACGCCCGCCGCGGCCGCGATGTCGTCGACCGTCAGGCCCACCAGGCCCCGGCTCTTCGAGAGCTCCAGTGTCGCCTCGAAGAGCTTCTGCTTCGTCCCGCCGCTCACAGGCTCAGCTCGGGCTTGAGGGCCGACACCGTCCAAACGCGACGCTTGCGGGCGGCCAGCGTCGAAACCAGGACCCCGCCCACCAGGTAGGCCACCAGCACGCCGATGTCGCCGAGGATGCGCCCCGTCGAGGCGCCGCTGTAGAACAGGTGGCGGAAGCCGTCGATCGCGTAGCCCATGGGCAGCGCCACGTGCAGCGGGTAGAGCGCGTCCGGGATCGTCTGCCACGGGAACGTGCCGCCCGCGCTCACCAGCTGCAGCACCAGCAGCACCAGCCCGAGGAACTTGCCGACCGCGCCGAAGAACGCGTTGAGCGCGTGCACCACCGACGTGAACGTCAGCGACACCAGGATCGCGAACCCGATCGCGCCCAGCGGGTGCGCGATGTGGATGCCGACCAGCCACGTCACCGCGCCGAACAGGACGATCACCTGCGCGATGCCCAGCAGGGCCGAGGACAGCCAGCCGCCGACCGCGACCCGGAACGGTGCCGCGCCCGCGGTCAGCGCGCGCGTCGAGAGCGGGCGCAGGATCAGGAACAGCACGAACGCGCCGATCCAGGTGGCCAGCGAGATGAAGAACGGCGCGAGGCCGGCGCCGTAGGTCCCCGCCGACGCCTCGCCGTTGGCGTTCACCGCCACCGGGTCCGCGATCGTGCTGGCCGTCGCGTTGCGGGTCGGGTCGTCCGGGTTCGGGATCTGCTTCAGCCCGGCCGCGAGCCCGTCACGCAGTTTCACCGCGCCGTCCGCGAGCTGGTTCGTGCCGGAGACCGCGGTCTTCTCGCCGTCGCTGAGCTGGGACGCGCCGTCCTTCAGCTTGTTCGCGCCGCCCGAGGCCTGCGCGATGCCGCTCGCGAGCTGCGGGGACGCCGCGGCGAGCTGGGCCGCGCCGTCGGACACCTGGCGGGCGCCGTCGGCCAGCTTGGCGAGGTCGCCGTTGGCCTGCTGGATCTTGCTGTTCGCCTGGTCGACGGGGGAGCGCAGCTGGTCGGCGCGCGCCAGGATCTGCTGGATCTGGGCGTCCGGCACACCCGCGTCGCGCAGGTCCGTCTGGAGCTGGCTGCGGTAGGAGTCGAGCTTGCCCTGGATGTCGGACGACGCCGTGGCGGCGACCGAAGCCGCGTCGGCGACCTTCTGGTCCCCGGCGGCCACCTTCGAGGCGCCGTCGGCGAGCTGCTGCGTCTTCGACGGCAGCGAATCGGTGGAGCTCTTGATCGTGCCCAGGCCGGTCGCGAGGCTGGCGGAGCCCTCCGCCAGCGTGGCGGCGCCGTCGGCCAGCTTCTGCTGGCCCGTCTTGAGCTGCGTGGCGCCGTCGGCGAGCTGCGCGGCGCCGTTCGACGCCTCCTGGATCTTGGCGTAGATCGTGGAGAAGCCGACCAGGAACCGGTCCGCGGCCTCGCTGCCGACCTTCTCCGCGATCGTCTTGCGCACCTGCTCGGCGACCTGCTTGGCGATCGTGCCGGACAGGTAGTTGTTGGCGTCGTTGGTGGTCAGCGTGATCGTCGCCTGCTGCGGCTGGAAGTTGCCGACCGACAGCAGCGCGGCGGAGAAGCCGCTGGGGATGCCGATGGCGAACGAGTACTTGTCGTCGCGGACGCCGTCGCGGGCCTCCTGCTCGGACACCTCGTGCCACTGGAAGGTGCCGGACTTGACCAGCTCGTCGGTCACCTCGCGGCCGACGTTGCGGTCATGCCCGGTGGAGTCCTTCGCGCCGGTGTCGCTGGTGAAGACCGCGGCGGGCAGCTTGTCGAGCCGGCCGTACGGGTCGTAGTTCGCGTAGAGGTAGAAGGACGCGTAGAGCAGCGGCACCAGCACGAGCGCGACCAGCGCGAGCTTCGGCAGCGTGCCGGTGGACAGGCGGCGCAGCTCGTTGCGCGCGATGCGGAAGGCGTTCATTCGGAGACCTCGTCAGTGCTCTCGGGGAGCTCTTCGGTGGGGGCGGGGGCGTGGCGCTGCGGCTCCGGCTGCTCGGCGGCGCCGAGGCGCGCGGGCGGGGAGGGGAGCGCGGACAGCGGGGTGGTCGCGGTCAGCACGACGACGGCGAGACCGCGCCCGGCCAGCTCGCGCGCGAGCCCGGCCCAGCTGTCGACGTCGCTGGTGTGCCGGTCGGGGGTGTCGAGGACGAGCACGCGCACGCCCTTGCGCTCGGCGGCGAGCTCGGTGAGCAGCCGCGTGCGCAGGGCCGGGACGAGGTTCTCGAACCGCGTGCCGGCGAACGGCGCGGCGTCGTGCTCGGCGAGCCAGCGGGCGACGTCCTCCTTGCGCGCGGGGCGGTGCGCCAGCGCCAGCTCTTCGCCGACGACCACGTGCAGCGGCAGGGCGTCGTCGGGTTCGCTGACGCCCGGGGCGTCGACGACGGCGACGAGCTCGGTCAGGGGTGCGTCGACGCCCTCGGCGTGGACGGTGCCGGTGGTCGGCTTCAGGCGGCCGGCCAGCGCGAGACCGAACGCGGTGACGCCGACGCCGGGTTCGCCGTGCACGATCGCCAGGTCGCCCTCGCCGACGGTCAGTGAGGTGGGCGGTAACAAGGTGCCGTGGTGCCCTTCGAGGGACACCCGATCGGCTCGGACCTGCACGGTTTCTCCCGCTTCGACAACTTTTGAACTGACCGGTCAGTTCAAAAGCTAGTCCCGGGCGGAGGTGGCGGCAAGATCACCGGACGCACGTCACACTTGTGGGTGGCGTGCCGGTGGCCGCCGGCTGACTGTCGCATTTCGGCGACAGCCGCGCAGCGCGGCCTCACCGGAGCGCCGACGCCGGGCGCACCTCCCACGTCGTCCACAGCGGACGGTAGCCCTGCCGGTGCCAGAACACCGAAGACAGCGGGTTGGTCGGGTTGTAGTACAGGTACGTCCGGGTCGCGCCACCCCGGTGCAGCTCCCGGTGCACGTGGGCCATCAGCGCCCGGCCGAACCCGCCGCCGCGCTCGCCGGGCGCCGTCACGACGTTGTTCACGTAGCCCCAGCGGCCCGCCGGCAGCAGTTCGCCCGCTTCACTGCCCGGCACCGCGTCGATCCACGCGCAGTGCGCGAACGCGCGGGTCTCGCCGTCCGCTTCGGCCAGCCAGACGGGCGGCTCGTCCTCGGCGAGGGCGGCCCGCAGGGACGGCGCCAGCAGTTCGGCCGTGTTGGCCCGGCGGGGCGCCGCGACGAGCCCGGTGTAGTCGAACGTCGCCGCCGCCAGCGCCAGGGCCGCGGCGAAGTCGCCCGGCCCGGCCCGGCGGATCGTGACGCCCGGCTCGGCTTCGGGCGGGGGAGCGGTCCGCACACCGACCGCCGACAGCGGGACGAGGCCGTGGTCGAGGAACGCGCGGATCGCCTCGGCGTCCCGGCTGGGCCAGACGACCACGCACGCCGAGTCGTCGCCGGTCTGCTCGGCCGCGAGCCGGCGCTTGAACGCGCGCAGCAGCAGGTCCGCGCCTTCGGTGCCGGTCGCGCCGAAGTACGGGAAGAGCTGCCAGGTGTCGGCGGCCGACCACAGCATCGGGACGTCGCCGGGTGCCAGCCGCTGCCGCTGCAGCACACCGGTGACCTGGGTGCCGTCGGCGGTCGCCGCGTCCAGCCGCTCGCCGCCCGCCGGTGGCGCCGCGGGCGGGAGCAGCGCGTCGACCGCGGCGAAGCGTGCCCGGTGCGCCGCGAGCAGGGGCTCGGCGATGTCCATGGTCCCCCTTCGGAGCCTGCGGTCAGGACCAGGCGGGGCGCCGGATCCACATGGTCCACAGTGGACGATAGCCCTGCCGGTGCCAGAACACCGGCGAAAGCGGGTTCGCGGGGTGGTAGAAGAGGAACGTCCCGCGCGTCCCGGGCCGGACCAGCTCGTGGTGCGCCACCGCCATCAGCGCCCGGCCGACCCCGCCGCCGCGGGCGGCGGGGGCCACCGACAGCGTGTCGACGTACCCCCAGCGGCCCGGGAGCAGCCGCCCGTGGATGCTGTCGCCCGGCGCGGGCGAGGCCAGCGCGCAGGCGGCCATGCCCGTCGGCACGCCGTCGGTCTCGGCCAACCAGACCAGCCCGCTGAACCGCAGCGAGCGGACGACCTCCGCGCGCAGCAGCGCCGCCGCGCCCGGGCGTGGCACCGCGGTGCCGACCAGCGACGTGTAGCGCCACTCCGCCAGCCGCAGCTCGGTCAGCGCGTCGACGTCGCCCTCGCCGGCCCGGCGGACGGTCACCCCCGCCGGCCCCGGCTCGCCGGGCGGGTCCGGTGGCCGCACCGCCAGGCACGTCATCGGCGCGAACCCGTGCGCCAGCAGCACCGCCGTCGCCTCCGCGTCGCGGCTCGGCCAGGTCAGCGTGCAGGCCGAGTCGGGGCCGGCCGGTGTCCCGCGCAGCCGGTCGCGCCACGCGCCGAGCAGCGCCGCGAGGCCGGCCGCGCCGCTGTCGCCCGGCACCGCGGTCAGGTCCCGGATCTCCGCCGGCCCCCACAGCGCCGGCCAGGACCCCGGCGCGTGCACGACGTGCGTCAGCAGGCCGCCGGCCCGGCGCCCGCCCGCGGTCGCCACCAGGGGTTCGCTCGACGGCGACGGCGGGGCCGCGATCGGCGGGAGCAGCGGGTCGAGCGCGGCGAAGCGGGCGTTCTGCTGCGCTTCGAGGGGGTTCACGAGCGGTGCGTGCGGAAGATCGCGGTGCCCGGGAACAGCTTGCCGCGCAGCGGGCTCCACTGGCCCCAGACCCGCGTGTGCCCGGCCGGCCACTCGGGCTCGACCAGGTCGGTGAGGGTGAACCCGGCGCCCGCCAGCGCACGCACGTAGTCGCCGAGGGTGTGGTGGTACTCGACGTAGGTGGCGGTGCCTTCGTCGTCGACCTCGACGTACGGCGTGCGGTCGAAGTACGGCTGGGTGACGGTCAGCCCCTGCGGGCCCGGGTCGTCGGGGAAGATCCACCGCATCGGGTGAGTCACCGAGAACACCCACGGCGCGCCCGGCCGCAGCACCCGGTGCACCTCGGCGAACACCGCGTCCACCGACGCCACGAACGGGATCGCGCCGAACGCCGAGCAGGCCGCGTCGAAGCTGCCCGGCGCCAGCGGCAGGTGCTCGGCGTTGGCCTGCACGAGCGGCACGGCCAGGCCGGTGCGCGCGTTGCCCTCGCGGGCGTGGCGCAGCATGCCGGCCGAGAGGTCGGTCGCCACGGGGTGCGCGCCCTGGGCCGCCAGCCAGCGCGCGCACGCGGCCTGCCCGCAGCCGACCTCCAGCACGCGCTTGCCGCGGACGTCGCCCAGCAGCCGCGCGTCGGCCTCGCGGACCCCCTCCGGGCACCAGACGAAGTCGGCGTCGCCGAGGAACCCGCCGTGCTCGGCCTGGTAGTCGTCGGCGTCGGCGTCCCACCAGGCGAGGTTCGCCGCCGCGGCCTCGGCCCCGCCGACCTCGCGGTAGGCGACCGCCGTGGTGCCCAGCCGGTGCTCCGCGGCGTCGTGGCGCCCCGGCGCGGGCGCCTCCTCCGGTGGCATGATGGTGTCTCCGGTCCCGGTGGGCCTCAGCTGCTCCACCTGCATCTCGGTGCGTGCGGTTTGCTTCCGCGAGGACCTTAGCGAGCCAGGGGGACCCTGATTGTGCCGCCTAGCGGCTGCCGCGTAGGATAAGTGTTAGCGCAGTGGGTTCGCGCTGCCTTCCGCTCAGCTTCTGGTTGGGACTCGGGTCGCGCACCGTATGCGGGTCATGCCGCGGTCGTTCACTGGTGGACGTTTGCTCGCAAGGGTCGTTGCATGCCGCCTGCAGCCCATCGCGCCGACAACTGCCAACCCTCGATTCCCATCCACCGGAGCAACCCGCCTAATGACCACCGACACCGCCACCGCCCCGACCGCCCCCATCGGGGCCCCGCAGGTCGCCATCAACGACATCGGGTCGGAGGAAGACTTCCTCGCGGCTATCGACAAGACGATCAAGTACTTCAACGATGGTGACATCGTCGAAGGCACGATCGTCAAGGTCGACCGCGACGAGGTCCTGCTCGACATCGGCTACAAGACCGAGGGTGTCATCCCCTCGCGTGAGCTCTCCATCAAGCACGATGTCGACCCGGCTGAGGTTGTCACCGTCGGCGATGAGGTCGAAGCCCTGGTTCTCCAGAAGGAGGACAAGGAAGGCCGTCTGATCCTGTCCAAGAAGCGCGCGCAGTACGAGCGCGCCTGGGGCACGATCGAGGAGCTCAAGGAGAAGGACGAGCCCGTCAAGGGCACCGTCATCGAGGTCGTCAAGGGCGGCCTCATCCTGGACATCGGCCTGCGCGGCTTCCTCCCCGCGTCGCTGGTCGAGATGCGCCGCGTCCGCGACCTGCAGCCGTACGTCGGCCGCGAGCTCGAGGCGAAGATCATCGAGCTGGACAAGAACCGCAACAACGTGGTCCTGTCCCGCCGCGCCTACCTGGAGCAGACCCAGTCCGAGGTGCGCAGCGAGTTCCTCAACGCGCTCGCCAAGGGCCAGGTCCGCAAGGGCGTCGTGTCGTCCATCGTCAACTTCGGTGCCTTCGTGGACCTGGGTGGCGTCGACGGCCTGGTGCACGTCTCCGAGCTGTCCTGGAAGCACATCGACCACCCGTCCGAGGTCGTCGAGGTCGGCCAGGAGGTCACGGTCGAGGTCCTGGACGTCGACATGGACCGCGAGCGCGTCTCGCTGTCGCTGAAGGCGACCCAGGAAGACCCGTGGCGCCAGTTCGCCCGCACCCACGCGATCGGCCAGATCGTGCCGGGCAAGGTCACCAAGCTGGTTCCGTTCGGTGCGTTCGTCCGCGTCGAAGAGGGCATCGAGGGCCTGGTCCACATCTCGGAGCTGGCCGAGCGCCACGTCGAGATCCCGGAGCAGGTCGTCCAGGTCAACGGCGACGTCATGGTCAAGGTCATCGACATCGACCTCGAGCGCCGTCGCATCTCGCTGTCGCTGAAGCAGGCGAACGAGGGTGTCACGCCGGACACCGAGTTCGACCCGACCCAGTACGGCATGGCCGCCGAGTACGACGCCGAGGGCAACTACATCTACCCCGAAGGCTTCGACCCGGACACCCAGGAGTGGCAGGAAGGCTTCGACAAGCAGCGTGAGGAGTGGGAGCGCCAGTACGCCGAGGCGCACACTCGTTACGAGGCCCACATGAAGCAGGTCCAGAAGGCCGTCGAGGCTGACGCCGAAGCGGCGGCGGACGCGGCGACCGGCATCGAGGGTGGCGCGGAAAGCTACACCTCGGGCTCGGCCCCGGCCGACTCGAAGAGCAGCGGTGGCACCCTCGCCTCCGACGAGCAGCTCGCGGCGCTCCGCGAGAAGCTCTCCGGCGGTGCGTGAGCACTAGCTCTCTGAGCTGAACGACGGAACCCCCGGTCCCCAGTGGACCGGGGGTTCCGTCGTTTCCGGTCCGGTCCGGCAGGTCAGCGGTTGCGCAGGCCGAGGCCGGCCATCATCGCGCTGACACCGCGGCGGTACATGTCCTCGTTGGCCTCTTCGGTGGGCGGGATGAACCAGTCCGCCAGCGGCCGGCGCGAGGCCAGCATCAGTTCGGAGCCGACCAGGCCGTGCATGGTCGTCCACAGCTGGTAGGCGGTGGCCCGGGCGTCCGCGCCCGGCGGGCAGACCCGCTGGACCCGGGCGATGAAGAGGGTGAACGTCGTCCGCAGCACCGCCGAGCGCAGTGCCGGATCGGGATCGAACCCGGGCACCGGGCGCTCGAACATCAGCGCGTAGCGGGTCGGGCTCTCCCGGGCGAAGTGCCGGTACTCCAGCGCGAGGTGCAGCAGGTCCCCGACGCCGTCCTCAGTGGACGGCGGCAGCCCCTCCAGCAACTCCCGCAGCGAGTCGAAAGTGCGCTCGTACAGGGCGTCGAGCAGGCCCGCGCGCCCGCCGAAGCGGGCGTACACCGAGAGCGTCGACGCGCCGGCCGCCTCGGCCACCCCGCGCACGGTCAGCCCCGGGACGCCCCGGTTCACCAGCACCGACAAGGCGGCTTCGAGGTAGCGCTCGCGGCCGCCCTGGTCGGCCGGCCGCATCGGCAAGTGCCTGGTGGCCACGGCGCACCCCCTTCGCGGCAGCCCGGCGCGAGCGGCGTCCGGGTGACCCACCCGCAGCAGAAGATACGATATCCGCGGCGTCTTGGGAATGTTCGGGATGTCCGGATCCGAGCACCGCAACTCCTGGAGGACCGACGCGGATGGACCACCCCGAGCCCGGCACCGTCGTCGTCACCGCGAGCGGCGACGGCACCTACACGCAGCAGGTCACGACGGCGACCCACGAACTGCTCGTCGACGAACCGGTCGCGGTCGGCGGCGCCGACGCCGGCCCGAACCCGTACGAGCTGCTGCTCGCGTCGCTGGGTTCGTGCACGGCGATCACGCTGCGGATGTACGCCGACCGCAAGGGCATCCCGCTGACCCGGGCGACGATCCGGCTGCGCCACGACCGCATCCACGCCGAAGACTGCGCCAGGTGCGAGACCGAGCGGGGCATGCTCAGCCGGATCACCCGCGAGATCACCCTCGAAGGGGACCTCGACGACGACCAGCGCGCCCGGCTCATGCTGATCGCCGACAAGTGCCCGGTGCACCGGACGTTGTCGGCGGAAATCGCGATCGAGACGCGAGAGACCCGCTCTTAGGCGACGCGGACGGTCACCGCGGCGGAGCCGGCCGGGCTGACCGACGGTACCCAGATGCGTTCGAGCGCCGCGGCGCGGGCCTTGCGGCGGAGACCGGCGAAGCTGTGCTTGGCCGGGACCAGCAGGGTGCTCAGCCAGGTCCGCCGGTAGTCCGCCAGCGCGTCGGCCACCGGGCGGTGGAGAAGGCAGTGCACCAGCCCCGGCGTGCCGAGCCGGTGCCTCCCGACGTGCTTGCTGTCCGCCATCGTTCCTCCGCCGTGGGCTCTTCGTCGCGGGCACCGTACGCACTTGCGCGGGTCCGCGTGGGTAAGCAACACGGCGTGTCCGGATATCGGTTGAGTCACGCGTCACGATCACTTGCGGATCGGGGGTTCTTCGGGGCGGAGCCCTGGACAGCGGCTGTTTGGCTAGGGTGATCGGCATGTTGCGTGTGGGGCTGACAGGTGGGATCGGGGCCGGGAAGTCGACCGTGGCGAACCGGCTCGCCGAACACGGTGCCGTGCTGGTGGACTCCGACCGGATCGCCCGCGAGGTGGTCGAGCCCGGCACCGAGGGGCTCGATCGGCTGGTGACCGAGTTCGGCCCGGAGATCCTGGCCGCGGACGGTTCGCTCGACCGGCCCGTGCTCGCCGCGAAGGCGTTCGCCGACGACGACTCGCGGCGGCGGCTGAACGCGATCGTGCACCCCCTCGTCGGTGCCCGCACCGGGGAGCTGATGGCGGCCGCGAAGCCGGACGCGATCATCGTCCACGACATCCCGCTGCTGGTCGAGAACGGCCTTGCGACGGCCTACCACCTGGTCGTGGTCGTCGACGCGCCGGTCGAGGTGCGGGTGCGGCGGCTGGTGTCGGCGCGCGGGATGGCCGAAGCGGACGCGCGGGCGCGGATCCGGGCGCAGGCGAGCACCGAGCAGCGCCGCGCCGTCGCCGACGTCTGGCTCGACAACGGTGGTGCCGAAGACGCCGTGCTCGCCGAGGTCGACGCGCTCTGGGCGGACCGGCTGGTGTCGTTCGAGGCGAACGTCCGGCTGCGCCGGCCGCGGCCGCCGATGTCGCCGAAGATCGACGACTACGACCTGACCTGGCCCGCGCAGGCCGAGCGGGTGCTGGCCCGGGTCCGCGCGGCGGCGGGGCAGCTCGCCCGCCGCGCCGATCACATCGGGTCCACGGCCGTGCCCGGCCTGCCCGCCAAGAACATCCTCGACCTGCAGCTCACCGTGTCCACTTTGGACGACGCGGACACGCTCGGGGACCTGCTGGCGGACGCCGGGTTCCCCCGGCTGGCCGGCGACTGGTGCGACGACGCCCAGGACGGTGACGGGACGTGGCCCAAGCGCATGCACGTCGGCGCCGATCCGCGCCGCCCGGTGAACCTGCACGTCCGGTCGATGGAGACGCCCGCGTGGCGGCTCGCGCTGCTCTTCCGCGACTTCGTGCGCGCGAACCCGGCCGAGCGCGACGACTACCGCGACGTGAAGCTGCGGCTGGCCGCGGCGCACGCCGCCGACCCGACGTTCGAGGCGTACACCGACGAGAAGCAGGAGTTCGTCAACGGCGTGTTCGCCCGCGCGGAGAAGTGGGCGGCGGCCACCGGCTGGACGCCCTGAGCGGCGGCTGGTCGGTGTACCCCCAGGCCAGGTGCTTGCCGGCGGCGCGGAAGTACAGCTCGTCCCCGAAGTAGCCGTAGCGGCCGGCGGTGGGACGTGCCCGGGTCCGGCGCCGCCGGGGCTAGGGGTGGCGCCGCCAGGTCAGCGCGATGTCCCGGGTGGCCAGCCAGGCGGTGAGGTCGTAGCCGTGCGCGGCCAGCCCCTCGACGGCGGTGTAGGTGGCCTTCAGCGCGTACTCGGCCTCTGCGGCGGTGACCAGGCCGGCTTCGAGGGCTTCCAGGAGCTCGTCGGTGTCGATCACGCGGAGGGAGAGCTTGTCCTTGAGCACGATGTCGACGTACAGGTCGGTCGCCACCCAGCGCGGGCCGTCCCGGTGGACCCGGACGACGTCGAGGTAGAAGTCCTGGTCGCGTTCGTGGCCGGGGGAGAACCAGAAGTCGGTGAAGCGCAGGCCGAGCCCGGGCACCAGCCAGGACTCGAGGTAGTGGAACTGCGCGCGGCCCGGCGTGGGGCGGGCGAGGTAGAGACCGAACGGCTCTTCGCGGAACTCGTCGACCGCGCGCACGACGCCCTTCGGGTCGGTGTTCGCGCGTGCGGCGGGGTCGAAGACCTCGACCTTCGGGGGGTGCAGTGCGGCCATGCGGGTCATCCTGCCGGGCCGGTCACGAAACGCGAACTCCCGCCCCGGGCGTCAGGCGTTCGGGCTAAGGTGCGCCGACCGCTGGGGAATCGAGGGGACTGGGGATGTTCGGGATCATCCGGCCGTGCCGCCACCGGCTGGCCGCCGGCCTGCACGCGGACTGGCAGGCGCACCTGTGCGGGCTGTGCCTCACGCTGCGCGACGAACACGGCCAGCTCGCCCGCGTGGTGACCAACTACGACGGCCTGGTCATTTCGGTGCTGGTCGAGGCGCAGACACCGCGCGCGGACGGTCGGCGAGCGGCGGGCCCCTGCCCGTTGCGCGGCATGCGGACGGCCTCGGTGGCCCGCGGCGAAGGCGCCCAGCTGGCGGCGGCGGTGTCGTTGGTGCTGGCGGCGGCGAAGGTCGGCGACCACGTCGAGGACCGCGACGGCGCGTTCGGCCGCCGCCCGGTCGCCGCAGCGGCCCGCCGGGTCGCGGCCCGCTGGGCGGAGCAGGGCAGCCGCACGGGCGGCCGCGTCGGGTTCGACACATCGGTGCTGACGGAGGCGGTCGAAGGCCAGGGCGCACTGGAGTCGTCGGTGCGCTTGGGCGACTCGCCGCTGATCGTGACGGAGCCGGCCGAGCGGGCCACGGCGGCGGCGTTCGCCCGGACAGCGGAGCTCGCGGGCCGGCCGGGAAACGTGGCCCCGCTGGCGGAGGCGGGCCGCTTGTTCGGCCGGGTCGCGCACTTGCTGGACGCGGTCGAGGACCACGCGGCGGACGCGGCGGCGGGGGCGTGGAACCCGTTGCTGGCGACGGGGACCGGGCCGGCGGAGGTTCGGCGGCTGTGTGACGACGCCGTGCTGGGGGTGGAGCTGGCGCTGCGGGAGGTGGAGTTCGCGCAGCCGGGGCTGGTGCACGCGTTGCTGGTCCATGAGCTGCGCCAGGCGGTGCGAAGGGCCTTCGGCCACGGCTCGGCTCACAGCCACGGCCCACGGCCGTCCGGGCAGCAGCCGCCGCCCGGCTGGATCGGGCCGGGGCCGACACCGCCGCAACACCCGCACCAGACGCCTGGCTGGATCGGGCCCGGACCGGCGCCGCAGCAAGGGCCGTCCGGCTGGGGTGGTTCCCCGCAGCCGCACGGGTTCCCGCCGCCGGGTCCGGTGCCGCCGCCGGGTGCTCCGGGACCGGGCGGTCCGAACGGTCCAGGCGGCAGCGGTCCCGGCGGCCCAGGTGGTCCTGGGAGCCCAGGTGGTCCCGGCGGCCCCGAGGACCCCGGCCCCGGCAAGCCCGGCCCGCACGACGGCAAGGGCGGCGGCCTCTGGTACCCCAAATTCGCCGTCCCGCCCAAGAAGCGCAACTTCTTCCTCGGCTGCGCCCTCACGCCCTACATGTGCTGCACCTGCCAGTTCTGCTGCCGCGATCCCTATCCTGGGCCGTGGAGCGGGGAACCGGTGAGCACGTGCGACGGGTGCGACTGCGGCGGCTGCGACTGCGGCGGCTGCGACGGGTGTTGCGACTGTTGCAGCTGTTGTGACTGCAACTGCTGAGGGGAGCGGGACGATGACCGAACCGATGGCCGAACTGCACGACCGAGGCCGCGAAAACTTCGCCGGGCTCGTCGATGGCGGCAAGGCACGCCTCGACGCGCTCTTCGCCACCATCCCCGCCCTCGGCGAGCTGGCCGTCGGCACCGTCTACGGCCACCTGCACGAACGGCCGGCGCTGGACGCCCGCACCCGCGAGGCCGTCAGCCTCGCCGCGATCGTCGCCGCCGGGATGGTCGGGCCGCCGCTGAGCGTGCACCTCCGCACCGGGCTGGCCGCGGGCCTCTCCCCGGCGGAGATCTGCGAAGTCGTCGTGCAGACGGCTGCGTTCGCCGGGTTCCCGCGCGCCGTTTCGGCCGCCGACCAGCTGAACCGCCTCTTCGAAGGGCACGGCCTGCCGATCCCGCCCCCGCTGTCGCCGCGCGAGGTCGTCCTCGCGTACTTGGCGGCGCCCGAAGGCGAGGTCGCCGGGGTGCTGACGGAGTTTCCGCGCACCGAGGCCCAGGCCACCGGCCCCGACCGGGTGCTGGTCTCGTGCTTCGGCGACGACGGCGACGTCCCCGGGGCGGTCCTGCACTGCGTCGTCGACGGCGCCGATGTCACCTCGGTCACGGTGTTCCAGGCCCGCTGACCAGGGCCGACGGAAATTGGCAGTGACACCTGGGGCTTCGCCCCAGGTCGGGGGCTCCGCCACCCGAACCCCCGAGAAATTGTCGGTGGGTCGGCCTACTCTGGTCCACGTGGCTTTCGCAACCGAACACCCCGTGCTCGCCCAGTCCGACTTCCGGCCCGTCTCGGAGATCCCCCGGACCGGCGGCCGGTTCGAGGTGGTCAGTGACTACCAGCCCGCCGGTGACCAGCCGGCGGCCATCGACGAGCTCGAACGCCGGATCAAGGCGGGCGAGAAGGACGTCGTGCTGCTCGGCGCCACCGGCACCGGCAAGTCGGCGACGACGGCGTGGCTCATCGAGCGCGTCCAGCGGCCGACGCTGGTGATGGCCCCGAACAAGACCCTCGCCGCCCAGCTGGCGAACGAGCTGCGCGAACTCTTCCCGCACAACGCGGTCGAGTACTTCGTCAGCTACTACGACTACTACCAGCCCGAGGCGTACATCGCGCAGACGGACACCTACATCGAGAAGGACTCCTCGATCAACGACGACGTCGAGCGGCTGCGGCACTCGGCGACGATGAACCTGCTGTCGCGGCGGGACGTCATCGTGGTCGCCAGTGTCTCCTGCATCTACGGCCTCGGCACGCCGCAGTCCTACCTCGACCGGTCGTCGAAGCTGAAGGTCGGCATGCAGCTGGACCGGGACGTCTTCCTGCGCGCCCTGGTGGACGTCCAGTACACGCGCAACGACATCGCCTTCGCGCGCGGGACGTTCCGCGCCCGGGGCGACACGGTCGAGATCATCCCGGCGTACGAGGAGCTCGCGATCCGCGTCGAGTTCTTCGGCGACGAGGTCGAGAAGCTCTACTACCTGCACCCGCTGACCGGGGACATCGTCAAGGAGGTCGACGAGGTCCGGATCTTCCCCGCGACGCACTACGTCGCCGGCCCGGAGCGGATGGAAAAGGCGATCCAGGGCATCGAGAAGGAGCTCGAGGAGCGGCTCGCCGAGCTGGAGCGCCAAGGCAAGCTCCTGGAGGCGCAGCGGCTGCGGATGCGCACGGCCTACGACATCGAGATGATGCGCCAGGTCGGCTTCTGCTCCGGCATCGAGAACTACTCGCGCCACATCGACGGCCGGGGTCCCGGCACGGCGCCGGCGACGCTGATCGACTACTTCCCGGACGACTTCCTGCTGGTGATCGACGAGTCGCACCAGACGGTCCCGCAGATCGGCGGCATGTACGAAGGCGACATGTCCCGGAAGCGCAACCTGGTCGAGTACGGCTTCCGGCTGCCGAGCGCGGTCGACAACCGGCCGCTGACCTGGGAGGAGTTCTCCGACCGGATCGGCCAGACGGTGTACCTGTCGGCGACGCCGGGCCCGTACGAGATGGGCCAGGCCGGCGGCGAGTTCGTCGAGCAGGTGATCCGGCCGACCGGCCTGGTCGACCCGAAGGTGGTCGTGAAGCCGACCGAGGGCCAGATCGACGACCTGGTGCACGAGATCCGCGAGCGGGCGGACAAGGACGAGCGGGTGCTGGTCACCACGCTGACGAAGAAGATGTCCGAGGACCTGACCGACTACCTGCTGGAGCTGGGCATCCGGGTGCGCTACCTGCACTCGGAGGTCGACACGCTGCGGCGCGTCGAGCTGCTGCGGCAGCTGCGGGCGGGCGACTTCGACGTGCTGGTCGGCATCAACCTGCTGCGCGAGGGCCTCGACCTGCCGGAGGTGTCGCTGGTGGCGATCCTCGACGCGGACAAGGAAGGGTTCCTCCGGAGCGGGACGTCCCTGATCCAGACGATCGGCCGAGCGGCGCGAAACGTCTCGGGCGAGGTCCACATGTACGCGGACAAGATCACCGACTCGATGAAGCACGCGATCGACGAGACGGACCGCCGCCGCGAAAAGCAGGTCGCCTACAACAAGGAGCGGGGCGTCGACCCGCAGCCGCTGCGGAAGAAGATCGCGGACATCCTCGACCGGGTGTACAGCGAAGCGGAGGACACGGAGCAGGTCTCGGTGGGCGGCTCGGGCCGCAACTCCTCACGCGGCAAGAAGCCCGAGCAGGGCGACCGGGTCCGCAGCTCGGGAATGCTGGTCGACAAGAACGTGTCGGCAATGCCGCGCGCCCAGCTGGCGGACCTGATCCAGCAGATGACGGACCAGATGATGCAGGCGGCCCGCGACCTCCAGTTCGAGCTGGCAGCGCGGCTGCGGGACGAGATTTCGGACCTGAAGAAGGAGCTGAGGGGCATGGACGCAGCCGGCATCAAGTAGAAGCCGGCCGTCGGGTCGGGATGACGCGGCAGGGAGCCGGGGCCGGGGCAGCAGGTCCGCCGGACCGAGGCCCGGCAGGTCAGGCACGGCGGCCGGCGGAGGGCCGCCAGGTCAGGCACGAGCCAGGCAGGAACACCGCACGGAACGAGACAGGCAGCCACACCCCGCCCTGCATCCCGATCCGAAGCCCCAACACGGCCGGTGGTACCGGGTCAAGGCACGCTTTCCCGCCTTGACGCGGTACCACCGGCCGTAGTCACAATCGGGCATCGGGATGAAGGGCCCCCCAAAGCCGGTTCACCGCCCTCCGACCCCAAAGCCGGTTCACCGCCCTCCGACCCCAAAGCCGGTTCACCGGCCTCCGGCTCACCCCTCCGGAGCGGGAGCGTTCTCGTCCGGCTGCAGCATCCCGAAGACATTCCCCTCCGTGTCCTTGCAGTACGCCAGCCACCCCACGCCCGGAACAGAGTTCTTCGGCAGGGCCAGCGTTCCGCCCGCCCGGTTCACCTCGCCCAGTGCGTGGTCGAGGTCGGGGACGTCGATCGTGTTGACGAAGCCGTGGACCGGGGCCGAGGCCTCCGGGGCCGGGCCCTGGCGGGGGAGCAACCCTCCGTCGATGCCGTCGCCGTCGCCGGTTTTGATCATCCAGTAGGGGACGTCGCCCCAGCGCTCGAACTTCCAGCCGAACACCGCCGTGTAGAACGCCACCGCGCGTTCGGGGTCGCCCGCGTGGATCTCGAAGTGGACGGGACGAGGCATGCGTGCCTCCTCAGGCCGGGCCGTCAGGTGCCGTGAGAGTACGCCCAGCCTGAGGAAAGTTACAGCCGCGTGCGAGGCGTCAGGTCCGCGTCGAAGTCCGGGAAGCCCGCCGGCGCCGAACGCGCGGCCAGCGGTGCCGCCGGGGGCAGGCCCGCCCAGCGCCGGACCGTCGCCGTTGCCGCCGCGGCCTCGGCCGGGGCCAGCTGGGCGATCTTCGATCCGTGGTTGCCGCCCTGGACGTAGTAGCGGTACGAGTCCCGGCTGCCGAAGCCCAGCTCGAACGGCTCCGCGCCCCACGGGTCGTTCGAGCCGTACACGAACAGCAGGCGCGTGCCACGGGACTTCACCCAGAAGTCGATGTCCGGCATGGCCAGGTAGTCGAAGCGCGGAAGGCGGATCGACGCCGGCACGAACGTCTTGGGCTGGTCCGCGCCCGGGTAGCGCAGCAGGTCGCGCAGGTAGCTGTCGTACGCCTCGGGCGAACCCAGCTGGACCGCCGCCTGGTAGTAGTACGGGATGTAGGGCGCCAGGTCCTGGTCGGAGTAGGTGTTGAGGCTCTCCACCTTCTCGTACCAGGCGTAGACCTCGGCCGCCGGTGCGCCCGGGGCCGGTACCGTCGCGCAGTCGGACTGCTTCTGGTACTGCCAGAACGCGAAGTACGAGTCGATCACCGAAATCTCGAGGGACTTGTCCGCCGACCCGACGATCGAGAACGTCAGCCCGCGTTGCGCCGCGTCCGCCGCGGCGATCGCGCCCAGTTCGTCACGCCGTTTCAGCGCGTCGCGCTGGATGGCCTTCAACGCGTCGCGGCACGCCGGATCGTTGCCCACGCGGGAGAGGAACCGGTTGTAGACGTCGACCGGGTCGATGACGTCGTTGGGCGCGACGTACGGGATCGTCGCGTCGACGTCGCCGGGGTAGAAGCGCCGGAAGTACGTTGCGGTCATGCCGCCCTTGCTGCCGCCCGTGGCCAGCCACTTGCCCGGGTAGATCGCCTTGAACGCCTGCACCGCACGGTGTTCGTCGGCCGCCGCCTGCCAGATCGTCAGCTGCTTCGCCCAGTTCTCCGGCTCCGGCCGCGAAGGCGTGAAGTAGCGGTACTCCATCGAAAGCTGGTTGCCGTCGACGATCTGCGTCGGCTCGGCCCGGTTGGGGGCGCTGCCGACGTTGTAGCCGCTGGTGTAGGCGACCGTCGGGGCGGCGAAGTCCCGGTGCAGCAGGGTGAACCGCTGCTGGAACGTGCCCGCGCCGGGGTGGCGGTGGTCGGCGGGCTGCGTGTAGGTCAGCTTGAAGAACCGGAACCCGGCCGGGGCCGGGTCCTCGGACACGATGGTCAGCCCCGGGATCCGCTGCAGCTCCGTCTTGATGTCCGGCGCCGCCGCGGCCGCCGGCGCCAGGCCGGCCAGCGCGAGCAGGACCGCACCGGCGGTGAAAAGTCTGCGCATCGAGCACCCTCCCGGCTCACGAACCCTCCGTGGGACCCTCACAGAACCGGCCCGGGTCGGCAATCGGCTGTCCGGGCGCAGAATCGGTCAGGATCCGACTTTCGGCGGGTGGCGCCGCGCCCGGGGCGGCGTCCTCCGGGGTGCGCAGCCGCGGGCACCGTGCGAGTTGTCCGGGTGTTCGGGGCCGCGTTACGGTCCGAACCCGTAGGCACCGGCATCGAGCGAGGGGTCCGCCATGAAGGTTTCCGACTGCCCTACGACCCAGGTCGAAATCCGCATCGCCGCGCAGCCGGCGGAGGTCTGGTCCTGGCTGCTGGACGTCGACCTGCCGGCCCGGTTCTCGAACGAGTTCCAGGGCGGCGGCTGGCTCGAGGGAGCCGAGCCCGGCCTCGGCGCGCAGTTCCGCGGCCGCAACTCCCACCCGGTCGCCGGCGAATGGGAAACGATCTCGACCGTGACGGGCTACGAGCCCGGCCGCCTGTTCGCCTGGGCCGTGATGGACGTGACGAACCCGGCGGCGTCGTGGCGCTTCGAGCTGATCCCGGACGGCGACGGCACGATCCTGCGCCAGTGGGCCCAGATCGGCCCCGGCCCGTCCAACCTCACGACGATCATCGGGTCGATGCCCGAGCACGAAGAGGAGATCGTCGCGATGCGGCTCGGGGAGCTGCAGGCCAACATGCAGAAGACGGTCGAGGGCATCAAGTCCCTCGCCGAGAGCGGCGTGCACGCCGCCTAGCGGAGCACCCGGTCCACATAGGACTTCACCGCGGCCAGCGCCTCGTCGGACTGCCACAACCGCGCCACCTCCGGGTCGTCGGAGTGGCGGTATTCGGCGATCCGCTCGTGGAAGGGCTGGCGGATCTGGGCCTTGGTGTGGGCGAACGGCTCGGCGGGCAGCTCGCCGAGCCGGGACGCGACGGCGACCGCCCGGTCCAGCACCTCTTCCGGCGGAGCCTGTTCGTCGGCCAGCCCGCGGGCCAGGGCCTCCGCGCCGCCCCAGGTTTTACCCGTGTAGGTGAGCGAGGGCAGCTGCGCCGTCCCGTACGCGCAGCGGAGGATCTCCAGGGCCGCCAGCGGGAACGGCAGCCCGACCAGCAGCTCGGTGACGCCGACCGTGCCGGCGCCGAGCACCCGGTGGTCGCAGGCCGCCGCGAGGACCGCGCCGCCGGCGATCGCGTGGCCGTTCAGGGCCGCCACCACCGGGCGCGGGCAGCCGAACACCGCCAGCAGCGCGTCGGACAGCAGCGGCAGGAACTCCGCCACGTACGGGGCGCCGCCGTCGTCGACGCGCTTGAGGTCGACGCCCGCGCAGAAGATGCCCCCCGTTCCGGTGAGCACCACCGCACGGGCCTGCTCGGCCTCCTCGAGCCGGAGGACCAGCTGGAGGCACGAGTCCGTGTCGAGCGTGTTGGCCCGGCCGTGGTCGATCCGGAGCACGGCGACGTCGTCTTGGCTGTCCAGCGTGATCGGCACGAGCCTGACCGTACCGGCTTCAGCTGGTGATGTCCTTCCTGGCGAACCGGCGCCCGGCGAAGAGGAAGAACACCGTCCCGTAGATCGCCGCCGACAGCATCCCGCTCGCCAGGTTGGTCCAGTCGACGTCGGTCGAGATCAGATCCATCCAGGAGAACGCGTAGTGCGTCGGCAGGTAGTTCCGGAGTCCCTCCAGCGCCGTGATCTGGTCCAGGATCTGCGACAGGATCGCCGCCAGCACCGCGCCGCCGACCGCGCCGAGCGGGGCGTCGGTCAACACGCTCAGCGCCAGCGCGAGCCCGGCCACCCAGGCCAGCTGCAGGATGATGTACACAGTGGACAGTGCGATGGCGAGCAGGCTGTCGCCGAAGGACACCGCGTCGCCGGTCGGGCTGATCGCGTCGCCCGCGCCGTACCAGAGCACGCCGACGCCGAGCGACACCAGCGGCAGCAGCACCAGCGCGAACGCCGACAGCAGCCCGGACACGATCGCCTTCTGCCGCAGCACCCGCTGCCGCGGCACCGGCACGGCCAGCAGGTACTTCAGGCTCGACCACGACGCCTCGCTCGCGATCGTGTCGCCGAAGAACAGCGCGACGATCATCGGCAGCAGGAACGTCCCCGACACGAACAGCGCCAGCACGACGAAGTTCGGTGCGGACGCCGTGGCCAGGTCGACGAACCCGCCGCTGCGCCGGTTCGGGCTCGACTGCCCGAGCTGGAACGCGAGCACCAGGATGAACGGCAGGATCGCGACGAACCCGAGCAGGAACTGCGTGCGCCGCCGCTTGAGCTGGCGCCGCAGCTCGACGCCGAGCCGCAGTGTCCGCCGCGCCGAGTAGCCCTCGACCGCGCCGTCCGGCCCGACGCCGGCGTGCTCGGCCGACGCGATGTCGCTCAGCTCGTCGAGCGCGTGCGGATCGGTGTGCACACCCTCGGTGCTCATTTCGCCTCCGCGGGAGGAAGTACGTCGGCGGTCATGACTCATCTCCGACCAGTTGCAGGAACGCGTCTTCC
Organism: Amycolatopsis sp. NPDC051102; assembly: GCF_040682815.1. Classification (NCBI taxonomy): domain Bacteria; kingdom Bacillati; phylum Actinomycetota; class Actinomycetes; order Pseudonocardiales; family Pseudonocardiaceae; genus Amycolatopsis; species Amycolatopsis sp. NPDC051102. The sequence goes on from NZ_JBFBBT010000003.1 coordinate 727,709, forward strand.
AGCCGGCGCCGGGGCCCGGCCTGCTCGACCGCGACGCCGGCGCGCACCAGCGCGGCCACGCCTTCGGCCCGCGGCAGCTCGCCGAGGTTGGCGTGCACGAGCTCGCCCTCGACGTCGACGTCGGTGACCCCGCTCAGCGCCTTGAGCGCCGCGGCGGCCGCCGCCGGATCATCGACCCGGAACGTCGCCTCGCCGCCGGCCGCGGCCAGTTCGCCGACCTCGCCCGAGGCCACGAGCGAGCCGCGGTGCATGACCACGACGTGCGTGCAGGTCTGCTCGACCTCGGCCAGCAGGTGGCTGGACACCACCACCGTGCGGCCGGTCGCGGCGTACCGCTTCAGCACCTCGCGCATCTGGTGGATCTGGGGCGGGTCGAGCCCGTTGGTCGGTTCGTCGAGCACCATCAGCTCCGGCAGGCCGAGCATCGCCTGCGCGATCGCCAGCCGCTGCCGCATGCCCTGGCTGTAGGTCCGCACGCGGCGTTCGACGGCGTTGCCGAGCCCGGCGATTTCCAGCGCCTCCGCGAAGTGCGCCTTCTCGGCCGGCCGCCCGGTCGCCGCCCAGTACAGCTCGAGGTTCGCCCGCCCCGACAGGTGCGGCAGGAACCCGGAACCCTCGACGAACGAACCGATGCGCGAGAGCACCGGCGCGCCCGGGGTGATCTTGTGCCCGAAGACGCGGATGCTGCCCTCGGTCGGCGTGATCAGGCCCATCAGCATCCGCAGCGTGGTCGTCTTGCCGGCGCCGTTCGGCCCGAGCAGGCCGAGCACCTGGCCCGGCTCGACGCGGAACGACAGGTCCTTCACGGCGACGAACCCGCCCGCGTACTGCTTGCGCAGTCCCTCGATGACCAGCGGTGTGGTGGCCAGCTCGGGGTCGGCGTCGGTGGCGCGGCGGCGGCGCAGGGCCGCGAAGAGCACCGCGGCGAGGCCGATCGCCAGCGTCACGCCGATACCGATGAGCTGCCCGACCGGCGCCGGGGAGCCGACCGACGTCCCGGGCACGATCGGCACGGCCAGCGCGGTGCCGCCGGCGAGCCCGATGCGGAACACCGCGGGCGCGGCCGGGGCGGCGAACGCCTGGTCGGTGGTGCCGACGACGAGCCGCAGCGAGTGCCCGCCCTCGATCGGCCGGACGATGCCGGGCAGTGTCACGGTCACCTCGACCGGGGTGCCGTCGGCCGGCAGCCCGCTCACCCGGAACGGCGCGATGGCGTTGGCCGGCAGCACACGCGAGCCGTCCTGCCCGACGTCGTAGAGCTTCGCGAACAGCACCGCGTCCGGCTGCGGGTGCGCCGGGTCCGCGGCGACCTGCAGCCGCACGGTGGCCGACCCGCTGACGACGACCTGGCCGTCGAAGGCCGCCGTGGTGAACTGCGCGGCCTGGCCGGGCGGGTCGTTGCTGAACAGCGCGCCCAGCCGCGACGAGCTGCTCGCGACGCCGTTGAGGCCGGGGATCCCGCTGACCGCCGCCGGGTTCGCCCCCGCCGGGCGCACCACCGGCTGCGCGGGTCCGGCCAGCGCCAGCAGCCGCCGTTCGGTGGCCGGCCCGGTCAGCCCGGGGTAGGCGGCGGCGCTGACCGTGCGGACCGACGGGGTCCCGTTGGCGCGCAACGTGCCCTGGACGTCGTAGCTGAAGCCGGTGCCCGGGTCGCCGCCGTCCAGCGCCGTCTTCAGGAAGTCGCCGATCTTGGCGCGCAGCTGCGGTCCCGGCTTGCCGCCGTCGTGGCCGCCGGTGTACCAGATCGTCCGGACCTTGCCGCCCGCCGCGGTGATCTGCCGGGCGGTCGCGTCGGACTGGTCGAGGCCGAACAGCGTGTCGCTCTCGCCCTGCACCAGCAGCGTCGGCACGGTGATCTTGTTCGTCACGGACGCGGGGGAGACGCGGCGCAGCAGGTCGACGCTCGCCTGGCTGAGCTGCCCGGTGGTGCCGAGCTCGGTGTAGGCGCGGCAGACCGCGGCGGTGAACCGGCCGCACGGGTCGGCGGCCCCGCCACGCGGCCCGCCGGCCCCCGGCGGCGCGGCGGGAAGGGCGGCGCCGCCGGCACCGGCCCCGGTGGATCCGGTGTCGGTCTCCTGTCCGGCTTCGGGTGCTTCGGCGGACGGCGAGCCGCTCGCGGCGGCGCCGGACCCGGCCGAGAAGAAGATGCCGGCCCAGCTCTTCTTGAACACGCCGTCGGCCGCGAAGGCGCCGGCCGCCGGGGTGCCCGTCGACGGCGGCGCCGGTGCGGCGGCGTTCGGGATCAGGCCCTGCGCGAGGTCGTTGTAGGTGATCATCGGCGCGATCGCGTCGACGCGCTTGTCCGTGCCCGCCAGCAGCAGCGCGAGCGCGCCGCCGTAGGAGGCACCGGTGACGGCGACCTTCGGGTCGCCCTTCGCGTCGAGGGTCACCTGGTGCTGCGCGACGAGCCGGTCGATCAGCCGGCTCGCGTCGGCGACCTCGCCGTCCGGGTCGTCGAGCCCGATCTTGCCGGTGCTCTTGCCGAAGCCGCGCGCGGACCACGTCATCACGACGAAGCCCTTGCGCGCGAGCTCGCGGGCGTCGTCGGCGACGCTGGTCTTGTCCCCGCCGAAGCCGTGCGCGAGCAGGACGGCCGGCGCGGGCACGGTGGCGGGGAGGTAGGTGGTCGTGTCGATCTTGACCTGCTCGGCCGAGCCGGGCGCGGCGGGCATGTCGATCAGCGCGTCCTGGGCGGGCACGGCGGGCGGGGCCGTGTCGCGCGTCGCCCAGAGGACGGTGGCGGCGGCGAGCACCACCACGACGGCGCCGAGCGCCGTGAGCCGGGCGCGGCGGGTGCGCGGGAGCGGGAGTCGGGGCACGACGTGACCGTATGTGAAGTTTCCTGAGAGTGTCCTCACCGGCTCACGGTGATCACACGCGATCGACCACCTGGTGGACCGAAGTGACCGGAATTACAGGACCAACCCGGTGACGTGCGCGATCCCGGCTGGCGCTCGGGTGGGGGAACCGGCAAACTGGACACGCTGTGAGGGGAGTATTCCTTCGCGGCGGTGTCGTCAGCACGGTGGCCCAGCGCCCCCGGCACCGTCGGCCGGTGGTTCCACCGGCGGAAGAGACCTCCGGTTAGTTGCTCATGCGCACTATCCGGAGGTTCGAGTTCCATGACTGTCCCCCTGTGGCTGTGGATCGCCACGATCGGTGGCCTGCTCGCGCTGATCGCGCTGGACCTGGTGATCGTCGACCGCAAGCCGCACGAAGTGACCACGGGGGAAGCCGCTCGCTGGGTGATCTTCTACGTCTCGTGCGCGATCGTCTTCGGCATCGGGGTGTGGGTCTTCGCCGGCCACGACCCGGGCGTCGAGTTCTTCACCGGGTACATCACCGAGTACTCGCTGAGCGTCGACAACCTGTTCATCTTCATGATCATCATGGGGTCGTTCAAGGTGCCCGCCATCCACCAGCACCGCGTGCTGCTGGTCGGCATCCTGCTCGCGCTCGCCATGCGCAGCGTCTTCATCGCCATCGGCGCCGCGCTGATCGCCCAGTTCGTCTGGGTGTTCTTCCTGTTCGGCGCGGTGCTGATCTGGACCGCGATCAGCATGTTGCGCGGCAAGGGCGAGGAAGCGGAGTACCACGAGAACGCCGTCACCAAGCAGGTCCGCCGGTTCGCCCCGGTGACCGACGACTACCACGGCCACCACTACACGGTGAAGATCAACGGCAAGCGGATGATGACGCCGATGCTGCTGGTGATCGTGGCCATCGGCTCGGCCGACCTGCTGTTCGCGGTCGACTCGATCCCGGCGATCTTCGGCATCACGCAGGAGGCGTTCCTCGTCTTCACCGCCAACGCGTTCGCGCTGATGGGCCTGCGGCAGCTGTACTTCCTGCTCGGCGGCCTGGTGACCAAGCTCGTCTACCTCAGCTACGGCCTCGCGGTGATCCTCGCCTTCATCGGGGCGAAGCTGTTCCTGCACGCGCTGCACGAGTACCACGTCGTGCCCGACTGGCTGGACATCAACAACTGGGTCTCCCTCGGCGTGATCGTCGTCGTGCTGTCGGTGACCACGGTGGCCAGCCTGGCCAAGGCCCGGCGCGACGAGCGGAAGCAGGTCATCGCGTGAGACCTCGCGAAACTCGTTCGCACCGCTAAGGAATTCGGGTACGGTCGGGAAGTGCGTCCTGCCGACATCGAAGACCTCGTCACTCCCGGCCGTCCCGCCCTGCGCGGGAACCTGCTGCTCACCGCGCTGAAGAAGCCGGATCTGAAGGCGAACGCCGCGCTCGGCGCGGTGCGGCGCGTGTCGCTCGACGGCGGTGAGGCCGCGTGGACCCACGGTCCGCGCGACTCCGCCCCGGCGATCTCCCCGGACGGGCGCTGGGTGGCGTTCCTCCGCGCGGGTGAGGGCAAGGGCGCGGACGGCAGCCCGCAGCTGCACGTGATGGCGTCGGCCGGCGGGGAGGCCCGCCGGCTGACGTCGCTGCACCTCGGGGCGGGCGAGCCGGTGTGGGCGCCGGACTCGCGGCGGATCGCGTTCACCGCCCGCGTGCCCGAAGCGGGCCGCTACGGCACGCCGGACGCCGACGGCGAGACGCCGGAGCCGGCCGCCGAGGCCCCGCGCCGGATCACGCGGATGGACTACCGGCTCGACGACGTCGGGTTCGTCCGGGACCGCATGCAGCGGCTGTTCGTCGTCGACGCCGTCGGGGCCCTCGACCAGGAGGAGCTCGCCGACCCCGAGCCGCTGACCGGCGACGGGTTCGACGCGGCCCACCCGGTGTGGACACCGGACAGCACCCGCGTGGTCTTCACCGCGCCGCCGGACTGGGGCGCGGCCGAAAGCGACTCGCGCGACATCTGCGCGATCCCCGCCGAGGGCGGCGAGCCTTCGGTCGTCGTGCGTTGCGACGGCTATGCGGAGCGGCCGGCCTTCGGCCCCGACGGCACGCTGTTCTATTTCGGACAGTCCTTCGAGGACCACCACGAAGCCGCCCCCACGGGGCTTTACGCGGCGACGCCCGAATTCGGCGCCGGCCCGGTGGCAGGCCGCCGGCTCACCGACGCCGAGACGGTGGACTGCGAGGCCGCGGCGGGCCCGCCTGTCCCGCGCGGGGACGACGTCCTGGTGGCGGTCCGCAACCGCGGCGCCGTGGAGCTGCGCGCGGTCGCGGCCGGCGCTGCCGAGGCCCCGCTGGCCGACCTGCCGGTGGTCTACGCGGACCGGGCCGTGGTCCGGTCGTTCGCCCTGGACGGCTCGGTGCTGGTGGCCGTGATCGCGACGCCGTCGACGCCGGGCGAGGTCGTGCTGCTCGGCGACGGTGGCCCGCGGGTGCTCACCGACTACTCGAAGCCGTTGCGGGACAAGGGCATCCGCCCGGTGCTCGAGCTGGAGACGACCGCGCCGGACGGCTACCCGGTGCACGGCTGGCTGGTGCTGCCCGAGGGCGACGGCCCGCACCCGGTGCTGCGCGTGGTCCACGGCGGCCCGTTCACCCAGCAGGACTGGGCGCTGTTCGACGAGGCCCAGGTGTACGCGTCGGCGGGCTACGCGGTGGTGGTCGGCAACCCCCGCGGCTCGGCGGGCTACGGCCAGGCGCACGGCCACGCGATCACCCACGCCTTCGGCACGGTCGACGTCGACGACGTCCTGGCGCTGCTCGACAAGGCGCTCGAGCGCCCGGACCTCGACGCTTCCCGCGTCGGCATCATGGGCGGTTCGTACGGCGGGTTCATGACGAGCTGGCTGGCCGCCCACCACGGCGAGCGGTTCAAGGCGGCGTGGAGCGAGCGCGCAGTCAACGCGTGGGACTCGATGCTCGGCAGCTCCGACATCGGCTACATGTTCGTCGACGCCTACATCGGCTCGTCGCCGGAGGTCCAGCGGGACCGCTCGCCGCTGTCGTACGCGGCGCAGATCGAGATCCCGTTCGCGGTCGTGCATTCGGAGCAGGACTGGCGCTGCCCGCTGGAGCAGGCGGAGCGGATGTTCGTGGCCCTGCGCCGCGCGGGCGCGCCCGCGGAAATGCTGGTGTTCCCCGGCGAAGGCCACGAGCTGAGCCGGTCCGGCCGCCCGCGGCACCGCGTCCAGCGCTTCGAAGCGATCCTCGAGTGGTGGTCGCGGCATCTGTGACCCTTGGTCTGGCGGCGTATGCGGCCAGGCGGCAGCTGGTCCGATCTGCGGCTCTTGGCCGCCGTCGGGACGAGCATCGGGTTCAACGCGGCCCGCGCGGCCGCGACCCACGTCGTCGACGGCCCCGATCTGCGGGCGATCATCCCCGTGCCGGCGGCTCAGTTCAGCAGCGTGTAGTTCAGCTCTTCGCAGACGCGGCCCAGGGGGACGTCCAGGCCCGGGTGGTCCAGCGGCAGCAGCACGTCCGGCGCGATGGGCAGCGCGGCGCCCGCCGGCGGGTCCCACAGGCAGATCGCGGGGTCGCCGGAGTCCATCGAGGAGCGGTACCAGAGGCCGTCGAGGTCGCTGAACGCGCCGCGGATCGCGCGGGCCCACGCCTGGGTAAGTTTCTTCGGGCCGCTGGAAATTTCCTGGGACGCGCCGACTCGCGTCGGCCAGAGACCGGTCAGGTCGAGCAGGCGCAGCGTGCGCGTCGGGCGGACGACGACGAGCCGGGGGCCGCGGGTGCGGCGGTCGACCGTCGAGCTCGTCTGGAACACCTCGGCGACCGACGTGCGCACGGTGAGGCCGAAGTACAGGACGCCGTTCGCGGGATCGGTGACCGGGGCGCCGCCGCGGCCGGGCGACTGCTGGTCGAACCGCCCGTGCGGGAGCGGGCCGGTGTAGCGGAACGAGTTCCACTGCTGGGGGTGGTTGCCGTGCGCGGTGAAGATCCGGACGAGCCTGGTCGCGGGCTGGACCGTCACCACGTCGTCGGCGCGGTTCAGCTGCCGGACCAGGACGGATCGGGCGGGCGGCAGCGGGAGCCGGGCCATGGGTCGGGGGTGGTCCGTCCTTGTCGGTGATCTTGCTCGGGAAGGTCCAGCCTAGAGTGGCGTGCCGAGCGTGGCGATGAGGCGGGCGACGTGGTCCGGGTCACCACCGGAGAGAAGCCATTGGCGCGGGGTCGCCGCGTGCTCGTTGATGACCAGGTCGGCCTGCGGCGTGCTCATGAAAGCGGCGACGACGAGCGCGGGCTGGTCTTCGGGCAACGCCTTCAGCACGACCTCGAGGCCGGGGAGCACCCCGGAGCCGGCGAACTGCCAGGCGGGCAGCCGCCAGCCGCCGTCTTTCCACCCGGTCAGCCGCCCTTCCTTGAGGCGGTGCCGGATCCGGCTGTCGTCGACCCCGAGCGCCTTGGCGGCTTCGTTGACGCTGAGCGCGCCTTCGGCGAGCACGGCATGGGCGGCGACGGTCCGCGCCCGGAAGTCGGGTTCGTCTTCCCGCCGCGGCGACAGGTCGAGGCCGACATCGGCGAGCGCGGCCCGCTGATCGGCCGAGAAGTAGTGCGACGGATCGGGGTTCGGTGGAGAGAGTCTGCGCGCCGCGTCTTCGACGAGTGTGAGGAACTCGTTCGCGTCGACCTTGAGGCCCGCCTTGGCGAGGATGTTCTCCAGCGCTACAGACATGTGGCTCAGGTTAACCCGAAACAGCGCGCGTGTGCGGGTTCGTGCGGTTTCTTGCCCTGTCTGTGGGTGAATTCACCAGAGATCGACACTTACGGCACATCACTCAACACGTTGAGTGAGCAACTTCCGGTCAGTGTCCCCGGAAGAGGGGCGGTTGTCCAGCCCCGGGGCCGGCTTGACAGTGGTTGTCGGCGCACCTAGGTTGCCGGTGAGTAAACGATTTCCGCTCCGTGCTCACAGGATCCGGCGCTCGGCGCCGGTGATGGGGGACACAGGGGGTGGGGCGTGCCTGGGGGGCCCGGCACGAGCCGGCCCCCTGGGCACGTCGCTCTGCCGGGTGACCGACTGCCTAGGCGCGCGAGCGGACCCTCTGGGTGCGCGGGCCGACTGTCTGGGTGCTCGGGCCGACCCGTGGCGTGCGCAAGTCGCCTCTCTGGATGCGTGAGCCGGCCAACCGGGTGGTCGGCCCCTGGTCTCAGCGCCGGGAGCTCTTCCGGACGATCAGGCGGGCCTCCAGCGTCGTGGTCGTCGCGTCCCGGCTGCTGTCGGAGATCCGGGCCAAGAGGAGCTGCGCTGCCACCCGGCCGACCTCGTACGCCGGTTGGGCGACCACCGTCAGCGGAGGGTCGATCAGCGTGGTCCACGGTGCGTCGTCGAACGAGACGATGCCCACGTCGCGGCCGGGACGCAGGCCGCGGGCCGACAGGGCCTCCAGGACCCCGATCGCCATCGTGCTGTTCGCGACCAGGAGCGCGTCCGGCGGCGATGGCTCGTCGAGCAGCTCCAGTGCGGCCAATCGCGCCCCCTCCGCGCGGTACTCCGCCCGGCGGGACAGAACGTTCTCTTCGCCGACCACGTCCGCGTAGCCCGCCAGGCGGTCGTCGGCCGTTCGGACGCCCGCCGGGCCCGTCAAGCAGCCCACGCGTTCGTAGCCGCCGTCGAGCAGGTGGCGCGTGGCCTCGGCCGCCGCGTGGCGTGTGTCGACCAGGACCTGGTCGCCGGCCGCCGCGGGCAGTGGCCGGTCCACCGCCACCAGGGGAGTGCCCTGGCGGTGCAGGCCTTCGACGTTCGTCGAGCGGCCCGTGGGGGACAGCACCACCCCGGCGACCCGCTCCTGCAGCGCGACCTCGATGTAGCGCCGCTCCTTGTCCTCGTTCTCGTCGGAGTTGCAGAGGACCACCGAATACCTCGACCGCTGCGCGAGATCCTCGACGCCGCGCGCGATGGCCGTGAAGAACGGGTTCTCGACGTCGGAGATGATCAGCGCGAGCACTGCCGTCTCCTGACGGCGGAGGTTCCGGGCCAGCCCGTTCGGGTGGTAGCCGAGCTCGGCGGCCGCCTCCTGGACGCGGGCGGCCAGGGTGGGGTCCACAGTGGACTTCCCGTTGAGCGCGCGCGACACGGTCGCCGTGGAGACGCCGGCCCTGGCCGCGACGTCGCTGATGGTGGCCACACGTCCTCCCTGATCACTCGTCGAGGGGGAGGATAGCGCTCTTGGTAGTCGTTTACCGTCCGCTTACCTTTTCGGGTGAACGGCCACTTCCGGTTGTCCGTGCGGGTTACGCCGAACGGAGTCGATCACGCACGGCAACGTCCACAGTGGAGGGAAGGCGGAAGTAGGCGCGCGGCGTGAGACCGGTCAGCGCCCGGCAGTCCCGGCTGAGGTGCGCCTGATCGGCATACCCCGCGGCGGCGGCCAGCGCGGCCAAGCCGGGCGTGTGCGGCGCCAGCGCGACGGCGCGTTGGAACCGGCTGACGCGGAGGTAGGTGGCCGGACCGTAGCCCACCGCTTGGACGAACCGCCGCCGCAGCCGCCGTTCGCTCACCGCCACCGACGCGGCGGGATCTTCGACCCGTTCGACCTCCGGCCGGGCTTCACCGGACCGCGCAAGGACGGCCGCCGCCTCGGTGACGCGGGCCGCGCCCGCGTCCAGCCGGGCGATCAACGCCGTCACCGCCGCGTCGGGCGGTGGCACCTCCGCCATCCGCGACGCCACCGCGTCCGCCCACGACCACTCCCCGGCCAGCAGCCGCTCCGCCGCCAGCGCCCCCGGCCGGCCCCACACCTCGCCCAAGGGCACCCGGCGGTCCCGCAGCTCGTCCGCCGCCACGCCCAGGACCGCCGCCGCGTGGCCCGGGTGGAAGCGGATGCCGCTCAGCTTCGCTTCCGGCGTCGTCACCGATGACCACGCCGTTGTGTCCGGACCGGCCACGAACACCTCGCCGTCGCCGGCGACCAGGTCCACGCAGCCGTCCGGGACGATCCGCTTCGGTCCCTCCGAAGCCGATCGCCACACGCACCGCGCCACGTCCCGCAGCCGCCCCGGCGGCGCCGCCTCCTCGTACACCCCTCGATCATGGCACCCGGATCCGACAGAAACGGCACCGCTCGCGGACCCCCGACCGGGTGAATGCCGAACTTCTTGCGACGACCGGCTAACACACCGTCAGGTCACGGCGAGATATAGATCGACGCACTCGACGGAAGTGCGCGGGACGAGAGAAGACCTCTCCATGGGTGTTCCCACCGCGATCCGGCCCCAGCGCGACTGCGCCGGGCGGGCTCGGTCGACCGGCAGCTTCGTCGTCGTCCTCGGGGTGCTCGCCGCGGCCTTCGCGGTGACGTCCTACGTCCTGCCCCGGTCCGCGCGGGGCCCCGCCGGGGAAGAGCCCGCCACCGCGCCGGTCGCCCCCGCCGCCGTCCGCACCGTCAGCCACACCGTCGTCTACGAGCTGCTCGGCGCGCACGGCGCCCGCAACGTCACCTTCGCCGCCGCCGGCTCGGCGCTGACCCAGCACGCCGAGGTCGCGACGCCGTGGTCGACGCAGTTCACCCGGGTCGGGCCCGCCGGCCGCACCGAGTTCTACAGCATCGCCGCCCGGAACCCCGGGCCCGGCGCCCTGCGCTGCCGGATCGTCGTCGACGGTGTCGTCGTCGCCGAAAAGACCGAGACCGGATCGGACCGCCTCTTCAGCTGCGCCGTCTAGGCGGCAGGATCGGCGGCGTGAACGCCGCGATCACCTTCGGACCCGCCCTGGTGGCCGTCCTGGTCCTGCTCGCCGTCGCCGGCGCGGCCGTCGTGCAGGCCGGTGGCCTCGGCCCGGGACGCGCCGTCCTGATCGCCGCCGTGCGGGCGGTCGCCCAGCTCGCCGTCGTGTCGCTGGTGATCACCGCCGTCCTGCGCTCGGCCCCGCTCACCGGCGTCTTCGTGCTCTTGATGTTCGGCATCGCCGCGGTGACGTCGGCGCGGCGCGTCGGCACGCGCCGGAACCTCCCGTGGACGGCGCTGGCCATCGCCGCCGGGGTGGTGCCCGTGCTCGCGCTGGTCCTCGGTGCCGGGGTCGTCCCGCCGAAGCCGATCGCCGTCGTGCCGATCGCCGGGATCGTGATCGGCGGCGCGATGACCGCGACCTCGCAGGCCGCCGGCCGGGCCCTCGACGAGCTGAAGGCGCGCCACGGCGAGTACGAAGCCGCCCTCGCGCTGGGGTTCCTGCCGCGGCCGGCCGCGCTGGAGATCTGCCGCCCGTCCGCCGGGCACGCGCTGATCCCCGCGCTCGACCAGACCCGCACGGTCGGCCTGGTGACGCTCCCCGGCGCCTACGTCGGCGTGCTGCTCGGCGGCGCCGGGCCGGTGCAGGCCGGGCTGACGCAGGTGCTCGTGCTGATCGGGCTGCTCGCCGCGGAGGCCGTCTCGGTCCTGGTGACCGTGCAGCTCGTCGCGGCCGGGAAGCTCAGCCGAGCGGCGCAGCCAGGTGCGCGGTGTCGTTGAAGCGCCGCACGATCCAGGTGTCGCCCTGCAGCACCAGGTGCGAGATCGACCCGTTGTCGGCGCCGAGGAACGCGAACCGCTCGACCGAGCGGCTGGCTTGCGCGAACACCTCGCCGATCACGCCGCCGTGGGTGAACACCGCCACCCGCTGGTCCGGGTGCGCGGCCGCGATGCGGGTCAGCGCCGCCCGCAGCCGGGCGCCGAACGCCTCGTCGGACTCCGCGCCCGGGATCACGTCCCAGCGCTGCTCGGTCCACAGCCGGTCGACGATCGGGTGGCCGTCGGCCGTGTACTTCCGGAACAGGCCGTTCTCCCAGTCGCCGAGGTGGATCTCGCGCAGGTCCGGCTCGACGACCGGGATCAGCCCCAGCTTCTCCGCCAGCGGCGCGGCGGTCTGCACCGTGCGGCGCAGCGTCGTCACGTAGATCGCGTCGATCCGCTCGCCGGCCAGCCGCTCGCCGACGCGCCGGGCGTGGTCGCGGCCGTCCGGGGCGAGGTCCGGGTCGGCCTGGCCGTCGACGAGCTCGAACGGGTCGTCGCCGCGGGCCGGGGCGGATTCGCCGTGCCGGACCAGGAAGATCTCCGTCGAACCCGGCGGCGGGCTGAAGCGGTGCTGGCGGTATTCGATCTCCTGCTCGGGCGTGCTCATGGCCCCGACCCTAGCCCAGCTGCTTGTCCACGAAACACCATCGCCACGTCTCGCCCGGCTCGAAGCTGCGCATGACGGGGTGCCGCGACTCGTGGAAGTGCTGAGTGGCGTGGCGCCGGGGCGAGGAGTCGCAGCAGGCGACGTTGCCGCACTTCAGGCACATGCGCAGGTGCACCCAGGTCGTGCCCTCTTCGATGCAGGCGGCGCACGTGTCCGGCGAGCTGGGATCGCGCTCGACCCACTCGTGGGCCAGGTGCTTGCACGAGCCGGCCGTCGCGGCCGGGGTGCGCAGCTCGCGGCCCTCCACGTCGGGTTCTTCCTCGTCGCGGTCGAGCATGGACTCTTCGATGTCGAGCCGCTCGAGGACCTTGCGCAGGACGTCGTCGTCGGCGCTGCCGCTGGCCCGGGCCTTGAGGAACTGGTCGCGTTCGACCTCCAGCAGCGCCAGCCGCAGCCGGCGGTAGGCGTCGCTCGGCGTCTCGGCCAGCGCGCTCTGCCTGCCGAGCTGCTCCCACGCCGAGTCGGCGCGGTGCTGCAGCCGGTCGCGCAGGCGCTGGATGATCTCCGGCGGGTCGTCGTCCGTCCGGATCTCGTCGAGCTTGGCCAGCGCGGCCCGGGTCATGTCGTGCAGGACGGCCGCCTCCTGCAGCGCGTCCTCCGCGGGGTCCGGCCGCGGCAGGCGCAGCCGCCGGATCAGCGGCGGCAGCGTCATGCCCTGGACGGCCAGGGTGCCGGCCACGACGACGAACGCCGCGAGCACCAGCACGGCCCGCTGCGGGGTGTCGGCGGGCAGCACGAACGCGGCCGCGAGCGTGACCACCCCGCGCATGCCCGCCCACGCGATGACGGCCGAGTAGCGCCACGGCCAGATCTTCGCCTTGACCTTCCCCGGCAGGATGCGCCGCTTGACGCGCTTCACCGTGCCGATGCCGATCAGGTACAGCACCCGGGTGAGGATGGTCGCGCCCAGCACGGCGACGCAGATCCAGGTCAGCGTGATCAGCGACAGCCCGCTCTCGCCGACCTCGGCCAGGATCCGCCGCAGCTGCAGGCCGATCAGCAGGAAGACCATGTTCTCCAGCAGGAACTGGATGGTCTGCCAGTTCAGCCGGGACGCCAGCCGGGTCGAACCGGAGAGGATCTGCGGCGCCTTGTGGCCGAGGATGAGCCCGGCGATCACCACCGCGAGCACGCCGGAGCCGTGGATGGCCTCGGCCGGGATGTAGGCGATGAACGGCACGGCGAACGACAGCGCGGTGTCGAGCACCGGCTCGTCCATCCGGGCGCGGATGAACGCGGCCACGAACCCGACGACCAGGCCGACCACCGCCCCGCCGATGGCCGCGCGGAAGAAGTCGGCGCCGACCTGCCAGAGGCTGACCGAGCCGGCCAGCGCGGCGATGGCGGTGCGGAGGGCGACCAGCGCGGCCGCGTCGTTGAAGAGGCTCTCGCCTTCGAGCAGCCGGATCAGCTTGCGGGGCATGCCGACCCGGCGGGCCACGACGCTGGCCGCGACCGCGTCCGGCGGCGCCACCACCGCGCCGAGCGCGATGCCGCCGGCCAGCGGGAGCCCGGGGATCACCGCCCAGGCCACCAGGCCGACGCCGAGCGCGGTGAACACGACGAGCCCCACCGACATCAGGCCGATCGCGCCGCGGTTCTTCCGGAAGTCGACCAGGGACGTCTGGATGGCCGCCGAGTACAGCAGCGGGGGCAGCAGGCCCAGCAGCACGACCTCGGGGTCGAGGTGGACCTCGGGCACACCGGGGACGTACGAGCCGGCGACGCCGACGACGATCAGGCACAGCGGAGCGGACCAGTCCAGCCGCCGCGCCACCGCGCTGACGACGAGGACCGTCACGACCAGCGCCACTATCTCTGCCGCTATGTGCACGGGGTAATCATCACCCGGCCGTCGCGGCGGGCGTCACCGGGCCAGTTCCGGGAGCACCTCCGCGACCAGCTGGGTGTCCATGTACTCGGTGATCTCGCGGATCCGGCCGTCTTCCACCCGGAACACGAAGCAGTACTTGTTGTCGTAGCGGGCCCCGGCCTTGGTGGCGACGCTGCCCTGCGTCTCGACCACGACGACGTCGTCCTCGGCGACGAACCGGCTCGCCGTGCTCGTGTAGGTGCCGTCGAACTGCTCGCCGAGCGGGCCCAGCAGGTCGCGGCGGACGGAGTCCTTGCCGCTGAAGCGGCCGGACCAGCTGTTGTGCCCGCTGACGGTCCACGTGACGTCGTCGGCCATGGCGGCGATCAGCGGCCGGATGTCCCCGGTCGCCCAGGCGTCGAACACCGTCTTCAGGAGCTGCTTGTTTTCGGACGCGCTCATGGTCCCCTCCCGGTGTGTGCGCTCCAGTCAACACGCTGGAGCGCACTCCAGCGCAAGCTCCTAGGCTGGGTTCGTGACGACGGTGGAGATCGGGGCCGGTGCCCTGCGCGGGTCCGGGCGGGACGGAGTCAGGACGTTCCTCGGGGTGCCGTACGCCGAGCCGCCGGTGGGGGAGCTGCGGTTCCGCGCACCCCGGCCGGTGCCGCCGTGGCGCGGCGAACGCGACGCGACGAAGTGGGCGCCACGGGCACCGCAGCCCGAGCTGACCGGGCGCGGCTTCACCGGTGACGAGGACTGCCTCTACTTGAACGTCTACGCGCCCGCGGAGCCCGGTTCGTACCCGGTGCTCGTGTGGATCCACGGCGGCGGCGGCGTGACGGGTGCGCCGCACCAGTTCGACGCGTCCGCGTTCGCCCGCCGCGGCGTGGTCGTCGTGACCGTCGCCTACCGGCTCGGTGTGCTCGGGATGCTGCACCTGCCCGGGGTCGCCGACTCGAACCTGTCCCTGCGCGACCAGGTCGCCGCGCTGGCGTGGGTGCGGGACGACATCGGCGCGTTCGGCGGCGACCCGGGCCGCGTCACCCTCGCTGGGCAGTCCAACGGCGGCCGGACCGTCGGGACGCTGCTGGCCGTGCCCGCCACCCGCGGCCTGGTCCACCGGGCGATCGTGCAGAGCGGCACCGGCGTCGGCTCGCTCGTGCACACCGCGGCCGAAGGCGCGGCGGTCGCCGAAGCGGTCCTCGCGGAGCTGGACGCTTCGCCGGACGAGCTGGCGACGCTGCCGGTGACGCGGATCCTCCAGGCGCAGCAACGGGTTTCGGCGAAGTCCGGGACCAAGGTGACCTACCGCGTGGTCGTCGGCGACGAGCTGCTGCCGCACCGCCCGCTCGACGGCGTCCACGACGTCCCCTTGCTGATCGGCACGACCGCCGACGAAGAGGACCTGTTCAGCTGGCTGCAGTCGGGTGGCGCGAAGCTCCTGGGCGTCGGCTCGACGATGCTGACCGCCGACGAGATCGAGAAGGCCGTCGCGGTCTACACCGAGCTGCTCGACTGGCCCGAGGACCAGATCCGCAACCGCGCGCTGACGGCCGGGGACTGGTGGATCCCGGCGATCCGGTTCGCCGAAGCGCATTCGGACGCCTGGATGTACCGGTTGGACTGGCGGATCGCCCCGCGCGGCAGGGGACTCGGCGCGGCGCACGGCCTCGACCTGCCGCTGGTGTTCGACGACATCCGCAACCGCAACTGGCGGTTCCTCTTCGCCGGGCGCCCGTTCCCCGCGGAGCGGATGCAGGCGGTGGCGACGGAGATGTTCGGCGCCTGGGTCCGGTTCGTGACGACCGGCGACCCGGGCTGGCCGCGCTACACCACGGCGGACCGCGTCACCCGGCTCTTCGACGACGTCTCGGCGACGGTGTCCGATCCGGACCGCGAGCAGCGCCTGCTCTGGGACTGAGCCGGGGCGGCGCGGTACCGCCCCGGCTCGGACCTAGACGGTGATCTTGTCGACGTTCGGGCCGCCGTTGGCGGTCGTCGCGGTCGCCTTGATCTTGTTCGTTCCCGCGGTCAGCGTCACCGAGATCGTGACCGTCTGCCACGTGTCCCAGTTGCCCGTGCCGCCGAACGCCACCGCCGACGCCACCTTCGTGCCGTTGACCGTGATGTCCATCGGGCGGTTCGCCGTCGTGCCGTTCGCGAAACGCAGGACGACGTTCGCCGGTCCTGCCGCGGCCGCGTCGACGGAGAACTCCACCGCGCTGCCGGTCGCGTTGTCGTAGTTGACGAACCCGGTGCCGGTGAAGCCGGTGTGGTTGGACTCCGCGACGCCGCCTGCGATGGTGGCGTCCTCGGCCTGGTAGTCCACCGGGTTGCCCGGGCCGGGGTCGACCGTGCCGTCCGCCGGGATCGTCTTCGTCCCGGTGTTCCAGCCCGCGATCCGCACGGACGGCTTGGCGCCCTTGAGGTCCGCGGTCCGGTACGTCGCCGTCAGCGTCGCCGACTCGCCTGGCCAGAGGCTGACCTGGTTGTCGGTCCAGCGCACCGGCAGCACCGGCGCGCCCGCCGCGCCGACCACGTGCGCGTCGACGAAGAACGCCGGCACCTTGCCGGACGCCGGGTTCGTCAGCGTCACCTTGGTGGTCGTGGTGCCGTCGCCGTTGGTCGTCGTCGTGGCGGTCGACCCGAGCGACACCTGGGCCAGGCCGTTCAGCCCGGACAGGTCGGCGTACGACGTCGTCGGCGTGTAGTACCAGTCGCTGTTGCCCCAGTCCAGGGTGTCGGCCTTGGTGGACAGCCAGTACACGTTCCGGCTGACCTCCTTGCCCGACGAGTCGGTGAGCACCAGCTTCGCCAGGTACGTCGTCGACAGCCCGCTCACCGAACCGATGGTCAGCGCGGTCGTCTTCGCGCCGTCACCGCCCACCGACACGGCCTTGGACTGGGTGAACTTCTCCGTCCCGTCGAGGTTGTACAGCTTCACGGACGCGGTGAGGCCCGACGCCGCGTCGTGGTTGTGGTTGACCACCACGACCGACTTCGTGTCGTACGAGTACTGGATGTGCAGCGGCTCGTTCGCCTTCTTGGCCCCGAAGTAGGAGCCGTTCTGGTCGAGGTAGGTGTCGAACAGCTGCCAGTGCAGCGACGTCCAGCCGCTGTTGAGCATCCAGTAGATGATCCCGGTCGACGGGTTCGAGCCGTCGCTGAAGTTGCGCGAGTGCGACTCGAACTCGGCGCGGACGTTCTCGTACTGCGCCAGCTGCGCCTTGCGGACGAAGTCGTCCAGGCTCGCCGGCTTGCCGTAGCGGCCGGTGAGCGCGTCGCCGAACAGCTTGAGGTTGGCGAACGTCGAGGACGACGACCGGTGGTACTGCGCGGCGGACGGGTTCTTCCACAGCGTGTCGAGCTCGCTCGAGGACATCATCCGCTTGAGCGTGTCCATCGTCGGGATGTCCGGCCCGGCGCTGGTTTCGGAGTTGAAGCCCCACGCGCCGCCGAGGTCGCTGTGCGCCTTGTCGTACCAGTAGTTCGGCGGGACGTAGTCGTACGGCCCGTTCATCTTCATCCCGGACGACCCCAGCTGCGGCGACGACTTCGCCGACGCGGCCGGGACCACCGGCGTCGCCCAGTCCGCGGCCGACAGCGCGTCGAGGTAGTTCTTCTCGATCGTCGCGTCGGGGGCGAAGTCACTGCCGATGAGGAAGGAGATGACGCTCGGGTGGTCGCGCAGCCGCTCGGCCTCCGCGGTCATCGACGCCTTCGCGACCGGGTAGTCCGCGGACGTCCACGGGTCACCCTTCTCGTCGCCGTTGACCTGGCCCTCCCACTTGTCGCAGCACTCCCAGCCGGGCAGCGTCAGCACGCCCATCCGGTCGGCGAGGTCGAAGAACTCGTCCGGCTCGATGTGCCCCTCCAGGCGCACGGTGTTGAGCCCGAGGTCCTTGACGTAGGCGAGCTTGTCCGCCGCGTATTGGGCGTTCCAGCGCAGGAACAGGTCCGGTGAGTAGCCGCCGCCCTTGATCAGCAGCGGGCGCCCGTTGATCGTGTACGCCCGGCCGCCGCTCGAGTTCTTGTTCGCCGTCACCGTGCGGACGCCGAAGCTCGAGTGCGAGGTGTCCGACGCCGTCCCGCCGACGGCCGCGGTCAGGTCGAGGTCGTAGAGCGGCTGGCCGCCCATCCCGGCCGGCCACCAGACCTGCGGGTTGTCGATCCCGACCACGCCGAAGGTGACGGTCTTCTTCTCCTTGGCGGCCAGATTCACGGTCTGGCTGATGGCCTTGCCGGCGACCGTGCCGGAGACCGTCGTGGACACCGCGGCCGCGGAGTCGTTGCGGACGTCGGCCTTCACCGTCAGGTCGGCGTGGGTCAGCCCGGTCAGCTTCGTGACGACGTGGCCGCCGCGCAGCGCCACCGGGCCGCTGCGCCGGACGAGGACGTCCCGCACGATGCCCATGTTCTGGTCCGGCGGGGTCTGCGCCCAGTCGATCCAGCCCATCGACAGGTCCTTGTTCGGGTCGTTCGGGTAGACCTTGAACGCGATGCTGTTCGTGCCGGCCTTCACCTGCGCGGTGATGTCCAGGTCGTGGCGGGTGTAGGCGCCGGTGACCTGGGTCTTGTCGGCGACGCGCGTCCCGTTGACCCAGACGTCGGCCTTCGACAGCACGCCGCTGAAGTCGAGGTACGTGCGCTGGGTGGTGTCGGCGACGGTGAGGTCGGTGCGGTACCACCACGGGACCTGGAAGTCCGCGGTGGGCACGTTCTTCATGTTCGTCGAGTAGAACGGGTCGGCGTACTTGCCGTTGGCCAGCAGGCCGGCGTAGACGGTCGAACGCGGGCCGACGGGGTACCAGCCGGACGTGTTGTACCCCGGCTTCGACACGGCGGAGTCGTCGCTGACCTGCGCTGACGTCTGGATCAGGAAGCCGGGGACGGCGGTGGCCGGGGCCGCGGCGGCGACGACGGCGTGCGCGGGCTCCTGGCCGGTGGCCGACGCGACGGTCACCCCGCTCACCGCGACGGCCAGCGAGGCCGCCAGGAGTAGTGTCCGGGTTTTTCTCTGCCGATAGCTCACTAGCGCGCCTCCTAGGCACCCACGGCGGCGGGGGACAGCGGACCATCGTTAGGGAACTTTCCTAACAATTGCGACGATCGTAGCGGCCCGGTCACGTCGGGAACAGGGGCCGTTTCGTCAGACCCGGGCGGCTTGCCACGCGGCGGCGGCGCGCAGGGCCAGCAGGAGCGGCAGGGAACCGTCCTCCCAGAGCCGTTGCGGGAGTGCCTCGCTGAGCGGGACACCGCCGGCCAGCGCGGCGCCGATCGCGGCGAGGTCGACGTCGAAGAGCGTCAGCCCGGCGCTGTAGAGCCGTTCGCCGCTGTCCGGGCGGCGCCGCGTGACCTCGGCGCTGTCGACGGCCAGCCGGGTCAGCCCGAAGAACTCGGGCTTGGCGCCGCGCTCCATCCAGCGCGCGAACCCGACCACCTTCGTCTCGCGGACGTCCGCGGGCTCGAGCCCGCTTTCCTCGCACAGCTCGCGTTCCATCCCGGCGCGGACGGCGGTGTGCAGCAGCCGCCGAGGCCCGCCGTCGGGTGTGCGCAGATCGCGGGGCTCCAGAGAGCCGCTGCCCGACGGCGCGAGCAGCAGCCCGCTCACGGAGTTCAGCGGCGACTGCCGGACGGTGACCAGCTTGCCGTCGGTGGTGAACGCGACCGTGGAGACGCCGACGAGGTCGGCCAGCGTGCTGCTGCCGAGCGCCCGCAGCGCGCCGGCGGTGTCGGTGAGCTCGGCCTTGCGCAGGTCGTACTCTTCGCCGGTGTCCACGCGCGTGATGCGCAGTGCGGCGAGCTCGTTCGAGCAGACGGCGTCGAAGAACCGGGCCCGGTGCAGCCGGATCGGCGCGGGCCGGGCCCCGGCGGCGGGCAGCGGGTCGCCGCGCATGCCGACGATCGGCCCGTTGAACAGCAGCCGGCCGCGGGCCCGCAGCGGCAGCACGTGCGGCGCGGTCGCCTTCAGCGCCGGGGGCAGCCGGTAGGACTCCTCGGCGACGTCGATCGTGTGTTGTTCCGTCCACAGGTCCCGGTCGATCGCGGCGCTGACCAGTGCCGTCCCGCGGGCAGGCACGGCGAGGTAGGCCGATTCCGGGTAGGCCGACGGCGGCGGCAGCTCGGCGGTCGGGAAGGGCGCGGCGATGGTGGTGAACTCGAACCCGGCCCAGCGGCGGCGCAGCAGCCGGACGTCCCGGGTGAACGTGGCGACGCCCAGCCCGAGCGCGACGACGGAGAGCACCACGCCGACGGCGCTCGGCAGGATGGTGACGGCGCCGAGCACGACACCCAGCCCGGACGCGGCGAGCGGCCACTCCCGCGCGCCGACGAAACCGAGGTAGTCCGCCTTCGCCCGGGCGCGGCGCGTCAGTTTTCCCATCGCCGCACTGTTTAGCACGAAGGGCTAGGCCTCCGCGTCGAGATAGACCCAATGGCCGTCCTCACGGCGGAAGCGGCTGTTCTCCTCGAGGAAGCCGTCGCGGCCCTGGTGGCGGTAGTGCGCCCGGAACTCGACCGTGCCTTCGTTGTGCAGCAGCCCGCCCCCGGAGCGGCCGAGGATCTCCAGCCGCGTCCACTCCTGGCCGGGGTCGAGCCGCAGCTGCCGCGGCCGCGTTTCGGGGTGCCAGGTGCGCAGCAGGTACGCGGTGTCGCGCACGGCGAAGGCGCTGAACCGCGAGCGCATCAGCAGCTCGGCGGTCGGCGCGGTGAGCCCGCCGTCGTGGAACCGGCCGCAGCAGGCGGCGTAGGACTCGGCGAGGCCGCACGGGCACGGGGCGGGAGGCACCGGGGAATTGTGCCACGGTGGGCCCGGACGCACCGCGGAGCCCCGATTCACCCCTGCCATTTGTGGTAAAGGCGGCCGTCCGCGCCGGTGATGAAAGCATCGATCCGGCCGGGTCCCCAGGAAACGGCGGCCGGGCCGAGCGGGTGCAGCAGCAGCCCGCCCAGTGATTCCCAGCCGGCCCAGCTGCCGTCGAACCGGTTGTGGCGCAAGGTGCCGTCGATGCCGCGGACGAACATGTCGAGCCGGCCGGGGGCGCGGGAGGACACGCCCACGCCCGCCGTCAGCGGCCCGCAGAGCGGCTCCCACGTGGACCAGGATCCGTTGAAAGCCTTGTGGTACAACACGTGGTCCGTCCCGCGGGCGAACAGGTCGATCCGCCCGGGACCCCAGGAAACGGCCGCGGGGTAGGACGTGACGACCCCGTCGAGGCTCTCCCACTCGGACCAGCCGCCGTCGAACCACCGGTGGTGCACGGCGTTGTCCTTGCCGCGCGCGAAGACGTCGAGCCGTCCCGGCGCCCACGACGACACCGCCGGCGCCGACGTCAGGAAGCCGCCGAGCGACTGCCACGCCGACCAGCCGTCGTCGAACCGGGTGTGGCACAGGATGTTGTCGGTGTTGACGGCGAAGACGTCGATGCGCCCGTCGCCCCACGAGACGGCGGCCGGGGCGGAGGCCAGCGGGCCACCGAGCGGTTCCCATTCGGACCAGCCGCCGCTGAATGCTTTGTGGTACAAGGAATTGTCCGACGCCCGGACGAAGACGTCGAGCCGGCCCGGCGCCCACGACGCCGCGGCCGGCGGGGACACCAGGGTGCCGCCGTGGTCTTCCCATTCGGACCAGCCCGGCTGCCGGGCGGTGTGCGCCAGCGCGCTGCCGATGCCCATCGCGGCGTCGGCGACCGGTTCGACGGCGGCGGCGGTGCGTTTTCTCACGGTTTCTCCTCGGCGAATCCGCGGGAGAACGACCGGAAAACGGCGTTCGGCGGACCGAGGCGGAAATTATCGGCGGCGGTACCCTGTGGTCAACCGGCCGGACGGGTGAGCGAAACGGCCCGGCGGAAAAAACGGCAATTCCCCGGCACCGGCCGGCGGCCCGGCTAACCGGCGTTGACCGGTTCCCCGGTCTTCCGGGCCTCCTGCGCCCCGCGCACCGCGAGCCGGTCCGCCCGCTCGTTCTCCGGGTGGCCGGAGTGGCCCTTGACCCAGAGCCACTCGACCTCGTGGCCGCCGGCCGCCGCGTCGAGGCGCTGCCACAGGTCGGCGTTCTTGACCGGTTCGCGCGCCGCCGTCTGCCAGCCGTTCTTCTTCCAGCGGGGGAGCCACTGGGTGATCCCGTTGCGGACGTACGTGCTGTCGGTGTAGATGCGCACCTGCGACGGCCGGGTCAGGCTCTCCAGGGCCCGGATCGGCGCGGTCAGCTCCATGCGGTTGTTCGTCGTCGGGGTCGCTTCGCCGCCGTACAGCTCGCGCTCGTGCCTGCCGTAGCGCAGGACCGCGCCCCAGCCGCCCGGTCCGGGGTTCCCGCTGCACGCACCGTCGGTGAAGATCTCCACGTCCACGCGCCGACCCTACCGGGCGTCACGCTCGCGGAACGCGGCCACGCCGGGTTACGGTGGTGATCCGGAGGGGAGCGATGAGCGGGCACGACGACACGGCGGAGGGGGCGTTGCTCGCCTACCTCGCCGACGCCGATCGCGAGTACCTGCTCGCCCGCGGCACCCGCCGTCGGTTCCGCGCGAACGACGTCGTGCTCATGGAGGGCGATCCGTCCGACCACGTCCACGTGCTGGTCTCCGGCTGGGTGCGCGTCTCCACGATCGTCGAGGACGGCCGCGAGGTGCTCTTCGGGCTGCGCGGCCCCGGCGAGGTGCTGGGCGATCTCGCGGCGGTCACCGGGCGGCCGCGGTCGGCGTCGGTGCGCGCGATCGAACCCTGCACGGTCTTCCAGCTGACCGGTGCGGAGTTCGTCGACGTCCTGCACGCGCGGCCGTCGATCGCCATCGCGACGATCAAGACCGTCGCGGCCCGGCTGCGCAACGCCGAGTCCGCCCGGATCGACTCGGCCGCCTTCGACGTCAGCCGCCGGGTCGCGGTGGTCCTGGTCCGGCTGGCCGAGGAACGCGGCCGGACCGTGCCCGAGGGCGTGGTCATCGACGCGCTGTCGCAGGAGGACATCGCCGCGCAGATCGGCGCCGCCCGGCGTACCGTCGCTCGGGCGCTGCGCGTGCTGCGGGAACGCGGGATCGTCGAGACGGGCCGTCGCCGGTTCCTCATCCGCGAACCCCGCGTGCTGCGGGCCTTCGCCCGTTCTGAGCCAAACGGCACACAACGTCCGTGACATCGGGCATCTGACGAACCGCGCCGCCCGGCGATCCTGGAAACCGGCCGGAAAGAACCGGATGCCTCCGGCCGGATTTCCCTTTCGAGCGAGGCCGGGGAACCCTCCGCCTCGGCCTGGGTAGCGCAACGAGGAGGTGTGTTCGATGGAGAGCCACTCGATCTGGGCCCTGATCTTCGGGGCCCGCTGACCCGCGGTGCAGCCCGGCCGGCCGGCGCGTGGGGGGCCGGTCGGCCGGGCATTTCGCGAATGGATTCCGCATAACCGGCACCTGATACCGTGAGCATTTCTTCCGCCGGAAAGCGTGAGGGGTGGGGACGACGGACGAGCACACCCTGCCGTTCGTGCGGGAGCTGAACGAACTGCGCCGCGGCCGCGGGCTCGACGCGGCCGACCTGCACCAGCGGATCGGCCCCTGCCTGCGGGCGGCGTGCGCGATCACCGAAGCCGACCAGCCCGCGGCCGCGCGCCACAAGCTCGTGCTGCGGCTCACCGAGCTGTGCGGGCGGCTGCCGGCGGACCTGCGGCTGGCCGCGCTGGCGGCGCTCGGCCTCCACGAAGAGGCCGCCGGCGAGTTCCTCGACCGGCGGATCTCGTGGCTCGCCACCGTCCTCGACCGCGACCCGCGCACCGCCCGCCGCCGGATCGACCTCGCGTTCCGCCGGCTCGACGAGCTGCTCGGCGCGCCCGCGTCCCGCGGTGACCTGCACCCGCTGGCCGGCTGGTACGTCGAGTCGATGAAGGCGATGCTCCGGCTCGACCGCGACCCACCGGACCTGCGGGAGGAACGCCGGATCGTCGCGGAGGCCGACGAACTCGACGAGCTGATCCTGCCGGTCAGCGTGCCGGTCGAGCCGGGCGGCGACCCGGTGCCGGACATCACCGCGGACGCGCTGTTCGGCGGCGAAATCGTCGAAGCACGCCGGGTTTCGGCGAGCCACGCGCAATTCGTCCTGCGGCTGCCGAGCCCGTTGCGGCTCGGCCAGCGGCACGAGTACGGCATCCGGTTCACGCCGCGGCGCGCCGGGCTGCGGCCGTTCTACGTCATGACGCCGCTGCGCCGCTGCGAGAAGCTCTCGGTGCGGGTCCGGTTCGACCGCGCGGCGCCGCCGTCGCGGGTGTGGCGGCTCAACGGCGTGCCGGGCCGGGTCGTCGACGACGGCGTCGACTCCGGCGACGCGGTGACGGTCAACCGCGTCGGCGAGGTCGGCCTCGAGTTCCATGACCTGCACCAGGGCCTGAGCTACGGGCTGCAGTGGTCCTTCGCGGACTGAGCCGGGGTCCGGATGCTGGGACGCGGAATAGCGGTGCGGGCGCCGGGTTGGCACCGTCGTAGCCGACGGAAGGGGCCCGCGATGAGCACGTTCACCCAGGAGTGGCAGGACTGGAAGGCCCGGCGCGAGGCGGACCTGGCCGAGCCGCACGGCTGGCTGGCGCTGGTGTCGCTGGATTGGCTGACCGACGTCCCGCGGGAGTACCCCGGCATCCCCGGCCGCTGGTGGCAGGACGCGGACGCGGCGTACGTCGACCCGGCCGGCGCGTCGCTGGTGCACGAGGGCGAACCGCTCACCGGGGTCCGGCGGTTCGAGCTGGTCAACAGCGGCGCGGGCACCCGGGTGCTGGCCGGCGACGTCGAGATCGAAGTGGCCCGCCGCTCGGGGTACCTGATCCGCGTCCACGACCCGAAAGCCGAGGTGCTGCGCGAGTTCCGCGGGGTCCCGGCGTACGAGCCGTCGCCGTCGTGGGTGCTGTCCGGCCGGTTCGAACCCTTCGCCGAGCCGCGGCCCACGACGGTCGGTGCCGTGGTGGAGGGGCTGAGCCACGTCTACACGGCGCCGGGCGTGGTCCGCTTCACCCGCGATGGCGCGTCGCACACGCTGACGGCGTTCAACGGCAAGAACGGCGGGCTCAGCATCCTGTTCACCGACGGGACGAGCGGCGTGACGACGTACGCCGCCAACCGGTCGCTGCCGGTCACCGAGCCGGCCGCGGACGGCTCGGTGACGCTGGACTTCAACCGCGCGGTGAACCTGCCGTGCGCGTTCACCGACTTCGCGACGTGCCCGCTGCCGCCGGCCGGCAACCACCTGCCGTTCGCGGTCGAGGCGGGGGAGAAGATCCCGTACGAGCGCGGGTGACTCCCCCGCCGGCTCAGTGGGCGACGTCGATGACGACGCGGTTGGGCGCGGTGAGCGTGAAGACGTTCACCGTGGTCCGCGACCGCACCCCGAGCCCGATCGAGAGGTGCGCCTCGAAGTCCCCGGTGACGGCGACGGCCATGACGTTGGCGAGGTTCCGCGTCCGGAACTTCTGGGGCCCGGTGTAGGTCGGGTTCCCGTTGACGTCGTGCGCGGCGGCGGGCGTCGCGGTGACGTTGACGAAGTACTGGCCGGTGAGCCAGACGATCTCGCCGCTGGGGTCGGCGGTGAGCTCGTCGGTGAGCTGGTAGCTGACGGCGGGCGCGGGCCCGGAGCCCAGGTCGAGCACGACCCGGTCGAACCCGGTGTTGAGCCCGGTCCGGATGTTCGTCATGGTGGGAATGACGGGCGCGGCGGCCTGGGCGGGCGAGGCGGCGGCGAGGATCCCGCCTGTGCCGAGCAGCAGGATGACGGCGGCGAGTGCACGCCGCTTCGGTCTGGACATGGTGGGCCTCCTGGCGGAAAGAACCGATGGAAGTCCCAGCGCTGGGTTTGCGGGAGACGCCCGGTTCGTCCGGTGCGTTGCCCGGAAGCGGGGGTTGACGCCCCAAGCGTTACCCGGCTGCTCCGAACGTGTCCTCGACGACACCCCACCAGAGGAAATCGCGGGCGCGCGTCGCCGCGACGAGCCGTTGCCGGTCGCGCAGGTCCGACGCCTCCTCGGCGGCGGCTCCCGTCGCGCCCGGATCTCCCGGCCTGCCGGTGAACTCGACGACGAGGACGGCCCGGAAGTCGAGCCCCTTCGCCCGGTGCACGGTGCCGGCCTTCAGGTGATCGTCGGGGGCCCCGGAGTAGTCGTCGAGGGAGAGGACGGGGATCTCGGCTTCGCGCAGGATCCGGCGGCACCGCACGAGGTCCTGGCGCTGGAACACGATCAGCGCGGTCTGCCCGAGCGTGTCCCGCAGCCCGGCGATCCGCCGCGTCAGCTCGGCCGCGAGGTCGCCTTCGGTCCCACGCCAGGACGCCGTCGTGCCGCCGGTATTGCCGGCTTCCGCGTTCCGCAGGGTGATCCCGGCGGCGCCGTCGAGGTCGTCGACTTCGTTGCGGGCGTCGAACCGCTGGGCGAAGGCCAGTACTTCGGCGCGGTTGCGGTAGTTGACCCGCAGCACCTCCCCGCGGCCCTGGACCGGGATGCCGGCGTCGGACAGCCGCCAGCCACCCGGGTAGACCTGCTGCTGGCCGTCGCCGACCAGCAGGAGCTGGTTCGGGCCGGTGCCGCCCAGCTCCTTGATCAGCCGCAGGCCGTTGAGGGTGATGTCCTGCACCTCGTCGACCACCACCGCGGCGTAGCGGGTTTCGAGCGGCTGCCGCCGCAGCTCGGCCAGCGCGATGTCGATGACGTCGTTGTAGTCGTGCAGGCCGCGTTCGGCGAGCATCTCCTGGTAGGTCTCGTAGAACTGCCAGACCGCGGCCTTCTGTTCGTGCCCCAGCCGGACTTCGCGGCCCCGCCGCACCGACGGACGGCGGTACTCCTCGAGCGTGGTGAACCCGCGGCCCTTGATGACCCGGTCGAGTTCGGTCCGCCAGTAGTCGTCGTGCCGCTCGATCGGTTCGAGCACGGCGCGGTGGCGCGTCCAGGCGCGGCCGAACGCGGTCCGCACCCCGCGCGGGTCGACGTCCACGGGCTGTCCGCGCTCGGCCAGGAACCGGCGCACCCAGGCGTGGAGGTGCACGAACTCCGCCCGGTCGCCGAACTCCGGGGCCAGCCGCCGGAACGCGGCCTCGTGCACGGGCGGCAGGGTGCGCACGAAGGTGGTGAACAGCAGCGGCCCGGCGGTCCGCCGGGCAACGTGCCGCAGCCGGTGGAGCGCGACGACGGTCTTCCCAGTCCCGGCCGGCCCGCTGATCCGCGCCGGCCCGCGGTAGTCGCGGCTGACGACCGCCCGCTGGTGCGGGTGCAGGAAGGTCAGCCACGAGTCGAAGGGCCGCAGCTGGGCGGCGGCGACCTCGGCGTCGACGAGGCTTCCCGCGTCCAGGAACCCCTCCGCGGCTTCGCCGCTGCCGGGCGTCTGGACGCGCAACGGGAGATAGCCGCGGAGGATGCGCCCGGCCTGCTCGCCGATCACCTCGATCTGGCGACGGCCGAGGTGCGGCGCGGTGCGCTTGAACAGCCGGGCGACGTCCGGCTCCGCGAGCACTCGGAACGGCCCGGCGTCCCGGACGGCCGCCTGGGCACCGGGGGTGATCAGCACGAAGTGGACGGCGCTGCCGGTGAGTTCACGCCCACGGCCGTCCCGGATGCCGGCGCAGCTTTCTTCGGCGTGCCGCACGAGCGAGTGCAGGGCGGGGCCTTGCGGCGAGGCAGTGGCGATGGTGACGGCGAAGAGGCCTTCTGGACCGACGAGGAAGGCGTCGGCTCGCTCGTCCGGGGGAGCGATGCGCACGAAGAGGCGCCAGTTTCCGGCGGTCTCGACGAGCAGGGCGGTGAGGATCCGGCGGCGGTCGCCGTCGAGTTGCGGGACGTTTTCCTTCAACAGCGCCGAAGCCTGCTGAAGGAGCACTCGCCTGGCGTGCCTGCTCTGCCCCACCGGCCCTCCCCGTATTAGCCTCCGACAGTACCCAACCCGCCGCGGACCGTCGTTCGGTTGCCGCACATGATCCGGAGGGCCGTTGCCGAAGGTGCCTGAATCCCGCAGACCTGGCCGTGCGGCGGTCAACGTGCTGCGGACTCTTCTTGAGCGGCACGACCACATCGTTCAAGAGGTGGACGGTCAGAACGATTTCGGCGAGGACCTGCACGTCACGTTCACGGAGAACGGTGAAGTCACCGGCGACCTGATCAAGATCCAGGTCAAGGGCGGCCGCTCGTGGCGCAGACACGACCGGTACGCCGTGCCGGTCGGTGGCCACGGCAGCACGTGGGCCGACGGCAACATCCCGGTGCTCTGCGTCGTGCACGACCCGGACACAGACAGTCTCTACTGGGACAATGCCACCAAGCAGTTGCTGTCGGCGCGGCGCAACGGCGAGGTGTCGAAGACGATCACCGTCAGCCCGGAGCGGAAGCTGGACGACGAATCCGTCGCGGACTTCGTCGCCGAGGTCAGGCACTACCTGAGCCGCTATCGGGGCAACCGGATCCAGGCCCAGCTGGGCGAGATGGCGGGCGTCGAGTTCGGCCCGTCGGACATCGTGCGCCACCACGTGAACGTGTACGGCGAGGATCTGATCTTCCGGCAGCGCCGAGGCGAAGGATTCGCGACGCTGCTCCACAGCGACCTCGACTGGTACCCGCAGCACTTCGGGCCCGAACACTTCCACCCCGACGGCCGACTGGGTCTCCTGCCCGGCGTGCCCGTACTGGCGGACACGATCCTGAGCAAGGCCGAGGCGCAGTGGCTGGCGGCCTGTCTCGACGCAGCCCAGTGGGCTCGGCCACCCATCGCCGGTGAGCCGCCGCTTCGCACGAACGTGGAGGCACGTGACAACTACGTGGCCAGGCGAATCGATCACCATCTCTGGGTCGACCCCGGCGCGTTGACCCGGTCGATCCGGGAGCTCCGCGCCCGAACCGCGACCGACCGCAAGCTGGCTGCGGTCGCCGCGGAGCTGGAATCGGATGTCGAGGCGGGTGTCGAAGCGCTCTCGAATCCGTGGCGCGAGATGTCGGACGAGGCGCGCCGGCTCGTCACGTTCTACCTGGTCGAAGAAGTTCGCGTGGGCTCGCCCGCGCTCCCGATCGACGAGCAGTTCCGGATCGTCTGGCGCTGCCCCCGACCGGCCGGGGAATACGGTTTCGACGCGCGGATCGGGCGCCCGAGCCTGCGGCAGGCACCGCCCCGGGAGCGCGTTGCGGCTTACAAGCTCAGGCCGGGTGACCGGATCTACTGGCTGAGCCGGTACGGGAACGAACGCGGGCGGACCGTGTCGGCCGTCTGGGATTCCGAAGACACTCCCGGAACCGTCTGCGTGCTCTTCGACCAGCTGAGCCTGGGGGACACCTTCTGGCCGGGGGAGCGGTTCGTCCGGAAGGTGTCCCGAGAGCGGCGCGGTTAGCTTCCCCGGTGCGTCAGGGAAGATCCCCGGCTCACCAGCCGCGCTCGCGCCAGTCGCCGAGCTTCGGCCGCTCCGCACCCAGCGTCGAGTCGTCGCCGTGGCCCGGGTAGAACCACGTCTCGTCCGGCAGCTCGTCGAAAATCCGCGACGACACGTCGTCCAGCAGCGAAGTGAAGTTCTCCGGCGACGACGTCTTCCCCACCCCGCCCGGGAACAGCGAATCCCCCGTGAACAGGTGCGGATGACCCGCCGGGTCGCGGTACAGCAGGGCGATCGACCCCGGCGTGTGCCCCCTCAGGTGGATCACCGACAGCGTGACCTGGCCCACCGTCAGCGTGTCGCCGTGCTCGACCAGGAAGTCCGGCGGTACCGGCAACGGTGAAGCGTCCAAGGGATGGGCCGCCGTGTTCGCGCCGTTCGCGCCCGCCACCGCGCCCAGTGCCTGCCAGTGGTCCTGGTGCTGGTGGGTGGTGACGACCGTCTTCAGGGCCGGGCGGTCCGGGCCGTGGCCGATCAGGTCGGAGATGCGCTCCGGGTCGTTCGCCGCGTCGATCAGCAGCGCCTCGTTCGTCTCCCGGCACACCAGGAGGTACGTGTTGTTGTCCATCGGGCCGACGGACAGCTTGGTGATGGTCAGCGCGTCCAGGGTGCGGCGGGTGGCGTCGCCACCCGGGTCGACGTGCCCGGTGTAAGTCTCCACGATGTTCACCGTGCACACGGTAGTCGTTTCGCTCCAAGCGGTTCCACCCGCACAAGCGTCCGCGGGCGCCGGCACGTAGGCTCGTCGCAGACCCCCGCCAGCCCCGACCTCAGGACGACCGTGCCCACCTCCCCGACGCCGCGCCGGATCAGCTGGGACCTCCTCCGGGTCGTCGCCGTCTTCGCGGTCATCCTCGGGCACGTCACCCACCAGGGCGCGCTGCTGCACCCCGAACTCACGGGGTACCCCTTCCGGGTGACAGCGCAGTTCGGCGCCGCGATCCTGCTGGTGATCTCCGCCTTCTTCGTTTGCGCGAGCCTCCGCAAGGGCAATCCGCGCCGGTGGCTCTGGAACCGCGTCGCGCGCCTCGTGCCCGCCTACCTGGCCGCCGTCCTGCTGACCTACGTCGTGACGCGCTGGGCCGCCATCTCCTTCAGCGGCCTGCCCTACCCGCCCGGCGTCACCGGGTTCCTCTTCGGCGTGCCGCAGGGGCCGCCCACGGACCCGTCGCCGTGGTACATCCCGACCTGGCTGGATCTCGTCGCCAACCTCGGCATGGTGCAGGAGTGGGGCATCCGGTCCGAGACGTTCTACTACCTGGACGGCTCCTACTGGACGCTGCCGGTGCAGCTGCTCGCCTTCACCGGCGCCGCCCTGCTGTGGCCGCGGTCGTGGCGCACCCACCGGCTGACCGTCGCGCTGCTGTGGTCCCTGATCCTGGTCCCGCTCGCGCTGCGCTTCGTGGTCTTCCCGCCAGGCACGGCGAGCCCGGTCGTCGAGACCTTCTACTACGGCCTGGGCCTGCACCGGCTGCACGTCTTCGCGATCGGCGTCGCGATCTGGCTGTGGGCGCAGCGGCGGCTCAAGACCTGGCACGCCGCGCTCTTCGTCGTGGCCGCCGTCGCCGCGCAGGACCTGCAGGTCTTCCCGTTCCACGTCGCCCTGCCCCAGGACGCGCAGCGCTGGCCGTCCACGATCGGGTTCGCCGCGCTGCTCCTGCTGGTCTGCCTGGCCGCCCGCGGACCGGACTGGCGGTTCCCCGGGCTGGCCCGGATCGCCCCGGCCGTCACCTGGCTCGCGGGCATCTCGTATGGTCTTTACCTGGTGCACCAGGAACTGGGTTACGTCCTGGCCCGTGCCCTGCTCGACCTCGGCCTCCCCGGCTGGTTGCGGCTCCCCGCGGTCGTCGGCGCCGCCGTGCTGGCCGGCTGGGCGGTCACCGCGGGGGTCGAACGCCCGGCCCACCGGTGGCTCACCAGACGCCGGAAGCCCGAAGAACCGCAGGTCAAGGACGCGGAACCCGTTTTTGTCGGTGGTGGCTCGTAGCATGGATCGCGGCCACCCGTGCAGCTGAGAACCGGGTCGGCGACTGCAACCGAGAATGACTTTGAGAGGACCCTGGCGTGGCTGATCGCCTCGTTGTTCGCGGTGCCCGCGAGCACAACCTCCGCGGCGTGGATCTCGACCTGCCCCGCGACAGCCTGATCGTGTTCACCGGCCTGTCCGGGTCGGGGAAGTCGAGCCTCGCCTTCGACACCATCTTCGCCGAGGGGCAGCGCCGGTACGTCGAGTCGCTCTCGGCGTACGCCCGGCAGTTCCTCGGGCAGATGGACAAGCCGGACGTCGACTTCATCGAGGGCCTCTCGCCCGCGGTGTCGATCGACCAGAAGTCGACCTCGCGCAACCCGCGTTCCACTGTGGGCACGATCACCGAGGTCTACGACTACCTGCGCCTGCTCTACGCCCGCGCCGGCAAGGCGCACTGCCCCAAGTGCGGCGAGCCGATCAGCAAGCAGACCCCGCAGCAGATCGTCGACCAGGTGCTCGCCATGGAAGAGGGCACCCGGTTCCAGGTGCTCGCGCCGGTGGTGCGCGGACGCAAGGGCGAGTACGTCGACCTGTTCGAGAACCTGCAGCAGCAGGGCTACGCGCGCGTGGTCGTCGACGGCACCATGCACCCGCTCACCGACCCGCCGAAGCTCAAGAAGCAGGAAAAGCACCAGATCGGCGTGGTCATCGACCGGCTGACCGTGAAGGCCGCATCGCGCCAGCGGCTCACCGACTCGGTCGAGACGGCGCTGCGCCTGGCCGACGGGCTGATCGAGCTGGAGTTCGTCGACCTCCCCGAGGGTGACCCGCACCGCATCCGCGGCTTCTCCGAGAACCTGGCCTGCCCGAACGGCCACCCGCTGGCCATCGAGGACCTCGAGCCGCGCTCGTTCTCCTTCAACTCGCCCTACGGCGCCTGCCCGGAGTGCACCGGCATCGGCATCCGCAAGGAGGTCGACCCGGAGCTGGTGGTCCCGGACGACGAGCTGTCGCTGGCCGAGGGCGCGATCGCGCCGTGGTCGGGCGGCCAGAGCGCGGACTACTTCATCCGCCTGCTCGAGTCGCTGTCGGAGACCATCGGCTTCCGGATGGACACGCCGTGGCGGCGGCTGCCGGCGCGCGCCCAGAAGGCGGTGCTGCACGGCGTCGACGAGCAGGTCCACGTCCGCTACAAGAACCGCTACGGCCGCCAGCGCTCGTACTACGCGGCCTTCGAGGGCGTCATCCCGTTCCTCGAGCGGCGCCAGGAGCAGACCGAGTCCGAGTACATGCGCGAGCGGTACGAGGGCTACATGCGCGAGGTGCCGTGCCCGGCCTGCCAGGGCACCCGGCTCAAGCCGGAGATCCTCGCGGTGACGCTGCAGCACAAGACCCGCGGCGACATGTCCATCGCCGAGGTCTGCGCGCTGTCCATCGCGGAGGCGTCGCAGTTCCTCGACGAGCTGGAGCTGGGCCAGCGCGAGGCGATGATCGCCGGCGCGGTGCTCAAGGAGATCCAGGCCCGGCTGCGCTTCCTGCTCGACGTCGGCCTGACGTACCTGTCGCTCGACCGCGCGTCGGCCACGCTTTCGGGTGGAGAAGCGCAGCGGATCCGGCTCGCGACGCAGATCGGTTCCGGTCTGGTGGGCGTGCTGTACGTGCTCGACGAGCCGTCGATCGGCCTGCACCAGCGCGACAACCACCGGCTGATCGAGACGCTGACCCGGCTGCGGAACCTGGGCAACACGCTGATCGTCGTCGAGCACGACGAGGACACCATCCGCTCGAGCGACTGGGTGGTCGACATCGGCCCGGGCGCGGGCGAGCACGGCGGCCACATCGTCCACAGTGGACCGTACAAGAAGCTGCTCAAGAGCAAGGAGTCGCTGACCGGCCAGTACCTGTCCGGCCGGCGCAAGATCGACATCCCGGCGATCCGGCGGCCGATCGACAAGAAGCGGCAGCTGACCGTCGTCGGCGCGCGCGAGCACAACCTGCGCGGCCTGGACGTCTCGTTCCCGCTCGGCTGCCTGGTCTCGGTCACCGGCGTCTCCGGTTCGGGCAAGTCGACGCTGGTGAACGACATCCTCGCGACCGTGCTGGCGAACAAGCTCAACGGCGCCCGCCAGGTGCCGGGCCGGCACACCCGGGTGAACGGCCTGAACAACGTCGACAAGCTGGTGCGCGTCGACCAGTCGCCGATCGGCCGGACCCCGCGGTCCAACCCGGCCACCTACACCGGGGTCTGGGACCACGTCCGCAAGCTGTTCGCCGCGACCACGGAGGCGAAGGTCCGCGGCTACCAGCAGGGCCGGTTCTCGTTCAACGTCAAGGGCGGCCGCTGCGAGGCGTGCGCCGGCGACGGCACGATCAAGATCGAGATGAACTTCCTGCCGGACGTCTACGTCCCCTGCGAGGTCTGCAAGGGCGCCCGGTACAACCGGGAAACCCTCGAGGTGCACTACAAGGGCAAGACCGTCTCGGACGTGCTCGACATGCCCATCGAGGAGGCCGCGGAGTTCTTCGAGCCGATCAAGGCCATCCACCGCCACCTGCAGACGCTGGTGGACGTCGGCCTCGGCTACGTCCGGCTCGGCCAGCCCGCGCCGACGCTGTCCGGCGGTGAGGCCCAGCGCGTCAAGCTGGCCAGCGAGCTGCAGAAGCGCTCGACCGGCAAGACGGTGTACATCCTCGACGAGCCGACCACGGGTCTGCACTTCGAGGACATCAACAAGCTGATCGGCGTGATCAACGGCCTGGTCGACAAGGGCAACTCGGTGATCGTGATCGAGCACAACCTCGACGTGATCAAGACGTCCGACTGGATCATCGACATGGGCCCCGAGGGTGGCTCGGGCGGCGGCACGGTGGTCGCCGAAGGCACGCCGGAGTACGTCGCCGAGGTCGAAGGCAGCTACACCGGCGAGTTCCTGCGGACGGTGCTCGCGGGGGAGTGACGGCTACCGCTCCTTCCCGGTGGTCTGGTGGACCACCGGGGAGAGCGGGCCGTAGTGCAGTGTCCGGAGCCGGTAGGCCGACTTCTCCTCACCGGGCAGCAGCGAGAGCGCGCAGGTCGTCACGTCCGGGTCGGTCACCTCGACCGGGTCGTAGTCCGGCGCGCCCGGACGGCGGATCTCCAGGAGGAACCCGGCCTCGTCGGGCGAGCGGTCGGCCCAGGTGAACGTCACCGTGCCGCCCGAGGTCACCGCGTGCAGCTCCGTCGAGACCGGGCCGGTGTAGGGCTGCACGCGGTAGTAGAACGGCGTCTCCGGGATCAGGTCCGGGTGGTGGTAGCTCGTCGTGTGGGCGGGCAGGAACCGCAGCGTCGTCCACGGCCCGGCCGGGCCGTTCGCGTACTCGAGCCGGTGGCCGTCGCCGTCGTCCGGCCAGCTGAGCACGACGTCCGTGGGCGTGGTGAGGGTCGCCGTGAAGGTCGGCGCGGCGGCGGAACAGCCCACGGCCAGCAGCGCGACCAGGACGAGGGACTTCACGGGCACAGCGGCCTCCCGGTACGAGCGGGGGCGGCGGTGCGGACGTGATCAGCTTAGGAAACCCGCCCGCACGGCGACAAGATCGTGCCGATCAGCGGGACACACCAATCCGGCCCGGAACCGGCACCGAATCGCGCGAAACCGGCTGAACCGTTTTGCGGCGGTGGCCGTGTTGTGAGGTGTCGAGGTCCGCCGGACGGCGGTGCCGCCCTCACCGAGGAGAGAACGTCATGAACCGTATCCGGCCGGTGGTCGTCAGCGCGCTGGCGCTCGTCGCCGTCGCCTCGTTGTCCGCCTGTGGTGACATGGCCGACGGCGCCCAAGGGCCGCAGCACGGCGAGCCGGGGCACAAGATGCTCCAGGTGGGCACGGTCAACGGCGTCGGCGCGGTGGTCACCGACGCCGACGGCAAGACGCTCTACCGGTTCGACAAGGACGTCTCCTCGCCGCCGACGTCCAACTGCGAAGGCGATTGCACGAAATCCTGGCTGCCGATGCTGGCCGGGGTGGCCACGCCGATGCTCAAGGGCATCCAGGACACCCAGGTGGGCACCGCGACCCGCAAGGACGGCACCAAGCAGATCACGCTCAACGGCTGGCCGCTGTACGAGTACGCGGGCGACAAGGCCGCGGGCGACATGAACGGCCAGGGCGCGAACGGCACGTGGTTCGCCATCGCGCCGGACGGCAGCAAGATCACTGCGGCCGGCAAGGCGGCCGGCGGCGCCGGGTCCTGACAGACGACGGTTTTCCGGGCAGAACGAGGAAGGACGGGCAGCCGATGAACACCATGGTCGCGCTGCGCTCGGCGCACGCACCGCCGGTGGAGCTGAGGGTTGCAGTACTGTCCTCGCCGACTCAGAACACCGTCGGGAGGACGAGGGTGGCCATAGGAGGCAGGCGGCCTAAGAAGGCCAAAGGCGAAGACCTGATTCGGCAGCTGTACGCCGAACACGGGCGAAGCCTGCTGGCCTACGCGACGAGGCTGACCGGTGATCGGGCGGCAGCCGAGGACGTGGTCCAGGAGACGCTCGTCCGTGCGTGGAAACACGCGGACGACTTGCAGAACGACGGAAAAGGCTCGGTGCGCGGCTGGTTGCTGACCGTCGCGCGCAACCTGGTCACCGACCGGGCACGGGCCCGGGCGGCCCGGCCACAGGAGGTGGCCGAACCGGCCGAAGGCGTGCCGACCCCGGCCGTCGAGCGCGACCACGCCCAGGGGGTGGTCGATTCGATGACCGTGCTCGGTGCGATGGACGGGCTGTCCAACGAGCATCGAGAGGTCCTGGTGGAGATCTACTACCGGGGACGGACGGTGGCCGAAGCGGCGAGAACACTGGGCGTCGCACCGGGTACCGTGAAATCAAGGTCTTACTACGCACTACGAGCACTCAGAGCAGCGATGATTTCGAGCGGAACGGAGGTGGCGCGATGAACTCGGTGGACGAGAGTCACACGCAGCTCGGCGCGTACGCCCTCGGCGCGCTCGATCCCGCGGAGGCGGCCGACTTCGAACGGCGGCACCTGCAGACCTGCGCGCAGTGCCGGTTCGACCTGAACGAGCTCGTGGCCCTGCGCGACTCGCTCGACGAGGTACCGCCCGAGGCGTTCCTCGACGGGCCGCCCGAGGGCGGGGACCTGCTGCTGCAGAAGACCCTGCGCCGGGTGCGCGACGAGGAAACGCGCGTCGCTCCGGCCCGCTCGGGCGGACGCCGGGGCCTGGCCCTGGTCGCCGCGGCGGTGCTGGTGGTCGCGGCCCTCGGCGGCGGGATCCTGGTGGGCAGGCAGACCGGCGGGGGCGGCGAGCCCCTCGCGATCCCCGCGCCGCCGACCGATGTTCCCGGTACGAAGAGCGCCGAAGGGCGCGATCCGACCACCGGCGTGCAACTGGCGGCGTCGGTGAGCCCGTTCCAGGGCTGGGTCCGGGTGAACGTCAACGTGAAGGGCGTCCACGCCGGCGAGAAGTGCCTGCTCCAGGTGGTCACCAAGGAAGGTCAAGCGGTGACCGCGGGCAGCTGGCAGGTGTCGGAGAAATGGGAGAACCAGGGCTTCAACCTCGACGGGTCGGCGCTGGTCGCCCCGGACGACGTGAAGTCGGTCGACATCGTCACGGTGGACGGCCGGAAGCTGGTCTCGGCCCAGGTTTGACGAGCATGACGGGTGCGCGCTACCGGTTCCGCAGCACGTGGCTGCTGCCCGGAACCGTGCCCGAGCGGGTGTTCGGCGTGGTCACCGACCTCGCCGGCTACCCGCGGTGGTGGTCGGACGTCCGTGCGGTGCGCCGCGTGGACGACGACACCGCCGAGCTGGTTTGCCGGTCCCGGCTGCCGTTCCGGATCACCGTCCGGATGCACCGGGACCACCAGGACGAGCGCACGGGCCTGATGCGGGTCAGGCTCAGCGGCGACCTCGACGGGGTACTGGCCGGTGCGGTCCGCGCGGCGGGCGCGGGCACACTGCTGGAGATCACCCAGGACGTCCAGGCCCGCAAGGAGTTGCTGCGGCGCTTCGACACGGTGGCCCGGCCGCTGTTCCGCGCGAACCACGCGCTGATGATGCGGCGGGGCCACCGTGGGCTTTCGGCCTACCTGCGTGACCGGAACGCCGACACGCGTGATCAGAAAGCCGACTCGCGTGATTGAGAGGACGACACGCCGACAGGGGCCGTGTCGTCCCCTCAATCACGCGTGTCGACCTTGGGATCACGCGTGTCGACCGTTCCGTCACGCGGGATCGGCGGTGCACAGCTCCGGCTCCGGGACCGGAACGGCGGCCTGCCGGGTGCGGCGGCCCAGCACCAGCCCGCCCAGGAGGACCGCCGCGATCAGGAAGCCCGCGCTCACCCCGTAGGCCAGCCGGAACCCGGCGGCCAGGGCCTCGCGGTGGTCCACTCCGCTCAGGCTCGCCGTGCGGGAGGCGGCCGCCGCGGCCAGGACCGCCGTGCCCACCGCCGCCCCGGCCTGCTGGGTCGTGTTGATCAACCCCGACGCCACCCCGGCGTCCGCGTCCGCCACGTCCGCCATCGCCAGGCCCATCAGGGCCGGGATGGCCGCGCCGGCGCCGAGGCCCATCAGCAGCAGCGCCGGCAGGACGTCGGCGAAGTAGGACCCCGACACCCGGGTGAGCAGCACCAGGCCCACGATCACCAGCCCGAGACCGGACAGCAGCACCGTCCGCGGCCCGAACCGCGTCGCGAGCTTGTCCGCGAAGCCGAGCGACGCCACCGCGATCACCACCGGCACCGGCAGGAACGCGACGCCGGTGCCCAGCGCGTCCAGGCCCAGCACCTGCTGCAGGTACAACGCCGTGACGAACTGGAAGCCGAGCATCCCGGCCACCATCAGCACCATCACCACGTTGGCGCCGGTCACCGCGCGGATCCGGAACAGCCGCAGCGGCAGCAGCGGCGTGCGCGCCTTCGCCTGCCGCACCGCGAACGCCGCGAGCAGGACGGCGGCCGCGGCCAGCGCGCTCCACGCCGACGCCGAAATGCCGTACACGCCCAGCATCACGGCCGCGGTGACCAGCAGCGCGCCGACGACGTCCAGACCCGCCCGCAGGCCCGTCCCGCGGTCCGGCGCGACCACCCGCACGGCCAGCAGCAGCGCCGCCACGCCGATCGGCAGGTTGACGTAGAACGTCCAGTGCCAGTTCAGCGCCTGCGTCAGCGCGCCACCGGCGATGAGCCCGATCGACGCGCCCGCCGCCTGCGTGAAGCTGTAGACGCCGATCGCCTTCGCCCGGGCCCGCGGCTCGGGGTACATCGTGACGATCATCCCCAGCACCACGGCCGACGCGAGCGCGCCGCCGACCCCCTGCGCGAACCGCGCCACGACCAGCACACCCGCGTCGGAGGCCAGGCCCGCGACCAGCGAGGCCAGCGTGAACAGGCTCAGCCCGCCGAGGAAGACGCGGCGGCGGCCGACGAGGTCGCCGAGCCGGCCGGAGATCAGGAGCAGGCCGCCGAAGGCGACCAAGTACGCCGTCACGACCCAGGCGAGCCCGGCGGGGGTGAAGCCGAGGTCGGTCTGGATGGCGGGCAGCGCCACCGCGACGATGCTGCTGTCCAGCACGACCATCAGCGAGGCGGCGCACAGCACCGCCAGCGCGAGGCCGCGGGAGCGGATGGGGTGGTTCTCGGCCATGTCAGGCCCCTCCAGTCGAGATTCCCCTGGTCGTCGCCAGGGCACTTCTTGTAACAGTGCCCATCATGTGTGACTATGAGTGCCCGCGTAAGGAGGCACTTCCATGTCCCAGGGGAACATCGGTGTACCTGTCCAGGTCACCGAGATCGACCCGGAGAAACTCGACGTCTGCACGGTGCTGGAGGTGATCAACCGGATCAGCGGCAAGTGGGCGATCGGCATCCTGCTGGAGGCCATCCGCGGCCCGGTGCGGTTCACCCAGCTGGAGCGCGCGGTCGAGGGCATCAGCCGCCGGATGCTGACGCTGACCCTGCGCAACCTCGAGCGGGACGGCCTCCTGGTCCGCACGATCTACCCGACCGTCCCGCCGCGTGTGGAGTACGAGGCCACGGCGATGGCGAAGGAGCTGTACCAGTCGCTGAACGGCCTGCTCGGCTGGGCCGAGCGGCACCGCGACGAGATCGCCGCCGCGCGCCTCGCCTACGACGGCCAGGCCGCCGGCTGAAGACGTGGAACGGGCCGCGGTGCGAGGTCGGGGGTCTCGCACCGCGGCCCGCGGTGGTTCGTGCTCAGCGGGGGCAGTGAGCACGAACGTTCAGGCGGTCACTTCGCGGTGACCACTTCGGGTTCGGGCTCCCGCTCTTCGTCGATCAGGGTGGCCTCGTCGAACGGGGCGTTCCCGGCGAACACGCGTTGCGCCTGTTCGCGGTCGAACTCCTTCGTCCAGTTTCCGATGAGGACGGTCGCGACGGCGTTGCCGGCGAAGTTGGTCAGCGCGCGGGCCTCGGACATGAACCGGTCGATGCCGAGGATGAAGCCGACGCCGTTGACCAGTTCCGGCCGGTGCGACTGCAGGCCGCTGGCCAGGGTCGCGATGCCGGAGCCGCTGACGCCGGCCGCGCCCTTCGACGCGATGATCATGAACACGAGCAGGCCGATCTGCGCGCCGAGCGACAGCGGCTCGTCCTGCGCCGCGGCGATGAACAGCGTCGCCATGGTCAGGTAGATCGCCGTGCCGTCCAGGTTGAACGAATACCCGGTGGGCACGGTGATGCCGACGACCGACTTGCCGACGCCGAGGTGCTCCATCTTCGCGATCAGCCGCGGCAGCGCCGATTCCGACGACGACGTCGACAGGATCAGCAGGAACTCGCGGCCGAGGTAGCGCAGCAGGTGCCAGATGTTCACCCGGGCGCCGAGCCACAGCACCAGGCCCAGGACGACGAACACGAACACCAGGCAGGTCACGTAGAAGCCGATCATGATCACGGCGAGGCTCTTGAGCGCGGCCCAGCCGGTCGCGCCGACCACGGCGGCGATCGCGCCGAACGCGCCGATCGGCGCGGCCCACATGATCATCGCCAGGACGCGGAACACCAGGCGCTGGATGTGCTCGACGCCGCGCAGGATCGGCGCGCCCTTCGGGCCCAGCTTCTGCAGCGCGAACCCGACGAGCAGCGCTACGAGCAGCGTCTGCAGGACCTGGCCCTCGGTGAAGGCCGAGACGAACGTCTTCGGGATGATGTGGAGCAGGAAGTCGACCGGGCCTTCGGAACCGGTGGCGGACTTCTGGACGCTCTTCACGTCGGCGGGGTTGAGGTGCAACCCCTCGCCCGGGTGCAGGAGGTTGCCGACGACCAGGCCGATGGCGAGCGCGAACGTCGACATCACGATGAAGTAGACCAGCGCCATGATGCCGACCTTGCCGACCTTCGCCGCCTTGGCGACCGAGCCGACACCGATCACGATGGTGCAGAAGATGATCGGCGAGATCATCATCTTGATCAGGTTGACGAACCCGTCGCCCAGCGGCTTGAGGCCCTTGGCGAAACCGGGGAAGAGAAAGCCCACCAGGATCCCGAGCAGGACCGCGACGATCACGGCCAGGTACAGGTAGTGGGTCTTGTCGCGACGGCGCGGCGCCGCGTCGGGGGTCGGTGTAGGCACCGTTGCCTCCAGCTAGGGGTGTCCAGGTTGCGGCACACTGTAGGCGGAGTTCGGTGATCCGGCTCACTTGTGTTCATTGAGTTCGTGTGATGATCGCACCGTCCCGTTCGGACACCGGCGCGTGCGTGTGCTGGTATGAGGAGGTGCCCCCGACGTTGCGGTCCCATTGGAGCCTGGCGCGCCAGCTGCTGGTGCTGCAGCTGGTGGTGCTCTGCGTGCTGGCCGGGGCCGGGATCACGTTCGCCTACCTCGACGCGCAGCGGGCGGTGGGCGAGAACGCGCGCGACCAGGTCCGCACGGTCGCCTTGACCGTCGCCGACGCGCCCAGCGTCGTCTCGGCGGTGGGGACGCCGAACCCGAGCGCGGCGCTCCAGCCGTACGCGCTGCGCGTGCAGGACCACACCCACGTCGACTTCATCACGATCATGAGCCCGGCCGGGATCCGGTACACCCACCCGACTCCGGCGCTGATCGGGCAGCACTACCTCGGGAACATCGGCGAGGCGCAGCAGGGCGGGGAGCTCACCGAGACCTACACCGGCTCGCTCGGCCCGTCGGTGCGCACGGTCGTGCCGGTGTTCGACGCGAGCCACCGCGTGGTCGCGCTCGTCGCGGTCGGGATCAAGGTGGCGGCGATCTCGGCCGAGCTGCGCGAACGGCTGTGGCCGCTGTTCGGCGTCGCCGGCGCGGTGCTGCTGGTCGGGGCGCTGGGCGGCTGGCTGATCAGCGCCCGGCTGCGCCGCCAGACCCGGGGCGTCGCGCCGGACGAGCTGAGCAACCTCTTCGAGTACCACGAAGCCGTGCTGCACTCGGTGCGCGAAGGCGTGCTGCTCGTCGGCCGCGACGGGCGGATCGGCCTCTGCAACGACGGCGCCCGCGCGCTCCTCGGTCTCGGCGCCGATCCGGTCGGGCGCGACCTGGCTTCCCTGGGCCTGCCGGACGGGCTCGCCGAAGCGTTCACGTCGGCGGAGAACCGGGCCGAAGAACTGCACCTGACGGACGCCCGCGTGCTGCTCGTCAGCACGTCCGCCGTCCGCTCGGGCGGCCGCGCGCAGGGCACGGTCGTCGTCCTGCGCGACCACACCGAACTGCAGACCCTCACCGGGGAACTGACCACCGCGCGCGGTCTCGCCGAAGCGCTGCGGTCGCAGGCGCACGAGGCCGCGAACCGGCTGCACACGGTCGTTTCCCTGGTGGAGATCGGCAAACCCGAGCAGGCCGTCGAGTTCGCCACCGCCGAGCTCGCGCTGGCGCAGGAATTGACCGACCGGGTCGTCGGCGCCGTCGCCGAGCCCGTGCTCGCCGCGCTGCTGCTGGGCAAGGCCGCCGAGGCGAGCGAACGCGGGGTCGAGCTGACGGTCACCCCGGACACCGTGATCGACGACGTCTCGCTCGGGATCGAGGCCCGGGACCTGGTGACGATCCTCGGCAACCTGATCGACAACGGCCTCGACGCGGCGGTGCGCGGCGGCGGCAAGCCGGCGGTCGTCGTCACCGCCCGCACCGACGACGACGGGCTGCTGCTGCGCGTCGCCGACACCGGACCCGGCGTGCCCGAGGGCGCCGACGTGTTCCGCCGCGGCTGGTCGACGAAGGCCGAAGACGGCCACGGCCTCGGCCTCGCGCTCGTCGGGCAGGCGGTGCGCCGCTACGGCGGCACGGTCGACGTCGGCCGGGACGGGGGCGCGGTGTTCACCGTGCGGCTGCCGCGGCAGGAGGCGGACCGGTGATCCGGGTGCTGGTGGTGGAGGACGAGCCGGTGGCCGCCGAAGCGCACCGCGTGTACGTGGAACGGCTGCCGGGCTTCTCGGTGGCAGGGGTCGTCCACTCCGGCGGCGACGCCCTGCGGTTCTGCGAACGCGAGCCGGTCGACCTGGTGCTGCTGGACTTCTACCTGCCGGACACGCACGGCCTGGCGGTCTGCCGCTCACTGCGCGCGGCCGGCCTGCCGATCGACGTCATCGCGGTGACGTCGGCCCGCGACCTCGGCCTGGTCAAGGCGGCAGTGTCGGTCGGCGTGGTGCAGTACCTGCTCAAACCGTTCACCTTCGCCACCCTGCGCGAGAAACTCGAACGCTACGCCGAATTCCGCGACGCCTCCGGCGAAGTCACCGGCCAGGCGGAGATCGACCGCGCCCTCGGCGCGCTGCGCACGACCGAGCAGCCACCGCTCCCGAAGGGAATGAGCGTCCAGACACTGGAATCGATCACCGACGCCCTTTCCGGCGCAACGGAAGGACTTTCGGCGGGCGCGGCGGCGAACGCGATCGGCGCGTCCCGCGTCACGGCGCGGCGGTACCTGGAGTACCTGGCGGACAACGGCATGGCCCACCGCGAACCGCGCTACGGGCAGGTGGGCCGGCCGGAGGTCTGGTACCGGCTGACCCGCGTATAACGATCTATACCCTCGCACGTCCGACTTCTGGCGGTTCCGGCGCGGCGTCGCGTGCGGTACACCGGGAAGATCACCGACCAGGGGGAGGGCCGCCATGCGGAAGTGGGCCGGGTTCGTCGCGGCGCTCGTGCTGTCGCTCGGGATCGCCGTTCCCGCGTACGCCGGCGAGCCGGTGGGGACCGTGACCGAGGTCCAGGTCACCGGGCCGGTCGCGCAGCGGTTCAACCTCGTCGTCCTCGGGGACGGCTACACCGCCGCCGAGCGGCCGAAGTTCCTCGCCGACGTCGAGCGGCACGTGAGCACCCTGTGGTCGCTCGAGCCGTTCAAGTCCTACCGCAGCTACTTCAACGTCTACGCCGTGTCGATCGCCTCGCCGGAGTCCGGTGTGGACTGTGACCCCGCGCTCGGCTCGCCGCGCCGGGACACCCCGCTGGACATGGGTTTCTGGGGTGGCTGCAACCCGCAGAGCGTGCAGCGGCTGCTGACCGTCGACGACGCGGCCGCGCAGCGGTACGCCGATCTCGTGCCGGGCACCACGTCGGCGAACCGGCAGATCCTGGCCCTGGGCAACAGCAGCACCTACGGCGGCGCGGGTGGCGCGTACGCGACGGCGTCCGGCGGGAACGCCCTGTCCGCGCTGATCTCGCCGCACGAACTGGGCCACTCGCTCGGCGGCCTCGACGACGAGTACGACTACTACGCCCGCAACGTCCCGGGCGGCGCGTACGAGGGCGGCGAGCCGGACTCGATCCACCACACCCTGCTGACCGAACAGCAGATGCGTGCCCAGCACGCGAAGTGGTGGCGCTGGCTGGGTGAGCCGAGCGAGGCCGGTGGCACCGTCGGCCGCTTCGAAGGCGGGCTGTACACCCAGACGGGCGTGTGGCGGCCGAGCGCGCACTCGATGATGAAGACCCTCGGCTACGCGTACGACCAGGTCGGCCGCGAGCGGATGACGCAGCGGATCTCGGCGAAGGTGCCGCTCGTCGCCGGCGGCACGCCCGCCGGGACGATCGGCGCGGACCGGGTCGTGTGGCTGCGCCCGATGCACCCGGTCGATCACCGGCTGGACGTCCGGTGGGCGCTCGACGGCGTCACCCTCCCCGGAAGGGAGGCGCTCGACCTGCGCCAGGCGGACATGAAGCCCGGCCGCCACACGCTGACGGCGACGGTGACCGACCCGACGCCGTTCGTCCGCGACCCGGCGGTCCGCCCGACGGCGACCCGCACTTGGACCGTCGACACTTCGGTGGTCACGCCGCCCGCGAGCGGACCGGCGGTGGTGGCGTCGACGCCGGTGTCACAGCCGGTCGGCGGGCACGACGTCGTCTATGTCCAAACCGGGGAGCCGACGGGGTCGGTCCCGCGGGTCTCCTGGGCGCTCGACGGCCGGTTCGCCGGAACCGGCCCCGACT
The DNA here is from genome assembly GCF_040682815.1 of Amycolatopsis sp. NPDC051102. Taxonomy (NCBI): domain Bacteria; kingdom Bacillati; phylum Actinomycetota; class Actinomycetes; order Pseudonocardiales; family Pseudonocardiaceae; genus Amycolatopsis; species Amycolatopsis sp. NPDC051102. The sequence continues at coordinate 772,263 of NZ_JBFBBT010000003.1, forward strand.
TCGCCCTCGCGGAGACCCGCGGCACGCACACGCTCACGGCGACGACCGGCGGCACGACGCTGACGTGGACGGTGGACGCGACCGGCCCGACGACGGCGGTGGAACTGCCGCCGGGCACCGCGTACCACGGGTCGTTCACCATGCGCCTGACGCCGTCCGACGGCTTGCCGGAGTTCCGCGTCGACGGCGACGGCTGGCACAAGTACTACGGCTGGCCGACGGACCCGGCGGCGCCGTACGTGTTCACCCCGCGCGGCACCGAGATCGACGGCCTGGCGTACGGGAACCTGGGTTCGGGCGGGCTGACGGTATCGCCGTTCGCGGACCGGAAGCCGGGCTACGGAACGCACCGCATCGAGTACCGCTCGATCGACGCGGCCGGCAACGTCGGCCCGACGCGGTCCGTTACGGTGACACTGTTGCCGTAGAAGGGGCCGTGCAGATGACGGATGGCGATGGGTTTCGCGCCCGGCTGCTGGCTTCGGTGGAAGCCGGGCTGAGCGTCCCCGAGATCAGGCCGCTGCTCGTCGAGCAGCTCGAGCGCGGAGTGAAACGCGAGGACCTGTACCAAGAGCTCCTCGACACGATGCTCTTCTTGCGCGCCGAGGGCCGCGACGACGACGAGGACGCTGTCGCCGCCGTGACCGATATGTTCTCGAATTGGGTGCTGCCGGAATATCGGCTCTGAGCCGCTAGCGCGGCCGGCCCGGCACGCCCGGCCGGGTCTGCCAGGGGAGCGGCCCGTCCAGCGGCCGGTACTCCACGCCCAGCGCGTCCAGCCGCGGCAGGTGGTGGTCGCGCAACCGCGGCAGGAACTCCGCGTAGTTCCGCGGTCCGCTGCTCCACGCCACCTCCGCGAACGCCGACAGCCGAGGGAACGCCATGTAGTCCACCCGCCGGACGCTGTCCAGGTGCTCGCTCCACACCTGCGCCTGGACCCCTCGCAGCCGCGGGCCGGTCAGGGCCGGCTCGTACGCGTACACGTCCTCCAGCGTGTGGATCTCGCCGACCGGGATCGGTTCGTCGGGGTGGGCGGACTGGCGGTGGTCCAGGTACACGTGCTGCTCCGGGCACATCACGACGTCGTGCCCGGCCGCGGCCGCCTCGATGCCTGCCTGCTCGTTGCGCCACGAGCCGATCACCATCGGGGGCAGGTCCGGGATGTCGAGGACCTCGTCCCAGCCCATCGGCGTCCGGCCGCGCGCCACCAGGTGCGAGGCCAGCTGCCGGACGAACGCGCGGTGTTCGTCGGTTGCGCCCGGTGTTTCGTCGCCGCCCAGGGCGATCACCGGGGACGGGAAGATCTCCAGCAGGTGGTCGAACACCCGGCGGAAGAAGTCCAAAGTGGACGATGTCGGTGAAAGCAGTGAAGTGCTGATCCCCCACGAAGTCCAGACGTCGTAGGACGCAGCGGTCCCCAGGGACGGATAGGCCGCCAGTGCGGCCCGCGCGTGGCCCGGGATGTCGATCTCCGGGACGACCGTGATCGCCCGCGAGGCGGCGTAAGCGACGATCTCGCGCAGGTCGTCGCCGGTGTAGAACCCGCCGTGCGGCCGGCCGTCCTGGGTACCTCCGCTGCCCACCATCGACGACGGCCGCCAGCCGCCCACCGACGTCAGCCGCGGGAACTCGGGGACCTCGAACCGCCAGCCCTGGTCGTCGGTGAGGTGCAGGTTCAGCACGTTCAGCTTGTGCGCGGCCAGCAGGTCGACGAACCGCAGCACCTCCGCCTTGGTCCGGAAGTGCCGGGCGACGTCGAGCAGGCAGCCGCGCCAGCCGAACCGCGGGTGGTCCTCGACGACCCCGCACGGCAGCGACTCCGGCGCGAACCCGGCCGCGCGGAACGCCGACGGCCCCGCAAGCTGCCGCAGCGTCTCCCGCCCGTAGCACTCCCCGGCCGCGTCACCACACGACAGGACGACGCCGTCGGGGGAAATCGAGAGCCGGTAGCCCTCCGGCGGCAGATCGGCGGGCCGGACGTCCACAGCGGACGGCCACGGGCACGTCCCCGGCGCGGGCGTCACCGAAACCGGTCGGGGGAGCAGGGTGTCGAAAGCCATGTCAGCCCTTCACGGCGCCGGCCATGCCGGACACCAGCCGTCGTTGGACGAGGACGAAGAACACCAGCACCGGGATCGTCATCAGGGTCGAGGACGCCATCACCGCGCCCCAGTCGGTGTCCTCCGGCTTGAAGAACACCAGGATCGCCTGCGGCAGCGTCTGGTTCTCGGTCTTGGAGATGATGAACGTCTTGGCGAACAGGAAGTCGTTCCAGGCGTGGATGAACGCGAGCACGCTGACCGCGACCAGCCCGGGTGCCACCAGCGGGAACAGGATCTGCCAGGTGAACCGCATCCGCGACGCGCCGTCGAGCTTGGCCGCCTCTTCGAGTTCCACCGGCACCGCCGCGACGAACCCGCGCAGCATCCAGATCGCGAACGGCAGGCTGAACGCCAGGTGCACCAGCACCAGCGAGCCCAGTTCGTTCAGCCCGAACGCCGGCACCACGCCGCCGATCTGGCGCATCAGGAAGAACAGCGGGATGGTCAGCGCCTCCACCGGCACCATCTGGGCGACCAGCGTCATCACCAGCAGCACGGTCCGGCCCTTGAAGGAAAACCGCGTCAAAGCCACCGCCGAGAGGAACGACAGCAGCAGCGACAGCACCACGACGACCAGCGCCACGAGCAGGCTGTTGACGAAGAACCGCCCGAAGCCCGACACCGTGAGCACGCGCGAGAAGCTGTCGAACGACGGGCTGAACGTCCACGGCTTCGGGTTCGCCGACTGGATCTCGCCCGGCGGCTTCACCGCCGACAGCAGCATCCAGTACAGCGGGAACGCGATCAGCCCGGCGAGCACGACGGTGACGACTTCGGCGATCAGCCGGCCGGGACGTTTCACAGCCATGCCGCGCTCCGGCGCTGCGTCCGGACGTACAGCCCCGTCACCGACAGCAGCAACAGCGTCATCACGACTCCGATCGCCGAGCCGAGGCCGTACTCCTGCCCGGCGAAGGCCTGCTGGTAGGCGTAGACGTTGAGGACGAGGTTGCGCCCGGCCACGCCGCCGCCGTTGGTCATCACGTAGATCTGGGTGAACACCTTGAAGTCCCAGATGATCGACTGGACGGTCGCGATCATCAGCAGCGGCCGCACCATCGGCAGCACGATCGTCCACGTCGTGCGCCACGCCGACGCGCCGTCGAGCGACGCCGCCTCGAGGACTTCGTCCGGCACGCCCTTGATCCCGGCGTACATCGTGACCAGCACGAACGGGAACGAGCACCAGACGACCTCGGCCGCGACCAGCCCGAACGCGCCGAGCGTGCCGAACGTCCAGGAGTGGTGCTCGAATGGCAGCCCGAGCCCGGTCAGCACCTCGTTGACCAGCCCGAAGTCGGTGTCGAAGAGGAACAGCCAGACGTAGGAGCCCGCGATCGCCGGCGTCGACCACGCACCCAGCGCGGCCAGGAACAGCAGCGTACGAGGGAGCGAGCGCACCCGCGAAGCCAGCACGGCCAGCCCGGTGCCGACGATCAGCGAACCGGCGACGCAGGCCGCGGCGAACCCGACCGTCTTGCCCAGCACGGTCCAGAACTGCGCCTGGGACAGCAGGTCGGCGTAGTTCGCGAAGCCGAGGAACACCAGGGGCGCGTTGCCCGCCGCCTGCGGCTGGCCGTAGTCGTAGAACGAGATCAGGACGAGCTGGTAGATCGGGTAGGCCAGGAGCGCGACGAGCAGGATCCCCGCCGGGGCGAGGTAGAGCGCGGCGGCCCGGCCGTCCCGCCGCCGCGCCTTCGGGGCCGCGGCGACGGGCCGGATCTGCTGGGCGACCACTACCCGAAGGCCTTGTCCATCGCGGCGGCCGCGTCGGCCAAGGCCGCCGACGGGTCCTTCCCGCCGGTCGCGATCTGCTGCACGGCCGTCGGCAGCACGTTCTGGCTGTCGATCTTCGACCACGCCGGCGTCGCCGGGACGAACTTGGTGCCGGACTTGAGCGTGTCGACGAACGGCTTGAGGAACGGGTCGTTCGCCGCGAGCTTCTGCTGCACGCCGCTCAGCGTCGGCAGATTGCCCATCGCGGTGTACATCTTCTCCTGGTACTTCGCGCCGCCGAGCAGCTCGACGAAGTCCAGCGCGAGGCTGCGGTGCTTGCTCGCCTGGAACACGCCCAGGAGGTTGCCGCCCGCGAAAGCGGGCGCGATGGTGTTCGGGGCGGAGCCGGGCAGCGGCACCACGGCGTACTTGCCCTTCACGGTGCCCTGCTCGACGGCCTTGCGGTTGAAGTCGCCGCCGATCGTCATCCCGGCCTTGCCGCCCGCGAACGCCGTGACGCTCTGCGTGCCGGTCAGGTTCGCGCACTGGGCCGGCGGGCAGATGTCGTCCTCGAGCAGGCTCGCGTACTGCGTCACGCCCGCCTTGGCCTTGTCCTCCGTCACGGCCGGCTTCCACTTGCCGCCGTCGTCCTTGGCCAGCTCGCCGCCGTTGGCCCAGAGGAACGGCAGCATCGCGTAGGTGTACTTGCCGCCGACGGCGATGCCGTAGAGGTCCGGCTTGGCGGCGCGGATCCGGCGCGCGGTGTCGGTCAGCTCGGCGAGCGTCGCCGGTGGCTTCAGGCCCAGCTCGGTGAAGACGTCCGTGCGGTAGTACAACGCGCGGATGCCGGTGTACCAGGGCACGCCGTAGGTCTTGCCGCCGGACTTCGCCGTGTCCAGCACGGTCGGGATGAGGTCCTTGCCCTCCGGCCACGCCGCCAGGTCGCCGGTCAGGTCGGCGAGCGCGCCGGTCGCGGCGTAGCTGGAGACGTCGGTGTTGCCGAATTCGGCGACGTCGGGGGCGTTGGCGGGGTCGTTGAAGGCGCCGGAGAACTTGTCGGCGCGGCCCTCGACCGGCACCCACTGGACGTCGACCTCGACGCCTTGGTGCGCGGCTTTGAACTCGGTGATCGCCTCCTTGACCGCGGCCTCCTTCGGCGCGCGGTTGGCTTCGTCGAACAGCCAGACGCGGACGGTGCCGGTCTTGTCGTCCCCGCCGCCGCCCGCGGGCGCGGACTGGGTGGGCGCGCAGCCGGCCAGCAGGGCCAGGCCGGCGACGACGGGCAGGGTGCGGCGCAGTCTCATGGTGAACCTCCCGGGGATGCCGTCGTGAGTGGTGAGGCGAGTTCTAACTCGCGTTACCACTCACGAGGCGAAGTAGACGGAGTTGACGCTGCCGACGGCGAGCTGGCCGGCGGGCGCGCCCGGCAGGCCGGTGGCCGGGTCCCGTGGCAGCCAGGTGACGGTGCCCGAGCGCTGGTTCGAGACGTAGAACCAGCTTTCGGACGGGTCGAGGGCCACGTGCCGCGGCCAGTTCCCGCCGGTCGGCACGGTGGACACCAGCGTCAGCGTGGCGCCGGAAACGGCGAAGGTGGCCAGCGTGTCGGGGCCGCGAACGGTGGCGTAGGCGAACTTCCCGTCCCTCGACAGGATGATTTCGCCCGGGTACAGCTCGCCGGTGCTCCCGGCGGGCACGGCCGGGACGACAGAGAGCGCTTTCAGTGTCCCGGTGGCCGAGTCCCAGCTCGCCACCGTCACCTCCGGCCGCAGTTCCTGCAGGATGTAGGCGAACTGCCCGGTGCGGTCGAACGCGAGGTGCCGCGGACCGGCCCCGGCGGGCAGCTTCAGCTGCTGGTGCAGCGAGAGCTTCCCGGTGCCGACGTCGAGGGAGTAGACGTACACCGAGTCGGCGCCGAGGTCGACCGACAGCACCCAGCGGCCGGCCGGGTCGTTGACGACCTGGTGGGCGTGCGCCTGCCCGGTGTCGGCGTGGTGCGTGACCAGGTCGGTGGCGGCGCCGAGCTTGCCGCCCGGCCGGATCGGCAGCACGACCACGCTGCCCGAGCTGTAGTTCGCGGCGAGCACGTACTTCCCGCTCGAATGCACCGAAAGGTGCGTCGGCGCGCCGCCCTTCGACGAAACCTTGTTCAGCAGTTTCGGTTTCGCGGGCTCGGCGATGTTCAGCGCCGAGACGTACCCGTCCGGGTCACCTTCGTTGGTGACGTACAGCGTCTTGCCGTCGGCGCTGCGGTCGAACCACGACGTGTCGGTGATGCCCGGCACCGTGCGGACGGGGCTCAGCGCGGCGCCGGACCGGCTCGTGACGTCGAGGCCGTGCCCGGTCGCCCCGCTGGTGTAGCTGCCGATGTACACGGTTCCTCCGGTGAAGCAGCCCTTCTCCGTGGTGGCCGCGCCGGCGACCTGACTGCCGAGAACGGTGGCGGCGCCCGCACCGGCAGCAGCGCCGAGGAACGTGCGACGGGTGAGTCCGGTCATCGTCTTTGTCTCCCAACGGGTTTCGGCGGTGACGGACTCCAGTATGGTCTAGACCACGGCCATGAGCAATGCCGAAACCCCGAATCCGGAAAGGGAAAGCACGGTTTCCAGCGCGGTCCAGGACTTGAGTGTCTGCGGCACGGTGAGGTTGAAGTACCGCGAAACGATCCAGAACCCGCCGTCGTTGACGTGCGAGGCGATGATCGACCCGGCCGAGATCGCCATCACCAGCAGCGCCAGCTGGATCTGCGTGTACCCCAGCTGCGCCACGGTCGGCGCGATGATCCCGCTCGTGGTCACGATGGCGACGGTCGCCGAACCCTGCGCGATCCGCATGCCGCAGCTGATGACGTAGGCCGCGAGCAGCACCGGCAGCCCGGCGTCGTGCAGCGAGTCGGCGACGGCCTTGCCGATCCCGGTCGCCGAGAGCACCGCGCCGAAGAACGCGCCCGCGCCGACGACCAGCAGGATCATCGCCACCGGCCGCAGCGACTTCGCGGCCAGCTCGTTGAGGTCCTTTCCGGTGAACCCCCGCCGCAGTCCGAGCAGCCAGGACGCGAGCAGGACGGCGACGGTCAGCGCGACCGCTGGGGTGCCGATGAACGCGGCGACGCCGGCGAGCGCGGAGCCCTTCGGCAGCCAGATGCTGCCGAACGTGCCGGCCAGGATCAGCACCAGCGGCACCGCGATGATCGCGGCGACCAGCCCCAGCGACGGCGGGTTGTCCTCGCGCTCGCCCTCTTCCTCGGCGAAGACCATGTCCTCGGGCACGTCGACGACGATCCGCTTGCCGATCCACGTCGAGTAGAGCACGCCGCCGATGAGGAAGGCGGGAATACCGCAGGCCAGGCCCATCAAGATGATCCAGCCGAGCTCGACGTGCAGCAGCCCGGCCGCGGCCACCGGGCCCGGGTGCGGCGGCAGGAAGGCGTGCGTGATCGACAGGCCGGCCAGCAGCGGCATCGCGTACAGCACCAGCGACTTGCCGCCCTGCTTCGCGGCGACGTAGACGAGCGGCGCCAGCACGAAGATGCCGATGTCGAAGAACACGGGGATGCCGAAGATGAACCCGGCGACGCCCATGGCCAGCGGCGCCCGCTTCTCGCCGAACGACCGCAGCAGCGCCCCGGTGAGCACCTTCGCGCCGCCCGAGCGTTCCAGGATCGACCCGAGGATCGTGCCCAGGCCGATGATCGCCGTGATGTGCCCGAGGATGCTGCCGAAGCCCTTCTCCAGCAGGGAGTCCGACGCCTTCTGGGCCGAGCCGACGATGGTGCCGACCGGCAGGCCCGCGGCCAGCGCCGTCAGCAGGCCGACGACGATCAGCGCGATGAAGGGTTCCAGCTTCAGCTTGATGATCAGCACCAGCAGGACGGCGATCGAGACGGCGGCGAGCGTGAGCAGCCCGCCCGTGGTGTGTTGCAGCCAGTGGATCATCGGGCTCTCCGGGGGTTGCGCAGGGAGTGTCCGGCGAGGGCGCCGGTGGGACGGCCGTCGTCGAGGGCGGCGACGCCGTTGACGAAGACGTGGGTGATCCCGGCGGCGGGCTGCCGGGGATCGTCGAAGGTGGCGGTGTCGGTGATCGTTTCGGGGTCGAACAGCACGAGGTCGGCGGCGTACCCGGCGCGGACCAGGCCGCGGTCTGTCAGCTGCAGCCGCCGCGCGGCCCGCCCGGTCAGGTGGGCGACGCACTCAACCAGGTCCAGCACGCCCAGTTCGCGGACGTACCGGGCCAGGTAACGGGGGAACGTGCCCCACGCGCGTGGGTGCGGCCGCGCGCCGACGAGCAGCCCGTCGCTGCCGCCGGTGTGCGTCCGGTGCCGCATGATCGCCTGGACGTTTTCCTCGTGCCCGACGTGCATCAAGCACGACGTCCCGAGCCGTTCGTCGAGGAGGGTGTCGAAGTACAGCTTCGCCGGTTCCGTGCCTTGCTTGACGGCCGACGCGGCGACGCTGTGCCCGACGAGGTGGGCGTTGTGCTCGTGGCGGACGCCGTTGATTTCGATGGCGTCCCAGTCGATCGGGACGCCGTGTGCACCGTCCGAACCGGACTCTTCGATCGCGGCGCGGATCCGCTCGCGTTCGTCCACATCGGACAAGCGGGCCAGGGTGGCGTCGAGACCGCCTTCGGTGGCCCAGCTGGGCAGCAGTGCCGAAAGGTAGGTCGCGCCCGGCAGGTACGGGTAGGTGTCCAGGGAAATGTCGCAGCCGTCGTCGAGGGCGTCGTCCAGCAGCCGCAGCAGGTCGGGCACCTTGCCCTTGTTGACCGAGAAGTTCATCGTCGCGTGGGCCAGGTGCAGCGGGCAGCCGGACTGCCTGCTCACCTCGATCATTTCGGCGAACGCCGCCAGCGCGCCCTTGCCGTAGCTGCGGTGGTGCGGGCTGTAGAAGCCGCCGAGCTCGCCGACGACCCGGCACAGCTCGACCAGCTCGCTCGTCTCCGCGTACATCCCCGGCGTGTAGGTGAGGCCGGACGACATCCCCATCGCGCCCTCGGCCAGGCCGGTGGCGACCAGTTCCTTCATCCGGGTCAGCTCGGTGGCCGTCGCCGGCCGGTCGTCCCAGCCGACGGCGAGCATCCGGACCGTGCCCTGCGGCACGAGGTAGGCAGCGTTGACCGCGATGCCCTGGTCGAGGCGGTCGAGGTACTCGCCGACCGAGCGCCAGTTCCAGTCGAACCCCGGCGGATCGTCGTTCCAGCCCGCGAGCTGCTGCCGCAGCGCTTCGAGCACGACGTCGTCGACGGGCGCGTAGGACAATCCGTCCTGGCCGAGCACCTCGGTCGTGACGCCCTGGGTGATCTTGGCCGGGTGGTCCGGATTGGCCAGCAGCTGCAGGTCGGAGTGCGAGTGCATGTCGATGAACCCGGGCGCGAGCACCAGGTCGCCGGCGTCGATCGTCCGGCCACCGGTCAGCGATCCCGCCTCGGCGACGTCGGCGATCTTCCCGCCGTCGATGCCGACGTCGTGGCGGGCGAGCGGCTCGCCGGTGCCGTCGGCGACCAGCGCGTTCCTGACGACGACGTCCATCAGAACCACGTCCGGACGTAATCGACGACGGTCTCGCCGTCGGCCGCGGTCACCGGCAGCAGCGGCCACTTGTCGAACACGGTGCACGGGTGGGACAGCCCGAGCCCGATCCAGTCGCCGACCTCGACCGGGGACCCCGGCGGCAGCGCCAGGAACGCGTGCTGGTCGTTCAGCTTCGTGACGACGTGGCCGTCGAGGGGCTCGGCGGGACCGCCCGGCGTCCGGCGCAGCTGCGGCTCGGGCATGCCCTCGTCGAAGGAGGCGTCGCGCTTGCCGATGGTGAGCAGCGCCAGCTCGTCCGACGGCTTCGACGTCACCTGCGCCCACGCCCGGAGCGCGGGCCGGAAGGAGTCGACGCCGTCGATGCGCGGGTGGTCGCCCAGCGGGGAGATCTCGCGGTAGAAGCCGTCGTCGTGGGTGACGTAGGCGCCGCTGCGCAGCACCGGCAGCACGTCGAGACCGTCCGGCCGCGGCTTCGTCAGCTCGTTCGCGACCTGGTCGAAGTACGCGCTGCCGCCGGCGGTGACGACGATCTGCCCGGCGAGCAGTCCCTTGTCCGCGAACGAGATCGCGAGGTCGCGCAGGCCGTCCACATAGGAGCTGATCTTGTGCAGCGCGGCTTCGTCGGTGCCGTGGGACAGCGCGCCTTCGTAACCGCCGGTGCCGCGCAGCCGCAGCACCGGGCTCGCGTGGACCGCTTCGGCGACGGCCAGCGCGGTCGCGGTGTCGCGGACGCCGGTGCGCCCGCCGTCGGCACCCAGCTCGACCAGGACGTCCACCGGGCGCTGGGCGCCTTCGAGGGCCGCGGTCATCAGCTCGACGCCGCGGACCGAGTCGACCCAGCAGAAGAACTCGAAGCCCGGGTCGGCCGCCAGCTCGGCGGCCAGCCAGCGCAGACCCGCCGGGTCGAGCAGCTGGTTGGCCAGCAGGATCCGGGACACCCCGAAGGCGCGGTAGATGCGAAGGTGACCGGCGTTCGCGCAGGTCACGCCCCACGCGCCGTGCTCGATCTGGCGGGCGAACAGCTGTGGTGCCATGGTCGTCTTGCCGTGCGGGGCCAGCACGACGCCGCGGGCGGCGCACCACGCGGCCATCGTCCGCAGGTTGTGTTCCAGCGCCTCTTCGTCCAGGACGACGAAGGGTGCGAAGAACCCGTCGGTGAACAGGTTCAGCCGGCGGTCCGCGGCCTCTTCCAGGGTGAGGCCGGTGAGGGCGGGGGCGGCCGAGCGGAAGCGCCAGTCGATCCGCTCCTGGCGGAGCGCTTCGAGCGCGGCGGTGTTCATGGTGCAGTCGTTCATCGGCGGCGACCTCTGTTGCGTATGTTGCAACGACTGTTGCGCATTTTGAGTGCCATAGGTGTAGCATCCGGGTCGCCACAGGTCAACGGGGTGAAGGGCAGGGAGACGGAAAGTGACGAGCGGGCCCAAGGTGCTGTGCGTGGGCGAGACGATGGCGTTGTTCGTGCCCGCCGAACCCGGCCCGCCGGACGAGGTGAAGCGCTGGGTGCGCACCATCGGCGGCGCCGAGTCGAACGTGGCCTGCAACCTGCCCACGCTGGGTGTGTCGAGCGGCTGGGTGAGCGCGGTCGGCGACGACCCGTTCGGCCGCGCGATGCTGCGCGAAGTCGCTTCCCACGGTGTCGACGTCAGTGCGTGCGTTGTCGACCCGACGCGCCCGACCGGGTTGTACGTCAAGGAAAGCGGCGCCGGCGGCAGTCCCGTGCGCTACTACCGGGCCGGCTCGGCGGCGTCCGGGATGGGCCCGTCGCTGCTGGACCGGCTCGACCTCGACGGTGTCCGCGTGCTGCACCTGTCGGGGATCACGCCCGCGCTCTCGGACAGCTGCCTCGCGCTGGTGCGCGCGCTCCTGGCGCTGCCCCGCGGCGACCGGCTGATCTCCTTCGACGTCAACCTGCGCCCGGCGCTCTGGGCGGGCCGGGACCCCCGGCTGCTCGCCGAGCTGGCCGGCCAGGCCGACATCGTCCTGACCGGCGACGACGAGGCCGAGCAGGTGTGGGGGACCGGTGATCCGGCGGAACTGCGGGCGCTGCTCCCCGGGCCGCGCACGCTGGTCGTCAAGCACGGCGAGCGCGGCGCGACGCTGGTCGAAGGCGAACCGCTGTTCGCGCCCGCGCTGCAGGTCGACGTCGTCGAGCCGGTCGGGGCAGGCGACGCGTTCGCCGCCGGGTTCCTCGCCGCGACCTTGCGCGGCGCCACGCCGCTGGAACGGCTGCGGCAGGGGCACCTGCAGGCCGCCGTCACCCTGCTCACCCACGACGACGTCGGGGTACCGCTGCCCGCCGGCGTCGTGGCTACCCTGCTGCGGGCGGACCCGGACGAGTGGCGTTCGGCGCGGCTGACCGGAGAGGGTGTGGTGCTCCCATGAGTCAGAGCTTGGACCGCGCGCTGACGCTGCTGGGGTCGATCGCGAAGGACGCCCGCACCCTCGACGACCTCGCCGACGAGATCGGCGTGCACAAGTCGACGGTGCTGCGGCTGCTGCGCACCCTCGAGCAGCACCACTTCGTCCGCCGCGAAGGCGCCCGGCACTACCGGCTGGGCAGCGCCATGTTCGACCTAGCCAACCAGGCCCTGGACTCCTTCGACGTCCGCCGCAGCGCCCAGCCGGCGTTGGCGGCCCTCAACGCGCGCACCGGGCACACCGTGCACCTGGCCAGCTACGAGGACGGCGAAGTCGTCTACATCGACAAGTTCGAAGGCCGGCACTCGGTGCGGATGTACTCGCGCATCGGCAAGCGCGCGCCGCTGCACTGCACGGCGGTGGGGAAAGTGCTGGTCGCGGCGATGCCCGCGGCCCGCCGCGAAGAGATCGCGCGGTCGATCGAGTACCCCGTGCGGACGCCGAACACGATCACCACGCCCGAGGCGTACCTCGCCGAGCTCGAACGCGTGGCCCAGCTCGGGTACGCCGTCGACAACGCCGAGCACGAGGACTTCATCCACTGCATCGCCGCGCCGGTGCGGGGGACCGGCGGCGAGGTGCTGGCCGCCGCGTCGATGTCCGTGCCGAAGGTGCTGCTCGACTACGACGGCCTGCTGGCCCTGGTGCCCGAGCTCCGGGCCGCCACGAAGGAAGCTTCCGTCCACAGTGGATGGACGGAGAACGGAAAGGGGCACTGATGAGCAAGACGGCAGTTTCCACCGAGAACGCGCCGAAGCCGCCGGCGAAGTTCTCGCAGGCCGTCCGCAAGGGGAACCTGCTGCAGGTCGCCGGCCAGGTCGCGTTCGACCCGGCCACGAACGAAATCGTCGGTGACGACGTGGTCGGCCAGACCCGGCAGACGTTCAAGAACATCGAGGCCGTGCTGGCCGAGGCGGGCGCGAGCCTCGCCGACGCCATCATGGTCCGGGTGTACCTGACCGACACGGCCCACTTCGCGCCGTTCAACGAGGTCTACAACGAGCTGATCGGCGACGCCCCGCACGCGGCGCGCACGACGGTGTACGTCGGGCTCCCGGGCGAACTGCTCGTCGAGATCGACGTCCTCTGCGTGCTGGACTGAGGTTCGGCCCCGGGGTTCCGGCCCCGGGGCACTCAGCCGAGGACGCTCGTGTAGCCGTTGAGCGCGGGCTGCCCGCCGAGGTGGGCGTAGAGCACGTTCGAGTCGCGCGGGATCTCGCCGCGGCCGACCAGGTCGATGAGGGCCGCCATCGACTTGCCTTCGTACACCGGGTCGGTGATCATCCCCTCCAGCCGCGCGCACGTCCCGATGGCGTCCACAGTGGACTTGTCCGGGATGCCGTAGATCCCGGCGTGGTAGCGGTCGTCCAGCTCGACGTCGGGGATCTCGCCGGCGCCGATCAGCTCGGCGGTGGTGCGCGCGATGCGCGTGACCTGCTCGCGGGTCTCGGCCGGCTTGGCGGAGGCGTCGATGCCGAGGATGCGCCGCTTCTTGCCGATGGTGGTCCCGGCGACCATCCCGCCCTGGGTGCTGCCGGTGACCGAGCAGACGATCACGGTGTCGAAGAAGACGCCCAGTTCTTCTTCCTGCTGCTCGAGTTCGACGATCCAGTTCGCGAAGCCCAGTCCGCCGAGCCGGTGGTCGGAGGCGCCGGCGGGAATGGCGTACGGCTTCCCGCCGCCGGCCTCGATCTCGGCGACGGCGTCCTCCCAAGCCTGCTTGAAGCCGATGCCGAAGCCCGCTTCGACGAGCCGGACGTCCGCGCCGAGGATCCGCGACAGCTGGATGTTGCCGACCTTGTCGTAGAGCGGGTCGTGCCAGTCGACCCAGCTCTCCTGCACGAGCACGGCCTTGAGCCCGGCGCGCGCGGCGGCCGCGGCGACCTGGCGGGTGTGGTTGGACTGGACGCCGCCGATGGAGACGAGCGTGTCGGCGCCCTGGGCGAGCGCGTCGGCGACCAGGTACTCCAGCTTGCGGGTCTTGTTCCCGCCGAAGGCCAGGCCGGAGTTCACGTCCTCGCGCTTGGCCCAGACCTGCGCGCCGCCGAGGTGGGCGGTCAGCCGGTCCAGCGGGTGCACCGGCGACGGGCCGAACAGCAGCGGGAAGCGGGGGAAGTCGGCGAGGGTCACAGGTCCTCCAGCAGGTCGGTCCAGATGGTCGAGATCACCGAGACGGCGGTTTCGGTGTCGTGGGCTTCGAGCGCGTCGATCAGGTGCGTGTGGCGCTCCACCGAGTTCCAAGCGAGCGTCGAGCTGAAGCGCGCGTGCTCCAGGCGGCGCAGTAGCGGGGTGTAGCGGTCGAGCGTCGCGGCGACGGCGGCGTTTCCCGCCAGCCGGACCGGGACGTCGTGCAGTTCGTCATCCGCCTGGACCGCGGCCGCGATGTCCCGGGCCTCGATCGCCTTGGCGAAGCGGTCGTTGGCCGCGCGCATCGCGGCGATGTCGGCCGGCCGGCACCTCGCGGCCGCCTCCCGCACCGCGAACTCGTGCAGCACGCGCACGATCTGCCGAGCGTCGACGACGTCGCGGGACATGACGTCGGAGACCCGCGTGTAGCTCTGCGGCTTGGAGTCGACGAGGCCGTCGTCGGCCAGCCGCCGGAGGGCCTCCCGGACGGGGGCTTTCGAGAGGCCGAGCTGGTCGGCGAGGTCGCCGTCGCGCAGGGGGGTGCCGGGCGGCAGGGTGCCGTCGACGATGGCCTGCCGGATGCGGTCGTACGCCTCGTCGCGCAGGAGCGGGCGGCTGACCTTTGAGAGACTCACATCTAACATGTTAGCTGTCAGCAAGCTCGCCGGGCCAGAGCCCGAGCGAGTGAAATGTCAGTAGACGGGGCCGGTGTATTTTTCCCCCGGGCCCTGACCGGGCGGATCGGGGACGACCGACGCTTCGCGGAACGCCTTCTGGAGCGACTGGAGGCCGTCGCGCAACGGGCCGGCGTGCAGGCCCAGGTACTCCGCCGAGGCCGTCACGAGCCCGGCCAGCGCGGTGATCAGGCGGCGCGCCTCGTCGAGGTCGCGGTGTGGCGACGTCTCCGGGTCGGCGTCCGCGAGGCCCAGGCGTTCGGCGCCGGCCGACAGCAGCATCACCGCCGCGCGGCTGATCACCTCCACGCTCGGGATCTCCTCGAGGTCGCGGGAGGAATACGGGGGCTGTTCGGAGGGTTGTTCTGACACGTCTGGTACCCTTCCACGAGCGACCAGCCCCCGAGCGATCGGGGGCGGCAAGTGGAGCCCCGCTCCCACCCGCGTCACCGTACAGGCGGCCGGGTCCGGTCTCGCCCGGGCGTGCAGCCCAGGGTGAAGAAGTGTCCTCCGGGGCACGATCGGAAACAGAGTGGGCCCCGCGCACCGAAACGGTGTCGGGGCCTTCGCTATGTGGGCACCAGGTCGAAACGAGAACAGGAAACATTCCTCGGACCAAGGAGGCCCCATCAGCTCCGAGACACGCATCAACGACCGAATCCGGGTGCCGGAGGTCCGACTCGTCGGCCCCGCCGGCGAACAGGTCGGCATCGTCCGGATCGAGGATGCGCTGCGCCTGGCGCAGGAGAACGACCTCGACCTCGTCGAGGTCGCGCCGCAGGCCCGCCCGCCGGTGTGCAAGCTCATGGACTTCGGCAAGTTCAAGTACGAGAGCGCGCAGAAGGCCCGCGAGTCGCGTCGCAACCAGCAGCTGACCGTCATCAAGGAACAGAAGCTGCGCCCCAAGATCGACCAGCACGACTACGAGACCAAGAAGGGTCACGTGTCGCGCTTCCTGGCGGCGGGCAACAAGGTCAAGGTCACGATCATGTTCCGCGGCCGCGAGCAGTCCCGGCCGGAGCTCGGCTACCGGCTGCTGCAGAAGCTCGCCGAGGACGTCACCGAGCTCGGTTTCGTCGAGTCGTCGGCGAAGCAGGACGGCCGCAACATGATCATGGTGCTGGCCCCGCACAAGAACGTGAAGCCGAAGGCCAAGGCCGAGCAGGCGCCCGACCCGGCCCCTGAGGCGTAAGCGCCGACCAGCACATGTCAGCGGCTCACCGGTTCTCCGGTGAGCCGCCGCACGAAAGAGGACAAAATGCCGAAGATGAAGACCCACAGCGGGACGTCCAAGCGCATCCGCAAGACGGGGACGGGCAAGCTGCGCCGCCAGATGACCGGCCGGCGCCACCGCATGGAGAAGAAGTCCAGCCGCGTGACCCGCCGTCTCGAGGGCACCACCGAGGTGTCGAAGACCGAGGCCGGCCGTCTCAAGCGCCTGCTCGGCATCTGATCCCGCAGAACTTGCTGTAACCACCCGGGGCGGCCCCCTCGCCCCCTGAGATCGACAGGATGGACCCGTGGCACGCGTCAAGCGGGCGGTCAACGCCCAGAAGAAGCGTCGCGCAACTCTCGAACTGGCCAGCGGCTACCGCGGCCAGCGTTCGCGGCTGTACCGCAAGGCCAAGGAGCAGACGCTTCACTCGCTCAACTACGCCTACCGGGACCGCCGTGCCCGCAAGGGTGACTTCCGCCAGCTGTGGATCACCCGCATCAACGCGGCCGCCCGCGCCAACGGCGTGACCTACAACCGGTTCATCCAGGGCATCAAGGCCGCGGGTGTCGAGGTCGACCGCAAGATCCTCGCGGACCTCGCCGTCAACGACGCCGCCGCCTTCACCGCGCTGGCCGAGCTCGCCAAGGCCAACGTGAACACCGGCGAAGCGAAGTCGGCCTGACCGGCAGCTTTCCCCGGCCCGGGGCGGATCCGTTCACCGAACGGACCCCCCGGGTCGTTGCTGCGCGCAAGCTGACGCGGCGCGCGGAACGCGACAAGACCGGCCGGTTCCTGGCCGAAGGCGCCAACGCCGTCGAGGCCGCTTTGGCGGACGGCACCGTGCACGAGCTGTTCGTCACCGCGCGCGCGGCGGAGCAACACGGGGATCTGGTCGACGCCGCCCACGAGGCCGGTGTCCCGGTCTCGCCGATCACCGACCGCGCCGCCGGCGGACTGTCGGAAACCGTGACGCCCCAGGGCATCGTGGCCGTCTGCGCGCTGCTGGACCGGCCCCTCGCCGAAGCCGTGACCCCGGCCGCCCGGCTCGTGGTGGTCCTGGTCGACGTCGCCGACCCCGGCAACGCGGGCACCGTGATCCGCGTCGCCGACGCGGCCGGCGCCGACGCGGTGGTCCTGGCGGGCGACACGGTCGACCCGCACAACGGCAAGTGCGTCCGCGCCGCCGCGGGCAGCCTGTTCCACCTGCCGATCGCGCGCGTCCGCGACGTCCCCGCCGCGCTGGCCGCCTGTTCGGCCGCGGGCCTGCGGACGCTCGCCGCGCACGGCTACGCCGACGCCGAACTCGATCGGGTGGACCTGGCCACGCCCACCGCGTGGGTGTTCGGCAACGAGGCCCACGGCCTGCCCGCCGACGTCCTCGACCGGACCGACCTCGCCGTCCGCATCCCCCTGTACGGCCGCGCGGAAAGCCTCAACCTGGCCACCGCGGCCGCCGTCTGCGTCTACACGAGTGCGATGGCGGCGCGGCGCTGACCTGCGAGTAGGCTGCCGCGGTATCCATTGTGGCCACTTGGGGGGGGATCCGTGGGCAGGCTCGCTCGGTCGTACGCGTTGTTCGTCGCCTCGTTCCGGGTGCTGCGCGCCCACAAGGGCCTGGCGTGGTTCCCGGTGCTCGCCGGGATCACCGGGCTGCTGGTCGCCGCGGCCTTCCTCACCCCGGCGTTCTTCGCCTCGCACGCCGAAATCACCGGTGACGGCCGGATCACCGCCACCTCGTGGGTGCTGCTCGGGGCGTTCTACCTCGTCTCCGCGTTCGTCACGATCTTCTTCAACGCCGCCTTGATCTCCCAGGCGGACCTCGCGCTGCGCGGTGACGGCGGGGTGCCGGGCGTCGGCGCGGGCCTGGCCGCGGCGAGCCGTCGCTGGCCGGCGCTGCTCGGCTGGGCCGGCGTCACCGCGACGGTCAGCCTCGTCCTGCGGACCGTGGAGGAGCGGCTCGGCTTCCTCGGGAGCATCGTCAGCAGCCTGGTCGGCCTGGCCTGGCGGCTGACCACGTTCCTCGTGCTGCCGGTGGTCATGCTCGAGGGCGCCGGCGTCCGCGACGGCGTCAAGCGCTCGGTCGAGCTGTTCCGCCGCGCCTGGGGCGAGAACGTCGCCGGCACCGCCGGCCTCGGCCTCATCGGGTTCCTGCTCACCCTGGCCGGGTACGTCGTGTTCCTCGGCGGCGGCTTCCTGCTCGGCGGCACGGCCACGGTGTTCGCCGCGGTCGGGCTGGCGATCGTCTGGACCTTGCTGGTGGCGGTCTTCACCACCACTTTGTCCGGCATCTACCAGACCGCCCTGTACCGCTACGCCGCCGACGGCGTGGTGCCCGGCGAGTTCGCGTCGGTCGACTTCGCCGGGGCGTTCCACGCGCGCTGACCGTGCGTCCGCACGCCCCCGGGGCGACCGGGGGCGTGCGGACCCGATCCCATAGACTTTTCCCGCCTTTGACCTCTCGCGCGCCGTGTGCGGCGGAGCGCGAACGACCAGTCCCAGCGGACGCCGAGGAGTTATGTCCGGAGCCACGGAGAAGGAAGCCCAGGGCGCGGTACTCGCCCCCGAGACGCTGCAGGAGGCGGTCAAGGCCGCCCAGGCGGCGTTCGCCGCCGCGACCGGGCTCGAAGCGCTGGCGGAGGTCAAGCCGGCGCACCTCGGCGACCACGCGCCGCTGCTGCTGGCCCGCCGCGAGATCGGCGCACTGCCCAAACAGGAGAAGGCCGAGGCCGGCAAGCGCGTCAACGAGGCCCGCCAGGCCGTCCAGGCGGCTTTCGACAAGCGCCGCGCCGAGCTGCAGGTGGAGCGCGACGAGCGTGTGCTGCGCGAGGAGGCCGTCGACGTCACCCTGCCGTGGGACCGCGTCCCGCGCGGTGCCCGGCACCCGATCAGCACCATCTCCGAACGCGTCGCGGACGCCTTCGTCGCGATGGGCTACGAGGTCGCCGAGGGCCCGGAGCTCGAAGCCGAATGGTTCAACTTCGACGCGCTGAACTTCGGCAAGGACCACCCGGCCCGCCAGCTGCAGGACACGTTCTACGTCGGCGAAGAGGACTCCGGCCTGGTGCTGCGCACGCACACCTCGCCGGTCCAGGCCCGCACGCTGCTGCACCGCGACCTGCCGGTGTACGTCGTGTGCCCCGGCCGGACCTACCGCACCGACGAGCTCGACTCGACCCACACCCCGGTGTTCACCCAGGTCGAGGGCCTCGCCGTCGACAAGGGCATCACGATGGCGCACCTCAAGGGCACGCTGGACGCCTTCGCCCGCGCGATGTTCGGGGAGAACTCGAAGACGCGCCTGCGCCCGCACTTCTTCCCGTTCACCGAGCCGTCCGCCGAGGTGGACGTCTGGTTCGAGGAGAAGAAGGGCGGCCCCGGCTGGGTCGAATGGGGTGGCTGCGGCATGGTCAACCCGAACGTGCTGCGCGCCTGCGGCGTCGACCCCGAGGTGTACTCGGGCTTCGCCTTCGGCATGGGCATCGAGCGCACCCTGCAGTTCCGCAACGGGATCCCGGACATGCGCGACATGGTGGAGGGCGACGTCCGCTTCACCCTTCCCTTCGGAACGGAGGCGTAGTGCGAGTCCCAGTCAGCTGGCTGACCGAACACCTCGAGCTCGCTGAAGAGGTCACCCCGCAGGACCTGGCCGACGCGTTCGTCCGGATCGGCGTCGAGGTCGACGACCTCAGCGAGCTCGGTCCCGTGACCGGCCCGCTGGTCGTCGGCCGGGTCGCCGAGGTCGAGGAGCTCACCGAGTTCAAGAAGCCGGTGCGCTTCTGCCGCGTCGACGTCGGCGAGCCCGCCGATGTCGACGCGCTGGACGACGAAGAACTCGACGACGAGGACGACGACGAAGCGGGCGAGTTCGACGAGGGCCCGCACGGCATCAAGACCCGCGGCATCATCTGCGGCGCGCGCAACTTCACCGAGGGCGACCTGGTCGTCGTCGCGCTGCCCGGCGCGGTCCTGCCCGGCGACTTCACCATCGCCGCCCGCAAGACCTACGGCCGGATCAGCGACGGCATGATCTGCTCGGCGCGCGAGCTGGGCCTCGGCGACGACCACACGGGCATCCTCGTGCTGCCGCCGGGCACGGCCAGCCCGGGCGACGACGCGAGCGAGCTGCTCGGCCTGAACGACTCGGTGATCGAGCTGGCCCCGACCCCGGACCGCGGCTACGCGCTGTCGATCCGCGGCCTGGCCCGCGAGCTGTCGAACGCGCTCGACGTGCCCTTCGGCGACCCGGCCCTGCTGGAGGTCCCCGCGGCCGAGGGCGACGCCTGGCCGGTGCACGTCGAGGACACCGAGGGCTGCCCGCGGTTCGTGCTGCGCCGGGTCACCGGCCTGGACGCGACGGCACCGACCCCGTGGTGGATGCGGCGGCGGCTGATGCTGGCCGGCATCCGGTCGATCTCCCTGGCCGTGGACGTCACGAACTACGTGATGCTCGAGCTCGGGCACCCGCTGCACGCGTTCGCCACCAAGGCCATCCAGGGCGACCTGGTGGTGCGCCGGGCGAAGCCGGGCGAGAAGCTGACCACCCTGGACGACGTCGAGCGCACGCTCGACCCGGACGACATCGTCATCGCCGACGACAGCGGGGTCATCTCGCTGGCGGGCACGATGGGCGGCGCGAGCACCGAGATCACGGCGGAGAGCACCGACGTCCTGCTCGAGGCGGCGCACTGGAACCCGGCGGCGATCAGCCGCACGGCGCGCCGGCACAAGCTGTTCTCGGAGGCGGCCAAGCGGTTCGAGCGGTTCACCGACCCGCAGCTGTGCGCGGCGGCCGTCGAGCTGGCGGCCCGGTTGCTGCGCCAGTACGGCGACGCGGCGATCCAGCCCGGCCGCACCGACGAGGGCACGGTCGAGCCGAACCCGCCGGTCGTGATGCCGATCAACCTGCCGGACAAGGTCGCCGGCGTGAGCTACCAGCGCGGCGTCACGGTCCGCCGGCTGACCCAGATCGGCTGCAAGGTCACCGTCAGCACGGGCGACGACGGAACAGGCCTGGTCACGGCGATCCCGCCGTCCTGGCGCGGCGACCTGCGCCAGCCGGCGGACCTGGTCGAGGAGGTGCTGCGCTTGGAGGGCTACGACAGCATCCCGTCGGAGCTCCCGGCGGCCCCGGCCGGCCGCGGCCTGACCGACGCGCAGCGGCGGGTCCGCAGCGTGGCCCGGGCGCTGGCCGAGGCGGGGTACGTCGAGGTCCGGCCGTTCCCGTTCGTCGGCGACGCGGTCTGGGACGCTTTCGGCCTGCCGGAGGACGACGTCCGCCGCAAGACGGTCGTAGTCCGCAACCCGCTGGAGGCCGACCGCAACCGCCTGGCGACGACGTTGCTCCCGGGCTTGCTGGACACGTTGCAGCGCAACGTGTCGCGCGGGATGAAGGACGTCTCGCTGTACCACATCGGCCAGGTGGTCCTCCCAGCCCCGAACCCGCTGAAGATCCCGGCCCTCGGCGTCGACCGGCGCCCGACGGACGAGGAGCTGGCGCTGCTGGAGGCCGCGGTGCCGCTGCAGCCGCTGCACGTGGCGGTGGTCCTGGCGGGCAACCGGCGCCGAGCGGGCTGGTGGGGCGAAGGCGAGCAGGCGAACTGGGCCGACGCGGTCCAGGCGGCCCGCACGGTCGCGGAGGCGGCGGGCGTCGAGCTGACGGTCCAGGCGGCCGACCTGCCGCCGTGGCACCCGGGCCGCTGCGCCCAGCTGCGCGTCGGCGACTGGCCGGTCGGCCACGCGGGCGAGCTGCACCCGAAGGTGGTCGAGGCCCTGGGCCTACCGCCCCGGACGGTGGCGATGGAGCTGGACCTGGACGCGATCCCGCTGCCGGACGCCCGCCCGGCCCCGAGCGTGTCGGGCTACCCCCCGGTGCTGCTGGACGTGGCCCTGGTGGCCGCGGCCGATGTGCCTTCGGCGGACCTGGCGGAGGTCCTGCGCACGGGCGCGGGCGAGCTGCTGGAGGAGATCACCCTGTTCGACGTGTACGCGGGCGAGCAGGTGGGCGAGGGCAAGCGATCCCTGGCGTACAAGCTGCGGTTCCGGGCACCGGACCGGACCCTGACGGTCGACGAGGCCACAAAGGCCCGCGACGCAGCAGTGGCGGCAGCAGGCGAGCGCTTCAGCGCAACATTGCGCGCCTGACACCTCGGCAGGACGCGGGGTGAGGGGCCGGCAAACCGGCCCCTCACCCCCTCCCGCCCCGCCACCCGACCCTCCAGGCACGCAGGCCGGCTCAGCCGATGTGCTTGAGCGCCTCCCTCCTCGACAACCCGGACAGCGCCGGGTGGTCGTCCACGAACGAGCGGACCCAGTCGGGCGCCGTCTTCGCGTAGTCCCGCAGTGCCCAGCCGATGCCCTTCCGCAGGAAGAACTCCGGCTCGGCGATCGCCGGCTCGATCGCGTCCCGGAGCAGGTCCGTGTCCGTGTCCTCCTTGGCTCCGACCTGGCAGATGATCGCCGTGCGCCGGCGCCAGAGGTTCGCGTCGGCCGTCCACGCCCGCATGACCGGCGTGACCTCCGCACGATCGGCCCGCAGGATCGGGCCGATCCGGCGGATCGCGAGCTCGTCCACGTAGTCCCACCACGCCCCGCTGACGATCATTTCCTCGTACACCGGGAGCAGCGCCGGATCCTGCCACTGCCGATACGCCCGGTACCCCGAAAGATCGATCGCCGCGTAGCGCTCCTCGCGGTATTCGGCGGCCCGCCACAGCTCCAGGACAGTCGCCGAATATGTCACCCGATCCGGCAGGATGTGGTCGGCCATGACCTGCTTGAGGAGCGCGCTGCGCTGGGGTTTCGGCACGCCGCGGAACGGCATGGCTGACTTCATGTACGCCTGCATCGCCGGGGCTTTCGCCGCGTCTGCCAGCTCCGCGAGCCCGTCGCGGATCTCCTTGAGCAGCTCTTCGTCCGCGGTCATCCGTCCTCCCGTCGCCGCACAGGTACCGACGAAAGGCGGATGGCGAAAGCCGCGTCGGTCAGCGAGATTGTCCAGGGTTGCCGGTAGTTTCGTCGAAATCTGGCGAACGCTGTCGAATGCGGACGAAAAGGATGACTGTGAAAAGAATCGTTGCCGCCGTTGCCGCTGCGGGGCTCGCGGCCGGGCTGATGGCCGCCGCGCCCGCCGCGTCGGCGGATCCCGCGGTGCAGTTCAGCCCCGCGCCGATCGCCTGGGGCCCCTGCGCGTCGGCGAGCCTCAAGGCCAACGGCGCCGAATGCGGCTTCCTCGAAGTGCCGATGGACTACGCGAAGCCGCGCGGGACGAAGGTCTCCGTCGCGGTGTCGCGGATCAAGCACAAGACCGCGCAGTCCCAGGGCATCATGCTGGTGAACCCGGGCGGCCCCGGTGGCTCCGGCCTCGGCCTGTCGGTGCTCGGCAAGTACGTGCCGAACCACGCGGGTGACAACTACGACTGGATCGGCTTCGACCCGCGGGGCGTCGGGTCCAGCAAGCCCGCGATCAGCTGCGACGGGAACTACTTCAGCTACAACCGGCCCGCCTACGTGCCGACCACGCCGCAGCTGGAGAAGACTTGGCTCGCCCGGTCGAAGGGCTACGCCGACGCGTGCCGCAAGAACGGCGAGATCCTCGAGCACCTCAAGACGACCGACGTCGCGCAGGACATGGACAGCCTGCGCAAGGCGCTGGGCGAGAAGCAGATCAACTACTACGGCTTCTCCTACGGCACCTACCTCGGCCAGGTGTACAGCACGCTGTACCCGAAGAACGTCCGGCGGATGGTGCTCGACGGCAACGTCGACCCGCGGAAGGTCTGGTACGAGGCCAACCTCGACCAGGACGTCGCCTTCGACAAGAACATCAAGATCTACTTCGACTGGCTGGCCAAGTACGACGACGTCTACCACCTGGGCACGACCGGCGACGCCGTCGAGAAGCTCTGGTACGACACCCAGCGCAAGCTCGCCAAGAACCCGGCGGGCGGCGTCATCGGCGGCGACGAGTGGACCGACATCTTCCTGCAGGCCGGTTACTACGTCTTCGGCTGGGTCGACATGGCCAAGGCCTTCGACGGCTACGTGCACAAGGGTGACTGGCAGACGCTGAAGGAGCTCTACGACGCCTCGAACCCGCCGGGCAACGACAACGGCTTCGCCGTGTACCTGGGCGTGCAGTGCACCGACGTGCAGTGGCCGACCAGCTGGAACAAGTGGCGGATCGACAACTGGCTGACCTACTTCAAGGCCCCGTTCGAGACCTGGGGCAACGCCTGGTTCAACGCGCCCTGCGTGTACTGGCCGGCGAAGGCGGGCAAGCCGGTGGACATCGACGGCCGCAAGGTCGCCGGCGCCCTGCTGATCAGCGAGGAACTCGACGCCGCCACGCCGTACACCGGCAGCCTCGAGGTCCGGAAGCGGTTCCCGAACTCGAGCCTGATCAGCGCGCCGGGTGGCACGACGCACGCCGGTTCGCTGTCCGGGGTGTCCTGTGTGGACGACAAGATCGCCGACTACCTGGCCACCGGCACCCTGCCGAAGCGCCAGCCCGGCAACCACTCGGACGTCCAGTGCAGCCCGGTGCCGCCGCCGGTGCCCGACGGCGCCGCGGCGCAGAAGTCGGACAACTCCGCGAAGGCCGCCCAGGAGAAGCAGAGCACGCTGGCCCAGCTGCTGCACTTCTGATCGGAACAGCTGCATCCCGCTGCCCCGGCCCGGCTCGCCCGGACCGGGGCAGCGTCTTGTCCGCCGGTGTCCCATCGTCGCCTCCTTCGTGACGGTTCGTGGTCGTCGGGGACGTTAGCGGAGGGGTCCGACAATTCCGGAGCGAAACCGGCCGTGAGCAGCGCGTGGCCGAAAACTGTCGGGGGTGCGCGCTACCTTCGTGGCATGTCGATCATCGAAGAGCGCCGGACCGAGATCCGGGCCCAGGAGAACACCTACCAGATCGTGGTCGCGACCAGGACGGACGTCGACCGCGCCGAACCCACACCCCGGGTGATGATCACCCTGGAAGCCGGCGGCCCCGGCGGCGAACCGGTCGCCGAGGGCAGCCTCGACCTGGACGTCGCGGTGGCGGCCACGGTCGCCGACCTGGTCGCGGAGGGATTGCTCTCCGCAACCGGCGATGGCCGGGCGCAGCGGCGAAGATCCGCCGGCCGCCCTGCCCAGCAGGGCCGCCCGTGGAGCGAGGAGATGGACGCGGAACTGGAGCACCGGTGGATCGCGGGGGAGAGCGTCGCGCAGATCGCGGCGTACTTCGAGCGCACCCCCGGCGGCATCCGCGCCCGGCTCCCGCGCGTGGGCTGCGACCCGGAGAACCCGGGCTGCTACCTGCCGGTGCCTCCGAGCAGGCGCACGGACCTGGACGGAGGCGAACCCACCTGAGCGACGGCGGTGGGCCGGTCCACAGTGGACCGTCCCACCGCCGCCGGACCGCGGTACGTCGGGCTGAATCAGGAGGGACAGCGGTGGGGTGGCTGATTATCGGCCTTGCGAGCCGGCGAACGTGCCCGGTGGCTGGTGAAGTGGTGCGCGGTCGGTGGGGGCCGGACACGGTTCTCCGGCCGGGTCGCGTCACGCGCTGGTTGCCGGCCGCGTGGCGTAGCCGGCCGGGCCGGGTGCTCGCCGGATTGGCCGGCCGGGTTTGCGGTGGCCGGCTGAACTCGGTCGTCCGGCCTGGCTCCCTCACGCCCCGAGCCTTGTCCGGGCCGCCGGGCGGCCAACCAGACTCAAGGCGCGGCAACCGGCCGGTCCCCGGCCGCTGCGTTGGCGCGGGCCGCCAGCAGCTTCAGGTGCGCCACCAGTTCCGGTGGTTCCTCCACCGTGAACGCACACCCGAGCCCGAGCAACCGGAACGCCAGCCAGTCCAGCGTGTCCGCGTGACTCCGCCACCGGCACCGGCCGTCGCCGAGGTCGGTCAGCTCGCCCGCCGCCTGGCCGAGGCGGGGTGCGACCTGCGCGGCCGGCTCCGCCAGGACCGCCACCGCCCGGTACGACGGCGCCAAGTCGTAGAAGCGATCCAGCACGTAGGCCGCCAGGTCCGTGGCGGGCGGCTCGCGCCGCGCCACCCGGCCGCCGGTGGCCTGGGCTTCGCGGACGCGGTCGGCGCGGAACACGCGCCAGTCCGCCCGGTCGAGGTCGTAGGCCACCAGGTACCAGCGGCGGCCGGCGGCGACCAGTCGAAGCGGCTCCGCCCGGCGGCGCGTCTCGGCCCCGTCGTGGGCGCGGTAGCGGAACCGGACCGTCTCGTGGTTGGTGATCGCCGCGGCGAACACCGTCAGCTGCGCCGGGTCGACCACCGGCCCGGTGGCCGGCACCGCGACCGTTGCCGTGCCGATCGTGCCCACCCGGCGGCGCAGCCGGGCGGGCAGGACCTGCTCCAGCTTGGCCAGCGCCCGCACCGACGCTTCCTCGATCCCGGAAACCGACTGCCCCGCGGCGGTCCGCAGCACCACTGCGATCGCAACGGCTTCCTCGTCGTCGAGCACCAGGGGCGGCATCGCGGTACCGGCGACCAGCCGGTACCCGCCCGCGACGCCGCGGCTGGCCTCGACCGGATAGCCGAGCTCACGCAGCCGGTCGATGTCACGGCGGATCGTGCGCGGGCTGACCCCGAGCCGCTCGGCGAGCTCGCTGCCCGGCCACTCCCGGGGCGTCTGGAGCAGCGAAAGCAGGCCGAGCAACCGGGCCGGGGTGTCCGTCATGGCCACAGCATCCCAAGGTGGCGGCCGCCACTTCCCGGGAAACCCGTTTGTTTAGACTTGCAAGGGCATGCATAATCATGCGTATGACGGTGAACATCGCGGTGGCCGGAGCCAGCGGGTACGCGGGCGGTGAGCTGCTGCGCCTGCTCCTGACCCATCCCGAGGTCGAGATCGGCGCGCTCACGGCCGCCAGCAGCGCGGGCACGAAGCTCGGCGTCCACCAGCCCCACCTCGTCCCGCTCGCCGATCGCGTGCTGGCCGAGACGACGCCGGAGACCCTCGCCGGCCACGACGTCGTCTTCCTCGCGCTGCCCCACGGGCACTCCGCGGCGATCGCGGCGCAGCTCGGGCCGGACGTCCTGGTGGTCGACCTCGGCGCCGACCACCGCCTGGCCGACGCGGGCGACTGGCAGCGCTGGTACGGCGGCGACCACGCCGGCCAATGGCCGTACGGCCTGCCCGAACTGCCCGGCGCCCGCGAAAAGCTCGCCGGCACCAAGCGCATCGCCGTGCCCGGCTGCTTCCCGACCGGTGGATCGCTGGCCCTGGCGCCCGCGTTCGCCGCCGGGCTGGTCGAACCCGACGTCACGGTCGTCGCCGTCACCGGGACCTCCGGCGCCGGCAAGAGCCTCAAGCCGCACCTGCTCGGCTCCGAGGTGATGGGCTCGGCCAGCGCGTACGGCGTCGGCGGCGCCCACCGCCACACCCCCGAGTTCGCGCAGAACCTCTCGGCCGTCGCCGGGGAGAAGGTCACCGTGTCCTTCACACCCGTGCTCGCGCCGATGCCCCGCGGCATCCTGACCACCGCGAGCGCCCCGCTGAAGGACGGCGTCGACGAGGCCGCCGCCCGGGCGGCCTTCGAAAAGGCCTACGACGCCGAGCCGTTCGTCCAGCTGCTGCCCGCGGGCGCCTGGCCGGCCACCGCGTCGACGCTCGGCTCGAACAACACCCAGCTGCAGGTCGCGGTCGACGCCGACGCCCGCAGGCTGGTCGTCGTCACCGCGATCGACAACCTCACCAAGGGCACCGCCGGCGGTGCCGTCCAGTCGATGAACCTGGCCCTCGGCCTCCCGGAAACCACCGGGCTTTCCACCGTAGGAGTGGCACCGTGACCGTCACCGGCCCCCAGGGCTTCCGCGCCGCCGGCGTCGCCGCCGGGATCAAGGCCTCCGGCGCGCTCGACCTCACCCTGGTCGTCAACGACGGCCCGCTCGACGTCGCTGCGGGGGTGTTCACCCGCAACGTCATCAAGGCCGCACCGGTGCTGTGGTCGCAGGAGGTGCTCAAGCAGCAGCGGCTGAAGGCCGTCGTCCTCAACTCCGGCGGCGCCAACGCGGCCACCGGGCCCGGTGGCTTCCAGGACACCCACGCCACCGCCGAAAAGGTCGCCGAAGTCCTGCAGGCCGGCGCGATCGAGGTCGCCGTCTGCTCCACCGGCCTGATCGGCGAGCGGCTGCCCATGGACGCGGTCCTGTCCGGAGTGGACGCCGCCTTCAAGGCCCTCGACGCGAGCCCCGAGGCGAGCCTGAACGCCGCCACGGGCGTGATGACCACCGACTCGAAACCGAAGCAGGCCTTCGCGAAGCACGACAGCGGCTGGAGCGCCGGCGGCTTCGCCAAAGGCGCGGGCATGCTCGCGCCGAACCTCGCCACCATGCTCTCGGTCCTCACCACCGACGCGGTGGTGGACAAGGAAACCCTCGACCGCGCCCTGCGCGCGGCGACCCGCGTCACCTTCGACCGGCTCGACGTCGACGGCGGCACGTCCACCAACGACACCGTCCTGGTCCTGGCCTCCGGCGCGAGCGGTGTCGAGCCGACCGAAGCCGAACTCACCGAGCTGCTCACCGCGGTGAGCCACGACCTGGTGCTCCAGCTGCGCGCGGACTCAGAGGGCGCGACCAAGGACGTCGACGTCACCGTGCAGGGTGCGGCCACCGAAGCCGACGCCATCGCGGTCGCCCGCACGATCGCCGAGGACAACCTGGTCAAGACGGCGCTGTTCGGTTCCGACCCGAACTGGGGCCGGATCGCCATGGCACTGGGCCGCGTCCCGGCCCGCATCGACCCGGAGACGGTGTCGATCGCCATCAACGGCGTGACCCTGTTCGCCCAGGGCATGCCCGCCTCGGACCGGTCCGAGGCGGACCTCATCGGCCGGGCCGTCGAGATCGTCGTCGACCTCGGCGTCGGCTCGAGCGCGGCCACCATCTACACCACGGATCTATCGCACGGTTACGTCGAAGAGAACAGCGCGTACTCCTCATGACCCGGGAGGCTCTGATTTCCGCGGACGAACGACTCGCGACGGCGGCCGAGAAGGCCGGAGTGCTCATCGAGGCGCTGCCCTGGCTGCAACGCTTCCACGGCGCCACCGTGGTGGTGAAGTACGGCGGCAACGCCATGATCGACGACGAGCTGAAGGCGGCCTTCGCCGAGGACATGGTGTTCCTCCGGCTGGCCGGCCTGCGCCCGGTGGTCGTGCACGGCGGTGGCCCGCAGATCACCGCGATGCTGAACCGCCTCGGCGTCGAGGGCGAGTTCAAGGGCGGTCTCCGGGTCACCACGCCGGAGACGATGGACATCGTCCGGATGGTGCTGGTCGGCCAGGTCAGCCGGGAACTCGTCGGGCTGATCAACGCACACGGGCCGTACGCGGTCGGCATCTCCGGCGAGGACGCCCGGCTGTTCACCGCCGAACGCAAACAGGCCACTGTGGACGGTGAGGCGGTCGACATCGGGCTGGTCGGCGAGGTCGCCGCGGTCAACCCGGACGCGGTGCTCGACATCGTCAACGCCGGGCGCATCCCGGTGGTGTCCACGGTCGCCCCGGACGTCGACGGCGTCGTGCACAACGTCAACGCCGACACGGCCGCCGGTGCGCTCGCGGCCGCCCTGGGGGCCGAGAAACTCGTGGTACTCACCGATGTCGAAGGGCTGTACGCGAACTGGCCCGACCGGTCGTCGCTGATCGACCGCATCCGCGTCGACCACCTCGAGCCGATGCTGCCCGGCCTGGCCAGCGGCATGATCCCGAAGATGGAGGCGTGCGTGCGCGCCATCCGCGGCGGCGTGCGCCGGGCGCACGTGATCGACGGCCGCCTCGCCCACTCGGTGCTGCTGGAGGTCTTCACCTCGCGCGGCATCGGCACCATGGTCTTCCCCGAAACGGAGCTCCCGTGACCGACCTCCAGTCCAATGTGGATGGCCAGCAGCACTGGCAGTCCGCCCTGATGGACAACTACGGCACGCCCCAGCTGACGCTCGTCCGCGGCGAGGGCGCGAAGGTGTGGGACGCCGACGGCCGGGAGTACGTCGACCTGGTCGGCGGCATCGCCGTCAACGCGCTCGGCCACGCGCACCCGGCGGTCGTCGAAGCCGTCACGGCGCAGATCAAGCAGCTCGGCCACACCTCGAACCTGTACGTCAACCCGGTCGCCGTCGAGCTCGCCGAGGCACTGCTGGACGTCGCCGGCCTCACCGGCCACGGCAAGGTGCTGTTCGTCAACTCCGGTGCCGAGGCTAACGAAGCCGCGCTGAAGATCAGCCGGCTGACCGGGCGCACCAAGGTGGTCGCGGCCGAAGGCGCGTTCCACGGCCGGACCATGGGCGCGCTGACGCTCACCGGCCAGCCCGGCAAGCGCGACCCGTTCAAGCCACTGGTGCCCGGCGTGGAGCACGTGCCGTTCGGGGACGTCGAGGCACTCAAGGCCGCCGTCGACACCGACACCGCGGCGGTCTTCCTGGAACCGGTGCTGGGCGAGGGCGGGGTCGTCCCGGCGCCGGACGGCTACCTGCAGGCCGCCCGCGAGATCACCAAGGCCACCGGCACGCTGCTGGTGCTCGACGAGGTGCAGACCGGTCTCGGCCGGCTCGGCACCTGGTTCGGCTACCAGCAGGCCGGCATCGTGCCGGACGTCATCACGCTGGCCAAGGGCCTCGGCGGCGGCCTGCCGCTGGGCGCGGTGATCGGCGTCGGCGCAGCGGCCGACCTGCTCAAGCCGGGCCAGCACGGCACCACCTTCGGCGGCAACCCGGTCTGCTGCGCGGCCGGCCTGGCCGTGCTGAAGACCATCGCCGCCGACGGCCTCCTCGACCACGTCGCCACGCTGGGCAAGGACATCGCGGCGGGCGTCGAGGCGCTCGGCCACCCGCTCGTCGCCGGGGTGCGCGGCGCCGGGCTGCTGCTCGGCATCGCCCTGAAGCAGCCCGTCTCGGCGGCGGTCGCCCAGGCCGCGCAGGCCGCCGGCTACCTCGTCAACCCGATCGCCCCGGACACCGTCCGGCTCGCCCCGCCGCTCGTGCTCGACGCCGAGCAGGCCGGCGGCTTCCTGGCGGCACTCCCGAACGCGCTCGACTCCACCACGAAGGACTCCGACTGATGCTGCGCCACTTCCTCCGCGACGACGACGTCAGTCCGGCCGAGCAGAAGGCCATCCTCGACCTCGCCGACCAGCTCAAGGCCGACCCGCTCGGCAACAAGATCCTCGCCGGGAAGTCCATCACGGCGATCTTCGAGAAGAACTCGACGCGGACGCGGTTCTCGTTCGAGGTCGGCATCAGCCAGCTCGGCGGCCACCCCGTGATCGTCGATGGCCGCTCGATGCAGCTCGGCCGTGAAGAGACCATCGAAGACACTTCGCGGGTTCTGTCGCGTTACGTCGACGGCATCGTGTGGCGCACCTTCGCGCAGAAGCGCCTCGACGCGATGGCTTCGGCCGCGTCGATCCCGGTGGTCAACGCGCTCACCGACGAGTTCCACCCGTGCCAGGTGCTCACCGACCTGATGACGATCCGCGAGCGCAAAGGCAAGCTCGCCGGCCTCACCCTCGTCTACCTCGGCGACGGCGCCAACAACATGGCGCATTCGCTGCTGCTCGGCGGGGTCACCGCCGGGATGCACGTCCGGGTCGTTTCGCCGGTCGGCTTCCAGCCGGACCAGGGCGTGATGCTGGACGCGAAGAAGCGCGCGACCGAGACCGGCGGCAGCGCCACCGCCTACACCGACCCGTACGCGGCGGTCGACGGCGCGGACGTGCTCGTCACCGACACCTGGACGTCGATGGGCCAGGAGAACGACGGGCTCGACAGGGTGGGCCCGTTCCGCGCCCTGCAGGTCAACACCGAGCTGCTGAAGAAGGCCGCCGACGACGCGATCGTGCTGCACTGCCTGCCCGCCCACCGCGGCTGGGAGATCACCGACGAGGTGCTCGACGGCCCGGCCAGCGCGGTCTGGGACGAGGCCGAGAACCGCCTGCACGCCCAGAAGGCGCTGCTGGTCTGGCTGTTCGAGGAGAGCAGGCGATGACCGGCAGCCGGGTGGGCAGGCAGGCCCGGATCACCGAGCTGGTGGCCGGCATGACCATCCGCAGCCAGACCGAGCTGGCCAAGCTGCTGGCCGCCGAAGGCATCGAGGTCACCCAGGCGACGCTGTCGCGCGACCTCGACGAGCTGGGCGCGGTCAAGCTGCGCGGGCCGGACTCGGGTGCGCCGGTCTACGTGATCCCGGAGGACGGCAGCCCGGTGCGCGGGGTGCAGGGCGGCACGTCACGGCTCTCCCGGCTGCTCGCGGAACTGATGGTCTCGGCGGACTCGTCGGGCAACCTGACCGTGCTGCGGACGCCGCCGGGCGCGGCGCAGTTCCTGGCCAGCGCGATCGACCGGGCGGCCCTGGAAGAGGTCGTCGGCTCGATCGCCGGCGACGACACGGTCGCCGTCATCGCGCGCGAGCCCCTGACGGGCAAGGACCTCGCCGAGCGGTTCGCCTCCCTGGCCCAGCGATCGGCGGACGAAGGATCACCATGACCGCGATCGGCGACATCTTCCCGGCCGAAGGGGAGTTCCTGGCGCCGGACGAGGTCGTCGTCACCTACGACGGCGGGGTGCCGGTGGCGATCGACGGCGAGACCGTCTCCGTCGCCGAAGCACGCCGGATGCTGAGTGCGCGCGGCGAAGCGCAGAGAATCGAGCGCGGCGCCGCGTGCGCCGCGCTCGAACGGCGGGCCGGCCGCGGATGCGCCAGGCTGACCGGCACCGTTTCGGGCGAAGTCCGCCTGGTCCTGTACGACGGCCGGATCACCGTCGCCTGACATCGAACGACCACACCGAGGAGAACCGAGAACAGTGAGCGGGAACGAGCAGCCGGTGCAGCTGTGGGGCGGCCGGTTCGCCAGCGGTCCGGCGGAGGCCATGGCCGCGCTGAGCGCGTCGACGCACTTCGACTGGCGCCTGGCGCCCTACGACATCGCCGGGTCGCGCGCGCACGCTCGCGTGCTGCGCAAGGCGGGCCTGCTCACCGACGACGAGCTGACCGGCATGCTGGCCGCGCTGGACACGCTCGCCCAGGACGTCGCCTCGGGGGAGTTCACCCCGACGATCGCCGACGAAGACGTGCACACGGCCCTCGAACGCGGCCTGATCGAGCGCGCCGGCGCCGAGCTCGGCGGCAAGCTGCGTGCCGGCCGCTCGCGCAACGACCAGGTGGCAACGCTGTTCCGGATGTGGCTGCGCGACGCCGCCCGCCGGGTCGTCGCGGGCACCCTGGAAGTCATCGACGCGCTCGTGTCGCAGGCCAAGCGGCACCCGGACGCCATCCTGCCCGGCCGCACGCACCTGCAGCACGCCCAGCCGGTGCTGCTCGCCCACCACCTGATGGCGCACGGCCAGGCGCTGCTGCGGGACGTCTCGCGCCTGCAGGACTGGGACGCCCGCACGGCCGAGTCGCCGTACGGCTCGGGCGCGCTCGCCGGCTCGTCGCTGGGCCTCGACCCCGAGGCCGTCGCCGAGGAGCTCGGCTTCGCCACCAGCGTCGAGAACTCCATCGACGGCACCGCTTCGCGCGACTTCGTCGCCGAGTTCGCCTTCGCCGTCGCGATGCTCGCGGTGAACCTGTCCCGGATCGCCGAAGAGGTGATCATCTGGAACACCGCCGAGTTCGGCTACGTGACGCTGGACGACGCCTGGGCGACCGGCAGCTCGATCATGCCGCAGAAGAAGAACCCGGACGTCGCGGAGCTGACGCGCGGCAAGGCGGGCCGGCTGATCGGCAACCTCACCGGCCTGCTGGCCACCCTCAAGGCGCAGCCGCTGGCCTACAACCGCGACCTGCAGGAGGACAAGGAGCCGGTGTTCGACTCGGTCGAGCAGCTCGAGCTCCTGTTCCCGGCGATCGCCGGCATGCTCGAAACGCTCACCTTCCACACCGACCGGCTCGCGGAGCTGGCCCCGGCCGGCTTCACCCTGGCCACCGACGTCGCCGAGTGGCTGGTGCGCCAGGGCGTCCCGTTCCGCGTCGCGCACGAAGCGGCGGGCGAGAGCGTCCGGGTCGCCGAGGCCCGCGGCGTCGGCCTGGACGAGCTGACCGACGAGGAGTTCGAAAAGATCAATCCGGCGCTGACGCCCGCGGTGCGCGAAGTACTCACCGTCGAAGGTTCGGTGAAGTCCCGTGACGCGCGGGGTGGCACGGCGCCCGTCCGCGTGGCCGAACAGCGCGCCCGGCTGGAGGAGCGCGTCACCGCGGCGCGCCAGTGGCTCAACTGAGGGACTTGCGGAGCTTGGCCCGGACGGCCCGCGTGGCCACCGGGCCGAGCCCGTCCAGGACGTCGACGAGCACGGCCAGCTGCTCCAGCGCGGCCACGGCCTGCTCGGCGCCTTCGGGGTCGACG
Organism: Amycolatopsis sp. NPDC051102; assembly: GCF_040682815.1. Lineage (NCBI taxonomy): Bacteria > Bacillati > Actinomycetota > Actinomycetes > Pseudonocardiales > Pseudonocardiaceae > Amycolatopsis > Amycolatopsis sp. NPDC051102. The sequence goes on from NZ_JBFBBT010000003.1 coordinate 806,371, forward strand.
GTGTCGAACAGCGTCAGCCCGAGGAAGCCGGTGGACACGGCGTGGGCCAGCCCGTCGGGGTCCGCGAGCTCGGCCAGCGGCGACCCCTGGAGCACGCGCTCGAGTGCCGTGCGAACCTCGGTGATCCATTTGTCGAGGCCCTCGCGGGTCGCCTCGGCGAGCCGTTCGCTGCCCTGTGCGCCGGCGAGCGTCTGGGCCAGCAGGGCCAGGTTGCCTTCCGCGCGTTCCGCGATGCGGATTTCCCGGCCGAGCGCCAGCAGCTCGCCGACCGTGGCCACGGCGGCGAAGCGGTCGCGGTAGAGGGCGACGCGGGCCTCCGTGGCGGAGATGCACGCCTGCGCGATGAGCTCCTCGACGCTGCCGAAGTGGTAGAAGACCAGCGCCTGGTTGGCGCCCGCGGCACTGGCGACCGAGCGAGCGGAGACGGCGGTGATGCCCTGCTGCCGGACGACTTCCAGCACGCCGTCCACGAGCCGCTGCTTCGTGTCCTGCGAACTGGAGTTCCGGCCGGTGCCCATCAGTCCATGACCTTCTCACGAAGCGGCTTCACCGCCCCGCTCACCCCACCGCCGACGTCGACGTACGTCGCGGCGAAGCTGCCCTCGTACCCGAACACCGGCCCGAAACGCGGGTTGACCACGGCGACCTCGATCCGGAACAGCCCGGCGACCGGGTCGAACCACTCGTCGACCGTGGCGGTCCCGGTGAGTACCCGCGGCAGACGCGTTCGCAGCGGTCCTTCCTGGAGCCGGAACTCGCCGGAGCGGATCCGGAACCCGCCGTCCGGCCGGGCCGTCACGGCCAGGTCCACCGCCAGGTGCTGGTGCGTCCCCAGGTAGTCGACGAGCCCGCGGCCGGGGCTGTACACCATCTGGGCGTCGAAGCGTCTTCGCCGTCTCGGGAATTCGAAGGTCCGCACGAACGACAGCGTTTCGCGGCCGTGCCCGTCCACGTACGGGTAGTTCTCGATGGTGAACGGCACGTTCCGGCCGCAGTCGGGGAACAGGATGTGCCGCGCCGATCCCAGCCACAGGAACGGCAGCGTGAAGTGCCGGCCACGCCAGATGCGGTCCATCACGCCGTGGCCGATCATCCCGCGGCCGCCGGAAAGCGCGAGCCGCTCCCGCACCTTCGGGTGCAGGTTCGCGAAGTCCGCGCCGAGCGCGCGCTCGAAGACGCCGGTCACGACGCCGCTCCGGCGGCTGCCTGGTCACGGGGCCGCGTCCGGCCGCAGCGGGCGGCCGAAGGCGCGGTCAGCGGCTGGTCCTCCGGCGCGACGCCGGTCTCCAGCCAGAGCCGCAGCCGGTCGAACGACCACGCTGTCATCCAGCCGAACACCGGCCGGAACACCCGGTCGGCCAGCCGCCCGAAGCGGCCCCAGCGGGTGCCGTAGTCGAAGCCGGTGACGAACCGGACGCCGCCGGGCACCGGCGTGTAGCGCCAGAAGCCCGCCCCCGCGCTGATCAGCGACAGCGGGTCGGCGGAGGCGAACCGCAGCACCGACGTGCGCGAGCCGTCCGGCCAGTCCCGCGACGCCACGCTCACCCCGATCCCGCCGACGGTGATCCCGAGGAACCGCGAGGCGTACCTGAAGTGGCCTTCGGGCTCGTCGAGCGGGCTGATCTCGGCGAAGCGCAGATCCCAGCGCCGGTGCAGGATCGGATCCTGGGTGTGCCGCCACAGCGTGTCGAGGTCCGTGCGGATCAGGGTCTCGACATAGAGCGCCTTCGGTCGCATCTCCGGCTCCCCTCAGAGTTTGAGCGACTGCTCAAACAGACTGTAGGGGAGTTTGAGCGATCGCTCAAGGGTTAGGGTGGACGCGCCAGGCAGCCGGAGAGAGGACCACGTTTGAGCGGCGACGCAGGCCGGTTGTTCACCCGCGACGAACTCGCGCTCGACCCGGTCGACCTGGCCCACCTGCTGCTCGGCTCGGTCCTGGAGGCCGACGGTCCCGACGGCACCGTCGGCGTCCGGCTGGTCGAGGTCGAGGCCTACCGCGGCGAGGACGATCCGGCGTCGCACTGCTACCGGGGCCGGACCCCGCGCAACGCCGTCATGTGGGGGCCGGCCGGGCACCTGTACGTCTACTTCGTCTACGGGATGCACTTCTGCGCGAACATCGTCGGCTCGACCGACGGCGTCGCCGGCGCGGTGCTCCTGCGGGCGGGCGAGGTCGTCACCGGCCTCGACGTCGTCCGCAAACGGCGGCCGAACGCGCGGGGGACCGGCGAGCTCGCGAAGGGCCCGGCCATCCTGACGTCGGTGCTGCGCATCGACCGGCAGGAGAACGGCGTCGACCTGACCGACCCGGCGTCCCCGGTCCGGCTGTACGCCGGCGAGCGCGTGCCGGCGGAGCGGATCCGCTCCGGCCCGCGCGTCGGCGTCGCGATGGCGATGGACACACCCTGGCGGTTCTGGGACGGCGCGTCCCCGGCCGTGTCGACCTACCGCCGCGGCGGGAAGCGGCGGGTCCGACCCGCCAGTTAGTCGGTTGACCTGGTGCGGGAGGATCTACAGGCGTGAGCGAACACATCCTCGACGAGCTGTCCTGGCGCGGCCTGATCGCGCAGTCCACCGACATCGACGCCCTCCGGCGCGAGCTCGACCAGGGTCCCGTGACGCTCTATTGCGGGTTCGACCCGACCGCGCCCAGCCTGCACGCCGGCAACCTGGTCCCGCTGCTCATGCTCAGGCGCTTCCAGCGCGCCGGGCACCGGCCGATCGTGCTGGCCGGCGGCGCGACCGGGATGATCGGCGACCCGCGTGACACGGGGGAGCGCACGCTGAACACGCTCGACGTCGTCGCCGAGTGGGCCGGCCGCATCCGTGGCCAGCTGGAGCGGTTCGTCGACTTCGACGACTCGCCGACCGGCGCGATCGTCGAGAACAACCTCAACTGGACCGGGCAGCAGACGTCCCTGGAGTTCCTGCGCGACGTCGGGAAGCACTTCTCGATCAACGTCATGCTCAACCGGGAGACGGTGAAGCGGCGGCTCGAGGGCGACGGGATGTCGTACACCGAGTTCAGCTACCTGCTCCTGCAGTCGCAGGACTACCAGCAGCTCTACCGGCAGTACGGGTGCAAGCTGCAGGTCGGCGGGTCCGACCAGTGGGGCAACCTCATCGGCGGGGTCGACCTGATCCGCCGGACCGAGGGCGCGGCCGTGCATGCGCTGACGGCGCCGCTGGTCACCGACGCCGAGGGGCGCAAGTTCGGCAAGTCCACCGGCGGCGGGAACCTCTGGCTCGATCCGGAGATGACCTCGCCGTACGCCTGGTACCAGTACTTCGTCAACGTGGGTGACGCCGACGTCGTCCGCTACCTGCGGATGTTCTCGTTCCTCGACCAGGAGGAGATCGCCGCGCTGGCGGAGGACACCGAGCAGCGCCCGCAGCTGCGGGCCGCGCAGAAGCGGCTGGCGGAGGAGTTCACCACGCTGGTGCACGGTGAGGAGCAGACCCGGCAGGTGATCAACGCCAGCCAGGCGCTGTTCGGCCGCGGAGAGCTCCGTGACCTGGACGAACGCACCCTCGACGCGGCGATGGCCGAGGTGCCGAACGGCAAGGTCGACCCGGGGGCCGGGCCGACGATCGTCGACCTGCTGCTCGCCGGGGGGCTGGTGGACAGCAAGGGCGCCGCGCGCCGCACCCTCAAGGAGGGCGGCGCGTACGTCAACAACGTGAAGATCGCCGACGAGGAGTGGACGCCGTCGCGCGAGGACGCCCTCCACGGCAAGTGGCTCGTCGTCCGCAAGGGCAAGCGGAACGTCGCCGGCGTCGCGCTCGGCGGCTGACCGGCTCCGGCGGCCCGGAACAGGGGCTTGACCTGCGGAAACGCGGTTAAGGTACCCCCCTGTTTCGGCCACCTGGAGGGGGTGTAAAGTTCTCCAAGTCGCCAGGGAAACCGGGTGGCCACCGGGACACGAACCAAGCTCTCGCAGATCGCGATTGAGTGGGTGTCCCACCAAAAACTGCTAGGAACGACTCGCTTCGAGCGAGCCGCTTGATCGCGGCGAATTCGGGGTGTGTTGCTTGAGAACTCAACAGTGTGCTAGTGAACTAAGCCAGTAGAGCTTATGTATTGAACCTCGTGTGAGGTTCCTTTGAGAGCATTAATTTGCCTCGATTAAACTGTTCATTGTTGGAGAGTTTGATCCTGGCTCAGGACGAACGCTGGCGGCGTGCTTAACACATGCAAGTCGAACGCTG